>JANJXG010000051.1 GCA_024709145.1 Bacteroidales bacterium | reverse complement strand
CCTTGAGAGTTTTACTGATCAGCAGGTGGCCGCCATCAGTAAAATAGAAGTGCGTGTAATAGTTGTCGGACTCACACCGCAGAATGCGGTCGAGTTCAACCACATGAATTTTCTCGACAGTTGAGAGTACCACTTTTTTTTGTTCGATGTTGGCCGGATTGATGTTATTGAGCAACACCTCAATGTTTTTCATGTTGTGCCTTTTCTCTTTGTGCTGCCTCACTTTCTCAACTGCTGCCTGTAATTCTTCAGGAACGATGGGCTTCATCAGGTAATCGAGGGCTGCATAGCGGATGGCTTTGATGGCAAACTGATCGAAAGCGGTAGTAAATATGACATCATATTCAACCGATCCCGACTGGTCGAGCAATCGGAAGCCACTGCCGTCGGGCATTTCAATATCCAGGAAAACAAGGTCGGGCTTGTGTTTTGCAATGAATTCCCTCCCTTGCTGAACACCGGCAGCCTCGGCAACCACCATCACATCCGGACAAAACCGGCTCAATAACCCTTTGAGTGTCTCTCGTGACTTTAGTTCGTCTTCAACAATAATGCTTCTGATCATAACATCCTGTTTTGGATTTGCAATAATACCATTAAAACAAACATCATCTGCTGTATGGGTTTCTGACTATTTCTGAAGTTATATCCTAACCCAGATTGGCATGAATGGTGATTTCAACCCTCGTTCCGGCAGCCAATCCATCGGGCGTGGTGAGGTCGATCACGTTTACGGTATAGGTTTCATTCGTATATTGGTTAAGTATCTCGAGCCGTTCACCGGTAATGAGCATCCCCCGCGATTTGCGTTCAATTCCCGACTCACGGCGGATTTCCGCAGCACGTTCCCTACCCACGCCATCATCTTCGATCACAACAAGGATGTTGTCCTGTTGCATACGAAGGGCAATTAACAGCCTTCCTTTTTCCTGCTTGTGCATCAAGCCGTGGATGATGGCATTTTCGACATAGGGCTGAATAATCATTGGTGGAATCTCGATAAAACTTTCATCAATTTCAGGGTCAATATCGATCACATAATCGAACTTTTCGTGAAAGCGTAGCTTTTCGATGTCGACATACAATTGAATGGCTTGCATTTCATCACGCAGCGGCACATAGCTCTCGCGCGAATTGGCAAGCGTACGCCGCATCAGTTGCGAAAATTTTGAGAGGTAATGAATGGCGTTATTGATGTCGTTATTCACAATAAAGCTTTGGATGCTGTTGAGCGAATTAAACAAAAAATGCGGATTCATCTGAAGCTGAAGGGCTTTCTGCTCGAGGGCAAAAAGTTGCTTTTCCAAAGCAAGATATTTTAGCTCAACATCATGGGTGTTGCGGATGCTTCGCATTCTGAAGTAAATAATCAGGTAGATGAGTAAGAAGAGAAGCAGTAAAACAGCGGCTCTGAAGAGCCAGGTACCGTACCAGGGAGTCCGGATTTTTACGATCAGGCTTATCCCTTCCTTATTCCAAAAACCATCGCTGTTTGAAGCAGTTACACGAAAACGGTAAGTACCGGGACTCACTTTGGCATATTCGGCATAACGCTGGTTGCTGGAGCGTTCGATCCAGGCAGCGTTGTAACCTTCGAGCATGTACCGGTATTTTATTTTGGCCGGATTGCTGAAATCAAGTGCAGCAAATTCAAAAGAAAACACATTGTCGTCATAGCGAAGGACAAGGGTGTCTCCATTTCTTAACTGCTTATTTTGTAGAATATTAAACAGCTTAAAAGCTGTAATCTGTACCACCGGAGGATTGTTGTTCACCCTGATTTCTTCAGGGAAAAAGGCATTGAATCCATTCATTCCACCGAAAAACAATTCACCGTTGGCCGCAATCATTCCGGCATTAAAATTAAACTCATTGCTTTGAAGGCCATCCGAAACCTCGTAATTGGTAAAGATGTTGTCCTTGATCGAAAACCGCGTGAGGCCCCAGTTTGTTGTAATCCACAAATCGCCTGATTTATCCTGAATGGCGAGGTAAGTGACGTTGTTGGGAAGGCCGTCACTGTCGGTGTAAACCCTAAAAATTTCCGTGGCCGGATCAAAATGCACGAGGCCTCCGCTGCGCGTGCCGAGCCAAAAATCACCCTGACTAGTTTCCCTAACAGAAAAAAACTTGTTAACAGGATCGTGGTTTTTGTCACCACCCGGTGAAGGAATTCTGAAAACTTTAAAATCATCGCTGTCCTGCTGATAAAGGGCCAGTCCGTTGGCGGTACACACCCACAGCCTGTTGCCTGAGTCGATAAGCAAATCATAGATTCTGTTGTCGGGAATGCTGTTAGTGAGATCCGGATCGTGGTAATAATTGGTAAACAACCCTGTCAGGGTGTTGAGTTTTCCCAAACCGCTATCGGTGCCCACCCATACAAAAGGATGGCTTGCAGGCGCGACCGAAAGCACAAAATCATCTGGTAAACTTTGCAGATTTTGCGGATCATGACGATACCTGATGAAAAGCTTCTTTTGCGGATCATAGCTGTTGAGGCCGCTGTACCTTGTCCCGATCCACATGCGGTGGCTGCTGTCTTTTCTGATCGTTCTGATCTGATTGCCGGAAAGGCTGTTCAGTTTATCAGGCTGATGGTTTAAGTAATGATAAGATCCGGTACGGCGGTTCATGACAGAGATCCCGTCTTCGGTGCCAATCCAGATGTTGCCTTTTTCATCCTCCTCGAATGTCCAAACCGAATTGTTGGAGAGGCTGTTTTGCAGGTCAGGGTCAGCTCTGAAGGTTCTGAATCCGGGTGCGTTGAAATTGAGTTTGTTCAACCCGTTGAAACTCCCCACCCACATCACGCCCTGATGGTCTTTGTAAATCGAAAAAATCCTGTTGTCGCTGAGGCTGAATGAGCGGTTGGGTTGGTGTAAGTTTTTCGTTACGCGGTTGCTGTTCGCATTGAAAAGCATCAGACCCTGGCCATTGGTTCCGATCCACAGGTTCTCATTCTCATCGTAAAACAAGCTAAGAACTTCGTTTTGAGGACTTTGGTTTTCAAGAAACTGTAAGGCAGGAGGTGTTTCAAAGGCACGTGTCTCTGCATCGTAACGGGCAATACCATTTTTTGTTCCAATCCACAATCGTTGGTGCGGATCGATAAGCAGACTATTCACCTGATTATCGGGAAGTGAAGTAGGATCGGCCGGAGAGTGGAAATACCTGGTCACCTGCTGGGTGTTGTTGTCGACGAAGACGAGGCCGTGGTTGGTGGCAATCCAGTAGTTTTGGTCAAGATCCTGCACCAGCATATTGAAGTAGTTACTTCGGATCGGATTGCCATAATCCCGGCTGAAAACCTGTCGGAATTGCCTGCTGATGGTATCGAATTCCGAGAGACCCCGGGCAGTGCTTACCCAAAGTTTACCATAGTGGTCGCTGGTGATGTGATTGATCCAATTATCGCTGAGCGCAGTGGTGTCGCCCGGGCGGGCGTAATACTGGGTGATGCTGCCGTCGCTCAGGTTGATACCGTTGAGCCCCGACTCTGTTCCTACCCAAAGTATATTTCCAAATTGATACAAAGCCCTGATGGCCTCGTTGGTGAGACCGTTTTCCTTGTTAAAGGTTTTGAAGCTGTAACCATCAAATTTGTTGAGGCCATCCCAGGTACCGATCCACAAAAAACCATCTGAATCCTGCAACAGGGTATAGACCGTGTTTTGACTGAGTCCTCTTTCAATTCGAGAGTTTTCAGACAAAAAACGATCGAAAAACAAGCGTTGCTGTGCCCTTAATCCACTCAAAGGGAAAAGCAGCATGGCCAAAAAAAGCAGATAACAGGCTTTCGGACGCAGCATTCTCAGCATGGGCATATCAGTAGGTTTTCTTTCGAAAATGTTTCATCATTTTTTTGTTCTTCTTTTTCGATTGTTTCATCATGGCCCTTGTGTTGTCGGCCTGCCTGTCCTGATGCGCCTTTACCTTTTGCTGATAAGCTTTCTCTTCTGCCTTCCGCGTTTTAACCTCCATCCGTTGTTGTTCCTTGCGCGAGCGTGACGCTTTTGAAAAACTGCATGCTGTGGAAGCAAAAAACAAACCCAAAAAGAGGATTAACGAAAAAACAAAAGATGCAACAGGCTTCATGTGAACACAATTCATCAACAAAAATAGCGTTAATTTTGCGAAATACCGGAGCAAAGGATTATCGCATTCTCCATAACTCAAAAAAGCCATGAAGAAGTATTTTTACACATGGGTATTTTTCTTTCTCCTGCAGCTGGTTGCCGGCTGCCGCAAAGAAGATCCCAATCCCAACATACCCGATGTGTATCTTAACATCACCATCGATCCCAACTCTACTATTTACCAGCCACTTAACACGGCAGGCGGATGGATGTATCTGACAGCCGAATTTCCAAGCCGCGGCATCATCGTCCACCGCATCAACACCGAAGAATTTGTGGCCTTCGAGCGTATGCCACCCAACGACCCAAATAAATGTTGCGACGGAACGAGCTGCACAAGGCTGGTGGTAGATGAGTTCTATCCTTTTGCGAAAGACAAATGCACCGGAACAACCTATTCAATGCTCGACGGAAGTATTTTTGAAGGTGAAGGAAAATACCCGATGACACGCTACAACGCAACCTATTTTGGCGGTTTGCTGCGTATTTTTAACTAAGTTTGCTTTTTGAGTTTTCAGCAGACATTTTGGTGTTACCATGCAATTATTGAGGTGAATAACTCATTTGTTTGTTGATCTTGATTAAACATTCTCATGAAGCCATTTTATACAACAGTAAGCTATATGAAGAATTTCTTTAAAAAAGCAGGCTGTCTCCTGAGCGGATTAATGGCCTTTGCAGGCTTGATTGTGCTGGGCCTTGTTTTAATTCTTTTATTCCTCAACCCCATCGCACATTGGGCCATCGAAAAGTATGCTCCGGAGTTTACAGGACGGAAAATAATCCTCAGCGAGATCAGCGTCAGACCTTTCAGTGGCTTTGTCGAAATGAAAGGACTTGTGGTAAAGGAACAGGACGGCCAAACAGATTTTGCCCGTGCAGGCACAACGGGCCTGCGGCTTCAGCCTGCGAAGCTTTTGTTTTCGGAATACCATTTCGATTCCATTTGGTTCGACACGCTTCATCTCAACATCCTGCAAAACGGCTATACCTTTAATTTCGACGATATGCTGAATACCTTGCTGGCTGAAGATACCACCACCCACGATCCGGCTGACACTCTGAAATACAGCGTTGGAAAAGTAAAAGCCTTAGAAGTAATGCTAACCTACAACAACACCCTACCCAGGGTGAGTTTAGTGCTGCACGATGGTGATGTTGAGCTGAGTGGCATCGGCTGGAACGAAAACGTCATCAAAATCAAGGCTGCGGCTCAGGTGAATGAAGCCGGCCGCCTGCTGGCTTCGATGGCCTACGACCTTAACAATGCCGATTACAGTCTCGACCTTGCAGCAGATGAAATCGGAACCACACCACTCTTTCCCTACTTCAGCGATTTCATCAACAGTACCCGTGCCGACGGCCTATTCAGTGCAAAGTTGCGCATCAATGGCAATGCCGACAACACCAGCCTGCTGGCCATGCGGGGCAATCTAAGGCTGGATGATTTTGTGCTCACCGATGCTTATGATGAAAAACAAATCGGCTGGAAACAGTTTTCCATCGTGATTGATTCAATCAATACAGCCGGCAACCTATACCGCTTTGACAACATCCTGATTTCGGAACCCTATTTCCTGCTCACCCTGATGCCTGAGGGGAACAGTCTCTCGGCGCTGATGCGTAGCAGCGATTCACCGGCTGATACACCTCAGACCATGGCAGGCATCGAAGGCACACCGGCCAACGTTATCAACCCCTTCATCATGCTCGCCGGTCTCGTGGGTGACATTGCCGAACAGTATTCCAAAAATGAATATGGCATGAACCGCTTTGCCATTGAAAACGGGACGATTGTCTACAACGATTTTCTGACGAAGGAGAAATTTTCGGTGCTGTTTGAACAGTTTAATGCACAAACGGCTAGTTTCAACGACTCGAGCAAAAGCGTGAAATTCGACATCAGCACCCTGATGAACCGCTACGGAGATGTGAAGGCAAAGCTGGCAGTTGACAACTCCAATTACAGGGACTTTGATCTCAATCTCAACATCAACAGCCTGACCATGAGTATCTTTAATCCCTATACAAAGTACTATGTGGCACATCCATTCTGGCGTGGTGACATTAGTTTCACTACCCGAACCACTGTGAAAAATGGTGCACTCGACAGCCGGAACAGGCTACTCATCAAACAGGTGAAAGTTGGCGATAAGGTGAAAAGTGATTCAGCTTTTAATATTCCGGTGAAACTTGCCGTTGCAATCCTGCGCGACCGCAAGGGCAACATCGATCT
>JANJXG010000094.1 GCA_024709145.1 Bacteroidales bacterium | reverse complement strand
TTATTTCCGGTTTTTCATTTCGGAAGTAATGCTGATTCTTTCGTTGTTGCTGTAGGCCACGACAAAGGCATCATAAATACCACGGCTTTGCATCGTGCGGGCATAACTTTCGGCTTCGGCATAGGTTTTAAAGCTACCGGTAGAATAGCGATAGAGGCCGTTGTAGGTATTCTCAATAATGGGATACTCAAAGGTTACATTCCGGTATATTTTGTCACCAATTGCAGCCCGTGTCGTTTTGGCATATATCTGAACCCTGAATTCGAAGGGAGGGAACGATTGAACAGCTTGCTGCATCTCCTTGGCTGGTAATTGCAATTGTGGGATGGTATCGCGTATCACTTTTTTGACAGGCGGATCATTGTAAATTTCATACTCGATCACACTGATGGGAGTTTCTGGTTCCCAGCGTGTTATCTGTTCGGGGTTTCTGATCTTCTGAACCTTTTTCCCACCACCTCCGAATTGATAGCTCAATCCAACCTGTGCTGTTGTGATGATATCATACTGGTAGCCATCGCGAAAGAAGTCTACCTCATCTGTTAAGGCATTCATCATGCCGGCTTCAACAAAGAGATTCATTGAAGGCGCAATGTTAAAACTTGCACCAATCGAAACGGGGAATGATGCTCCGTTGGTCTTGAGGTTTTGAGCGGCAGCATTCGAGTTGTTGGTTACCAGCGAACCATCACTGATCTTTGTCAGATCACCCTGCCACTGGATAAAACCGATTCCAAGTGTGCCATAAAAATTAAATGCACGTTCGGCTTCACCAAAGAAAAAGTTACTGAAGTTCAGATATGAATGAAGATAGAACTGGTTGATATTTCCTTTATATTGAAGGTCAAAGGCAGTTACTCCGTCTGATTTCAGCGGTTTTGCTCCAAAAAGGCCTGCCCTTTGAAAGCCAATACCTAAACCAGCCTTGCCGTTGAAATGATGCCTTGCAAAAGCTCCAAAAGCGAGTTTTGTTTCACCGGAGAATTTCGAGGTCCAGGATTTGATACTGATATCACCATGGTATTGGGCGATGCCACCAGATAAACCAACTTGCCATTTTGGCTGAGATACCACATCTTGATTGAATGCTGATGTCGGGCTGATCATCATAGCCGCCACGAGCGCAAGTATTGTAAGGGGGAATCTCATTTCAGTCGTCATTTAGGGTGTTTTTTGACCACAAAAATCAATCAGGTATTCACTGGCACTGCCATAACCGAGGTCATAGGCTTTTTTCCAATCCTCGCATGCGCCGGTTCCATTGTTCAGGTAGTATTTGGCAACTCCCCTGTTAAAATAATTTCTGATCCAGTTTGGATAATCAAGAATTTTCTTCGGCCTGAGAGCTAAAGCCTTGTCAAAATCAGCGATGGCTTCTGTATGCAGCCCCATTTTACTTCTGGTATTTCCTCTGTAAGCATAGATCATAAAATCATCTGTCTTGGGGCTTTCTTCAAATGCTTTGTTAAAAGCTTCCAAAGCACCGATATAATCACCTATTTGGTAACGTAATACTCCCCATTGATAATTGGCGTCGTATGCAGTTGTAGCTTTTTCCAACTCAACAAAATAAGCTAAAGACTGATTGATGAAATTGCTGAAATTATTAAATTCGATTTCGTAAAAGTTCTGCGCAAACAACTCTTTCCAATTGTCGGGTGACAATTGCATTTTGTTTAAATTCTCGTGGTTGTAATTCTTGATTAATTTAAATCTTGCAACTTCCTTATCAGCTGCTTTAATAGGGTAAACAGCCATAAACAAATTACCGTCGCTTAAGGTTTTCCCAAATTTCCTGTCCTGAACCATTCTAATAATCAGATCATAATACTCATCTTCAGTTGTTTGGAAATTGTTGATGACACCTGTCTTATAGTTGGCCAGATTTAATCCTTTGTCAGTGAAAACAGTTTTTTCATAGTTTCTGATCTTCCCCGTTAGGTAGCACTCCAGATTAACGATGTAAGGAACATTGAATTTCACGTCCTCGGGCATTAGTTCCTTGAGTTTTTCACTTTTAAAAACCCAGAATTCAAGCGATTTAAAAAAGAACCAGTTGCGCTGAAGATAGCTAAACTCAAATTCACCGTCATTGTATTTCTTAATCAGCACATTGTATTGTTCATCGTCAATCATAATTTTTCTCAGCTCAAGGGAGAAAAAATTATCCTGACCCAATTCATTCAGTCCTCCGGGACGGGCATTGTTTGATCTGCTGTCAGTATAAGGTATTTTATTCGGCGCAAAAGCCCAGGTTCCATTGTCCTGCATGGACCAGCCTTTGGCTTCATAAATGCCCGACTGTACAGGGCTCATGATGGAAAAGTTTTGCAAATCAGCAGTATTTTGACCCTGAGATTGAAGCGTAGCTATGGTGAGTAAAAGGATGAGCAGACTAATTGTTTTTTTCATCTTATGACAATATTTGTGCTGATTGTGTGCCAGCTATGCACATTTTGCTGTAAATGTAGCAACATTTTGATACAATAGCTTTTGAACTGGCAGGAAAAAAACTACAATTTATCAACATTCGTTTTAACATGAAATTAATTTTACAAAATCATTTGATTTAAAAAACTGTATTACAGCTCGTTAATCTTTGATCGAATCAATTCAACAGCCTTGCTTAATCCGTCAGGATTTTTTCCTCCTGCAGTAGCCAAATGCCTTTGACCGCCGCCGCCGCCCTGAATTTCTTTGGCTGCCAGTTTAATCAGCGCAGAGGCATCAGCATTCCTGGATTGAACCAAATCGTCAGTAATCATCAGGCAGAGCACGGCTTTGCCTTCGTGTCTGCCGTTTAGCAACAGGATGGTATTTGTACAAAGTGTTTTTAACTGGGTGGCAATAAGCTTTGCTGTGTCGATGTCTTCATCAACAGAGGCCTGAATAAAATCAAATCCATTAACAGATATTTTTGCCGAAAGTAGCTGATGGGCCAGCGTAAGTGCTTTTTGGTGAATCAGCGCCTCATGTTTCTTCATCAATTCGCTATAATTATCACTCAATTGCTGAATTCCCTTCACAAGATTGCCGGTTGTTTTTACAATTTCTCTGATTTGCTGATGTTCATCGATGAATTTGTTAACGAACTCCTCGGCTGCCTCACCTGTTACGGCCTCGATTCGGCGCACGCCTGCCGCGATGGCGCCTTCGCTGATGATTCTGAAACTTCCTATTTTGCCTGTGGCTTCGGTGTGGGTTCCACCGCAAAGTTCGACAGAGTAATCCGGATCAAAAGCAATTACCCTCACAAGATCACCGTATTTTTCGCCAAAAAGAGCCATTGCCCCCATAGCCCTGGCCTCTTCCAGTGGTACATCGGTGTGGATATCACGGCTTATGTTTTCACGGATTTTACGATTGACGAGCAGCTCTATTTTTCTTATTTCTTCGGCGGTGACCTTACCGAAATGACTAAAGTCGAAACGCAGTCGCTCATGATCGACAAGCGATCCCTTTTGTTCCACATGTGTTCCAAGTACCTGACGCAAAGCTGCATGCATCAGGTGAGTAGCCGAATGATTGTTGGCAGTTGCCTGTCTTTTTCCAGTGTCAATAATGGCTCTGAAAGGCTTTTCAGGCGTTGCTGGAAGGGTTTCGGTCAGATGGACAATCAGGTTGTTTTCTTTGAGCGTATTAAAAATTACCACTTGTTCATCATCGTTTTTTAACCAGCCGGTATCACCAACCTGTCCGCCTGATTCGGCATAAAATGGTGTTCTGTTGAGAACAATTTCATAATGCTTTTTCTTTTTGGAAGTGACTTCCCTGAACCTCATAATTCTGACCTCAGCTTCGTATTGATGGTAACCAACAAATTGA
>JANJXG010000072.1 GCA_024709145.1 Bacteroidales bacterium | reverse complement strand
ACTACTCCAAGGAGTTCCCTCGCTTTGTAAAGGAGTACCCTGACTACTCCAAGGAGTTCCCTCGCTTTGTAAAGGATTACCCTGACTACTCCAAGGAGTTCCCTCGCTTTGTAAAGGAGTACCCTGACTACTCCAAGGAGTTCCCTCGCTTTGTAAAGGAGTATGTCACAACTTGAACTTTGAACTTCGAACTTTGAACTTTTCACTCACAACCCATCACCCATCACCCGTCACCCATCACCCGTCACCCCTCACCTCCCTTTTTTGATAATCTTATCCGCTGCCAGCTTGCCTGTCAGGATCGACATGGGGACGCCTCCCGGACTATAGGCCCATTGCCCTGCCTGGAAAATGCTTGAGATCGGGGTAAAGACCGAACGGTCAGAATATTGAATTTTGCTCACAACAGGCATTTCCTTTCCAAATGCCCAGCCAACGATGGCTCCCTCGGAGCTTCCTACCCTTTTTTCGATGTTCAGGGGCGAAAACGAAAATCGCCCCATGATCTTCTCATTCAGCATGGGGTAAACAGAAGCGGTGATGACATTGATCATCCGATCCTCCAGAGCCTGAGTGAATTCCGGGAGCCAGCCGGCTTTCTGAATTGCCTTAAATAAATTGTATTCCGCAAGCAAACTGATAATCAAGCCTGTTTTCCCTTCCGGAACCAAAGAGCTGTCTTTCAGTCCGGGAATTGATATTTCATAGGTGTTAAGCCGGGTGAAGCTGTCGAGCCAACGCAAAACCTCCTCTCGGCTTATAAGGTCAAAATTTCTGAGCAGTGCATCCAGTTCTTCCCGATGGGTAGCACCCAGGCCTTGTTTTGAAGGCGTATAAAAGAAATGACCATGGGCAATTTTTCCAAAACTTTCGAGGGGTTCATCTACCTCCAGAAACAAGGTAAACACAGAATCGGTACCCCTGCTTTGCAGCATCTTACGTTTTGTTTCTTCAAATTTCCGGGAGATTTTCGCGTCAAGGCCTTCGGTTTGGGTCAGTCTGTAAAAGGCGTTGAGATCGGCTGCCCAAACAAGGTGATCATAAGTATAGCAGTTGTTGTATTGGTCAAAAACACAACGCTTACCGGCCTGCACTGCAGTGACTTCTGTTTCCGTTTTGATCTCCCCGCCACCTGCCATGATTTTAGTTTTCAGTGCGTCGGAGAGCTTGCCTACGCCCCCTTTGGGATAAAAATAATCGAGGTAGAGTGAAAAATAGCTCAGGGCAAAAAATGTCGGGGTGTTTTTGAAGAAATGCTGCGCAATCATGTCGCGGAGCGAAGGGTTACGGACGATGGTTTTCAAATAAGCCTCAACAGGCATGTTCATCCGGTTAATCCTGCCGATGGTAAAAAGAAATTTCGGCAACCAGGGAAGAAGTTTTTTGAACAGAAACTCCTTGTCGTGCCTGATGTCTTTAAACACCGGATTCTCGATGCCATACAGCACGTCCATATCCTGCATGATTTTCCGGATGACTTTCAGCACTGCATCGATTTCATCAAGACTTTCAGGAAATAATCTTTCGAGAAGCTGCTGGTATTTCTGCAGATCTGCAAGGGTTTCTATGGCGATAACCTCATTTTCGATGCCCAGTGAAACAGGACTTTTAACCACTTCCAATTGAATGTTCAGCTCTTTCAGCATCGGCCAAATGATCCCGGCATCTTCCAGCGCCCTAACGCCGGCTTCGAAATGGAAACCGTTACGCTCAAAGGAGTTAACCAGCCCTCCCAACTCTTTGTTTTTCTCGGTCAGCAACACTTTCTGTCCTGCCCTTGTCAGGTAAGCCGCTGCGGTAAGGCCTGCGATGCCGCCGCCGACAACAATTGAATTGTACTTGTTTTCGACTGGGGTCGTTATTTTCATCTTCGTTTCGAGTTCCAATGTGTCACAAATTTAAGTTAAATCAAATACCAGTCATTTCCAGACTTTTATCCCAGAGTTCGGAAGCAACTTCCAGGTCAAGTGCCGGTGGTGCCGGGATCTCCGCTGTGGTCAGGTTAAAAAATTTTCCACTGACATGATCCATTTCAGGGGAGGCTCCCAGGTAAAACAAAGCTTCGGCTGAAATCAGGGGCGATTTCAGGGATTTATCGAAAAAGTTGCGCTTAAACCACCGGTAAAGGGGACCATTTTCCTGTCCGGTTTCAGTTTTAACAGCGCCGGGATGCATGGTATTGATACTTACCCCTGTATTTTCGAAAAGCTGATCAAAAATAAGCATGGACAAAAGCTGTGCTGTCTTCGCTGATCCATAACTCTTTAAGCCTGAGTACCGCCGCTTTTCCCAGTTCAGATCCTCCAGGTTCAGACCCCAGGCAGCAAAACGATGCCCTTCGGAGCCTACCATCAGTATTCGTGCCTTTCGCTGGGATTTCAGCTTGTCAATCAGGCGATAATTGATGACGAAGGTTGACAGGTAATGCACCACAAACAGTTTCTCGAGCCCATCGGTGGTTAATTCCCGCTTCGTGAGGTAGACACCGGCATTGTGAATCAACACATCAATGGGCAGTTCTAAATTGGCAAGTTCATCTGCCACAGCTTTAATATCCTTTAAACTGCTTAAATCGGCAATTTTGTATTGGCATTGAACACCAAATTCGCGGCTGATTTCAAGGCACAAGGCTTCCGATTTCTGAAGATTTCGATTGATACACAAAAGATTTGCTCCCGCTTTTGCAAATCTTCGGGCCGTGAGGTAACCAATCCCTGAAGTTGCGCCGGTGATAACAACAAGTTTGTTCTCAAACCTTTCAGAACAAATTTTTGGGTCTTTTTGGTTGTTTCTGATCATGGCGATGATATTCGACCACTCGTATTCCCGGAAGTATTGAAAGAATTTTTTATTGTGTTGCATAACTCAGTTCAACCAAATTTTTTCTTCATAAATTTTCTGTACATCTTTCCAAACCTCGGGATATTATCAAAAATATCGCCCCATAAATCGTAATAATCCCGTTGCGCTGCAATCTTACCCGACTCATCAATGGTCAGGCGGCTCGATCCATACATAACAGAACTTGGGTATTTTTTGAAGCTGAGTGTCATTTCCCACTCCATCAGCACAAGCTTGTCCTGCATGATCACATGGACGATTTTCATGTTCAAATCCTTCGACCGGGCAGTCAGGCGTTTGGTCATTTCGGTAAATGGAACGATTCCATGTATTTCCTGAATTGAGTCTCTGAAATAAATATCCTCCGCATAATAGGGAAGAATATGCGACCAGTCGGGTTTGCCTTCCGTATTGTAGGTTTTCGACCACAACTCTTTGATGAGCTCAACCGTGATGGGTTTGATTTCGGCTCCTGATTGTTCTGCCGTGTAATTTTCCTCCATAATTTTTTATGTTGTAATATTTATAAACGACTGACAGTAAATTCTTTTAGATCTACGAATACAGACCGGAAGGCAGGATTCTTTTACATTGAATCTGCCTTGCGCGTGGCTTCCTGATAAAATGAAAGACAGTTGTTTAGCTGCTGAAATGAATGATATTTTTTGGTACAATCGGTTCATCTGTTCGGCTTTTTCCTTTTTAATTCTTATGCATCAAGATAAACTCAATGGAAAATAAGGGTGGTTTTCCGTCAGGATCACACCTTTCAGGTCCGGATCGGCCAGGCACCGGAAACCACGACAGTCTGTTACAACAGTCAAAGTCATAATTAAAACAACAGACATCATTCCGGTAGTCTTTAAGCTGTAAAGCTAGGTTAAAAACCATGAATGTTTCATCATTACCGGAAAAAATCTTGAAGAGCTGATGAGTGATTGACGATGGGTTGGAGGCTATTGGCTCTTGGTTGTTGGCTTTGGCATTGGCTAAGGCTTGGTTGTCCGGACGGTAGGGCTTTTTGTAGCTATTCCACGAAGGCTTTTAGCTATTGGCTTTTGGCTATTGGCGCTGATGCGAATTGACTAATGACTAAAAGACCAAAGACTAAAGACCAAAGACCAAAGACCAAAGACCAACAACAAAAAAAAACCTACCTTTACAATCTTATGCAAGAAAATCTTATCCGGCAATTTGAGCATCACCTGCGGCTCGAAAAATCATTGGCTGCCAACTCTGTGGAGGCTTACATCCATGATGTGAGGCTTTTGGCAGAATTTATCCAGGCTGGTGAGGAGGGCGAAGGACTGGCTAAAACCACACTTGCCGATCTCCGTGCCTTTCTCAACCAACTCACCGACCTTGGATTATCGTCCAACAGCCAGGCCCGGATTCTCTCCGGGTTAAGGCAGTTTTTTCAATTTCTGCTCCTTGAGAAGGTTATCGACAACGACCCTGCCCTGCTGCTTGAGTCGCCTTCGCTTGGGAGAAAGCTGCCTGAGGTGCTCAGCGTGGATGAAATCGAAAGGATGCTCTCCGCCATCGACCTGAGCAGCAAATGGGGTCAGCGCAACAAAACGATGATCGAACTGCTTTATGCCTGTGGTTTGCGGGTTTCGGAACTGATCACGCTCAAAATAAGCCACATCTATGCCGCGGATGGTTTCATCAGGGTGGTGGGCAAGGGCGACAAGGAACGCCTCGTTCCCATTGGAAGCAACACCCTGAAGCTCATCGCCACCTACCGCGAAACATCCCGCGTACACATCAGTCCGCTGAGGGCGCATACCGACACCTTGTTTTTAAACGACCGCGGAACAGGGCTCAGCCGTCAGATGGTGTTTCTGATCATCAAAGCGCTGGCTGAGAAGGCTGGAGTGCACAAAACCATCAGCCCGCATACTTTCAGGCATTCTTTTGCAACACACCTGCTCGAAGGCGGGGCCGACCTTAGGGCCGTGCAGCAAATGCTCGGTCATTCAAGCATCACTACCACTGAGATTTACACCCACATCGACCGAAGCTATCTGATGGATACCATCGTCAATTTTCATCCGCGGGCCATCAAAAACCGCCAAATTTAGTCTTCCGTTTCGATCTCGCCGGCTTCGTTGACAATCACACCCCAATTGACAGCCAGGAGCTCGTCGTCATCATAGAAAAAGTCAATGAGGGCATCGTCAAAAGTAAGTCTGATCTCGCCCTCTTCTTCTTCCGTCTCAGGATTTGTATAGCCATGCTCAGCCATCAGGGCAATGATTTCATCCTTGGTCATCTCAAACACCTTTTTTCCGTAAAGGGTAGCGTCGAGGTGGTCGGTCTCAAAACAGGAAAGCACTGTCTTTGAGACCCCTTCAAAAAATACCGAAGTCTCCTGATCCCAATAATGCAACACAATCGTATTCATTTGATCGTCGGTGTCGAGGTGGTCGATTTCCTCAGCATCTCCAATCATATCGATGGTTTCCTCGATGGTTTGTCCAAACTTCAACTCACCGAAGCCGACTAAGGGTAAGATTTCGTAGGTTGTTTTCATAAATTGAATTTCAATGATTTGTGCGTTAAAGATAATTCATTGCCTCAAACAGCACAAGTTTTTTTCGCTTTTTTAAAAAAAAGATCATTTTATCCTGATTAAGGCCGGTGCCACAGGCAACTTTTAAGCATAACGGATTGCTTTAGCAGGGTCGATGGCGTTGATCACCGTCACCGGGATGAGCAGCGAAGCCGACCAAAGCAGGAAGAGTCCTCCGTTGAGGCCGATAAAATGTGCCCAATGCAGTTCAACCGGCACTTCCGAAAGGTAATAAGATGCTTCGGGTAGCTTAAAGAGTCCAAACTGAAGCTGCAGGCCGATGAAGGTCAGGGCCAGCAGGTTGCCCCAGATCATCCCGTTGAGCAGGATACGGTATGAATTCAGGAGAAACATCCGTCTGATGAAGTGGTTCCCTGCACCCATCGCTTTCAGGATGCCTATCATCGGTGTCCTTTCCAGAATCATGATGAGCAGGGTGCTCACCATCGTGATGGCCGACACCATGAGCATCAGCAGCAGGATAATCCACACATTCATATCCTGAAGCTGAAGCCAGTCGAAGATCTGCGGAAACCGCTCGGCTGCTGTGGTCACATTTAGTTTGACGGGTACTTCATAATAAAGCTGTTCACTAACCACGGCAGCATCGGCGTCATCACGCAACTCCACCTCCACGAGGGCATACTGATCGGGCTGCCAGTTATAAAGCTTCTGCACATGTCCGATGTCACCGATGAGGTAACGCTCATCAAATTCCGACATTCCCGTTTCATAAATTCCGCTGACAGTAAATTTTCGTCCTCTCGGTTGTTGGGAGGCTGCATCCACAAACCACATCCGGATGGATTGTCCGGGGGCAACAACGAGCTTGTCGGCGATCTTCCGTGAGATCAGTACCTCGTTGCTGAGCGCAGTATCAGAGATTACCGGTGCCTGTCCCTCCAGGATGCGTGGCCGGAGGTATTGCCAGTCGAAATCACTGCCCACCCCTTTGAGTACCACACCCAGGATATGATCTTCGGTCTTGATAATCCCGGCTTTACTGGCCGTAAATTGATAATGCACAATCTGTTCGCTGGCTTCGAGTGCATCAGTGAGACCGGTATCTGCAGTGAAGGGCAGGGCTTCGGAACTGCTGTTGTTGTTCAGGGCTTCGATCTGGATATCAGCTACAAAACCCGTCACCTTATCGCGTATCTGGTTTTTGAATCCGATCACCACGGCCACTGAAACCATCATCACCGAGAGTCCCAGGGCTACGCTGAGCACGGCTACCCTTACGATGGTAGACGAGATGCTTTCCTTTCTCATCGAAAAGATTCTGGCTGCAATGAATGATTCGGCTCGCATTTTTTCTGTAATTTGGCAAAATTAACGATAAACCGGCAACGATGTTTAAAAAAACCATTTTCCTGCTCATCATTCTTTGCAGCGGCTGTGGTGCACGGGCGCAGAAAGATCAGGCGCTGCGACTCGTCAGGCAAAGCGAACTACAGACTGCCGCGCAGCAAACCGGCGAATATTTCCCTTTTCTCAAGGGCAAAAAAGTGGCTGTGGTAGCAAACCATAGCAGCAAAATCGGACGTACGCATCTTGTTGACAGCCTGATGAACGCCGGTATCGAGATCGGTTGCATTTTCACACCCGAGCATGGTTTCCGCGGTACCGCTGATGCAGGAGAGAAAGTGGCAACCACCACCGATCCCCTCTCGGGCATACAGGTTTATTCACTCTACGGCGACAAAAAAAAACCGGATGCTGTGATGTTACAAGGCATCGAAGTGGTTTGTTTCGACCTTCAGGATGTAGGCGTCAGGTTTTACACCTACATCTCAACCCTCACCTACGTGATGGAGGCCTGCGCTGAGCATGACATCCCGATCGTGGTGCTCGACAGACCCAATCCCAATGGTTTTTATGTAGATGGTCCGGTGCTGGAACCTGCCTTTCGTTCTTTTGTAGGGCTGCACCCTGTGCCGGTTGTTTACGGACTTACCATTGGCGAATATGCCATGATGGTGAACGGCGAAGGCTGGCTTAAAAACGGTCTCCAATGCAAGCTTACAGTGGTGAAGCTGAAAGGTTACGACCGCAATATGATTGTGATGCTCGAAGAGAAACCATCGCCAAACCTGGCAAGTTGGGAAGCCGTTTACCTCTATCCTTCGCTTTGCCTGTTCGAGGGAACGGTAGTGAGTGTCGGGCGTGGCACCCCGACACCTTTTGAAGTGTTTGGTCATCCCGACATGACTGCCGCACAATTCAACTACAGCTTTAAACCACAGCCCATGCCCGGAGCCAAAGAGCCAAAACTGAACGGAAAGACCTGCCGCGGTAAAAATTTGAAACCTTATGCAGCTGCTTTCCGGCAAAATCCGAGACAACTGCAGCTCGCCTGGCTGACAGAAGCCTGGCAAAGTTTAAAGTATAAGGACGGATTTTTCAACAACTACTTCAACACCCTTGCAGGCACAGCACGACTGAGAAGTCAGATAGAAACAGGGATATCCGAAGAAGCTATCAGGGCACAGTGGCAGCCTGGCCTGGATGCTTATAAAAAAATCAGGGCAAAGTATTTACTCTACCCTGATTGAGAAAAAGTTTCAGTTGCCTGATCAGATCGTCCTACCGGGATAAACTTCCAAAGCTTTTTCGAGTACCAGCATCGATTGCCTGAGGTCTTCCACATTCAGCACATAGCTGATACGCACCTCGTCTTTCCCTTTACCATTGGTGGCATAGAAGCCACTGGCAGGCGCCAGCATCACTGTTTTGCCGTCATGGTGAAAATCTTCGAGCAACCACTGACAGAATCGGTCAGAATCGTCGATGGGCAATTGAGCCACCACGTAAAAGGCCCCTTTGGGAGTTGGGCAAAAGGCCCCTTTCATCCGATTGATGGAAGCCACCACCACATCGCGACGCTGATGGTATTCGTGGAGCACTTCTTCAAAATAACTGTCGGGGGTGTCGATGGCCGCCTCGGCAGCGATCTGTCCGAAACTTGGCGGACTCAGACGTGCCTGGGCAAACTTCAGTGCGGTTCGCATCAGCTCCTTGTTTTTCGAGATCATGCATCCCACCCGCACTCCACAGGCGCTGTAACGTTTTGAGACCGAATCGATCAGAATCACATTATTTTCGATGCCTTTAAGATGCATGCAGGAAGCATGCCGGTTGCCGTCGTAGCAGAATTCACGGTAAACCTCATCTGCAATGAGATACAGGTCGTATTTGAGCACCAGTTGACGCAGCGTTTCAAGTTCCTCCTCCGAATAAAGATAACCGGTAGGGTTGTTGGGATTACACACCAGGATGGCTTTGGTGCGAGGACCAATTGAATTCTCAAAGTCGGCGATCGGCGGAAGGGCAAAACCCGACTCAATCGACGACACGATGGGCTTCACCACCACACCTGCGTTGATGGCAAAACCATTGTAATTGGCATAGAATGGCTCCGGAATGATCACTTCATCGCCCGGGTCCATGATGCTCTGAAAAGCAAAAAGGATGGCTTCGGAGGCACCTGCTCCGATGATGATGTCGTCGGCGGTGATGTCGATCTGATGCTTCTGGTAATAATTGGCAAGTTTCACCCTGTAGGAAGGAATACCTGCCGAGTGGGAATACTCCACCACTTTACCATTGAAATTTTTGATAGCCTGTAAAGCGACATCCGGGGTGTGGATATCGGGTTGACCGATGTTAAGGTGATACACTTTGACACCCCTTTTCTTGGCAGCTTCGGCATAAGGCACGAGCTTACGAATCGGCGACTCGGGCATCATGCGGCCTTTTTGTGAGATTGCTGGCATAAATTTTTTTTGATTTCTTTTGGTTTAACAGATTCCATGAAGCAAAAAAAGCCGGCCAGAATGCCGGCTTCAATGCCTTTCATGCATTATTTTGATGCAGGCGAAGTGCCTACAGCAGTGTTCTTTTCGGGCAGTGCTTCCGTCGGCGGAATCACCACTTCACCTTTGATGGTCAGCACCACACTTTTGTTGGTGACGGCATTTGACATCACCGTGACAGTCTTTTGAAAACGGCCTTTGATGGAGGTGTTGTAAGTCACTTTAATTTTTTCGGTCTCACCCGGAAGGATTGGTTTCTTTGGCCAGGCGGGCACGGTGCAGCCGCAGGAGGAGCGGGGTTGGGTCAGTATCAAGGGTTCGTTGCCTGTGTTTTTGAATTCAAATTCCCAGGCTCCGTCGGCGTTGAGCATCATTGTCCCGTAGTCATGCGTTGTTTCGGTAAAGGAAATTTCCGGACCGTTTTGCACACTGGCCTGATTCACAGGATTCTGAGCAAATGCGGTTGTTGCAAGGAGCAAGAAGAGTGAAAAAACGACATTTTTCATGGTTGCGAACGATTTATAATTTAACATTCTGTAAGACTACAAAAGTAATGTTTTTTAAATTCAACTGCTTTGCGTGTGAAAGTTTTAACATAATTCAACTTTTTTAAGACAGGCCGAAAGCTGTATGAGAAATCTTTTTTCATGAAACGTTTGGATAAAAAACATAAATGTTTAATTTTGCACCCTCAATTTGGCGAGATAGCTCAGATGGTTAGAGCGTCGGATTCATAACCCGGAGGTCCCGAGTTCAACTCTCGGTCTCGCTACCAAACCCTGCTGACATGCATCAGCAGGGTTATTTTTTTGTCCTAGGATAAAATCACCTAATTTTGCCTGAACGAAAATTTTCCTCCCCACGATGAAACAGCAGATACCCTTAGCCGAGCGGCTGCGTCCTCAAAACCTGGAGCAATATGTTGGACAAGAGCATCTTGTTGGTAAAGACGCCATCCTGCGCAAAGCCCTCGAATCGGGTAAGATCCCTTCTTTGATCCTCTGGGGCCCTCCCGGCGTGGGCAAAACGACGCTGGCTTCGATCATTTCCAAACAGCTTGGCCGTAGCTTCTTCGTGCTGAGCGCCATCAACTCGGGGGTGAAAGAGGTGCGCGAAGTGATCGAGAAAGCCCGGATGCTGCCCATGGCACCTGTGCTTTTCATCGACGAGATTCACCGTTTCAGCAAATCACAGCAGGATTCTCTGCTGGGTGCTGTCGAAAAAGGACGCATCACCCTCATCGGCGCCACCACCGAAAATCCCAGTTTCGAGGTGATTTCCCCCCTCCTTTCGCGTTGCCAGGTTTACATCCTTCAATCACTCAGCATCAGCCACCTGGAAACTTTACTTCACATGGCTGTTGAAACCCTTCAACAGGATTACAAGCTGCAGATCAGGGTGGATGAAAAGGAAGCACTCTTTCAGATCAGCGGCGGCGATGCCCGAAAACTCTTCAATGCCATTGAGCTTGTGGTTGAAATCCTGATGGAGACAAGTCAGGAGGAAATCGTTGTGACCAACCAAAGTGTGAAATCCTGCATTCAGAACAACCTGGTAAAGTATGATAAAGGCGGTGAGATGCATTACGACATCATTTCCGCTTTTATCAAATCATTACGGGGCAGCGATCCCAACGCGGCGGTCTATTACCTGGCCCGCATGTCGGAGGCCGGCGAAGACCCGCTTTTCATTGCCCGCCGCATGCTGATACTGGCTTCGGAAGACATCGGCAATGCCAATCCCAATGCCTTGCTGCTTGCCAATGCCTGCTTTGATGCCGTGAGCAAAATCGGGTGGCCCGAGAGCCGAATCATCTTGTCGCAAACTGCAGTATACCTGGCCACTTCACCCAAGAGCAACGCCAGCTACCTCGCCATTGGCAAGGCTGAAGAAATGGTGCGCAAAACCGGCGATCTGAGTGTGCCCATGCACCTGCGCAATGCCCCTACCAAACTTATGAAAGAACTCGATTATGGCGGTGGCTATCAATATGCCCACGATTACCCGGGCAACTTCGCCTTTCAGGAGTTTCTGCCGGGTAGCATCAGCGGCTCCAAATTTTACGAACCCGGCGACAACCCCCGCGAAAATGAAATCAGAGCCAGACTGAAAAGTCTGTGGAAACATAAATATGGTTATTAATACTGCAAGGGCATGATCCCGGAAAGGATCAGGAAAGTTTTTCAGCCTTCGTTTTCCAGCAATTCCCTTGCTTCGTTGAGCCGGCTCATCTCACGTTGCGGCAACTCAGGATAAGATAGGTCGAGCTCCTTGAGCCGTTGCAAAAGGATTTCACTCACTGCATAACGCATAAACCACTTATTGTCAGCCGGAACCACATACCAGGGAGCCGCTTCGGTGGAGGTGTGTGTGATCATATCGCCATAAGCCTGCATATAGTCGTCCCAGTGTTGCCGTTCCTTCACATCGGCAGCCGAGAATTTCCAGTTTCTTGAAGAATCTTCGATGCGTTTTAAAAACCTGCGTTTCTGCTGATCTTTGGATACATTCAGGAAGAATTTCAGGATGATGGTTCCGTTTTCGATCAGGTGTTTCTCCAGATCGTTAATCTGCCGGTATCTGTTTTTCCAGAAGTGATGACCGGCATCCTCAACTTTTGCCACACCCGGGAGCCTTTGCCTGAGCAGAAACTCAGGATGAACCTTTACGATCAGCACTTCTTCGTAATAAGAGCGGTTGAAGATGCCGATATTGCCCCTTTGTGGCAGACAACGGTAGGTGCGCCAGAAATAATCGTGATCAAGTTCCAGCTCCGAAGGAGATTTAAAACTGAAAACCTGCGTCCCCTGCGGATTCAATCCCGACATTACATGCTTGATGGTACCGTCCTTCCCGGCTGCATCCATGGCCTGAAATACCAGCAACACTGCATATCGGTTGTCAGCATACAGCTTATCCTGAATTTCAATCATCGACTCTATGTTCGACTGTAGCAACTCGGTTGCTTCCTTTTTCTTCAAACCGGCGGTGTATTCGGTATCGAAATCCGAGGTGGCGTGCTGTTGCCCGGGTTTCGCAGTCAGCACCCTGATCATTTCTTCTTTCATGTGTTTTTGATGACAAAGCTAAACTATTTTCTACCGTTTAACCAACAGCAAAACCATTCGTATACACTGATTGGATGAAAAAACGTGTCTTCCTGACAATGAACCGGGTGGTATCATCCATCAGCAAACAGACCAGGCGTTTGCTTCAACCATTTGTACCTTTTTCGCATGAAGTTCGGTAAAGCAAACGGTTTAATCGACCGGGTTTTTGCAAGAGACTTTCATCAGGCTGCAACCGTTTTGAAATCGTCTTGCAAAATGATAAAGACAAGGCTGACAAATTCCTTACCTTTGCTGAAAATAGGATTTGTGCCGTCCACTATTTGAAATAACGGGTATGAAATCAAACACTTACACCACCCAACGCATTGCATCCATCGATGCTTTAAGAGGCTTCGACATGCTGATGATTATTTTCCTTGATCATTTTGCCAAAGCCCTCGATGTCGGATTTAAAACACCCGTATCACAGGCACTTGCCAGGCAGTTTGACCATCCCGAATGGCTTGGATCGACAGTATATGACATTGTGATGCCACTATTTCTTTTTATCGTAGGTGCCTCAATCCCATTTTCGTTGTCGCAGCGACAACAGGAAGCCAGCGGTAAAAAGGCTATTTATTTCCGTCTGGCCCGCCGCTTTGTGTTGCTTTTCTTTTTGGGCTGGATCGTTCAGGGCCGGCTGCTGGAGTTTAACCCTGAAACTTTTGCCATCTTCAGCAATACATTGCAGGCCATCGCCGTGGGTTATGTTCTTGCAGCCATCGCCTTTATCAAGCTGAAAAAGACCCATCAATACATCCTGTTTTTTGCTTGTTTACTGGCCTATACCCTGTTGCTGCTGCTTCCCGAAGTTCCGGGAGTAGGTCGCGGTCTGCTGGAACCCTCGGCAAGTTTCGCCTGGTATGTGGATCAAGTCATTCTTGGTGATCTTCAGGACGGTACGCAGTACACCTGGCTGCTGAGCGGACTTGGATTTACAGCCACCACCCTCTCCGGTGTTTTCGCCGGCGAAACAGTGAAGTCGGACCTCCCACGTCACAAAGTGGTCAGGAGGCTCCTGATAATCGGATTACTGCTGCTGGCTGGAGGTATCATCGCAGGCAACTGGCACCCCATCATTAAAAAACTGTGGACGAGCACCTTTGTCCTGGCTTCCTCAGGAGTATGTTTGCTGCTGCTGGCTCTCTTTTACTGGATCATCGATGTGAAAGGTTTAGCGAGATGGGCTTTCCCGTTGCGGGTGATTGGCATGAATGCCCTTGTTGCCTATGTGTTATCGCATGTGTTTAATTTTCATCAGATTGCTGATATGGTACTTTTTGGTTTCAAGCAATTTACAGGCGATTTTCACTACCTCCTGCTGACAATTGGGGGATTCGGCTTGCTGTATTTGATCCTTTGGTATCTCTGGAAAAACAAAACGTTTATTAAGGTTTAACAGACCAATCATTGTGCAAATTGTATGCAAATTTGTATGACCAAAACAAAAAGGGTCAGCATTTCAATGCTAACCCTTTGATTTTCAAGTGACCCCGGAGAGACTCGAACCCCCAACCTTCTGATCCGTAGTCAGATGCACTATCCATTATGCTACGGGGCCATTTTTGTGGGTGCAAAGATAAAACAATTTTCAAACCTTTTACCTTGTCTTAACAAAAAAATGAAGTCTCCTGAAGCACCGATGTGACTTTCCAAACACCCTTCTTACTTCCTGGCAAGTTTAAAGCTGCGCGAGACACTGTTACCATGTTCATCGACAAGGCTCAGCACATGCTGGCCCGGGGCTGCCTCGGGCATCACAAACTGATGGCGGCCATCTTTTGTTAAACCCAGAAAACTGTTATCCAGGTGCCAGTAGATAACAGCAGACTGATCTCGGTGTATGGCTTCAAATACAACTGGATTTAGCCGGCCTTCGTAATCAACAGGTTGATAAATGGTTGCCTGCTGCGGAGGATAAACCACATCCATCCATTGCCTTTCGGCACGACAACCCGGCTTCAGGGGTGGCAGGGTTTGATATCCGCTGTTTTGACGGATATAATAGTATTCCATCAGCGGTGGCAACAGAAACCAGTTCACCATCCGCGCTTTTACCTCCTGGCCACAGTCGGAAGGCAGCAAAAATGCGGTGTCTTCAGTAGTCCTCAGCAGTTGGTGGTACGGACAGCGCTGAACCTCCTGCAGTTTTCCGGCAGGGCTCATAACTGTTTTCTGTTCGGTACAGTTTTCCCCGGGAGTCAAACCCGACCTGCTGCACACCATCACTGTTTCAAGCTGACTGAGCGGTGGGTCAAACCAGTTCTTCTGTTCAGGCAGAAGGGCGGCTACATCGAACAGAACAGGGGCCGCTGCTGCAATACCTGTCAGGCCGGGACGTCCATGACCATCGGCATTGCCTGCCCAGACACCGATCACATATCCGGGCGTATAACCTACCGCCCAGGCATCGCGAAAGCCAAAGCTGGTGCCGGTTTTCCAGGCCATGCGGAGGCTGTTGTCGTGGTATGACCAGCCACTTTCAGTCTCCGGCCTGTTGAGGGAGCGCAAAACATCGGTGGTGAGCCAGATGCTGCTTTGTTGGAGTGGGTAGTCTTCGCTTTTTGATTCCTGACCAAGACGGGAGGCGAACCTGGCATAAACTTCAGTAAGCTCAAAAAGGGTCACCTCTCCCCCTCCGAGTATTAACGACAAACCATAATGATTGGCAGTTTTCTGAAAGCCTTTGAACCCGATCTCATGCAGCAGGTGTTGAAATCTGGCGACACCATAGTTTTTGAGCAGGTATACGAAAGGCACGTTGAGCGAACGTTGCAATGCCTGTCCTGCCGGCACGGCTCCGGCATAGTTTTCGTCGAAGTTCTTAGGATTAAAACCTGATATCCAGGTAGGTACGTCGGGAAGCAGGCTGACCGGATGCATCAGGCCTTCCTGAAGGGCGGCTGCAAAAAGAAAGGGCTTTAAAATACTGCCGCTGCTACGGTAGGTTTGCACCATATCGTTGTGCATCTCTGCAGCCTCCGCTTCAGCGGGTAAATTGCCGTGGTAAACAAGAATTTTTCCGGTAGCGGTCTCCCGGATGATGACAGCGAGGTTGTTGATAACATTGGCCGACAATCTTTTGTGGTGTCTGATGAGGATGTTGGATACAGCCTCCTGCAGGGCAGGTTCGATGTCGGAATGAAACTCCTGATCGGCACTGTTACTGCGTAAAAAACTGAGGAGGTGTGGTGCTTTATCGGGCAGAGGCTTCGGAAGGTCGGGCAGAGGTTCGGCAATGGCAAGGTCATAAGTGAGCCGGTCGATCTCACCTTTTTCAAAGAGTTTTTTGATCAGCGCATTGCGTTTTAACAAAAAGGCGTCCCTGTTACGCTGAAGCGAAATCATCGAAGGGGCATTGGGAAGGATGGCCAGGGTGGCTGCCTCAGCCCATGAGAGGTATTCGGGAGCGCAGGCAAACCAGCGCCACGAAGCTGCCTCCAGCCCAACGACATTACCTCCGAAGGGTGCATTGGCAGCATACATCTTGAGTATGACATCTTTACCGGCAGTAATTTCGAGGGCAATGGCGCGCCAGAGCTCATTCAGTTTTTCGGTGAGAGTCCTGGCTTTGCCTTTCCGCGACAACCTGATCAGCTGCATCGTCAGGGTTGAGCCTCCACTGACTACTTTCCCCGCCCTTAAATTGGAGACTGAGGCGCGGAGTGCTGCTAGCGGATCGAAACCGGGATGATAATAAAACCGCTTGTCCTCGAAGGCAAGGAGTGCACGGATGTATTTCTCCGGAATGCTGTCGGGTGGCGGGAAGCGCCGTTGTCCGTCGGCTGCGATGCGTGCACTGAGCAGCTGCCCGGCATTGTCCTTTAACACAGGACTCAGCGGATCGTGAAACAAGTCAGCAGGCCGATAAAAAACCCAGGTGATCAGCAGCATGACAAGAATGGCTGTCAAAACCAGCCGCACAGGCCATGAAAGCCCGCGAAGGTGAACAATGACTGATTGCCACCAGACTTTTACAGGTCTTCCTTTCATTGCCGCCCCAACCATCCGGCTTAGTCAATCCGGGCTTTCACCACTGCCTTTCCTCCTCCTTTGTAGGCAGCCACGTTTTTGTCGTACATCGCTTCACAATGTGTTGCCGGCAAAGTGGTTACGCCTTCATAGGTTGCAATGAGTCTGGTAGAAAACACTTTTTTGGCACCTGGCAACAGGTTGAAAAAGTAGATGACCCTGTCGTCACGGTAGTCAACATACTCATTACTCAGGTCAGTAATCTGATTTGATTCCATCAGACGATCGTTGACGATTTCCCATGCTGCGGGCACAAACTGATTCAAAGCCAGGAAGCTGAGTGTTTTATCCGTCGGATTGACAACAGTGGTCACCGCAGTAAAGGCAGTACCTTGCTTCAGACTAAACGGATCGATGGGTTTGCCGTTTTCATCAAGGTAAGCTACGGTCATGCTGATACCTTTTTCCAGCTCCCGGAAGGTGCCGACAGCATCAATTCCGGAGGTTGTGACGCTGACAAAGAGGTCGTTGTCGCCGGTATTGCGCATTTCTACGATTTTGTATTCTGTGTTGAGCTTCCGGGTAAAGACGGGTTGCTTCAACACAATTTCCGTTGATTCATTCTGGCTGAGGCTGAAGCTGCTTTGGCCACCGGATGGAAATGTTTTGGCATACATCTGCCAGGCATACAAGGCCCATGCTGCTGATTGGGTACTCAGCCACTCCTCGCTGTTGAGTGTTGTTGCAAGCTGCTGAAGCAGGGGAAAGGCAGCATTCTTTTCTTTTAGAAGGGTCAAGGCCTCTGCTTTCATCGCCAGGTCGCGGGTGCTTGATCCGAGGGTCAGTTCGTTGTGATATAAACTTGTTTTTCTTAGTTTATTACCCAGCAGAAGTTCGCGGGCGGCCTGATCCTGACCGGCAATGGCATAGGCTGCTGCCAGTGTAGCCGCCGCCTGATAGCTCAAAAGCGGATGCTCCCGCAGCCGGTTCATGGCGCTAAGGGGCGCTTCACCTTGCAATGCAAGAGCATAAAGACGGTAGGCCTGCAACAAGTCGTTGGTCAGGGTTTCGTTGTATACATCAGGACGCCAGGCAGCTGCTTTGCCTCGCTGATTTTTTGTCCAAAGGTTTAAAAACATCGATGGCACGGCTTTGTCGGCCCGGGCTGCCAGCAGCATAAAATGTCCGGCATAGACCTCTGTCCACTCCTGCACCCAAGAGGAACCCGGCCAGTAAGACACACTGCCGTCGGGACGTTGCCGCATGCTCAGCTGTCGCACTGCACTTTGGATGCGTTGGTTTGTTTCCAAAGTTTCTTCGGCTTTACTGCCTGTCAGTTCCGACAGATAAAGCTGCGCAAATGCTGCTGAAACGATTTGTTCGGTACAACCGTAAGGGTATTCGGTCAATTGTGCAAGTCGTTTGCGCAGGTTGATTTGCGGTAGCGCCGACACTTCAACCGAGGCCATCTGACTGGGTTTTTCACCCGGCAGATTCAATTCGTGCCTGACTGCCTTGCCTTTTTCGAGCATGAGTGATTTCACTTCGTAGGTGCGAAGATTTGGGTTTTGTACGGACAGCTCCACTGTTTCCTTTGCCTGGTGTCCTCCACCTGAAGCGCTGATTGTAACACGGGCCGTCCCGGATTCGGAGGAAGCACGCAGTTTGAAACGAAGCATTTTTTCGCCTGCTTTTTCAAATATTACTTTTTGATTGGCCTCACCTTCAAGCTTCAGGGCTCCTTCTGCCTTCACGTTGACCACTATTTCATGCATTCCCTTAAGAGAGGAAAAAACGGTAACGGGCATCACCACTTCATCCCGTTGCCGCAGCAGACGGGGCAAGGTACCCAAAACCATCAGAGGCTGCCTGACTGTCATCACCGAGCTGTGGTTTCCGAAGGCATTGCCAGCCACTGCCACAGCCATTACGCGCACCGAACCGATATAATTATCGATGCTGAAGCTGTGGCCGGCTTTTTGTCCTGCCTTGAGCGTGAAAGGTCCGACAAGCCTGACAACAGGCTTGAAACGCGATTGCCGTGCTTTTTCCCTGTCAGGAAGTGATTCATCGCCTCCGATTGTAAATTGCTGTCCGATAGTTCCACCATAGGCACCGAGAACCAGGTCGTACATATCCCAGGTTTTGAGGGCAAGAGCTTCTTTGGCGTAATACCAACTCCACGGATCAGGGGTTTTGAAATTGGTGAGGTCGAGCAGTCCTTCATCCACCAAGGCAAGCACATAGGTCATTGCCTTGCCTGATTTCTCCTGCACACTGAGCTCGAAAGGCTGTCCGGTTTTGGTCTCTGAAGGATGTGAAACCCGCAGATCCAGCCGCGAAGCAGGATCTTCCACCGGGATTGAGGCTACTCCGTAGGCCCGCATGGGCATATCGTTGGCAAGCTGACCGACAGCTTGCAGGAGGGTCACATGCACATAAACATTGGGGCTACAGACTGTGCTAAGTGGTATCACCACTTTGTTTTCGCCGGCTTGGGTATCAACCCACCAGGAATTAATTTGCCGCGAAGCCTTTTCCAGACTGATCAATGCCTTCCCTTTTGCAGGTCCGACGAAGCTTAGTACTGCCTTATCATGCGTTGAATAGACATCTTTGTCGAGACTCATCGTCAGAATGTTGGCACCACCGGTGGCAGCCCTGTCCTCTCTGGAATATCCGTCGGCCCAGTCAACATAAACCATCCTGGCTGTGCTGTGACCTCCATCAGGGTCTGATACCCGCACAAAAAAATTACCCCATGTCGGATAGGCCGGTGACCACACAAAGGATCCTTTTCCCTGACTGAGGCTGATGCTGCGTTCCAGTATTTTTTGGGCACTGTAGGTGCTCACATAATCAGCCTGCTGACCGCCGTCGCCCGACCACCACCATGACCAATCCATCTTAAACACTTCTACAAGAAGAGCCTTCTCTCCGGTGGCCCTGCCCGACACATCCACCCGAACGATATCGAACCGGTGATTCTTTCCTGTTTCAAGGTAGCCGTTACGTCCGGGTTCGGGACTTGCCAGACCAAGATAATGGCTGTAAGGCCAGAAATCGGCTGTGTGCGTGGTAGTCGAAAAATCCCCGCCGGGTTCGGTGACCCTTGCCGTCCATTGTATTTTGTAGTTACCCCGAGCCTCTCCTGCAACTGGAAGTTTCAAGCTGGTATTCCAGACCCCTGCTTCATCTGTTCTCCCTTTAACAGTCGTTTTATCGAAAGAGGGTACATACTTCGATGCATCGCTGAAAGAATATGCAGGCCAGCGTTCAAAGACCGGATCTGCAGCTTTCATCAGTCGGTCGAGAGACACCTCAAGACCAGACGCAGCGGCACCATGGAGCCAGTTGACCCTGAGCTGTACCTTACGGTCGCGCTCATTGGGTTCAATGCGTTCATTGCCAAAGGCATAAACAATTTTAAGCCTGTTTGGTTTGATCGTTTCAACCCTGATATTACGGGAAAAGACAGCATTTCCTGCTTTGATTCTCACCGTCCAAAGACCGGTTGGAGCTTCAGCGGCCGTTGGTATCCTGAACAGACACATCCCATCGTTGAGACTGGAAGAGGTCTGGCGGGCAGCGAGTTGCTGACGGGCATTGGTGAGTTCGAGTACCACAGGATAGGCATCAGGAAGCTTTTCGGCATCCTGTTTAAGGATGAAGCCAACAAACAAGGTGTCACCCGGGCGGTAGACACCTCTTTCGGTAAAAATGAAACCTTTGAGGCCATGTTGTTGCTCGCTGCCGGCCACCCCGAAACGGCTGAAGGAACGTGCAGAAGATTCATCGAGACGCAACCATGCACGTTCACCATCCAGCGAGGCCACGGCCACAAAAGGCCTGACATCGCTCCAACGAAGCCTGACCATTCCCGAAGCATCAGTAACTCCTGAAGCAAGAAGCTGCTGCTGAAAATCGAACAACTCAACTTTGGCTGCGGAAAGTGGTTCGGCCGTTTCCAATCGATTTACAACAAAGGTGAGTTCTTTTGTTGTAAGATTGCTTTCTGTTGCCATCAGTCCAAGACTTGAGCTGATGATATTCCTTGCAGGAAAACGATCGCTGTAATAATAACTTGACGAACAGGGGTTATCCCGCTGATTCCATTGGAAATCATCCGGATAATAATAGGCCGGATCATAGTAGTTATCATATTCCCATTGACTTAGCTCCGAAGCATCGGGTCCGGCCAGAGTGCGTTCGAAACCGGAAGAGGCCCCGGGACAATCCCATACGGCATATTCAGGTTTAAAGGTAAGGTAAACCCTGTAAAGTGAGGCTTTGTCGCGTTCAATCAGCTTGTTGAGGTCGATGCCATAGGTTTGCCACTGACTTCTTTTAAAAGGCTCTTCCTCCGAAAGCACCACCTGTTGCCTTGCGATAATGCGGCCCACCTGCCGCAGGCTGTTGTAATCGGTGAGGCTGTTCCATTGAAGAAACTGGAGCATATTGTTGCTGAACACTTTCACCACATGCACATCCACAGCCTTAAGTCCGGTGGCCTGAAACTGAAGCATCCCTTTTTCCTTTCCGCTGAGGATGGTGCTCTGACCCACAAAACGAAGCTGTGGTTTCAGCTGATCGAAGCTGATCTGCTGTCTGAAATCACGGTTGAGCGTCATACCGTTGGCAGACTTCAATCCGGCAGTGATAATCATTTCCACTTCAGCTGAGGCAGATTCAATCGGGTAAACGACAATTTTATTGGCAATCACCTCAGTTCGTACAGCCATCTCAGGCTGAAGCTGAATGAGACCATTCAGGTTTTGTGAGGGATCAGGATCATCCGAAAACCAAATATGGACAGCCTGATCAGGCAGGTGCAATACTTCTGTGCGCAACGGCATAAAAACGCCTTTTGCGGCGACAGGGATGCTGAGTTCACCCTTGTGACTGCTGCCCAAAGACTTGCCATTCCAGCTGATGAGCAAATCATAGTTTTTACTGCTCCTTTTTACGGGGCCTGCAGTGAAAAGAAGATGCTGGGTGGATTCCTCCTGCGACAACTCCACCGCGAGGTTTTCTCCCCCGGCATCAACCCTTAGCAATTCATCAGCTGCATCGGGCAGGAGCGGTTCGGAAGCAAGCAACTTCCCTTTCAGCAAATAAGCATCCGAACCCCATTCGGGCGTCGTTTCCAATGCGACGTCGCGCAATTCAAAGGTCAGGGGCAAGGTGCGGATCTGAAAACGAAAATGATGAAAAGCCTCCGGAACATCGGTAAGTTTGTTCAAGAATAGGCTCACCTGTATGCTTGCATCACGTGGCCATTTGGTATCAGGAAAAAAGCGCAATGTGTGATCGTCAATCCAAAAGGCCTTCCCTTTGATTTCAGGATCAAACCCAAGCACCCTTTCGGTGAGTTCAGCGCCTGCTTCGGGCTTAAGACGGGTAACCGAGCTGAGACTGATGGTAACAGGAGCATCCGCCGGCACAAGGCCGTGGGTATAAGCCGTTACATAAGCCTCAAAATCATGTTCAGCTGGCTTGTCGCTCTGTTTACAGGCAGTGACAATCGTCAGGAGTGTCAGGGTGATCACGAGAAGTTTCAGAAGGGTTTTCATAAGGTTATTGTTTTCATTCAGCTAAATTACACCTTCTGCTTTACAATTTCCTGATGTAGAAAAAATATCATCGCAAGGTCAGCTCTGGTGATAAAAAAAACAGTGCATTACCTTCCGAATTTCCTATCTTTGTGAAAGCAAAAACTCATTCACATGAAGAACAATTACTATTTAGTGCTGCTTTTTATCCTGACAGGCCTGATCGCTCAGGCACAGTGGAGCAGCAACCCGGGTGATAACCTGAAACTGACAGGCCTGACCGGCGAACAGGTAATACCCAAAATCAGGCTTGCACCCAACGGGGATTACTACCTTGGCTATTATTCACTTGAAAGTGGCAATTACAATGTACGGTTGCAGCGGCTTGACCACCAGGGAAATAAACTTTGGGACTCCGAAGGCCTGCTCATCAGTTCGCATCCTTCCATGACCTGGCTTACTGACTGGGATATGGCTGTGGATCATGAAAACCATGTGGTCATGACCTGGCAGGATATCCGCGTGGGTGGCAACAACAATATCGTTGCCTACCGCATCGCACCCGACGGCACTTTTGTGTGGGGCCCTGACGGTATGATGCTATCGAACAACACTGCTTTTAACGTGACGCCAACCATTGCCATTACTTCTGCCAACAATGCCGTGATAGCCTGGATGGCCGACAACAACCTCATACGGCAGAAAATAAGCCCTGCAGGTGTAAAACTTTGGGGTGAAAATGGTATCACCATGAGTAGCAGTACCATACGTTATATGTGGCCACAACTGATGCCCGTAGGAGACGATGACGTATTAATGAAATACTACGAAGATACGGGTGTTGCCTGGGCTCCGACACGCCATGTGTACCTCCAGCGTTTCAATGCATCTGGACAGGGAGTTTGGACAAACCCGACTGTGGTTTCCAATGCAGGCAATATCACCGCCTGGACACAAATCCTGCCCATGGAAAGCGATGGCAACGGCGGCTGCATCATCGCCTGGCACGACTACCGCCTCAGCGGAACAATTTCCTCAGGTTGGGTTCAACACATCAACAGCAGCGGTCAGCCACAGTTTCAGGCTAACGGCCTGAAAATAGCAGAAACTGATGATATGAACAAATTTTACCTGCAACTTGCCAAACCTGCCAATGATCAAAATATCTATGTGCTCTGGAATGAAGTCAACGGCGATCAGAATGCCTATGGCATTTATGCACAGAAAATTAGCCCTGCCGGGGAGCGCATGTGGACCGATTTTGGAAAAGTCATCATACCGGTAAGTTCACAAGCGGTTTTACCAGACTACCTGCTGCCACTCGACAATGACATTGTACTTGTTTATGAGCATTATTTCGACGGACTCTCCACTTCTATCCGCGCTATACGCCTCGATGCCGTCGGCAACACCGTATGGAATCCCGCGGAGGTAATGATTTCGTCAGTACAGTCGTCAAAAGTACACCTCGACAAAGCTGATTTCGATGGCGACCAATGGGTGTTTGCCTGGGAAGACGACCGCAGCGGCGACGTGGATCTTTTCGGACAAAACCTGTTGCCAAGCGGACAACTCGGCATCGTTGGCGCCACAGGCATTCTCGACCTTGTTGTGACTGTGGAAGGGGATATGATTCCTCCGG
>JANJXG010000062.1 GCA_024709145.1 Bacteroidales bacterium | reverse complement strand
TTGTGAACAATTTGATTTTCGAAATCCTTAAATGGCAGACCATTTGCAACTAATGACTGTGCATTTCTAACAAATTCCTCACGTCCCTTATCCGGATGTAGGTCAAAAAAATGTTTTTTCCCGATAATCTCCTCCGATGTGTAGCCCCATACTGTTTCACAGGTCTCATTCACATAGGTGTAAACCCCTTCAAGGTTTATTTCCCAGATTACTGTCTGACTTTGTTCGGCAATTTGCCTGAAGCGTTTCTCGCTTTCAAGCAGGTTTTCCTGTATTTTTTTTCGCTCTGTTATGTCCTCCTTAATCGCAATGTAATGAGTGAGATCGCCATTTGCATTGGTTATTGGTGAAATTGTTGAAGATTCCCAATAGAGCTCACCGTTTTTGCGCCTGTTATGGAATATGCCCCTCCATTCCTGCCCGTTGGTAATGTTGTTCCAGAGATACTTATACTCTTCTTCTTTTGTTTCCCCTGATTTTAATACTTTGGGATTTTTTCCGATAAGTTCTTCGATCGAATACCCTGTTGTTTTGCATGCGGCCGGATTGGCATATTCGATTTTACCGTCCAGATCGGTAATTACAACGGTGATGGGACTTTGCTCAACAGCCCGACTTAACTTTCTTAGCTGTGTTTCATTGGCTTTTTTCTCCGTGATATCCTGCCAGGTTGTAAAAAAAGCCGGTTCACCATCATAGTCTGCTACTGTAAGATTCACATGGACAGTTATTTCAGCACCATCAAAACAGCTGTGCTGCCACTCGAAATCATGTCGCCCCAGTTTGGTTGCTGTCTCAATCATTTCAATGGCCCATGCCTCCGATTGTTTACCATTTGCTTGAAACGGAGGTGAAATGGAGGCGGGTGAAAGACCAATGAGTTGCTCTCTGCTACCACGGATTAGCGTTTCGGCAGTCTTGTTGCATTCGACAAATACCCCGTTTTTGATAATAAGGAATCCAATGGGTGAATCATAAAACAGGGTCTTGTATTTGATCTCACTTTTCTTGATTTTCTCTTCGGCCAGCTTGGTTTCAGTGATGTCGGTATTATAGGTGAGAACTGACGTAACCTCTTGATTATCACCTATAACAGGTTGCATGCTCGTTCTGAACCAAAGAGGTTTTCCATTGATGTCAGCCAAAACTTCCTTTACAATCCCATTTTTACTATTTATCACAGACTGCGTATCTTTCAGTATTGAATCGGCCTGATCTGCCGGAAATAGTTCGTGAACATACTTTCCTGTTAATGACTCAGGTGAAATGCCATAAGGACGGACGGCAATGTCGTTGAGATAAAGGAAACAACCTGCAGCATCAAGCATAGTAATGGCTGCATCGGAGCTGTTAATCAAACTGCGGTATTTTTCCTCACTGGCCTTTCTTGCAAGTTCTGCTACTTTTTGCTCTGTTATATCTACATTTGAACCTCTGATTCCAATGTATTGATTTTTGTGATCAAAAACAGGCTGACATACATGGTAAATGTGTCGAACCTCACCATCGTGATTAATTATTCTGAAGTTATGCTGGCCGGATTCAATGTTTTTTCTGACATCTCGATGGTGATTCTGATAGGATTGAAGATCATCAGGATGGATAAGAACAGCAGTCCAGTCTTTGAGTGCCATTAATTCAGAAACCGGTATTCCTGTTATCTTTTGTGAAGATGGCGAATGGTAAATAGGCCTGCCATCAGTGCCTTGCCAGAACTCCCAATGGTAGGTGTTGTTGGCGATGATGCTAAGTTTTTCCTCCGAAATCCGGATTTCTTCCCTGATTTTCTTTTGATCATCGATATCCTGTACTGCACCAAAAAGTCTGATACCGATGGATTCCTGTATTTCAACCTCACAGATAATCCTCACCCAAAATTTACGGCCGGAGTCAGCGGTGAGCAATACTTCAATGTCAAAGGCCTTGTTATATTCAAGTGCCTCTTTAACCTTATTTTCAACCAGTTCTCTCGCATCTCCCTTGAAATAAGTACCGATGGCTTCCATCAAATCAGCCTCAAAATGCTCCTCCATCCCAAGCATTGTTTTCAGGAAGGATGAAAGAGTGAGTTTGTCATCGTGAACAAGGTATTCGAACGAGCCGATTTTGGCCATTTTGCTCGATTGTTCGAGAAGAAGTTTAGCTTTCACCAATTCTTTTTCTGCCTGCTTTCTTGCTGAAATATTGCTTACCAGAACGATCGCTTTATCTTCAGCAAAAGGACTGAACCTTGCTTCGTAGTCGATGGATTGGTTATTCACAGGCAGACTGTATTCGATGGGTAATGCGCTTTGACCTTCGATTAAGTGCCTGATTTCCTGCATGAATTTTTCGGCAAGTCGGGGGGGTAAAACCTCTGCCAGCTTTTTCCCCAAAAAATGGTCCGGGGCTACATATAGATCTTCTTGTTTTCCTGAGTTGAATGAAATAATTTTCCCTTCTTTTGAAATCACAAACATCAAATCAGGAAGGGCATTCAATATTGAGTCGGTGTAGGCAACCTGTTCCGAAAGCAACTGTGTAGCGGTAACACGCTGAGTAATATCAATGAATGAACCAATTTGAACGTTAGCTGTGGCAACATAACCAATCTCGAAATAGCGGTATTTTCCATCCTTGCACATCACTTTTGCTTCAAAAGGAACAAAATTTGCTCCTGTTTTAAGATAAGCCTCTGTGTTTTCGAACCATTGACGTTGAACCAAATCTCTGTAATTGGGATCGGGATAGGCGACTTGCCACCATGTTTCGATATTGCCTAAATCCTCTTTAGTATAACCGGTTGATTGTGTAAAGTTATCATTTACAAGTATAAAATCAAAGTTGGTGGAAAGAACTGCAATCCCAACCGGAGTTGACTCAATCAATTTTCGGAAGTTGGCTTCACTTTCTCTAAGTGAAAACTCTGCCAGTTTACGCTCGTGAATATCACTCAGCGAACCGCGACCACCTACTATCTGACCGTTTTTGATTATGGCAGTCGTCGAAGATCTTACCCACTTAAGTTCGCCAGCTTTGGTGTAATAGCGATATTCCAGAAATGAATAGTCCTTCTGTCCAAGTTGGCCTAAGGCTGACATGATCATCAGCCTGTCTTCCTCATACATATAATTGAAAAAGTTCTTTCCGACCAATTCATCAACAGTATAACCCAAATTTTTTGTTATCGCAGGACTTACATAATGAATAGTGCCGTCAATTCCTATTTCATAGATTGCATCGTTAATCGATTCAACCATATTCCGATATGACTCTTCAGCCAAAACGAGTTGTTGTTCGATGATTTTTCTACGACTGATATCACGTGTTACAAAAACCATTTTGTGAACATGGCCGTCGTGGTCTCTCACAAACTCTCCGTTTACCTCGATATCAAATGTTGACCCATCAGCACGAACGGCAATATATTCCTTCGCTCCTGATCTTTCGCCTTCAAACATCTTGCTCAAATTCTCATAGGCAATCGGGAGGTTATCAGGGTGGATGAAGTCCATGATGGATTTTCCAATGAAAATCTGCGGATTATCGTAGCCAAATAAATGGACGGTATTGGGTGACGAAAAAATTATGATACCCTGTAAGTCGGTTATGGTAATGACATCGGGGGATGCCTCAATCACAGATTTATACAAAAGGTCCTGATCTCTTAACTTTAATTCTGTTTGTTTACGTCCGGTGATATCTGTGAGGGTTCCGGTGATTCCTGTAAAAGTGCCGGCAAAGAAACTCGGTTTTGCAGAGAGCAAAAGCCATTTCATCTCTTTTGATTTGGAGTATAACCTTAATTCCAATTGCTGAGATTCGCCTTTCTTTAGTCGTTCCTGAACGAGCCGAACCTGTGCAAGATCTTCATCGTGAATGTGTTGCCAAAATGATGTTCCGATTAATTCAGTTTCAGTAAAACCGGAAATTTGATAAACTGAAGGGCTGATAAATGTTAGAAATCCATCCTTGTTTACTTCAAATACGATTTCATTGATTGTTTCAATGAGCTGTCGATATTTTGTTTCGTTACGCAGGTTTTGTTTCTGTCGTTCAATTCGTTCAATATATGACTGAATTTTGAGCACTATCGATTTGAGCAACTCATATTCCTCCGGCAAAAAAACCTTTTCAGTATCTGCTTCCTCAGATTCACATTCAATTGAAATTGAACCGATCGTGTTTTCAAGATAACAGATATCCTGCGACATTTGATGCTTTGGTCCATTTATAACGCCGGATACAAACTCTTTGTCGAAGATTTTTAATTTAGCAATGGTTTTATCAGGTTTATTCCAGCCTGAAGGAAGTAGGTTAGTGAATCTGTAAAATGCTTCCGACTCGTCAAGAGAAGTATCACTCAGCAATTCGATAACGGTAATCAGAAGGTTCAGTTCTTTTTTGCGTTCTGTCAGCAGAAAAATGGTTTTGTCTGTCAATTGCTCGTTTTCTATAAGCTTGTCGTTCAATTTGGATACCTGTCCTTGAAGGTGTGAAACGAGTTCCAATAATTCCTGATAAGATGGCATTGGTGCTGAGGGTCCCATTTTGTATAGAGTTGATCTTTGGTAAATATTTACCAGATTTGAATGATTTGTATCTATCCAAAACTGATTGTACAAATTTGGTCAAATTTAGTAAAATCAGGAAAAAAATCCAAATTTGAAATAATAGAATCTGTAAAAAATGACAGGAATTACGTGAAAATAATTTTAATTACTTACAAAAAATGTTAGCAAATTTTTCAGTCACCGCAAGTTCTGGAATAAACACGGGATTACCAATCCGCAAGAAATGTCAGAAGCCAATCAGGTCTGAGATCAACTTCGTTTTTTTTTCATAATTGCCAGGTTAGAGAAGGCAGGAATACTTGAGCCTTTAAGTTGGTTTATACTTTTTTTGGAGGTGTAAAGTATCTAGCCAACTTTTATTTTTTCTTCCGTAATATCCTCTTCTTGTCGGAGGTTGTTGATGATAAACTGCTGACGTTCAGGAGTATTTTTTCCCATATAATATTCCAGAATTTCCTGAACCGACAAATCTCTTCTTAGGATCACAGGATCGAGCCGCATAGTGGGACCGATGAAATGCCTGAATTCGTCAGGAGAGATTTCGCCCAGACCTTTGAACCGGGTAATTTCCGGATTGCTGCCTAATTTTCCGATTGCTGTGATTCGTTCTTCTTCCGAATAGCAATAGATCGTTTCCTTTTTATTCCTGACTCTGAAAAGCGGAGTCTGCAAAATGTAAACATGACCACTTCTGACCAGGTCGGGATAAAACTGCAGAAAAAAAGTAAGTAACAACAACCTGATGTGCATGCCATCCACGTCAGCATCGGTTGCAATTACAATGTTGTTGTACCGCAGGTTTTCAATTGATTCATCGATGTTAATGGCTGCCTGAAGTAAATTAAACTCTTCATTTTCGTAGACAATTTTTTTTGTAAGGCCGAAACTGTTGAGTGGTTTGCCTTTCAGGCTGAAAACTGCCTGTGTTTGAACATCACGGCTTTTGGTGATGCTTCCCGAAGCTGAATCGCCCTCGGTGATAAACAAGGTTGTTTCAAGGCGTTTTTCGTGATTTGTATTAAAATGAATGCGGCAATCCCTCAGTTTTTTGTTGTGAAGACTCACTTTTTTCACACTCTCCCTGGCCAGTTTTTTGATGTTGGCCATGTCTTTTCTTTCCCTTTCACTTTGAAGTATTTTGCGGTGAAGTGCTTCTGCTGTGTCGGGATTGATGTGTAAGTAATTGTCAAGGTGCTTTTTAATGATATCTCCGATAAAGGTTCTGATGCTTCTTCCATTGGGCTCCATGTTTTGGGAGCCCAGCTTTGTTTTAGTCTGCGACTCAAAAACAGGTTCCTGCACTTTGATGCTGATGGCTGCCACAAGGGAGTTCCGGATATCAGCCGTGTCATAGTCCTTGTTATAAAACTCCCGGATAGTTTTTACTACCGCTTCCCTGAAAGCATTCTGATGGGTTCCACCCTGTGTGGTGTGCTGACCGTTAACAAAACTGTAGTATTCTTCGTTGTAGGTATTGTTGCTGTGCGTAAATGCACATTCAAAATCTTCTTCTCTGATGTGGATGATTGGATACATCATGGTTTCGGGACCGGCCATGTTTCGTTCGAGCAGGTCGAGCAAGCCATTTTTTGCATGAAAACGTTGTCCGTTGAATACAATACTAAGACCATTGTTTAGAAAAACATAATTCCAAAGCATTTCCTCAACATATTCATGCAGATAGCGATAATTTCCAAAAATTTCTTCGTCAGGAATAAAGGTGATTATCGTGCCGGGTTTCTCCTCATTGGCCACAATAGGAGCGTCATAAATGAGGTTCCCCTGACGGTATTCAACGATTTTTGTCTGGTTTTCGCGGATCGACTGTGCTTTAAAATAACTCGACAAGGCATTGACTGCTTTTGAACCCACGCCGTTGAGTCCGACTGATTTTTTGAACACATTGCTGTCGTATTTGGCTCCGGTGTTAATCCTGCTAACACAATCGATCACTTTACCAAGTGGCATTCCTCGTCCAAAGTCACGAATACTAACTCTGTTATCGGTGATGTTAACTTCGATTGTCCGTCCGTTACCCATCACAAATTCGTCGATGCTGTTATCGATTACTTCTTTGAGTAAAACATAAATACCATCATCATGTGAGGTTCCGTCACCCAGTTTCCCAATATACATACCCGGCCTCAGCCTGATGTGCTCTTTCCAGTCAAGGGTTCTAATGCTGTCGTCGGTATAATTCTCTGACATTCTAATTAAAATTTTCACAAAAATAACGTTAAAAACCGAACTGCTGCCAGAAAGCAGAAACAAACAGTTTTGCTGAAATTTGAGGGAAGGGGGGCTCCTAAAAATTAGAAACCGGCAGTGTTATGTTAAAGGTTGAGCCTTCATCCGGTTGGCTTTCAACTTTGATCGTGCCACCGTTTCGTTCAGTAAATTCCTTGCATAGCAAGAGCCCGATACCACTGCTTGGTTCCCCGTTGGTGCCTTTGCGCCCGTTTGAAACGTCGATTCTGAAGATTTCTTCTACCATTTTTGATGTCATACCAATTCCATTGTCAACGACACTGATTTGAATGTGCTGATCTGAACGTTCGCAGCTGATGCGCACTTTTCCACCGGTGTGGGTAAATTTTACGGCATTGGATACGAGGTTTCGCATCACCGTTGCAACCATTTCCTTGTCGGCAAACACTGATAATCCTTCAGCAATCTGCGATTCAATTTCAATATTCTTTAAGATAGCTGCTTCCTGAATAAAGGCGATCGTTTCAGTAATCAATTCTTGAACATCAAGCTGTTGTGGAACAAAATCCATACGTCCGGTTTGCGACTTTGCCCACGAGAGTAAATTTTTCAGTAGGTTAAAGGCATTGGTAGATGCATGGTGAATTTCACGGGCATATTCTTCCATTTCATCCAGCTGAAGACTGCCGAGTTGCTCAACCATGATCTGACTCAGGCTGCTGATCCCAATGAATGGGTTGCGTAAATCGTGTGCAATAATCGTAAAGAACTTGTCCTTTTCATGAATTACCTGAAGCAATTTATCGTTTGCATTTTTTAATTGTTCGCGGGTATGCTTTAAACTAATGTGATTTCCAACCCTCACTTTAAGCTCCATGATGTTGAAAGGCTTGGTGATGTAATCTACTGCACCGGCGCGAAAGGCCTTCAGGATGTCTTCGATATCGTTTTTTGCCGTTAAAAAAATAACCGGTAATTCTTTGGTTTTTTCCGTTGATTTAATCCGTTGACACACCTCATAGCCATCCATTCCGGGCATCATTACATCCAGCAAAATGAGATCAGGTTGCAGGTTTTCTAAAATTTTCAGGGCATTCGGGCCGTTGTTGGCAAAACTTAGTGAATAGGAGTCCCCCAAAACACTTGAAATAACTTTCAGATTATTGGGTTGGTCATCAACAACCAGTATAACGTCTTTTTTTGATTCTTTAATTGTCGTTTCGCTCATACGTTTATCTTTTAAACAGCGAGAGGATATGTGTTAAATTTTGCTGAATCTGTTCGAAATCAAAACTTTCAATGCTTTGTTGCAGCTCATTGGAAGCTTGATGAAGTCTCGTTATCTGATGATCCAGCGCAAAAGTAGTCAACAGCTGATTAAGTTCGAATAATCTGTCAGTCATCATAAACAATTGCTGCTGTTTGATTTCTTCCTCAAAAGTTTCTCGAAAACTCAAAATGACTTCCTCAGGGATGACTTCATCTTCATTTGGAATTTCTACTATGAAATCATTGTTATCTGTAGGTTCAATAATGTCAAAAGGTAAAAAGCGCATCATTTCATTGAGCAACGATTTTTTTTGAACAGGTTTTCGCAGATAGCCATTAAAGAGTTGATTGAGTTTATCAATTTCGCTTTGCATGGTTGATGCCGTGAGTGCAATGATTGGAATTGATGCTGTTACAGATTCGTTTTTAAGTATTTGGGTAGCGTCATAACCATTCATCCCAGGCATTCGAATGTCCATAAAGATGAGATCGGGTTTGATAAATTTTGCCATCTCAACAGCCATTTCGCCATCTTCCGCTTCCGAAAGCCTGATGTCCATTCCTTCGAGGTAGGCATGGATTAACTGTCGGTTGAACGGGACATCGTCAACGATCAGGATACTGGCTTGACGAAAACGGAGGTCGTTTTCATGCCAAAGGAAGAGATTTTCAGGCTGCAAACTCTCATTGGCGTATTTTATGTTGCTGAAATATACGGTGAAAGTACTTCCTTGTTCGGGCATGCTTTCAACACGAATCTTGCCGTTCATCAACTCACAAAGCCGTTTACTAATGGCCAGGCCCAGACCGGTGCCTCCGTATTTTCGGTAATCCTGTCCCGATTGCTGACTGAACGATTCAAAGATACGCCGTTGATCCTCATCACTGATACCAATTCCAGTATCAGCTACGCTGATTTCGAAACTAATGATTCCTTGTTCATCAGTGAGAAGTCGGGCGCTCGTACTAACCGAGCCCGAATGGGTGAATTTAACGGCATTCCCGACGAGATTAAGAATGATTTGCCGGAGTCTTATTTCATCAATCAGGATTGTTCTGGGAAAACACGGATCGATTTCAAAGTGAAGCAAAATATTCTTTTCTTTTGCTTTTTGTTCAAAAAGTTGGTTAATCTCCTGAATGATCAAGCCAATATCTGCCGGCTCAGGGGATATTTCCATCCTGCCGGCCTCAATTTTTGACAAATCCAGAATATCATTTATCAGCGAAAGCAATGATTTTCCGCTATCGAGTATAGTAGTCAGGAAATTTTTCTGCTTTGCATCATCTGTGGTGTTGAGCATCACCTCACTAAACCCGAGAATTGAATTCATCGGGGTCCGTATTTCGTGGCTCATATTGGCCAGAAACTCCGATTTTGCTCTGTTTGCTGCCTGGGCTTTTTCTTTTTCGATCATCAGGTTGTTTTCAAGCCCGGCTCTGATATCCAGGTTGACGACCATCTGACTGAAAACATACAACAATCTCTTCTCCGTTTCGGTCGTGATCCGATTCTTCGTGAGGTAATCAAATCCCACGAAACCAATGCATTGATCATCACGCATCATTGGAACTGTCAATAAGCTTCTGATGCCACAAGAATCGATCATTGTTTTAAGCTTTCCCTGAGGAAGCAAATTAACATCCTCTATCATAAAGGATTCCCCTTTTTGATGTGCCTGCATCCAGTCGGTCATGATACTTAACGGAACATTCCTGGTGTTTTCATGACGTGCTTCAATGCCATCAGCACACCATTCATGGGTGTTTCGGCAGCATTGTGCCTCTTGGTCGTAATGAAAAATATTTGCCCTGTCGGCTTCGACAAAAGTTCCGATTTCAGCCAGAGATTCATTGATCCCGGGTTCCATCTCGCTGATCTTAAGATTGATGTATTTCGAAGCGATGTTCATAAGGATGTTTTGTAAGCCTGTTAGTTTTGCAAGGGCTTCATCCATTTGGATCCTCTCCGTAATATCTTCTTTTACAGCAAGGTAATGAGTAATTTGTTTTTCTTCATTGATAATGGGCGCTATGAGTGCAGATTCCCAAAAGTACTCACCATTTTTCTTTTTGTTTCTCAACTTGCCACTCCATTCCCTGCCTGAAGTGATGGTTTTCCAAAGTTCTTCAGAATAGGCTTTTTGTGTGGTTTCAGATTTGAGAATCCGCGGATTTTGTCCCATGACCTCATGAGCCTCATAACCTGTAAGTTCACAAAATTTGCGGTTAACATACTCGATGTTTCCAAAAGGATCAGTTATCACAATGGAGGCTGGATTTTGCTCAACGGCTTTTGATAATTTCAGCACATCATCGAGTGCTTTTTTATGACGCCCGATCAGGTTTATCAGTCTATCCACCAATTCGTTGCCCTGCGTGGGGACTTCAGGTTCCCTGTGGTTAGCCTGAAGAGCATCCAGTGCGAGAATGGCTTCCTTTATTTTATCCAAAATGATCCTTTGGTTTTCGGCATCTTTTTTATGCCTTTCATAGGCCGTTCTGAGTTCCGCTGAGCTGATATCGAGCGAATTAACGAGTAATCTTGCGTCTTCTTCAAAGCCTTTATAAGAACTTTCAATATCAGCGATGAATGCAGACATTTCGGGAGGAAGGTTTTCCTGACTTCCAAAGTGCCGGCGAATTTGTCGAAGAAGTAATTTGTTTTGAAAACGCATACTTTTGATTTAAAGTTCTTTAAATACAGTAATCGTCATTGTTTGGTTGTGCAGCTCACAATGGCTTTCGAAAGGTTTCAATGGACAAATTTCACCATATGAATAAAAACCGGTAAGTGCAGGCGCGTCACCTAAAACCTGCCTGATGGCTTCAACTTCTTCTTCGATACGTTGTTTGAGTACCAGCTTGCGACCAACACAACTGATAAGAATAGCAAGGTCGGGGTGACTGTTTTTTAAACTGATCTGTGCCATTTCGGCAGCATCATTGGCGCCATCAATCAGGCGGTCGAAGCTGGCTTTCATGAGTCTTACAAAAGAACCTTCGGGTATATCACCGGCAAAAGTCATGCTTCCATCTTGCTCATTCACAGCGAGTATTGTTCTAACGACCGAGGTTTCTTTATCTTCGAGCATCATGCTTAAGGGAAAGAGTAAAGCTGAGGCAGGCAGGTTTGCAGCATGATCTCCAAGGTATTTCTTGTACAATTCCAGCGCAGGCTGGCCATCAAGAGAGTAGAGGATGTTTTTTTCAGAGCGCGTCACTTCCCTGTCAACACCAAATGAATCCCAGCCCCCAAGTGAGCCATATCCCGTTTGAATCGAATCGCCATAAAAACCAATTCCCAGCACAATATTTTTTATACCGGGCCGGTTATGAACAATAACTGTTTCAGCAAAATAGGCCATGTCACCGGCCAGACCGCCCGTTACGGGAATCTTATCCGCCAGGGAGTTGTTAATCCCTTTGGTAAACTCACTTCCATTGATATTGAGCCCTTCGCTTAAGATGAGGATATGTCGCAAATGATCTTTTTTTAACCGTTCAGCAAGCCGGCGGCCAACTTCATAACTTTCATCCATGTTATTGATTGGCTCCTCCGCAACCTCAATGCCGGACTTTTCAAAAAATACGGCTGTGGCAGTGATGGTGTCATCAAAAACGTTTTCCTGAAAAATCTCACCGGCAGTCGAACAGCCTGCGATAACTGCAGCCGGCCAATTGGCCTTCAGAAACTCTATTGGTTCGCTTTGAGACAACAACTCACGGCTTCCAAACACGAGAACCAATTGAGCCTGTGGTAGCTGAACACGACAGTCCGGCAGGTTCCATCCTTTTTTTTCAGAATAGATAATTTGCTCAGTTTTCATTCGGTTGTTTTTTTTATTAAAGATCAAATATACATTGCAGGCTTTGATTTTTTACCCGCTCAAAGAGAAAATAAAAAATAATTCAAACAAATTCAAAAATCTGAAAATTCCTTGTCTGACAACGGCCGAACTCAGGTTTCAGAAGGGAAAACTTTGTGTTTATTTTATCAGATACAAGGCTGTCAAAGCTGTCAGGATAACAACAAAAGCAACCGACATCAGCATCAATCTTTTTCTATACGTGTCGGCTTTCTGCTTGTGAAGTTGAATCTCTATCTGGTAATTCCTGATGTTGATAATGTTGTTGATGGTTTTAATCAGGTTTTCAAAAAATGCCTCGTCTTTCAGGATATAATCCATGGCACCCTTCTTTAATAAAGTGATGGCAGTTGAAAGTTCATTGGCAGAAGTGAGCATAATCACCGGCACTTTTCTGAAAGGATTAACCCGTTTTTCAGGGTTTTTGAGCTTAAACATAATCTCTCCGCCGTTAAGGGCTTGCGCTTCCATACTGTTCAGGTAATAGTCGAGCACAATGAGCGTCGGAACCGTTTCGGGATTCTGTTCAATAAATTGCAGCATTTTTTCACCGGTTTCAAAATGTTTAACTTCGGAACCAAGTTCTTTTTCAAGGCCTTTTTTTGTAGAAAGTGCAAATCCGGCGTTGTCTTCAACAAGGAAGATCAGGTCTTTTTTATTCATAGTGCTGTGTATTAATCTTCTTTTTCAATGATATCTTCCAGAAATCTGTTTTCTTCAACAATTTTATGAGTTTTAGCTTCTGCTTGTTTTCCAAGAGCGAGCTCCATTAACCAGCGTTTCAAATTGATGCTTTCTGACATAATGGCTGCCATTACAAAAAGTAATACAACTGAAAAGGTGGGGTTTGAGTCACGCAGTAAGAAAGCCATTCCTATAATGACTGAATTGGCTACATACAGAATTATGGATGCTTTTTTATGTCTGGCGCCTGTTTCGATCAGCAAATGATGTACATGGGTGCGATCGGGCTTGAAGGGTGACGACTTTTTCAGAATACGCTCACTAAAAACACGAAGGGTGTCATAAACAGGCAATAAGAGAATGCCAACGACCACGATGGTAATGCTGCCGCCTGTTGCAACCGCAGATACTGTTGCTTCGTTGCCTCCCCTGATTACGATGATGCCAAGCACAGCCATCAGGAAGCCGATAACGAGCGAGCCGGTATCGCCCATGAAAATCTTGGCAGGATTGAAATTAAAGAAAAGAAATCCCAGTAAGGCACCTGCAAACGTAAAAGCGAGCAGAGCAAATAGCATATTTTCCTGAAAATATAGGATACTACCCAAAACAAGGGCATTAATAAATGCCAGACCGCCTGCTAGTCCGTCAATGCCATCAATCAGGTTGAAAGCATTGATGAGTCCGGTGATGAGAAAAACAGAGAAAGTATATTGCGCCCAAACCGGCATTTCGTTGATGCCGAAAACACCGTTCAACGAACTGATCCTGAAACCAAAATAGGAAATAAGAAGTGCAATGGCGATCTGAATCAGAAACTTCAGCGAAGCCCTCAGATCAAGCATATCATCAAATATTCCCATGATGAATAGAACCACCAACCCGCCAAGCAGGATAAAATCGGCTGTTACTCCCCTCAGACTCATCCAGATTACAGCGATTCCAATGAACCCGGCAAAAAAACCAATACCTCCCAGTGTTGGAATAGGATTTTTATGCACTTTCCGCTGGTCGGGCTTATCCACCAACTGATATTTATGACTCAGGCGGATTATCATTGGAATGAGCAAGAGGGTAATGACCAATGCTGTTAAAAACGAAATTACGATGGGAAGGATGTTGTCGGATTTCATAAGTTCTTCGCTTTCCATATGAAAGAAGATTGATTACAAACATGAATTTTTCGGACCTTTTCTCCCTAAGAGCGTAGCAAATATAGGCAATAAGCAAGCGAACACAAGATGCTTTACCTAATTATTTATCACTACGTAATTTTTTTTAAATCGGGTCGCATGTTTTGAGGAACAGTTTTTTTTCTTCGTACATTTACTGCCTTTAGAATCCAAGAGCACAGTTGGCATGAAGCGATACAAAATTGGTTTTCTCACTTCTTTCGACCCACTTGACAAGCGAAAGCTCTCCGGCGTAACCTATCATTTGCTCCGCGCCGTGCAACGTAATCTGGGTGATGTTGAAATACTTGGTCCGATGCGCACCCGCAGGCTGCTAAGTGGAGTCCTTAACAGAATTGGAAAAAAATTTAAGAAACCCTACAACCTGGATCACAGCTTTTACCTTGCTTCCCGCTATGCAGGTTATTTTAACAACAAACTTAGGGGAAAAGATTACGACTTCATACTGGCTCCGCGTTCATCAACAGAAATTGCCTTGTTGAAAACAAAGATACCTGTACTCTATTATTCTGATACAACCTTCGCCAGTTTGTATAATTATTATGAGTGGTTTTCCGGCTTTATGCCTTTGTCGGTTTGGGAAGGCAACAAGATTGAAAAAATGGCTCAGAAACGATCAACCTGGACCGTTTTCACTTCACAATGGGCTGCTGAATCGGCAATTAATGTATATAAAACACCTTCAGAAAAGGTTTTTGTTGTGCCTTTTGGCCCCAACCTTGATGTTGTGCCCGACAAGACTACTTTACTGATGAACAAGCAGCCTGACATTTGTCAGTTGCTTTTTCTTGGTGTTGAATGGGAAAGGAAAGGAGGAAATATTGCATTTGATACCTTGAAGCACCTTAAAATAAACGGTTTAAAGTGTAATTTAACGGTAGTTGGTTGTGTGCCGCCTGCTGATGTATCAGATGAAGATTTGCATGTTATTCCTTTTATTAATAAGAATAATGTGGATGAATACATACGTTTCGAGCAACTTTTACTTCAAAGCCATTTTTTAATTCTTCCCACTCGAGCCGAATGTTTCGGGGTTGTTTTTTGTGAAGCAAGTGCTTTTGGTGTTCCAAGCATTACGACAGATACAGGTGGTATTGCCGGCGCAGTAAAAAATAATGTAAATGGCTACCGGCTCCCGCTTCTGGCTACCGGCTGCGATTATGCTGAACTGATTATTGAACTGTTCAACAATTATGAAGAGAAGTATATACCTCTTGCCCGAAGTTCACGGGATTATTTTGATGATTCACTCAGTTGGGACAAGGTAACTCTTCAACTCAGGCAGATTGTCGAGCAAACCTTTTCAATCGGTGACAAATAGCGTAAATAGGTTTATTCATGCGTAGAAACTTTCTCGGCAATACTTACGTAGAACGAAAAAATAAAAAACATAAATACTATCTTTAACGCATTTAGTAACAGGGACAAACGTCCCGGTAAACAATTATCCAACAGGCAGTATTATAAATCTATGGTGGATTTTAAGCCTGAAGCAGCTTTATTGTTGGATGCCGATGGTGACGTGTTGCTGGCTAACTCCAGATTTGAGCAACTTACAGGTTTTGGCGAGCCAGATTGGACCGATCTCATGGCAAGGCAGGTATTACTTGTACATGAATCTGAGGATAATCCATTAGATATAAAATACTTACGTGAGTTTAACCAAAGCATGTATTTACTCACCAGCCGCAATAAAATCCATCTCGTACGGGTTTCTGTTACCGAGATAGAGGGTCAGAAGTTTCTCTGCCTGATCAACCCTGTTTCAGCAGTTGGCGAATCTGAGAGTTTGAATGCTGGCGTTGCTGATATGCAAAGCATGACTCTAAAAACTACGGAAGACAAAATCAACCCAAAGCCGGAACCCCCTGCTGTTAAAGAACCAAGACGTGATTTGCAACACGATTTGCGAACAGCCTTGAACGGCATTCTTGGCTTCAGTTCGTTGTTAATGAAAGAAGAAGCTGTTCATTTGGAACCAAAACTGTCCGGTTATGTAAGTCATATTTTTCGCAACAGCAATAAACTCAAGAAACTAATCGAGAACGAAGTTGGACCTGAAGGTGGAAATCAACTTGATTTAAACCTTAGCGTGGTTGATCTTTGGCAGCTGATCGGAAAATTAAAGCAGGATTTTGATCCAAAAGCCCATGAAGCAGGGGTTGAAATCAATGTTATTCCGGGTTCGGCTGTAAAAATGCTTTCCGATTCTTCCAGGATCGAAGTGGTTCTTGGTTATTTTTTAGAGACTGCAGTCAGGTATACCCGTACTGATGAGGTAAAAATAACTGGTCGGATCAATCAGCAAAATTCATGCTTCGAGCTTGTGATGGATAATCTTGGCCTTGACATACCGGATTCAGTAATCAAAGAGTTAAACAAACAATTTCAGTATGCCAGGTACGATCTTCAGTCAACTGAATTTGCATCGGTACCGGGGTTGAAACAGGTCTTAAATGAGATTAACCTCCTTGAAACCAAATTATCTTTTCAACAAGGAAATCATTTTGGCCAAATCCTCACATTTTCTTTTAATTCATGCTTCCATGAAGGTTCGGCCGATGCCGAAGAGGAGCTTTCGGCAAAGCTGGCTCGCAGGCAACCAGCTGTTTTAATTGTGGAAGATGACAAAATAAACGCCCAGGTTTTGAAGGTTTATCTGAAAGATGTTAAGGATGTGGTGATTGCCTTTTCTGGAAATGAAGCACTCAATATTTTGGCCCGGCGACACGATTCAGGATCAGCGTTTGATTTTGTATTGATGGATATCGGTTTGCCCGAACCCTGGAACGGTGTGTTGCTCAAGCAGGAAATAATCAGAAGGTGGCCGGGATATGGAAAAGTTCCGGTGATTGCACAAACGGCATTTGTACACCGTGATTGGACCGATCAAATCGAAGCCGCAGCATTTCAAGGTGTTCTTACGAAACCTGTCAGAAGACTTGAATTATTGTATATGCTCCATAAATTAATGATTTATAACTGATTAGGTTGAAGTAAGAAAGGGTAAAGCATGAAAAACCGGTATAATTTTCATTTTTATTCAGTAAGTATTGAGAAAGCTATTTTATGACCTATATTTGTTTCTTATAATATGCCAATTATGACAGAGAACAAGATCAACCTGAGTCAATTCACCCGATGGGCGGTCGGTGTTTTCCTTGTCGGTATGCTGTTTGCCTCCTGCATTCCTCAACGCAAAATTTTGCTGATGCAGTATGAGCAAATTAACGACTCAAGTTATGCCAACCAGTTTATCAGTGAGGATACCCTTCTGAAAGATTATATCGTTCAACCCAATGATTACCTTTACATTGCTGTTTCGGCTCTTGAAAAGGAACTTTCGATGTTCATGGAGCCAATGGGTGGAATCAATTTTCTAAACGAGAGTAACCAGGCACTTATCGGATATTATGTTGATGATGAGGGTAATGTCGACTTTCCGTATTTGGGCAAGATTCAGGTAGCAGGTTATACAGTTCGGGAGGCACAGCAACAAGTGCGCGATGCTGCAAAAAAGATTTTGGGCGATCGTATCCGCGTGGAAGTGAAGCTGATCAACAATTATGTAAATGTGCTAGGGGAGGTTAGAAAAGAAGGAATTTATAATATGACAAAAAACCGGATTACCATTTACGAGGCACTCACCCTGGCAGGTGGTCTGACCGAGTATGCCCGCAGGCAGGAAATCAAGGTTTTTCGATCGGTAAATGGGGTAAAAAAAGTGTATCTCGTTGATGTAACAAGTGGTAAACTCATCGACGATCATATGTTTTACGTATTTCCAAACGATGTGATATATGTGGAACCAATGCGCGCCAAAGCTATTGGGATTACACCTACTTTTTCCCTTACTCTATTTACTACATTGCTAACCACCAGTTTAACAGTCATTTTACTGATTCAGCAATTTGGCACGCTAAACAACTGATATGGGTAAAACAGTCAACTCGGTCAAACAAGACCTCGATGTGAAACGAATTTTGCGCAAATATGCTCAAAACTGGTACATTTTTGCATTTGCACTGGCGCTCGCTTTTCTGTATGCTCAAAACAAAAACAAATACATTATTCCTGCCTACAGCCTGAAAACCACCGTGCTGATCGAAGATAAAAGCAATACCTCCGTTTTGCAGGAAAGAGGTGTAATATCAGCTTCGCCTACTTTTTTAAATTCAAAACTAATCGACAATCAGATCGCCTTGCTCAAATCATTTGCGCAAATAAAACGCATCGTCGAAAAGCTCGATTTCCTTGTAACCTATTATGAATCTGGTCAATATGTTGACATTGAGATTTATAAAGATGCACCCTTTATTCTGAATTTCGATGCTGGACACCCACAGATCAGGTATAAAAAAATCTACCTGAAGTTTTTGTCTGCCAATGAAATTGAGATCAGTTCCGATGAAATTTCAAAGTTTAAGGTACCGCAGCGACATCAGGTCGGCGACACCATTCAATCGCAGGCTTACAAATTTTGGATCAACTGGAAACCGGAAGTCAATACGGATGATTTTATAAATCGTCGTTATGCTTTTGTTATCAATGATTTAAATGGTCTTTCTAACCAGTATATGGGTAAAACAGGGGTTTATGTCGAGCGCGGAACTTCGATGATTGTCATTACTACTAAGGGTTCCAATAAAGCCAAGGAGAAAGACTATCTTAATCAATTGACAGCCGAGTTTTTACTCACCAACCTCGAAAAGAAGAATCAAATACTTACCAACACCATAGCCTTTATTGAAAAACAACTCGAAGAGGTAGGAGAGGACCTGAAACTTACCGAAGAAAAACTTGAGGCATTCAGACAGGAACATAAGTTTATGCTCATGCAGGAGAAAATTGGTTCACTACTCAAGAATCTTGACTCCGAATCAAAAGATGCCAAAAATCTCCGTATCGACCTTCAGTACTATCGCTATCTTTATGATTATGTTAAAACACGCGACGATTATGACGCCATTGTTATGCCTTCTTCTATGGGAGTTAACTTACCAATGTTCAATGCTTTAGTAGGGAAATTATCGTTGCGTATTCAGGAAAAGGATGCCTTGTTGACCAATGCAACAAAAGAAAATCCTTACATTCAGATCATAGAAGCTGACATCAAAAACATGAAAGACGGCTTGATCGAAAGCATGCGAAGCACCATTGAAACGACCGAACAAAAGCTTGCCGATACCGAAGATCGGATGTTTAAGCTGAATGAAGAATTTCAGGGTTTGCCTACCATTGAACGTGAATACCTGGCTATTGAGCGTGAATACAAAATTATCAATAACCTCTACGATTTCTTGTTAAAACGAAAGTCGGATGTTGAAATACAACGGGCTGCCAACAGTCCCGATCATGAGGTGGTTGATTTTGCCGGCGACACTGGCATAAGCAACGTATCAACAAGTCCGAAAGCAGCTTATATGAATGCTGTTATCTGGGCCTTGCTGATTCCTTCAGTTTTTTTGTTTTTAATTGTCTTTTTAAACAACAGGGTGATGGCTCCTGAAGATATTAAAGCCAACACCGATTTACCATTGGCAGGTAGCATACCTACCAATCCATCCCGGCATTTCGATGCTGTGCTTAAAGCACCCGGCAGCTATTTTACTGAGCTCTTCAGAATCATCCGGATAAAGATAAATTTACAAGCTTCACTTAATGAACAAGTTGTAATGGTAACCTCTTCAGTGGTTGAAGAGGGAAAAACCTTTATCGCACTCAATCTTGCATCGGTTTTTGCCCTGACCGGAAAGAAAACGATTCTGGTCGGTTTCGACCTCAGGCGACCTGATATTGCCAGCGAATTGAACCTTGACGAAAATCTTGGTATTACCCCGTTTTTACTCCATCAACTTCCCGTTGAACAGGTGATTCAGAAAACTTCAACCAAAAACCTCGATATACTGCTCAGCGGACCCGTACCTCCCAATCCGGATGAACTCATCGAATCTCCCAAAACACAAGGCATGTTTGCCGAATTAAGGAAGAAATACGACTATATTGTGATGGATACACCACCAATCGGTTTATTCGGTGATGCTATTCTTTTAAACAAATATGCCGATGTCACAGCATTTGTGG
>JANJXG010000015.1 GCA_024709145.1 Bacteroidales bacterium | reverse complement strand
CCAACGACAATTGGTTGAAACCTTTTCAACCTTTGCCCGGACAAGAATGCCAAAGTTGTCGCGCCCCGATGTGGACGAAATTCTGCATCTGTCCACTGCCATCGTCATCGACCAAAAACGGATGGGCAACAACCTGCGCAGTACTGTGGGCACTGCCACCGAAATCAACACCTATCTGCGCTTGCTTTTTTCACGGATGGGCAAACCTTTCATCGGCCCATCCTTTTATTTTTCGTTCAACCATCCTGAAGGCATGTGCCCTCATTGCAACGGATTGGGGAAGCAAATCAAAATAGACCTTGACTTGTTTCTCGACAGGGAAAAATCCATCAGGGAAGGCGCCATCACTCACCCGCATTACAAACAGGGTAGTTTTCTTTGGAAAGAGCTGATCAGCTTCAACATCGTGGATGCAGACAAACCGCTGCGTCAGTTTTCTGAGCAGGAATTGCAGCTCCTGCTCTATTCCGAACCCTTTGCCATCGAAGGGGCCAAAGACAAGCTCAACTACAACCGGAATTTCGAAGGCATCGCCCGCAAGCTCGAAAAAGCTGTTGCATTACGGGCCGACGACGAAGCATCGGAAGAGGAAAAAAACGCCTATACCAGGTATTTCACTTACCAAAGCTGTGAGCATTGCGAAGGGACAAGACTCAACGAGCGGGCTCGAAGTGTAAGACTCAACGGGCTGAACCTTGCCGAATTAAGCCGGCTCGAGCTGGTGGATGTGCTGCCGTTCCTCATGATCATTGATGATGAAATATCGAAACCAATCCTGCGAAAAGCGCAAATGCTGCTGGAGCAACTCATCGAAATCGGCGTGGGCTACCTCTCGCTCGAAAGAGCCGTAAGCACCCTCTCGGGTGGCGAGTCGCAAAGGGTGAAGATGAGCAAGCAAATGGATTGCAACCTGGTGGACCTGCTCTACGTACTCGATGAACCTTCGATTGGTTTGCACCCGCGCGACACCGAAAAACTGATCAACATCCTCCACCGTCTCAGAGAAAAAGGGAACTCTGTATTCGTGGTTGAACACGATGCCGACATCATACGGGCTGCTGAATGGGTTGTGGATATTGGTCCGATGGCCGGCAAAAACGGCGGCACTGTGGTCTACAACGGCAATCCTGAAGGCTTGGAGCATACCGACAGCGTGACAGCTCACTACCTTTTCAGAAACAAAAAACCGGTTTTTAAAAGAAAATCTGCGACTTCCTTCTTTGAAATCAGGAATGCCACTGCCAACAACCTGAAAAATGTATCAGTCAGGATTCCCAAAGGCGTACTCACCTGTGTAACTGGAGTGGCCGGAAGCGGAAAGAGCAGTTTGGTGCATGCCTGTTTTGCCAAACAGCATCCCGAAGCCATCGTCATCGACCAGTCTCCGATTGGTAAATCGTCGCGGGCCAATGCTGCCACCTTCATCGGGGTGTTCGACCTCATCAGAAAAGAATTTGCTTCGGCAACCCATTCCGATGCCTCGCTCTTCAGCTTCAACTCCAAAGGGGCTTGTCCGAAGTGCAACGGACAGGGTGTACTGACCTTTGAGTTGCATTTTCTCGATTCGGTGAAAACGCTTTGTGACGAATGCGAAGGGCAACGCTACCATGCTGAGGTGCTGGAGTTGAAACTTCGTGGCAAGAGCATCGCCGGGGTTTTGGACATGACGGTGAATCAGGCTGCCGGGTTTTTCGACTCCGTTAAAATAAAAAAGCATCTTGCGCTGCTGCAGGATGTTGGATTGGGTTACCTAAAGCTTGGTCAGTCACTGAGCTCGTTATCAGGTGGCGAATCGCAGCGCCTGAAGATTGCCACCGAATTGAAAAACGAAGGCAATATCTACATTATGGACGAACCCACTACCGGACTTCATATGTCGGACATCGACAATTTTTATAAAATCGTCAAGTCGCTGGTTGAAAAGGACAATACAGTCCTCATCATCGAGCACAATCCCGACATCATCCAATATGCCGACTGGATCATCGACATGGGCCCCGAAGGCGGTAAAAAGGGCGGCGAGCTGATCTTTGAAGGTTTACCCGAAGACCTCGTACGCTGCGAACGTTCGGCCACAGGGAAATACCTGAAGAAGTTGCTCTATACATCTTGAATTAACTTGCGGGCCGGGGTTTTCCGAATCCCTTCCGGTCAGGAATGGCGTCCATCCCCAAAATATTCATCCCTGCGGAAATCTATTTTGATTTTCCCTCGATCCCAAAGGGTTCCAAATGTTGATTGAATTTGAATTGAGCAGCTGATGTGCGACCCCTCCGGAGCGGGAAAGATGATTCCTGATCTTATCTATATACAAATAATCCATTCGTAATCAATGAATTTGTGAAAATATTGAGGTTAACCTATGGTATTTTAGGCAAGGCCCCTACTTGATTTTATAATAAACTTTGAGGTACAATCCCGGGTCGAAGTTGTTGTTTTTCCTCCTTTGATCGGTTGCCTGCATACGGATAAAGGGTTCGAATGTCACCAAAAAGCGGTTCCACTCTTTTTGGACTCCGGTTGAAAGAAAAAAATGATCGATAAGCCTGGCTTTTTGTCGAATTGTAAAATCAGCCCTCTGTGAGATGGAATCAATTGGTTTATTGCCATCAAACTGGATTTTTTGACTTGCGACAATATTCAGCTCTGTGCCGATACTTACAAAGGTTGAAAAATGATTTTTTAGCTGAATCCTGTAGGCAAAATTCAACGGTATGGCAAAAAACCTGTTAATGAGTCTGATGTCTTTGATATGGTCAAGCTCGTTTGCATGAGCGGGATAGCGGTCTTTGAAATGCGTTGATTTCCGGTTGTGGAAATCTGCTTCATCTTTGAAGTGCTCCGGCAAATAGTTTTTGTAAACGACCCCTGCTGATAATAACCATTTTTGGAGGAAAATCATTTCCGCGAAAGCCCCTCCCCCATATTCATGTGTGGAAACACTGCTGCCCAAACCCAAGTGAATTTGAAAGCGTTTTTCATCGACTTTCCGAACACTATCCTCAGCATGGGCGGTGACATTATTCTGCCCCTGTTCAGGTTCTTTCCATTCCTCTGACATCCTTTTTTGTTTGTTGGCAGCATTTCGGGTGGTATCAGTCACTTTTTGAAAAAGTTTCTGTTTTTCGGCAGGTTTAGGTTGTGCAGTGTTTTTATCTTCGGTTTGTGTTCCGGAAATTGCTCCTCTTCGTTCCTTTTCAACAGCCTGAGCTTGTTGAATCTTTGGCTTTTGCAAGGCTTTTGTATTGGGATTCGTGTTTTCTTCTTTAGCTGTCGACTCACCTACCGGAACAATTTCGTTCGCTGAAGCTGTTTCCTGTTCCGGAATGGCTGGTTGGGTGTATTGGTCTGGTTTTGTGCCGGATGATGCAACCGGTTCTGATACAGGATAACCGGCTGCCCGTACTTTTAATTTTTCGGTAGTACTGGTCAAGCTTTCAGTACCGGAAGGCAGGGATTTGAAATCTGTCACACCGGCAGATGATGGCATGGAAAGCTCAGTGTTTGGGGAGATGGAGGCCGTTGAAAGCAATTCAGTTGTGTTAACTGCCGGGTCGGCATCATGAAAAATACTCCACAACAGCAATCCTCCTGCTGCTGCAGCAACAGCAGCCGTGCTGAGGACATTCCCGTTCACACGACGAAAAAAGGGCGCTTTTTTTCTGGTTACATAAGAAAAAACTTTTTCAACGTCTTTATCCGTATAGGTTTGAGGAATGCTTTCCAGCTTTTTGCGGATTGCGTCATCAAAATTTTCCGTTTTCATTTTGTGTAAATATTCTATTCATAAGCATATTGAAAATGTGGGTTTGCCTTCAGTATCATGGCTTGCAGGCGCTGACGGGCATCCTGAAGATTCGATTTTGAGGTGCCTTCTTTGATGCCAAGTAATTGGGCAATTTCTTTATGAGAATAACCGTCAATGACGAAAAGTGTAAAAACCAGGCGGTAAGCCGGACTGAGCCTTTGAACCATCTGAAGAATTTCTTCGGCTGAAATCTTACTCACCACATCCTCGGTGAGATCAGGAACTTGAATCGTTTCACGATCAGCATAAAAGGAATCTTTCAGGCTTTTGCGGTAGTAATCAATGGCCGTACGAATCACAATAATCCTGAGCCAGGCTTGGAAAGCTTGTGTTTTGTCATAATGTTTCAGATTGGTAAAAACCTTTAAAAAACTATCGTTAAGAATTTCTTCAGCCACCTGATCATTACCTGCATATCGCCTGCATACACCCTTGGCAAATCCGATATATTGCTTTATGAGCAGCTTTTGCGCTTCAGCAACATTGTTTTTGCATGCTTCCAGTATACTGTCTTCGCTGGAGGGATCAAACAATTTTTCTCTGCTAACAACTTTCATTCAATCAATCGGCCATCATAAATTGTCTTCAATGCGTTTTATCCTTACAAAATCAACTGTACGATACAGTAAAAGTAGGTAAGTTATCTGTTGAATGTATTACGTTGCCAAAGACATTTTGGTGGGGTGAAAAAATAAAATCTTTTGTCACCCCACCTGATCATTATGAGCTGCGTAATGCAACTAACACACTTAAACATTCATTAATTTATCAAACGATGAGAAAGTATCTTTTTGCTTTAACAGCTTTCATGTTCATGCTGCATGCCTGTAACAAAAATGAGACACTGAATCCGGAAGATCAATCCGTTGACCTTGCGAATCTGCCAACGGAAATTACCGACTACCTGGACGAGAACTACCCCGACACGAAGATTGCACAAGTGGTGCAAAACACCGGCTCAGCAGAGATTTCAGTTGTCTTGAATACTGCTGAAGAACTCACTTTTGACACCAGAGGAAACAGAATCAACACAGGTTCGTTTGTTTTCGGAACCTATGGAATAAATGGCGGCGGACACCAGGGTGGCGGAATTCCTGTGGATTCGCTCCCGGTGGAAATAACCGATTTCATCAGCCAGAACTATGCAGCTTACACCATTCGCCACGCCCGGTTTGACTCCTTGTGTCAGTTTGGGGATGTGACAGAAGTCGTGCTTTCAATGGACAGCATCCAGCCAATTAAACTTTACTTTGATGCTGACAATCTGTTTGTTGCGGTTGCTTCAAGAGTACTGACCTCCGATCTGCCTGAATTGATCACTGCTGCTGTTGCTGCTGCCTATCCTGAATATACCCTTCGATCGAAGTCAGAGATTTTTACACTCCAGTCAGGGTCATTGCAATTCAAGGTATTTATGCATCTCAGCAATAGCAACCTCAGTGTTGTAATCGATGAAAGTGCGGTGATTATCTGTGAACAAGCAATGACGGGTCATGGTGGCGGCCATGGCGGTGGTCACGGTGGCGGTCACGGTGGCGGACATGGCGGTGGTCACGGTGGTGGTCACGGTGGCGGACATCAGGGTGAGATACCCCTCGACTCCCTATCTGTGGCAATAACCGATTTTATTGCTGTCGCTTATCCTGACTATACCATCCATCATGCCAGCTCTGACAGCCTTTGCCATTTCGGACAGGTGACAGGCGTTACCATTAAAGCAGAAGGCGCAGTACCGCTTTTGCTTTACTTCGATCAGTCAGATGCTTTTCAGGCAGTGCTTGTCAAAATCTACACCGCAAACGTTCCTGAAGTTGTAACCACTTCTGCAGCAACTCTTTATCCTGACTATCAAATCGAACCAAGGGCTTCGGAGTGTACGTTTGCTGATGGAAGCAAGGCCTGGATATTGAAGTTAAAAATGAATCACAGCCGAAAACAGGTTTTGTTTGCCGATGATGGCGTTGTAATGTGTGAAAATTAGCGATTTGAATCTTGTTAGTGAGTTTGATTCTGTGGTGACAGGGGATCAACGCAGGGCGGTACTATTTGCAGTGCCGCCCTGCTTGCCTTATCATCGTATGAATTAACGGAGAATTTCAAACCGTGCCTTGTATTGTGGGAATGCAGAAAATACAGCCTTGGTTGGCCGTTTGACAGAGCTGACTAAAAAACTACCGGACGGTCAGCATAGCTTAATTCGGTTAACCATCACTAGCAGGTACTTATCACTGATCTGATGCGAATTTATGCGGTCTCTCAACAGCAAAGCATAATCATCCTTGAAAAATCTGATCAACTGCAAAAGTCTTTACACCAAAACCAGGCAAGGGGTGATCGTTTACTGTGGCTTTACATAAATGATTTTCCATTCGTTTTCCTGCATGCTGAAGGTATTCCAATAAGTCTTCTTATTCACAACGGTGTTTGTCCCTGTTTGATAAAAAGAATAGCTGGTCTCACCTGTTTCCTCCGCAGCCATTTTCTGACAGGCCTCCCGCAACACCGGAAAGTCGTCGTACATGGGATGGGTCAAAACATTGATACCAATTTCAGCTTCATCCTGATCATACAGTACCAAACCGGTTTTTTCCATCACCCAAACCTCGAAGCCTTGATTGACAACTACAGGTTCGATTACCCGCTTCAGCAAAGCTGAGGGAACAATCACAGCACTGATGGCCCCGATGAGCTGATTGTTTTGAACAATAGGATGAATTGTCACAGCAGCCTGATACCCCTCCACAACCATAAACCCATTACTCAGGACAGGTTTTTTGGTCTGGAAAGCGCTGATAACATGTGGCTGTGTACTGATGTCCGTACCTTCATAGGCGTAATAGGCTGCAGGCTCGATGATGGCCAGAATACCCTCAGGCGTGGTATAGACAAACTCAGCAGCAAAACTCGATTCTTCGTACAATTCAAGCAAGCTTGCCCGCATGGCTGCAGAATCAAATCCTGAAGCCTCATATTGATTCACAGCAGCTGAAATAGACTGGTTCAGACTGTCGAAGGAGGCAGCAACCTGATTCTTTATTTGGGATAGTTGTTCCGGAAAGAAGGGTTCTTCCTCATTTTTACAGGAAGCAAAAACAACAACTATCAAAATGTAAATGAAAATCTTTCTTGTTTTCATGATTTGGGTTTGTATGGTATGCCATTCAAAAATACACCATTTCAAAGCTTTTATCAAGTTTTTCTTTCATAATTGCTTCAGCAAATCTGATGACTAAAGTGACCTTGAACAAAGATAAACGGTGAAGGGTAAAGGATGATTTGTTGTGGGTTTTGTTCCACATATTCCTGTTTTTACCTGGGGCTACTGAAAAACTCGCCGAACATCGAAAAACAATCTTCTCATCCACCAGTCACAAGGTGTAAAGTTTATGTATTCGTATCAACCGGAGCTAAAAAAGTTTTACTGCAAAGACAGCCGTTAGGCGCATAGACCGCAAAGTGCAGGTGTATTGTCGTTTATGATCAGCGAAGGAAGCAGCGAAGCGCTTAAAAATCATTGATTTCTCTGCGTCCACTGCGCCCCCATCGCGCTCTGCGGTTAAAAAAAGAACGCTACCGTAGCCTTTTCATTCAGTCCGTGCTTCGAATATTGATCGGGATGCAAGCTTTATGGGGTGAATGGATACAAAGGCATTCACAAAAAAGTTGAATCCAAGCTTTCTGTAT
>JANJXG010000125.1 GCA_024709145.1 Bacteroidales bacterium | reverse complement strand
TCACAATGCCCATAGCTATGGTTCGCATCGGTTCACGGCAGCAGCAACAGACTGGGAACTGTACCTTTCGATATGTGTTGAGACCTATGGTCACGCCATCAGACTTGAACGTTTGATCAAATCGATGAAAAGCAGTAAATACATCAAAAACCTGAAGAAATATCCCGAGCTTTTGGACAAGATCATACTTCAAACGAGCGAAGACTCCCCCGAAAGAGCTCCGTTCAGATCTTGGTTCGAGCGATTGTTGTTTGACGAACCGAATGTTGTGAACTGATGTTATTTTTTCTTCCCGTATACATATTCAATACACCATGCTCCCTTACCTCCCTTTCTAACATGAAACTCAACTTCGTCCTTGTTGATAAATCTGCCAATGCTGTCAGTTTGGTAGTGATCAAGGGACTGAATCAGGTTGTAGTCTTCGTCAATTCTGGGTTCAAGATTGTAATTACCACCGTAAACGATTACGAGCTTTTCGGGATCATCAGAATAGTCCACATAACCTTCAGAAGAAAAAGTAGTATCCATTGGCCAATTTGGCGAGCATTTTACTATGATCTCAAAGGTGTAATCACCAATGAATTTATGCCGCTTGTTTAAGAATGATTTTTTACATCCAAAGCCAAGAATGGTTATAATCAGACAGTAAAGCAGGATTCGTCTGTTCGAAAGTATTCGTTTCATTTATTCTGCAATTAAATAGTTGGAACGCACTTCAAGCAATCTCTGTAAGAACCTTGTAAGCTTTATCGGCCGGTTAAAAGAACGCAAAGCTTAAACTTGTAGTCAAAAAACAAAGGTCATAATTGATCTTGGCAAACTTGTTGCCGGAGCAGCCTCACCATCAATCCACAGAAAGAAGTCGGTCTTGATTTCACTTTCATTCATTACAACAACAACAACACTTCCGTCAGGGTTCAGAAATGCAGTGCTAATCAGTTGGCTTCGGCTGGGAGAAGCAATGATACGTTTGGCTCCTTTTTGTATAAATTTGGAAAAATGCCCGATGTAATAATAGGAATTGGTAAAGATTAGTTCGCCTGATTGAGTATTGCCATGCATGGGAGCAAAACAGAAGTTGCCCACGTGATTCGGGCCACCTGTTTCATCAAGCAGAATATTCCAGTCGGTCCAGCCAACCGCTCCGTTGTTGAAATCGTGAATCATCGACCGGCCATATTCTTCTCCCAAAACCCAGGCTTCGTAGCGTGTGGGGTCGAAACTTTCGGCACAGCCTTCTGTAAAGAGCATTTTTTTCTCCGGGAAGGCTTCCTGAACCCGTCTCACATTTTCAAAAACCGGAACACCTCCACTCCAATCCTCATACCAATGGAATCCGATACCCCATGCATATTTGCGTACTTCAGGATCGTTGAAATAAGTTGAAGCCCGCTGATAGATAAGGTCACGGTTGTGATCCCACATCACAATGTTTTTGTTGGCCAAACCGGACTGATGCATAACCGGACCCAGATGATTTTTCAGGAAATCCCGCTCTTCTTCAGCGGTGTAAATGCAACTTTCCCAGGTTTGTTTTGCCATAGGCTCGTTTTGAATGGTAATCCCCCAAACCGGGATGCCTTCAGCTTCATAAGCCTTGATAAACTTTACATAGTATTTGGCCCAGCTGTCATAAAACTCCGGGAGTAATTTGCCACCCTGAAGCATGTGATTGTTGCTTTTCATCCATGCCGGCGGACTCCAGGGGCTGGCATAGAAGGTTACTTCACGACCAGCTTTTTCAATGGCTTTTTTAATCAGGGGAAGCTTAAACTGCTTGTCAGGTGCGATGTCAAAGCTCTTGAGGTCTTTATCGCCTTCGCTGACATAAGTATAGCTACCGCTTGAAAAATCACAACTGTTGATGTTGGTCCTGATCAGGTTATATCCGATTCCATTGTCAGCACTGAAATAGGCTTCGAGAACCTTCTGCTGCTGATCTTCAGGAAGTTTGAAAAAGGTTTCGGCTGAGGCATCTGTAATGGCACCTCCGATACCAAGCATTTCCTGAAATGTTTTTGAAGGATCGACAAAAACACATACCTGTGTTTCAACCGGCTGACCAAAATCTTTGAAACTGACATCGCTCAGTTTTGACAATCGCAGGGCAGTATCTTTGGCTGTCACATACACACTTGTTTGCTGCCGGGTTTTTACAAAAGCTGCTGAAGTCGGTGTTGATTCTTTGACTGGTGCTTCAGTGCAGCCAAAAGCAATTACACCAAGTACCATAAAAATTAGTTTCTTCATAAGGTTATATACTTTAATTAATTGAATTACAATGGATTAATAATAAAATATTCTTACTCTCAAAGATAGAAAGCTTTTACCAGTTATGAATGCTTTTGCTTTTAAAAATCTTTGACGATTGTTAAACATCAAAGAATGGCAGTACTTTGTTTTATGCATACTCAGGTGGATGGAATGCCTGGTCTTCATTGACGACGTTGGTCAGATGAAAACAAAATCCAATGAAGGAGTTTTAAACAAAAAAGGCAGCTCAAAGCTGCCTTTTAATTTATGAAGTATTTGAATAATAAACTTATAGAGGAATGTTGCCATGTTTTTTTGAAGGGTTTGACTTCACTTTAGTATGTGCCATTTCAAGCGCCTGAATTAATTTTGTGCGGGTTTGGCGTGGGTAAATGATTTCATCAATATAACCGAGTGCTGCAGCTTTGTATGGACTTGCGAACCGGCGACGATAATCAGCAATGGCTTCCTGGCGCTCCTCTTCGGTGAGTTTATTCTTGTAGATGATGTTTACAGCACCTTCGGGACCCATTACAGCGATTTCGGCTGTTGGATAGGCAAAATTCATGTCAGCACCGATGTGTTTGCTCGACATCACGTCGTAAGCACCACCATACGCTTTGCGGGTGATCACAGTTATTTTTGGAACCGTAGCTTCTGCAAAGGCATACAGCAATTTTGCGCCATGTTTGATAATTCCACCAAACTCCTGCACTGTTCCCGGTAAAAAACCAGGAACATCTTCAAAGGTGATAAGCGGGATATTGAATGCATCGCAGAAACGCACAAAACGCGCAGCCTTGGTGGAACTGTCGATGTCGAGAACTCCGGCCAGTACTGCAGGTTGATTGGCAACGATCCCAACCGGCTTACCTCCAAGTCGTGCGAAACCTACAATGATATTTTTGGCATAATAAGGTTGAATCTCAAAAAAATTGTGCTCATCAACAACCTTACCGATGATTTCGTGCATATCATAAGGCTTGTTTGGATCGTCGGGAACAATGCTGTCGAGGTTGTCGTCTTCACGATAGATGTTGTCGGTACATGCTTTCACCGGCGGATCTTCCATGTTGTTTGAGGGAAGGAAACTCATCAGTTCACGAATCATCATCATCGCCTGGCTATCGTCTTCAGCCATCAGATGAGCCACACCGCTTTTACTGTTGTGTGTAAAAGCACCACCAAGATCTTCTTTGGTGACTTCTTCATGAGTCACTGTTTTGATAACGTCAGGCCCTGTGACAAACATATAAGAGGTGTCTTTTACCATCATGATAAAGTCGGTGATGGCAGGTGAATAAACTGCGCCACCGGCACAAGGTCCAAGTATGGCCGATATTTGGGGGATAACGCCCGACGACATCACATTGCGGTAAAAAATGTCGGCATAGCCGCCCAAGCTTTCAACACCTTCCTGAATCCGGGCACCACCTGAATCATTCAACCCAATAACCGGAGCTCCCATTTTCATCGCCAAATCCATAATTTTCACAATCTTATCAGCATTGGCACGACTTAGTGAACCACCAAAAACGGTGAAGTCCTGTGCGAAAACATAAACCAGTCTTCCATCAATTCTGCCATACCCGGTCACAACTCCGTCGCCAAGAAACTTCTGTTTATCCATATCGAAATCCGTGGTACGATGGGTAACGAATTTGTCAACTTCAACAAAGGTGTTTGGGTCGAGTAGCTCAAGCAGGCGCTCACGGGCCGTTAACCGACCGGCATCGTGCTGTTTTCTGATTCGGTCTTCGCCACCACCTTGTTCGGCCAGGCGGTTATTCTCTTCCAGAAGTTTAAATTTATCTGCTAATGACATGATTCTGTTTATTTTGGTTTGATTATTCGATAATTACCATTGGCTGATCACCATTCACGGTGTCGCCTTCTTTCACAAGGATACGCTTGATAGTTCGATCCTGTTTTACTTTGTATTCGCTTTCCATTTTCATGGCCGAAACAACAATCACTGTCTGACCGGCCTTAACCTGTTCGCCCTCACTAACGAGCACCTTAACAACTTTTCCGGGCATTGGTGAAGCAATAACATTGGAATCTTCACCGTCATCTTTTTTACGGTTCATGAGGTATTTGGCTTCAGCATCAATAATATCTACCGAAAAGGTTTCATATAAAGTGTTGACAGTGTATGCTTTTCCATTTTTACCTTCAACAAGTTCAACGTTGAATGACTTGTTGTCAAGCAGAATTGAATACACTCCTTGTTCCACTTCAGCCACATCGAGTTCATATACTTTGTTGTCGATGGCAATCTGAAAGATGCTTCCATCGCGCCCGAGCAATTCGATGGTGGAGATCCGATCGTTAATTTTTACTTCGTATGACATGATTTGTGTTTTAATTGGTTAGAAACGCAGGACAGACCTTTTACGACCAAAATCTTTCCAGTTGTTGCCAAGGTGTTTTTGTGGCTTTTCGGGTTGAAGTTTTTCGAGTTTTGTGATATAATCGACAAAAGCAGTAATGGCAGCCACGTCCATACACCTTTCAGTGCAAACAGGCCGTGGTTGCAGATATTCCTTGTTTTCTTCGATGAAATGAGTGTTGTAGCGCCCTTCAACAAAAGCCGGCACTTCGAGAATCCGGTGCAGGTAAGGTATCGATGTTTTTACACCGGTAATTTTGTAGGCATAAAGTGCCCTTTTCAGGCGTGCAATGGCATCCTGACGAGTCTCACCCCAAACAATTAACTTCGAAATCATTGGATCATAATACATTGGTATTTCGTACCCAACATAAGCATACCCGTCGTGACGGACACCTAGTCCAAGTGGTTCGGTAATGTGCTTGATAACACCGGGGGAAGGCATGAAATTATTGTCAGGGTCTTCGGCATAAATGCGCACTTCTATGGCGTGTCCGCTCTGCTTGAGGTCTTCCTGCCTGAATGGCATTGGCAGGCCATTAGCGATGTTGATTTGTTGCTTAACAAGGTCAACGCCCACTACACGCTCGGTGATTGGATGTTCAACCTGCAAGCGGGTATTCATTTCCAGAAAATAATAATTCAACTGATCGTCGACAATGAATTCGATGGTTCCGGCTCCGTAATAATTAACAGCTTTGGCAGCAGCAACAGCATCGGCACCCATTTTCATGCGTACCTCGGGAGTCATAATAGGAGAAGGTGTTTCCTCCACCACCTTTTGATGACGGCGTTGTACGGAGCATTCGCGTTCGAAAAGATGGACAATGTTGCCATGCTGATCCCCAAGTACCTGAAATTCGATGTGATGGGGTGATGAGATGTACTTTTCAATGTAAACAGCATCATCGCCAAAAGCTGCTTTGGCTTCTGACCTGGCTGAACTCACTGCATTCACGATGTCTTCTTCCTTCTTAACAAGCCGCATACCTTTTCCACCACCACCTGCGCTGGCTTTGATCATAACAGGCAAGCCAATTTCTTTGATAACTTCGATCGCTTTTTTGATATCCCGGATGGGTTCGGTGGTGCCCGGAACTACAGGAACACCAGCTGCAATCATTGTTTTACGGGCTGTAATTTTGTCGCCCATCGTATTGATGGCATAAGGAGAGGGCCCGATAAAAATAATGCCCTCTTTCTGACATAGTTCAGCAAAGCGGGCATTTTCAGATAAAAAACCATAACCGGGATGAATGGCATCAGCGCCGGAGCGTTTGGCTACCTCAATGATTTTATCCATCCTCAGGTAACTTTCAGCTGAGGGAGCAGGGCCAATGGGATAGGCATCATCGGCATAGCGCACATGCATGGCTTTACGGTCGGCTTCGGAGTAAACGGCAACAGTTTCTATGCCCATCTCACGGCATGATCGCATGACCCTGATGGCAATTTCTCCCCTGTTGGCAACAAGTACTTTTTTGATCATATCTGTGTGTTTAAGGTGTTTGCTCCCTTTGAAAGGGGCGAAAAAAGCGCGTAAATATAGTCAAATTCTTATATATGATAATTTAGACTAAATTCATTTAAGCTGATTTGTTATTCAGTTTGATTCATCAATATCCGGACGAAATATCCTTAAGACATTGATTTATCAGGCCTTTTCATTGTTTGTGAAGGTGTGCTTTGTTGAATGGTAGATGTTATAGTTGCCTTTTTTTTCTTTTTGGTTTTAATGGTTGGTCTGCCTATCTTTGTCAAATGGATCAGGTCTTTCAAAGCACTAGACGGGTCATCCGACGGGCAGCAGGTTTAATTCTGACTGTTCATTTGTGGTGCTTTGGCGCATTTACAGGTGTCGGGCAAACAATGGAAGAGGTGCTGAAAATGGACAGCCTTGAGCAGCAGCTCAAAATGACTGATCCGTCCGAACAGCTCATATTGCTCGACAAACTTGTTCATGCTTACGAAAGTGTTTCCGCTGATCTTGTGATACACAGTCTGAAAAGGCAACTTATTCTTGCCGATAGCATATCGTCTGCCAACTATCAAACTTCGGCACGCATCAAGCTTTCGGTTTGGCTAATGAAAAAAGCTGATACAGCCTCTTCGATTGCTTTAATAGAAGAAGCCTTGCTGATTGGTCAGCAACAGAGTGGTTTTACCGAAACACAATTGAATAATAATGCTGATGGAAGTATGAGTGGTAAGTCATTTAATTGGAGATCGGCATCCATCTGGCGTATTATACTGCTTATGACATTGTTGATGCTACCAGTTAGCGTGGTGTTAATGCTGCGTTTCAGCCATCAACTGAAAGAAAAATATATCCGAAAGCAGGACGAGTTCGGTACATTTCAACTTGAGATGGAGAAGCAAAGACAACAACTCGAAGCGATGATTCAGGATCGTACAAAGGAGCTTGAAGACCAACTTCAACAAAACAGAGCCAAAGATCTTGAATTGAAGAAGACACTCAAAAGGCTGAAAGATGCCAGCTATTTGAAAAATGCTTTTTTGTCGAACATGAGCCATGAGATAAGAACACCTTTGAACGGTATCATCGGTTTTTCAAGCCTGCTTGAGACTGAGCTTGCGCTCATGGAAAACAAAGAATTGTATCATTATGCTTCCGGTATTCAGCAAAGTGGAGACCGGCTCCTCAACCTGATCAACAACATTATTGAAATCAGTCGCATTCAGGCCAACGAAGTTGAAGTGGATCTTCACCCTTGCGATGTGTCGTTGATCGTTCAGAATGTGTGTGAACCCCTGCAGTTTACTGCCAATGAAAAAGGATTGAAGTTTAAGCAGAAATTACCTGAAGTACCCCAGGTTTTGGCTGATAATGCAAAACTAATGAGGGTGTTACATATTATTATTGACAACGCTGTAAAATACACCGAAAGTGGGTTTGTTACCATAACACTCAGTCATGATGAAACGACTAATCTTGTAACAGTTAAGGTAAAAGATACGGGAGTGGGCATGGATCCTGGCTATATGAGCTATCTTTTTGAAGCATTCAGGCAGGAAAGCAATGGCTACAACAGGCAGTATCAAGGTGCGGGATTGGGTTTGCCACTGGCAAAAAAATTGCTTGACCTCATGCACGCCCAGATTCAGATCACTTCGGAGAGAGGCCAGGGTACAACCGTTGAGGTGAGCCTGCCAGTATTGAAAACTGATACAGAAGATATTGTTCAACCGACTGTCCTTAAGCCAATTGCTAATGCGCCACAAATTGGAGCACTTGATATTTTTATTGTTGAAGATGACAGGATGAATAGGATGGTACTTCAGAAACTACTTAGTAAAGCAGGTAATTTGACGCTGGCTGTGGATGGTAATGAAACAATGAAAATCGTTGGAGAAAGGTATAAGCGGGGTCATGTTTTTCAGGTTATGCTGTTTGATATTAACCTGCCTGCACCCTGGGATGGGGTTAAGTTGATGCAACAGATCAGAACCGATTATCCTGATTATAAATTTATTCCTTTCATCGCCCAAACGGCTTATGCCATGGCAGGTGATAAAGAGCGATTCCTTGATGCCGGTTTTGACGATTATATCGCAAAACCCATCAATAAAAATGAATTGATGACCAAGATCGAAAATCAGCTGAACATCCGAAAACTGTCCGCTGATCTTTCCTGATCATACCATAATTTAATCAAAGAATTACAATAAATCTATCTGTTATTGACCTTATGCCATGTTCTTAAAATCTCACCTAAAACGGTTTACCTGTTTCGTTTTGCTTTTCCTTCTTTTCACATCTTGTCATCAAAATACTGATCTGATGACTGTTGAGCAAACCATCCATGAAGGCTGGTATTTTGCCAATGCCGGATCGGATGATTTTTTCCCGGCTCAGGTTCCAGGTACAATTCACACCGATTTACTCAAAAATGGTATCATTCAGGATCCGTTTTACGGCTGCAATGAGAAAGAGCTTCAATGGATTGGTAATTCTGACTGGGTGTATCAAACCACTTTTGTTCCATCTGACAATCTGATGCATGGCCGGCAAATTGAACTTGTCTTTGAGGGACTTGATACATATGCAACGGTTTGGCTCAATGACAAGCTCCTGTTTGAGGCCGACAATATGTTCAGGACATGGAAGGTAGATGTCAAGCCTTTACTGAAAGCCGGTCAAAATAAGCTGAGGCTTCGGTTTGCTTCAGCCCTTGGTCGTTATCGGGCCGATTCTGCAGCGGCTGAGTACTTTCTGCCTGGAGGAAAGTGGATGTATGCCCGCAAGGCCGCCTATCATTTTGGGTGGGATTGGGGTCCTGTTTTTATTACTGCAGGCATCTGGAAACCTGTTTACCTAAGGGCATGGAACGACACCAAGGTTCTCGATATTTACATGAAAACAAAACGACTTGAAAAGGAAAAAGCATTTCTGCAGCTGGAAACAGAGATTGTCTCAGAGAAAGATCAAAAGGCTGTGATCAAGCTCCTTGACCCTTTGAGTGGAGATGTAACCTTTGTAAAGGATTTCAGGCTGAAACAGGGTGATCAGGTCTATCAATTTGATATTGAAATTGTTGAACCAATTTTATGGTGGAGCAATGGGCTTGGTAAACCTCATCTTTACCATTGGAAGGCTTTGGTAACAACACAAGACGGTGAAAGCCATCAGGAAGATTTGAATTTTGGTATCAGGACGATTGAACTTGTTCAGGAGGATGATGATATCGGAACTTCTTTTTCATTCAGGCTTAATGGCAAAAATGTGTTTGCCCGTGGTGCTAATTACATACCCCAACACAGCTTTTTAACCCTGCCTACCGACAGTAGTTATCGCGAATTGATCAGGCAGGCTGTTGCTGCCAATATGAATATGTTGCGTGTGTGGGGAGGTGGTGTTTATGAAAGGGAGATTTTTTATTCGCTTTGCGATCAGCATGGAATCATGGTTTGGCAGGATTTTATGTTTGCCTGTGCGATGTATCCCGGTGACAGTACTTTTCTGAGAAATGTGGCAACGGAGGCAACCGAACAACTTAAGCGTCTTCGGAAGCATCCAAGCATTGCTTTGTGGTGTGGCAACAATGAAGTGGATGAAGGCTGGCAAAACTGGGGATGGCAAAAACAGTATCAAATGACAGAACAGGTGCAACAGCGAATTTGGAAAGATTATACCGTGCTTTTTCATCATCTTCTACCATACTTAGTTAATACATATCAATCTGATGTTCAATATATTTCAAGCTCACCGAAATTTGGTTGGGGTCGGAAAGAAAGCATGACCAAAGGCGATTCGCACTATTGGGGTGTTTGGTGGGGCAAAGAACCTTTTGAAACTTATCAATCAAAAGTGCCCCGTTTTATGAGCGAATTTGGTTTTCAGGCCATGCCATCGATGGCAACTATCCGCCGTTTTCAACAAGCCGATCAGGATTTTCTTTTTTCGCCGGCATTAAAATGTCATCAAAAACATCCGACAGGTTTTGAAACCATTGATACTTATCTCGAACGGGAATCTCTGAAGCCAGAATCGTTGGAGGCTTATATTTTTGCTTCACAACTCATTCAAGCACATGGAATTACGATGGCAATTAAAGCACATCGAACCAACAAGCCCCGCTGCATGGGATCTCTTTACTGGCAACTCAACGATGTGTGGCCTGTCACCAGCTGGTCGGGAATCGATAGTAGGGGAAATTGGAAAGCTTTGCATTATGCCTTGCGCGAGGCATTTGCAGATGTGTTGTTCACAGCTGAAAGCAGGGGTGACAGTATGCTATTTCACCTTGTATCAGAAAAGCAGGAACCTTTGTCAGGCCGGGTGATCGCTGAATGGCATACTTTCGATGGGAAGGTAAATTTACTCTTTGATATGGAAGCAACAGTCGATGACGCTTCAGCTAATCATGTTTTGTCACTTAAAACCACTGAATTCATCCCTGAGGCGCTTTTTGATCAGTCTTTGATTACCATCAGGTTTGAGTCTGAACAGCAAACACTGGCACATGAAATTTATTTCTTAGCTCCTTTCGGAAAGCTTAGAACAACACCGGAAACTCCTTCCATTGAGATAAGTAAAATCAAAAACGGCTTTGAAATCGGGTTAAAAGCATTGAACTATGTTTTATTCAATCAGCTTTATCTTACAGAGAGTGATGGCCATTTTTCCGAAAACTTTTTCCATCTTTTTCCGGGAGAGGCAAAAAAGATCATTTGTATTACTTCACTTTCTGAAGAGGATTTCCGAAGTCAGCTTAAGCACTACAGCCTTAATGAAATACTTGATAAGTAACCTTAAAGTAATCGTTTATAATTCTTTACTCATGAGACATTTTCAATTCGCCCTTTGTTTTTTAATCGTACTTTTTATTCTTTCGTGCAAACAGGAGCCGGAAAACCGCGAACCCTTTTCATACATTGATCCCTTTATTGGAACTGGCGGACATGGACACACTTATCCCGGGGCAACGGTTCCGTTTGGCATGGTACAGCTTAGTCCGCAAACGCGGCTTGATGGCTGGGATGGATGTTCGGGTTACCACTTTTCTGACACTTTGATTTATGGCTTCGCTCATACAGCATTAAGCGGTACTGGTGTCAGTGATTATGGCGACATCCTGATCATGCCCGGAGTGGGCGAAGTTGTTTTTGATCAAAAAGAGTATGCCTCGCCTTTCTACAAAAACACTGAAAAGGCTGAAGCCGGCTATTATAGCGTGAAACTTGAGAAGTCTCAGGTAATGGCTGAACTGACAGCTACCACGCGAGTCGGTTACCACCGATA
>JANJXG010000141.1 GCA_024709145.1 Bacteroidales bacterium | reverse complement strand
CCTTTGAACTTGTAAAAGGCAATGGCGGTATATTCTCTGATTACCTTGATTTCATATTGCAGGTAGCTCCACATATTGTATCGGAGCTGAATGTTTTCAGCAGGTTTTTTGGAATCCGGGTTCGCCTTGTTTTCTTCTGATTGCAGCAAACTTTCTTCGAAATGATTTTCAAATGCCGGAATACCACTGACGTGTTTGAAACCTGTCTTCCTGAAGGTTAAAATACTTCGGTACATATGTTCTGGTGAGGTGATAAGAATAAGTTGAGCTTCCCTGGTCTGAATAATTTCAGCGATTCTTTTACTTTGAGAATAGGTGTTGAATCCGGCATATTCACTGATAATTCTACTTGTGTCAATGCCTGCTGCCATTAGAGTTTGAAAAATCTCATAATGATCACTTGTGCTGAAGTCAGCACTATCAGCAGGTAGTGCAATGATTATCTTGCTTGATGAATATTTAAGGGCTGTTTTTGCTGCATAATGTATTCTTATCAGATTTTCTCCTCCGGGCATACCACCGGCTCCCAACAAGATAATGTAATCTGGCTGGGTAATATCCATATCAATCTGACTTGTACCAAGTCTGTGATAGGCATAATAGGGAAGGTCGGTAAAACTTGCGCCAATTAATAACAGGAAAATCAACCCTGCTATCCTACAAATTTTATAAAAGATGCATTTGATTTTCAGCAGATAATGAATTAAACTTTTATTCTTGAGTAGAATCAATGGTGTTCGATTAGTTAACTTATTGAATATGAGTAAAAATCTTATTTGGTATTTATTTCAATAAAGCTACTCATCTGCATCGGAATACTCATTCCCTGCTGTTCCATTTCCATTTCGAGCTTCTGATTAACAGCAGCATTGAGTAACCAGCCTGTCTTTATATCAACCTCGGAAGTGCCGCTAATCGTTCCACTGATTACTGCCTTTTCGCCCATTATCTGGCTTCCGGTTATCGTTCCATTGAAGCTGATTACTGCTGTTTTACCTTTGATTTCATCCAAAGTATAAGATGACTCAATGACGAAATCACTTTTTGGGTCGGGCTGTAATTTTGTACTCCATTTATCTCCAGATTTTAAAACTTCTGCCGGGTAAACAACCATCATACCTGACTCAAATCCGGCTAAATTGGCTGATTGAGCAGCATTTCCGGCCTTGTTAAGACTGAGGGGGTTTCCTTTTTCGTCGATCACAATTTCAGTAGGTGTGCCAATCATCTTACTCATTGCTTGTCCGATTTGCTGATTCAAGGCATTGGTTGTGTCAGGATTTTGTGAATCCCAACTGACTTCCATTCCCATCGCATTTTGCTTAAAAACAATTCGTGAATAGGTAAGATCCAATTGCTGGTGATTTTGCTCATTTACTTGTTTAACAAACACATCCTGAATCATTTCCATTTGTTGTTTAAGCACCATGGATTGACCCGACATCGTCATCGATATGGTTTGGTTATTCTTGATTTCAAGTGAATATTTCTGACCTTGCTGCAGATTATATGCCAGCTTAATTTCCTTGCCGGCATAAACAAGATTGGTTAACAAAAGCAAAACAATCACTGTTTGGGTGTAAAGATGTTGTTTCATAGTTTTTGATTAAAAAGGTGTTTGATCATCATTCATCGAAAAATCGTCGTTCATTCTTGAACTTACAACTCTTGTTTGTAGCTCAAATCCAGTGTTTGGGGCTAATTCAGCAGGCTGGGTCTGATAGTTTTCAGGGTCTTCAAACCGTGCATATTGTCCAACAAACTTCAGGTTAACGTCACCGAGTTTACCGTTTCGGTGCTTGGCAATGTTAATGACTGCAAGCCCTTGAGTGTTGTTGTTCTCACCATCTTCAGTAAGGCCGTAATACTCTGGCCGGTATATAAAAATAACCATATCAGCGTCCTGTTCAATGGCTCCTGATTCACGCAGGTCACTCAGGATTGGTTTTTTAGAGCCGGGACGGCTTTCCACAGAACGACTAAGCTGAGAAAGTGCCAAAACAGGAATATCAAGTTCTTTGGCAAGACTTTTAAGTGATCTTGAAATATTACTGATTTCTTGCTCCCTGTTGCCTTTGTTTTCACCACCTGAGGTCATCAGTTGAAGGTAGTCAACAAATACCATTTGAATCTGAAACTGTTCTTTCAATCTTCTGCATTTTGCACGTAACTCAAATACAGACAGCTGCGGAGTATCGTCAATGTACATTTTTGCTTGAACCAGAGGCGCAATTTTTGTAGTCAATTGTTGCCATTCATATTGTGCTAAATCACCCTTACGCAATTTTTCGGCAGGGAGAAAGCTTTCACTCGAAATGAGACGTGTAACCAATTGAACAGATGACATTTCAAGCGAAAAAAATGCAACAGGTTTATTAAAAGAAACGGCTGCATTCCGGGCCAGGTTAAGCGCAAGTGCGGTTTTACCCATACTTGGTCGTGCTGCCAAAATGATGAGATCTGATTTTTGCCAGCCCTGAGTGATCCGGTCGAGTTGTGAATATCCTGAGGGTACACCACGCAAGCTATTATCGCTCAACCGGGCGTTCTCAATGTCTTTAATAGCAATATTAACTAAATCAGGCATGGTGCTGAAACTACGCCTGAGGTTTGATTCACTAACTGCAAACAAATTAGCCTCTGCCTTGTCAAGAAGATCAAAAACATCGGTAGTATCTTCATAAGCATCCCTGATGATTTCGGATGAGATTCGAATCAATTCACGCTGTATATGTTTCTGGAGTATTATTCGTGCATGAAATTCGATGTTGGCTGATGACACCACCCGGTTTGTGAGCTGTGAAATATAATATGGCCCACCGATGATGTCTAATTCTCCTGCAAACTTCAATTCATTTGTGACCGTTAAAATATCAACGGGTTCTGATTTGGTGAAAAGACTTTTAATGGCTGCAAAAATCTTTTGGTTGGCCTCTTTATAAAAAACTTCTGGCTGTAAAATATCAATGACTGCATTAATGGCTTCTTTCTGTAACATCAAAGCGCCCAGAACAACTTCCTCCAAATCAGTAGCCTGTGGGGGAACACGACCATGTTCAAGGAGTATATTGCGCTGCAAATCAGCTGAATTTAATGAATTAAGTTTGGTTTTTCGAGTGCTTTTCTCCATGGGTCAAAATTAACAATTAGTCTGCATGCCAAACGCAAAAATGAAAATGATTCTTCTTATTGATACATTAGAACAGCTGTTTTCAGCGCTCAATCTGACCTTGTAAAAACAAAAAAACTCTCTCCGAGGCTTCCAAATATGCTTTTATCGCACCATCATATTTATGCTTTTGATCAGCCGTTGCTGAAAGAATATCTTGTTGCAGATAGGTTTCGTCTTTAAGTTTAATTTCATTACCAGTCAGGTATCGTAAAATTTCTCCTAAACTGGTATTTTGCATGTTTACAGGCAAAAACAACCTGATCTCTTTACCAAGCTGTCTGATGCTTGTAACCTTTCCTAAAAGCCGCTGAAATACAGTGTTTTGCCTGTCGGAAATAAATTTACAGGCATCCTCGATGCAGGATCGAAAAGCAGTGTCATCGTCGAAAACATAGGTGATGTCTTCGGGCATGGATTCCGTAAAAAGATAGGATAAAAGCTGATATCCTGAAGCATTCTGGCTAAAATAATGGAAGGTATCTTTTCCCTGAAACCGAATACCAACAGCCACAGCGAAGTTTTGATATGGCTTGGTTCCTTGCATTACCGGCATGGCATAGTGACAGGCAATCATCTTGCAAAAGGCAGTATTTTCAGCATCATAGGTATTCAAAACATCTGCTTTTTGAATGGCTTCAAGATCCCACATTGCTTTTTGCTGTTTAAAGGCAGTAAACTGTAATTGCTGCTCTTTGGTCTGAAGGAAATGTTCAGGTAATTTCTCTAATTCAAATCCAATTTCATAAGCTGAAGCGAATAATGCTTCATGCTGAAGGGTGTCCATTCTTACGAAGCTGTTTTCCGGTATGTTTTTCCAGCAATGACCCAAAAAATCACAGGTATAAGGCTTAAAACAGTGTAATCCTACAGGAATAGAGGGTGAATTATCAAGATGTAAGGTTTGTTTGCTTCGAGCAATTTCTTCACTGATAAAGGATTTCATTGACCTGGCCTTGTCGGTTACCGGTTGAAACACGAAATAGGAACTTAATTCAATTTCTTCCTCCATCACATAGTTTTCGTTGACATAAATCAGACTCATTTCAGAAATTTTCAGCCCGCAACCCTCCATCACATAATACTGCAGGCAGGCATCCATGATATAGGTTTCAGAAATTGATCGGGAGCTTTTTACTTCATATGCTTTCCAGGAATCACCATCACGTACAAGTATATCGAGTAAAATCAACACTTCGTCATATTGAAAAACGGCTTCATAAATAATTTTGACAGCCCTATTCATGAGTGCTTCCTGTGTTTCAACAAGTTTTTTTTCATATTGAGCTGGTGAAGCCGGCTTGCAGTTAATCCCTCCCGGAAACAGCCCCTGGGCTATCGTACCGATATCAGTGCCACGCTTGAATTTTGCCAGCTGTGCCGCGCTGATTTTGTCACGCAGAAATGGTCTCTTTTTATTGAGGTACAATGACTTTTGGCATTGCTGGCCACGTATAAAAGTTGATTTTGATAAGATGTGACTCATTTTTTGATAAGTTGTCAGGCAGAGATCACCACTTGTTCGTCTTTTATCAATGGCAAATTTAAATAACGCCTCATCAACTGAGCAATTGCCAAAACATCTTTCTGACAGTAATGTCTGATACGTTCAAGGTCGTGCTGTTCCCAATAGACTTTCCCGACCTGGCTGCCATCAATATCATCTTTTGGCGTTGGTATGTCGAAAATGGCTGTTAGCAGATCCAGTGAAGTATAACTTTTATAATCTCCAAATTTCCACAATTCCATGGTGTCAAGGTGTTTAACTTCCCAGGGTTTTTTGCCGGCGATCTGAAGTATGGCTGGCAGCTCAATCCCGTTGATCATCATTCGTCGTGCAATATATGGAAAGTCAAATTCTTTGCCATTGTGGGCACAAAGCAAATCGTCAGCATTGGCATAATGCCTGTTTAATAAGGTGGCGAATTCCTGTAGCAACTGTTTTTCGTTATCTCCATAGAATGATTTTAACCTGAATTCACTGCCATTGAAATAGCCCACCGAAATCACGATGATTTTGCCAAATTCAGCATAAATTCCTGCCCTTCCATACAATTGCTCGGGGCTTTCTTTTTCATCCGTTTTTAGGTGTGAGGCCTTCCGATTCCATAATTTTTGCATTCTTTCTGAAAGATTTTCATAGGCTGATTCAAGAGAAACTGTCTCAATATCAAGAAATAAGACTCTGGAAAGATTAAGCTGGTAAAGCATATAGTAAGCTGTTTAAAAATGGTTTATGTATTTTAGCCAAAGATATACAGAACTTATCAATCATCATACATTGGATTTAATTATCAGCAAACATCGTGAAATCTGCTTTCAATCATAGCTCACCAAACCTGTATTAATCATTTAATTGATAAACTGATGTCGACAAGTCTTATCATCACAGCCGATCAATCACCAACACTTCTGAATGAACAAACAGGTGAGTTTTACCATTCGATGCATGGTGCTTACACCGAATCGATGGTTGTATTCATCAACAACGGTTTGAAACCCTTTCTGACTTCACTCCCTGCTATCAACATATTCGAAATGGGTCTTGGTACTGGTCTTAATGCGCTTCTGACCTATGACCACACCTGTGAAATTCCTGTTTATTACGAGGCAGTGGAAGCGTTTCCGCTTAAGGAAGAAATTATCAAAATATTGACATACAACACTTTGACAGTAAATAGGGCTTGTGATTTGTTTTTCGAAAGATTGCATTCATCTCCCTGGGAAGTTAAAGTTGACCTTTCTCCAGCATTTACCCTATGCAAACACAGGACTGATCTGCTTAATTTTCAGATTCGGCCTCATTACTTTGACCTGATTTACTTCGATGCATTCAGCATGGTTGTGCAACCCGAGCTTTGGACCGAGGATGTGTTTCGAAGGATGTTTCTCGCATTGAGACCTGGGGGTGTTTTGGTAACCTACAGCGCACGTGGTGCTGTTAAAACTGCTTTGAGAAAAGTCGGATTTGTTGTTGAACGTCTTCCCGGACCTCCTGGCAAAAGACATGTTTTGCGGGCAAAAAAGTCCTGATCAATTCTAAAAATAGACATTTTGTTGAGTTCTGAACAACCAATTTTCTCCTTTTTCTACAGTTATTTTATCTTATCATATTGATCATCAAGGTCTTTGAAGGTTGATTACGTCTCCCTCGATTTCAGAAATTCAATTTATAAAGATTCTAAATTTCTTCTGCTTGCCAAGTGGATAAAAAAAGGACATACATTTGTTGTGAATCTATTAACAACAAAATATTGTTAGCCAAAAAATTTGATTTACCCAACTTTATTATTCATGGAAAAACTTGTCAAACAAACCATCGAAAAGTACGGAAGTGATCCAAACCGGCTTATGGATATGCTTATTGATACACAAGAGCAGTTTGGCTATATCGGTCCTGAAGCTGTTGCCACCTTAGCACATGGCCTTCAGCTATCACAGGTCGATGTTGAGCAAACCATTACTTTTTATCATTTTTTAAGTACAAAGCCAAGGGGAAAATATGCTATTTATCTGAATAATAGTGCTGTAGCCCACATGTTTGGCCGGGATGCCATCAAGGATGCCTTTGAAAGAGAAGCGGGTATCCGCTTTGGTCAGGTAACCGAAGACGGGCTGATCGGTTTGTACGATACTGCATGTATCGGCATGAACGACCAGGAACCCGCTGCAATCATTAACAATAAGGTTTTCACGAGGTTAACTCCTTACCGTGTTCGTGAGATTATCCGCCATATGCGTCTGGGTAAAAGCCTCGACGAATTGGTTAATGAAAGTTATGGAGATGGCAGAAACCAGCATCCGAATCTTAAAACGATGGTTTCGAGCAATATACGAAGAAAGGGTATGATCCTGTCTGATAATTATGTCATGGGTAAGGTTCTAAGGGAAGTTTTGCCGGGCATTTCCCCCGAAGCTGTTATTGCAGAAATCAAACACAGTCATATTCGCGGACGTGGCGGTGCAGGCTTCCCGACAGGTTTTAAATGGGAATTCTGCCGCAAAGCCAAAGGTGAAAAACATTATGTGATTTGTAATGCCGATGAAGGCGAACCCGGAACCTTTAAGGATCGTGTGATCCTGACGGAAAAACCTGAGCTGGTTTTCGAAGGAATGGCCTTGGCAGGCTATGCAATTGGCGGAGATGAGGGTATTCTTTACCTGCGTTATGAATACAGGTATATGAAAGATTACCTTGAATCAGTGCTTCAATCTATGCGTTTTCAGCAATTACTTGGCACAAATATCGGCGGTATCGAAGGATTTCATTTCGATATCAGAATCCAGTTTGGTGCCGGTGCTTATGTATGTGGCGAAGAATCAGCGTTACTCGAATCTCTTGAAGGCAAAAGAGGTGAGCCAAGAGACAAGCCACCTTTCCCGGTCGAAAAAGGTTACTTGAATCAACCTACTATTATCAACAATGTTGAAACGTTTGCAACCGCAGTGAGAATTGTTGAAAATGGTGGTGAATGGTTCACCCAATTTGGAACGGAGGATTCAACAGGGACCAAAATTCTCAGTATCTCGGGTGATTGTATGTTTCCGGGAGTCTATGAAGTTAACTGGGGGTTCAATGTGGAAGATATGCTCGACATGGTTGGTGCTTATGATGTGCAGGCCGTTCAGGTGGGAGGTCCATCAGGCACCCTGATCGGACCTGATGAGTTTCACCGCACATTGGGCTACAGCGACCTTTCAACGGGCGGCTCAATGATCATTTTTGGAAAACAGCGGAATCTTTTGCGTGATGTCGTGTTGAATTTCATGGAGTTCTTTATCGATGAATCCTGCGGATCCTGCAGCACATGCCGCAATATGCCACAAGTTTTGAGAAACAAGCTTGTCAAGATTCTCAATGGTAAAGGTGTTAAAAAAGACCTGACCGATTTGCGTGAATGGAGTAAAACATTGCTGGCCAGTCGTTGTGGCTTAGGTCAAACAGCTGCAAACCCGATCGTAAGTAGCCTGAAAAACTTCCGACACCTCTATGAAGAGTTGTTGCAAAAAGATATCGAGTTTGATGAAGGTTTTGATATGAAAGCTTCAGTGGAAAGCTCCTGCAAATATGTCGGCCGTGTGCCCAAATTTCATCATTGATACAGTAATCGAATAAATTATTCAAAATGAGTAGCTTAATAAAATTTAAGATTGATGGCGCTGAGTGTATGGCAGAGGCTGGTACCTTTATCGTGGAAGCAGCGCGTCAGAACGGGATTTATATCCCCACCTTATGTAATATGCCCGGTGTCAAACCCAAAGGTTCTTGCCGGATTTGTACCGTTAGAATCAATGGAAGATTGATGACATCCTGTACGACTCCAGTTGCAGATGGGATGGAAATTGAATCAAACTCAAACGATATCAAGGAATTGAGAAAAAGTATCGTCGAGCTCATGTTTGTGAGTGGTAATCATTTTTGTCCGGCGTGTGAAAAAAGTGGAAACTGCGAACTCCAGGCCTTGGGCTATTTGTATCAAATGATGGTTCCGCGCTATCCTTATGATTTTCCCAATCGCGGAGTCGATGCAAGTTCACCAAAGATTATCAAAGATCAGAATCGCTGCATACAATGTAAACGCTGTATAAAAAGCATTAAGGACGAGCAGGGAAGGTCATATTTTGCTTTCAGGAACAGAGGCAATCATCTCGAAGTTGTTTTGGATGAAGAACTTGCAGCAACAATGACAGACGAAACGGCTGAACTTGCCATGAAAAACTGTCCTGTTGGCTCTATCCTTGTCAAAGAAAAAGGCTTTGCAACTCCAATAGGTAAACGAAAATTTGATCATCAACCCATCGGAAGCGATATAAGGGTTTAAGGAAAGGAGAAATATATTATGAGTAAACCAGTAATAGCAACTACCTCGCTGGCCGGCTGTTTTGGCTGCCATATGTCGATTCTTGATATCGACGAAAGAATTTTGCAACTCATTGAACTTGTTGAGTTTAATAAATCACCTGTTGACGATATTAAAACTTTCACCAAACCGGTTGATATAGGCATCATTGAAGGTGGCTGTTGCAACAGTGAAAATGTGGAAGTGCTGAAGTCATTTAGAAAGAATTGTAGAATCCTTATTTCCTTAGGTGAATGTGCCATTATGGGTGGATTGCCTGCTTTGCGCAATGGCATACCTGTGGAAGAATGTATACACGAGGCCTATATTGGTGGCCCAACGGTACAACTCAATAAGGATCATATTCTTCCAAACGATGATGAGCTACCAATGCTTCTCGACAAGGTTTATCCTTGTCATGAAATAGTTAAAATCGACTATTTTTTGCCGGGGTGCCCGCCCAGAGCTGATCTTATTTGGGATGCCCTCGTGGCACTTATCACTGGCGATCCGATGAAACTGCCCTATGAAGTTATAAAGTTTGACTAACCCAGAACGCAAATAATCATGTCAAGAAAAATTACCATAGAACCTGTTACACGTGTCGAAGGACACGGAAAAGTAACCATCCAGCTCGACGACAAAGGTCAGGTGAGCCAAAGCCGATTACATATTGTTGAGTTCAGGGGATTCGAACGATTTGTACAGGGCAGACCTTATTGGGAAGCCCCTGTGTTGGTTCAACGTTTGTGTGGGATCTGTCCTGTAAGTCACCATTTGGCTGCTGCAAAAGCGCTCGATGTCATTGTGGGTGCCGGTACCGGTCACGGTCTAACACCTACAGGTGAAAAGATGCGACGATTGATGCATTACGGGCAGTTCTTTCAATCTCATGCACTTCATTTTTTCCACCTTAGTGCGCCTGATTTCTTATTTGGTATTGATGGTGATCCGGCAATCCGAAACATTATCGGTATTGCCTTGACACGTCCGGAGTTAGCCGTACAAGGTGTCATGATGCGCAAATTTGGTCAGGAAATTATTCGGGCTACTGCCGGAAAAAAAATTCATGGCACTGGCGCAATACCTGGGGGTATCAACAAACATCTCAGTATTGAAGAGCGTGATGAATTCCTGCTGGGTTCCGATCCCCTTAATGCCGATAAAATGGTTTCATGGGCAGAAGAAGCACTCGATTTCTTCAAAAAATACTATGCTTCCAACAAAGATTTCATCGATAACTTTGCATATTTTCCAAGCAATCACTTAAGCCTCGTTCGCAAGGATGGTGCGCTTGATTTGTATCATGGGGTGTTGAGGGCAGTTGACTCCGATGGGAAAAAGATACTGAACGATATAGATTATCAGGAGTATACAAATTACATTGAAGAAGAGGTTCGCACTTGGAGCTATATG
>JANJXG010000070.1 GCA_024709145.1 Bacteroidales bacterium | reverse complement strand
CTCCAAAGTGAAATTAGAATTATTTGCAAGTGAACCAGACGATGATGCATAGTCATTGACACCATCAAAATCAAGCGCTTGTCCATGCAGTCCAACAATGGAAAATAAACATAGTATTCCAAAAAGGCCTGAATATCTAATACCTTTCGCTCCAATTCCACGAACACTTTTTACCATCATCATTATTAATTTCATAGCTGAGTTTCGTTTATAATTTGTCAACCAAACAATTAATCAAAATTAAATCGACACAAAACTCAAATCAAATAATCAATTCTCGAAAAACATGAAAAAACCTTGATGATTCCGGTTATCATACTGACTATATGTAAGTTATATTGATTTTAGCTTAAGAAGTAAAGAATTCATGTAAAACATAATAGTATCTATATACCTGTTTATAAAGTACTTAGACTAAATACGAAGATAACATACAGAAAAAAAAATCAGGTAAAAAAGCAAGAAAAACGGCTCATTTTACATCTTACCCTACTAGAGAAACCTGCTGAATAAAATATTCAAAGTTCTTTCCTGATAAAGAGAAATCAAAATCAAGCGAAAATCCCAAAAACATCGAATGTGTTTCCAGTAAAAGGTGTGTCATTTAAGTGAAAATATAGAGCAATGGCTATTCAATAAGTCAGAAATGCCCACATAAATAGTTACTGTTGAAAAACCACTAAATAAATCAATATCAATAAATAAAGCCGAGATTCACATTCTTTTTGCACGCATTAGAATCTGCTTAGCTTAAAAAGTTTGCATCCCGATCGAAATTCGAAGTCGGGATTGATTGAAAAGGCTCCGGTAGCGTTCTTTTTTTAACCGCAGGATGACGCAGTGAAATCTATGATTTCTTTTCGCCTCGTCAATTCGTTCGCTGATCTTAAACGACAATGCACCAGGCTCCCGAAAACTTTCGGGACGACCTTTGCGCCTAACGGCGATCTTTAGGGTTAAACTTTTCCGGCTCAGTTTGACACGAATACTTTAGGTTCTCATTTTGTGGCACAGGAATTAAAATTTTGCTTTGTAAAGTACAGGGAGTTTTTCAGTAGACCCTTCCTAATCAAGTGTTGACTTTTTTCCTGTTTGTTTTATTTTTGTGAGGCACAAAAATTCCAAAACTATGAAAATCGTTAAAATTATACTTACTGTCTTGGCTGTTATCATAGTGCTACCCTTGTTGATTGCACTTTTCACTGCCAAAGATTATGCTGTTGAGCGGCAAATAACAATTAACGAACCAATCGAGGTGGTTTTCGACTACATCAAATACTTGAAAAATCAGGATAATTTCAGCAAATGGGCCAGTATGGATCCCCAGATGGAGAAATCATTCAGAGGGGAAGATGGTATAGTTGGCTTTGTTTCTGCCTGGGAGAGTGATAATCCTGATGTTGGAAAGGGCGAACAGGAAATCATGGCCATCGTCACAAATGAGCGGATCGATTATGAGCTTCGGTTTTTTGAACCATTTGAATCAAGAGAAAAAGCTTACATGGTCACAGAAAGTGCCGGAGAAGGGAAAACCCTTGTTAAATGGGGTTTCAAAGGGCATATGGCCTACCCCATGAACCTCATGCTTCTGGTGATGGATTTTGAGGCCATGCTGGCCGGTGATTTTGAAACGGGACTCGCCAACCTCAAAAACATTCTTGAAAACAGGAATAAATGATTTCGGTTTTTTCTGCCGAAATGTAAATGCGTTTTGCATAGCCGGTTTTTTTAGACCTCTTCCTAAAGAAAGTTAAAACAGCATTCATCCGGATTCATATTAAGCCGGGTAAAACCTATTTCTCTATTTTTACAGCATAATTAACCCCTAACAGTAAATGGAACACATTAAATCCTACATCGAAAGCAACAAAGACCGCTTTTTAGAAGAGCTTTTTGGCCTCATCCGCATTCCATCGATCAGTTCACAAAGCGACCACAAAGCAGATATGGTAAAAGCTGCTGAATATTGGCGCGACAGCATCCTTCAAGCTGGTGCTGACAAAGCCGAAGTGATGTCGAGTGATGGAAACCCGGTTGTTTACGGCGAAAAAATCATCGATCCCGCTTTACCAACCGTACTTGTATATGGACATTACGATGTGATGCCGGTTGACCCGCTCGAATTATGGAAAAGCCCACCCTTTGAGCCGGAGATACGCGATGGAAAAATCTGGGCGCGCGGTGCCGATGATGATAAAGGACAGGCATTTATGCATGCCAAAGCTTTTGAAACACTTGTCAAAACCGGAAATTTGCCTTGCAATGTAAAATTCATGATCGAAGGGGAAGAGGAAATCGGCTCTCCGAATCTTGGCAAATGGTGTGCCCAACACAAAGAAATGCTGGCTGCTGATATCATCCTTGTTTCTGACACCAGCATGATTGGTCCGGATATCCCATCGATCACCACCGGATTGCGTGGCCTTGCCTATTGGCAGGTAGAAGTGACCGGACCAAACCGCGACCTGCACTCCGGCCTTTTCGGAGGTGCTGTTGCCAATCCAATCAACACACTGGCGCAGATGGTTGCCTCAATAACCGATGAAAACAATCGTATAACCATACCTGGTTTTTATGATGATGTGATTGAAGCGACATCTGCAGAAAGGGAGCTTCTCAACAAGGCGCCATTCAGTGAAGAGGCCTACAAAAAAGCGCTCGATATTGAAGAATTGCAAGGCGAGAATGGATATACAACCATTGAACGGACGGGCATCAGACCCACTTTCGACCTTTGCGGAATCTGGGGAGGCTATGCCGGTGAAGGAGCAAAAACAGTGCTTCCGTCCAAAGCTTTTGCAAAAATCTCGTGTCGTCTTGTACCCAACCAACATCACAAAAAAATCGAAATTTTATTCAAAGAGCATTTCGAAAAAATTGCACCTAAATCCGTCAAAGTCAAAGTTGAATATTTACACGGAGGTCAGGCTTATGTTTGTCCGATTGATATGCCCGCTTACAAAGCAGCTGAAAAGGCCTATATGCAAACCTTTGGAAAACAACCCATTCCTACAAGAAGCGGTGGCAGCATTCCCATTATTTCAACTTTTGAGGAAATTCTCGGTATTAAATCCGTTCTCATGGGTTTCGGCCTTGAGTCGGATGCCATTCATTCACCAAATGAGAACTATCCTCTAGCCAATTTCTTCAAAGGCATCGAAACCATCACCTGGTTTTATCATCACTTTTCACAATTGAAATAAATCACTTTTCGAATTACTCATAAAAAAAACGGCTTCACAGCCGTTTTTTTTTGAATATCTGTTGAGGTTAGTCTTTTAAAACAAACTTTTCTTTTAAGAGAATTTCATCGGATGAAGACCCTATCATGAGTAAAAATTCGCCGGCTTCGGGAGCCCACTTTCCATCTAAACGAACGAAAGCCAGGTCGTTAGCCCTGATCTGAAACTGTACCAATTTTGTTTCACCCTTACCGATCATCACCTTTTCAAATCCTTTCAGCTGCATTACCGGCCGGGCCATACCTTTGCCAACTAGATCGCGTATGTAAAGCTGCACGACCTCCTCGCCATCATAATTTCCTGTATTGGTAACTGATACATTTACAGTTAACACATCCTCCATACCCATAATGGAATTGCTTAGTTGAAGGCCACTGTATTCAAAATTTGTGTAACTCATTCCTTTACCAAAGGCAAAAAGTGGTTCATTGGGTATATCACGGTATTTGGTGCTAAAGCCTTCTGGATTTGGCTCGAAAGGCCTGCCGGAATTAAGCTGTTCATAAAAAACCGGAACCTGTCCGACATGATAGGGAAAAGAGGCAGGCAATTTTCCGGAAGGGTTATAATCGCCAAAAATTACTTCCGCGATAGCGTGACCTGATTCAGTTCCGGGCAACCAGCAAACGAGCAAGGCATCGGTTTGATCGATAATGTCAGTCAGCACCATTGGCCTGCCATTAAACAAGGCAAGCACGATTGGTTTACCTGTTTTTCGGATTTCGCGCAACAACTCAGCCTGAAGGCCTTTGAGCGAAATATCGGCATAGCTGCGGCATTCGCCCGACATGTAGGCAGTTTCGCCCAGCGCCATCACTACCACATCGGCTTGCTCGGCAGCTTTTACGGCTTCAGCAAAACCACTCCTGTCCGTAGTATTTATATCCAAATGAGAGAAGAAATTCTGTATAGGATTGTTCACCAGTTTACAACCCTCTGCATAAATAATCTCACCCCTATCGCCAACGGCAGCCTGCAAGCCTTCCAAAAGCGATACCGCTGAGTTGGACTCTGCATTGCCACGCCAGTTACCGATTGGTGCATCTTTGTCCTTGGCAAGAGGCCCGATCAGTGCAATTTTCTTTCCGTTTTTGGGAAGTGGCAGCAATTGTTTTTCATTTTTCAACAATACAAATGTCTTTTTGGCAATCTCCCGGGCTGCTTTCAGGTGATCGGGATGCATCGTGAGTTCAGCCTGCTTTTTGCTGTCACAATACTGATATGGGTCATCGAAAAGTCCGAGTTGAAATTTAACACGTAAAATACGGCTAACCATCTCGTCAATCTGCTCGATGGTAATCATTTTGTTGTTAAGCAACTTAGTGACTTCAGTAAGGTAGATTCGGCCTTCCATATCCATATCAACGCCGGCTTCAACACCTTGTAATCCAATTTCATAGTTTGATTCCACGTTACCGTGAGCAAGCATTTCGCCCAGCGAATTCCAATCCGAAACAACAAATCCTTTAAAGCCCCATTCGTCACGCAATACGTCGTTGAGCAGCCATTTATTTCCGGAAGCAGGCACACCGTTGATGGTATTGAAAGCCGACATAAAGGTAGCAGCACCGGCATCGAGGGCAGCTTTGAAGGGCGGGAAAATAACTTCGCGCAATGTCTTTTCCGAAATATCTACGGCAGCATAATCACGGCCTGCGATAGAGGCTCCATAAGCTGCAAAATGCTTGGCACAGGCGGCAATGGTATTAGCCTGTGAAAGGTCATCACCCTGAAAACCTTTAACTCTGGCAATAGCAGCTTGTTCGTTGAGGTAAACATCTTCACCGGCACCTTCCATAATACGACCCCAGCGAGGATCGCGTGCCACATCAACCATGGGTGCAAAAGTCCAGTGCAAGCCATTGGCAGCGGCTTCAACAGCAGCGATACGTGCACTTTGTTGCATGGCTGATCGGTCGAAGCTGGCAGCTTCAGCCAAGGGCACAGGAAAAATGGTTTTAAAACCATGGATCACATCGTAACCAAAAATCAGTGGGATACCAAGCCGCGACTTTTCGACAGCAATTTCCTGAAGCCGGCGTGTCTCATTGGCACCCAATACATTGAGAAAACTGCCTACCTTGCCATCTTCGATTAATTGATCGAAACTCTGGGCCTGACGGCTGTTGGCACCGGCACCTGTTTGAACATAAGGGTTGCTATACTGATTCATCTGACCAATCTTTTCTTCGAGGGTCATTTTTGATAGCAACTGTGCAACCCGCAAATCAATGGGGTCGGTAATTACCTTGTTGGTTTGGGCTGTAACGTTTACAAAGCCCATAACCAAACAAACAAATAAGAAATTTTTAAGTAGGTTATTCATCTGTTTAATTTTAACACAAAAATAATCTAATAGGTTAAATCTACCTCAAAAGTTTCGCCCTTACCCATGCTTGGAAGCGCTCCATTCCAATCTAACCCATTCACTTTGAGTTGATAAAATGAATCCCCATTTCGGTAGATGTGTATTTTATATGTATTGCCCCGATAGTTTCTGGTGACATGAATTTCGGCCACAGAGGCAGGTAAATGAGGCTTCAGATGCAAACCGTCATAGTCGGTACGGATGCCAAGAATGTATTGAGTTAATGCATAAAAGTTCCAGGCTGCGGTTCCGGTGAGCCACGAATTTTTAGCTTCGCCAGGCTTGAAGGCATCTTTACCGGCAATCATTTGCGCATATACATACGGTTCGGTTTTGTGCAGATCGCTGATTTCTTCCAGGTAAGCCGGGCATATGCGTGTAAAATAATCAAATGCTTTGTCGTCGTGACCCATTTCGGCTTCAGCAATGATGATCCAGGGATTGTTGTGGCAAAAAATACCGGCATTTTCTTTGTAGCCCGGAGGATAGGTTGAAATCTCACCCAGATTAAGTCTGTATGTTGTATAGGCAGGATTGAGCAGAACAATGCCATAAGGTGTGGCCAGTCTTTCTTCCACACTGCGCAGTGCTTTCTCGGCCATTCCATTCTCGCGGCCAATGCCTGCCATCACACAGAAGCCTTGTGACTCAATAAAAATTTGACCTTCGTCGTTTTCCATGCTTCCTACTTTGTTGCCATCATAGTCGTAAGCTCTGAGAAACCATTCACCATCCCAGCCATGCTTTTCAATGGCCCGACGCATGGCAGCGATATGTGTGCGCGCATCCAAAGCTAGCATTTCTTGGCCTGTGATTTCGCAAATACGTGCAAATTCTTCGCCATAAAGCACGAACATACCAGCGATCATCACTGATTCAGCCGTACGGCCGATTTTATTGTTGGTGGTTTGAAAAGACTCCCCTGGTGTTTCGGAAAAACAATTCAGGTTAAGACAGTCGTTCCAGTCCGCCCTGCCGATCAGCGGAAGTCCATGAGGTCCGAGGTTGTTTACCACATGAAAAAAAGATCGTTTAATGTGTTCGAAGATCGAAAAGCCATCACCCTTATTGTCAAAAGGCGCTTCTGCCCCAAGCAGCGACCAATCACCTGTTTCTTTCAGATAAGTGGCAACTGAAAAGATCAGCCAAAGTGGATCGTCGTTGAAATTGCTGCCGATGTCGCTATTTCCTTTTTTCGTAAGTGGTTGATATTGATGATAGGCACTTCCGTCGGGAAGCTGTGTCGAAGCCAGGTCGATGATGCGCTGCCTTGCCCACTCAGGCTTCAGGTGCACCATGCCGCAAATGTCCTGGTTGGAATCTCGAAATCCCATGCCGCGCCCGATACCTGATTCAAAGTATGAGGTGCTCCTTGAAAAGAAATAGGTAACCATGTTTTGATACTGATTCCAGGTGTTAAGCATCCGGTCGAGACGCCCATCAGTTGACTTGATGCTGAAATTACTCAACATTCCGTTCCAGAAGGCCTTCAATTCATCAAATGCCTTGTCAACAGCAGCTGTATCTTTAAAGGCAGCCATGATTTGATGTGCCTTTTCTTTGTTGATAACACCGGGCGAGCAAAATTTCCGGTCTTGTTCGTTTTCTACATAACCCAACACAAAGATCAGTTCACTGACTTCGCCAGGCTGCAGATCCAATGCAAGATAATGAGAGGCAATGGGTGACCAACCATGGGCCACTGATTGAGAACTTCTTCCTTCGGTAACCATCTGCGGCCTGTCAAAACCATTGTAAATCCCCAAAAATGCATCCCGGTCGGTGTCAAAACCATCTAAGGGTCTGTTCACTGAGAAAAAAGCGTAATGATTCCGGCGCTCGCGGTACTCAGTTTTGTGATACAGACAGCTTCCTTCAATTTCAACCTCTCCCGTGCTGAAGTTCCGCTGGAAATTAGTCATATCATCAAGGGCATCCCATAAAGCCCATTCGGCAAACGAATACAACTTGATCTGCTTGGCTTCGCCGGAATGGTTAACGAGTTTCACCCGCATGATTTCGGCATCTACACCTAACGGAACGAAAAAAAGTATCTCAGCTTCCAGCAGATTCAGGCTGCTCCTGATGGTACTGTAGCCCAGACCGTGACGGCAACTATAGCTGTCAAGTTTGGTTTTAACAGGTTTCCATCCGGGTGACCAAATTACACCTCCTTCATTGATGTAAAAATATTTCCCGCCATCATCCGCAGGCACGCTGTTGTATCTCTTGCGGGTGATTCGTCTCAGCCGCGCATCTTTGTAAAAGCTATATCCACCACCTGTGTTGGAGACAAGGCTAAAAAAACCACCCGTACCAAGGTAATTAATCCAGGGATAGGGAGTGGCGGGAGTGGTGATGACATATTCTCTTTGTTGATCGTCGAAATAGCCGTATTTCATTGTTTTTGATGATGTTAAATATTGATTGATTGTGTTGATAATGAATTCCTGCGCCGGTTAAGCTCAAGTGTAATTTCGTCCATTTTGGATTGATTCAACGGGTATAGCGTCATGATAGCTGCGGCCAGAAGGGCAATAAGTGATGGGATCCAACTCATTAACATGATTATTCCGGGGATAGCACCTGGTATACTTGCCGCATCCTGCCCGTCATAAGCAAAGGCGCCGAGTACAAGACCGATGAGTGCTCCTGCAATTCCACCCCCAAATTTTGTAGCAAAAGAACCTGCAGAATAAACAAGTCCGGTTGCGCGGCGCTTGTTACGAAACTCTGAGTAATCGGCGGCATCGCCCAGCATGGCAAAGAAAAGTGTCGGAAAAATGGCGGAAGCGAATTCTGAGAGCATGCCTGTAATAAAAATCGGGTATACGTCACGATCGCCATACAAAACCATCAGGGCATTGGAAGCTGCCGAAAAAAGCAGCGCAGCGATGAAAAGTTTCTTTTTACCCCATCTTTTCCCCAGGGGACCGGTTATCATGGCCCCTGCAATGGATGCCAGCATCAGACCTACAAGGTAACTGCCTGTGAGCAACTGATTGTGAAGGTAATGGGTGAAGTAAATCACTGTGATGCCCTGCTTGATTGAATTATAGACGTTAAACAACATCCCGATAAGCAGCAAAATCAGCCACGGCCTGTTTCTGACAAGGTCGATGAGATCTTTCCGGAGATCGGTTTTCTGCTCCGGCGGAGGACTTACCCGCTCGCGTGTTGAGTAGAAAGTAATGAACATAAAGAAAGCCAAAAATACTGACATCAGGTAAATGGCCTGGCTGTATCCTTTTTTTTGATTGATGATGCTCAGGTCGGCCAATGAAAGTTGTTTTTCGCCCCCGGCAAGAAATTGATAGGTATTGTTCTTTTTAAGGTTGAGACTTAGCGCAGAGGCGGCCTGTTGTTTCGTACCATCACTGCCATCTCCCAACAAAACCAAAGTATTCACGCCATCGCCGGTTGTTATGCGGGCGTTGTCGACTTCCTCAAGAGCAGTTACCGTAAACAGTTGTTTATCATGCAGTTGTGAAATCTGAACAGTTGTGTTTACATAGCCAAACTGTGTTACAAGAAACAGCAAGGCACCTTGGACAATCATGCCGCCGGCAAAAGCACCGACCATTCGGTACGACCCGATCACAGTGCGCTGTCGGTCATCACCGGTAATAACAGCCATCAGCGCGCCATAAGGAATGTTGTTGGCTGTGTATACAAGTGTAAACGTGATATAGGTAACATAAGCATAAACAATTTTTCCTGTGGCACTGAGGTTTGGTGCCGTAAAAAGCAGTGAAAGAATAACTCCCAACGGAATGGCTGTCCAGAGAATCCAGGGTCTGAATTTTCCATACCGGGTTGAAGTACGGTCACCAATGATGCCCATTAAAACATCGGTGATGCCATCACTCACACGGGTAATCAGCATTAACATGCCTACAGCCACCGGACTCAACCCAAAAACATCGGTATAAAAAATAAACAAGAAGGTAGCCACCCCACGCCATGCAATGTTGGCTGCCCCGTCGCCAAGGGCATAGCCGGCTTTTTCCCAGAAACTGATGCTGTGTTTATTCATCTTTTTATACACTATCTTTCGGTTAACCTAAGCTGACTGTTGAAAAACAGCAGGGCTCAGGTTAAAATATCAAACTTTTCCTTTTTGGTCCGGTCATAAACATCCCGGCTGAAAATGTAGACCTGTGCGGGTTTATGTGCCACCCCTTTCTGCTTTTCATTGAGCGCGATAATAAATTTCATCTGCCCGATTTTCTTTCGGAAATTTCGTCTGTCAAGGCTGACACCCAAAATACATTCATATAGGTTTTGCAGCTGGGAAAGGGTAAACTTCTCAGGTAGTAATTCAAACACCAGGGGTTCGCGCTGAATTTTCACCCTAAGGAATTCCAGGGCTTTTTCGATCATGATGCCGTGGTCAAAACCCAGCAAAGGAAGCTCATCCACCGCAAACCAACTCGTGAACTGGTGCTGGGTATCGGGTTTTACCTTGGTGCTGTCGACAAGGGAACAATAACCTACCGAAACAACATGATTGGTTACCATAGGGTATTTCCGGGCAATCCAAAGTTTGTCGCGCTCCTGATGGATTCTGTCGGTATTGCCGAAAGTGTGAAACTGCTCCAGATAAATATTGTCAAAACCGGTTTTTTCTTTCAAAACCCGGCGCGCAGCATCGTCAATATTCTCACCCTCGAGCACATGATGACCCTGAACGGTATAATCAGTAAATAAAATCTGTCCACTCACCTCATCTTCCAATTCCCTTTTTGTGAGCAACACATGCAATTTACCACTGTCGAATCCGAAAATGATACAATCGACCGATAAGTTGGATATTAGTGAAGTCATAAGCACAAAGCGTATATATTACACACTGCAAAAGTAAATCTTTTTTATTCCGACCTAAGCGAATAAAAAAAATGATAACAAAAATAATCCTTTGATATACATCTATAAAACAAGGAGCTAAACAGGCAATTATTTAGAATTAATATAAATTAAAGAATTTCTTAAAATATATGATTCCGTTTCAAAAAAAGAATAATTTTGCTACTGTGTATTTTATACACTAAGTAATGTACAACACAAATAAGATGTAAAACCAAAACCTTCATGTTATGAATTCGCCTTAAAAACCTATTCACTTCATTACCGCAAAAACCAGTCGCTATTTCAAAAATTATCAAATCATTCACTTAATTCCAATGCAAAATTCTATGAAATCGAAACTTTTTACACTCCCTGAGCTGAAACAGGTTTGGAGAAAAACCCTGTTTCTGATCGGATGGCTGTTAGTTGGTGTTGCACAAACACTAACTGCACAAAACAACTTCACTTTTAGCGGTCTGGTTCAGGCCGAAAACGGTGATCCGCTTCCAGGTGTCAATGTGGTTGAAAAAGGAACTACCAACGGAACCATTACTGACCTTACCGGTGCTTTTCAGGTTAATGCAACTTCAGGCATGGTAACATTTACTTTTTCGATGGTGGGTTATGAAACCATTGAAAAGGCCATGAAGGCAGGCGCCAGGGAAACCATCATTTTAAAAGAAAGTGTCGTCGGACTGAACGAAGTGCTTGTTGTTGGTTATGGCGTTCAGAAACGTTCCAACATCACCGGTGCCATTTCCAAAATGGACAACAAGGAGCTGGCTCAGCTACCCACCACCAATATCAATCAGGCCTTGCAGGGACGCATTGCCGGGGTGAATGTGACGAGCACCTCAGGATCACCTGGAGCCGGACAGAAAGTTGTAATCCGCGGCGTGGCTACCAATGGCAATGTACAGCCGCTTTATGTGGTCGACGGGATGGCAACAGGCAATATCGATAACCTTGAACCAGCTGATGTGGAAAATGTTACGGTATTGAAAGATGCAGCTTCTGCCGCTATTTACGGAGCCGAAGCTGCCAATGGTGTCGTGCTTATTACCACCAAGTCAGGCTCAAAAGGTCCGGGCAAGGTTGAATACAATTTCCAGATCGGAAGCCAAAGCATTGGCAGTTTCACCGAGCCAATGGATGCAGCCAGCTATGCAACCTGGGTTAACGAAGCCAATGTTGGCGTTACAATTCCGACCACTTCACAATACAACACACGCTGGATGGACGAAGTATTAAACAATGCCATGCTGCAGCGCCACCACCTTGCCTTTAGCGGTGCTACAGAAAAAGGCAATTATTATGTTTCGGGAGCCTATATGAATCAGGACGGCGTTGTAGGTGGTGATAAATCACATTACGAACGTTTTTCACTCCGCACCAATATCACTCAGCAGGTAAAACCCTGGGTAAAAGTTGGAACCAATGTAAACTACAGCCATTTCAAACGCAATGCCCTCACCGAAAATGATGAATTTGGCGGTATCGTTGCCTCGGCAATGATGCTCGACCCACTCACACCGGTGGTTTACAACGGTGCATTACCTGATTTTGCCCAGGCCGTACTAAATGATGGCAAAACTCTTGTAACCAACGAAGACGGCTTGTACTACGGCTTATCATCTTTTGTAAAAGGTGAAATTGCCAACCCGCTGGCACAGATTGCCATTGCAAAAGGTGGTACAACAGAAGATAAATTCATGGGTAACATTTACCTCACCCTCGGCGACGAAAGCTGGAGAGGATTTAAATTCACAACACGCGCCAGTGCCGATGTTGCCAATCAATTATATCACACCTGGTATCCAACTTTTTGGTTTTCATCAGAAAGGATGAACACCCAGGCAAATACTCGTGACAATACCAACACCTGGTTTACATGGATGTGGGAAAATTACCTGAGCTATGATAAAACTTTTGGAAAGCACAACATCAGCGCCGTGGCTGGTATTTCTGCCAAACAATATACACATAAATTTGTAAGAACCCTGAGTGGACCCATGTTTGCTGAAGACGATAACTTTGCTCAACACGGCGATGTGGAAATCGATGGCAGGGTCAGTGGTAATTTACTCGACACCCGCACCTCCTCCTACTTTGCCAGAGCCAGTTACGACTATGATGGCAAATACCTTTTGAGTGCCATTTTCCGCCGCGACGGAACCTCATTATTGCATCCTGATCAACGCTGGGGCAATTTCCCGTCAGTATCAGCAGGATGGATTCTTTCGAGCGAAGATTTCTGGACCGTTGACTTCATCAATTTCTTCAAAATCAGGGCTTCATGGGGAACCAACGGCAACCTTTCAGGATTAGGTCCCGACCAGTTCCGCTCATTGATCATTGCCTCTGGTATTCAATATCCAAAACCGGGCGGCGGATTTTATACCGGTGCTGAGCCCGAATTACTTGCCAATCCTGAACTTACCTGGGCTTCGAGTCAGCAAACCGACATCGGTTTCGACATGAATATGATGGGTGACAGGCTTACTGTCGGTTTCGACTTCTTCAACAAAAAAACCAAGGACCTGCTTGTTCCCGGCACACCTCCTCCATCAGTAGGTAACAAAGCTCCTTTCGTCAACGCCGGTGACGTAACCAATAAAGGTGTTGAACTCGAACTGGGCTACAGAAACTACGATCAGGCTTTTAAATATGACGTAAGCGCCAACTTCACCTGGCTGAAAAATGAAGTAACCTATCTCAACCCCTTACTCGACAGGGTTGGAGGCGAAACAGTGGGTACGGGCTGGACAGCAACCTACCTCGAACTGAATCAGCCAGTGTGGTACTTCCGTGGTTACCAAACCGATGGCATCTTCCAAAACCAAGCCGAAATCGATGCTTACAAAGCAGCCAATGGCGGCCTCGCCGGATACAATCCTGTTCCGGGCGATCCGATCGTTGTGAATACCAATGGCGACAACCTGATCAACAACGAAGACCAAACCAGCATCGGAAGCCCGCATCCAAAATTTATGTGGGGTGCCTATGTTAATATGTCTTATGCCAACTTCGACCTGAGAATGTTCTTCCAGGGCGTTCACGGACAAGATGTGCTCCTTGGCTGGAACCGTTATGACAGGTCAACTTCCAACCGTCCGCAGTTCTTCTTCGACGAACGCTGGACCGGTGAAGGCAGCACCAACGAAAGACCAAGGGCCGATCAGTCAAGTCCCTACATATATAACAGTGATTTAATGATTTTCAAAGGTTCTTACGTGAAAATCAGACAAATTCAATTGGGTTACACCCTGCCTGTCACGCTCACAAAGAACAAGGTTCAGAACCTCCGCGTTTCGCTTGCTTTGGATGATTATTTCACCTTTACCAATTATCCCGGCATGGATCCTGTTGCCGGTTCGGGTGATGACGCCGGACAAGGAATCGACCGTGGCTACTATCCTACCCCACGCAAAGTGTTGTTCGGTTTATCACTTGCTTTCTAAAATCCTATGCATAAGTATTTAACATTAAATCAGTTACCAATGAAATCACACTATAAATTGATATTCGCGCTGGCCCTGATCATTTTTGCATCGGCCTGCAGCAAAGACTTCCTTGAAGTTGACCCGATCGGTAAAATGTCGGTTGATCAGTTTTACAAAACCGATGAAGATGCCACCAAGGCCATCATGGCCACCTACGATATCCTGCAATGGATGAATGCACGCGACTGGAACAGTGCTTACCTGGTTAAGACCTTCCCGTCGGATGAGTCGAATGTTGGCGGCGGGGATGCCGGTGACCAGCCACCCTATCAGGAGTTAGGTGTGTATACCTATGGCCCCAGCAATGCTCCCATCACCGCCGTATGGCAATCAAACTATTTCGGTATTTACAGGGCTAATCTGGTGCTCACCAATGTAAAGGACGACAGCGATTTGAAGAAACAGATCCTGGCCGAGGCTAAATTTCTCCGTGCTTACTACTATTTCGAGATTGTTTCGATGTTTGGCCATGGACCGCTGATTCTCGACGAACTGGCACCCAGTGAATACAGCCAGCCTTTTGCCGATGCCGCTGCCATTTATGCACAAGTTGAAAAAGACCTCAACGAAGCCATCGCAGGTCTTCCGCTCAAAAGCCAGTATGCAGAACACGACAAATTCAGAGCCTCTAAAGGCACAGCCCAAGCCTTACTTGGAAAAGCCCTGCTTTATCAGGAAAAATATGCCGATGCAGCAGCAGCCTTCGAAGGCGTAATCAGCTCAGGCGAATATGCCTTACAGGAAAACTTCTCGACCCTCTTCCTTCAGGAATCAGAGTTTGGCATTGAATCGCTATTTGAAGCATCCTGGGTAACGAGCAGCGGATATGACTGGGGCACTTTCCAGTGGGGAGGCAACAGAGCCATGGAAAACAACATCACCTGGCAGCTCACCGGACCGCGCGGCGATTATTTTGTACCCGGAACTACCGGCCTTATCGGTGGCTGGGGATTCAACTACCCACACAATGCAGCCTACCAGGTATTTGTGAATGCCGGTGATACCGTACGCAAACCAGCTTCCATCCTTTCACTGGCTGACCTCCGTGCCCGCGGTGGCGACTGGACCAACGAGAGCTCATGGGGCTGGGACGGCTGCATTCGCGTAAAATACGGAACCCGCATGGACGAAACCAATGGTGAAAGCGGTGCCGTGCCTGAACTCAACTATGGCACCAACCTGCGCCTGATCCGATATGCCGACGTCCTTCTGATGGCTGCCGAAGCAAACCACAAAGCCGGAAACAACAGCCTTGCAGCCACTTACCTCAACCAGGTGAGACAAAGAGCCAAACTGCCTCCTTTTACAGGTGATATTATGCAAGCCATCAAGACCGAACGTCAGTTGGAGCTTGTTTTCGAAGGTGTTCGTTTCCTCGACCTGATTCGCTGGGGTGATGCACCCACCGTGCTCGGACCTTTTGGTTTCGTTGCAGGCAAACATGAACTCTTCCCCATTCCACAGGATGAAATCCGCAACAACAGCAAAGCGGTACAAAATAATGGTTATTAAGATTATTAACAGGAAGGAAACTTCTTAGTAATTTGTGGTTAGTGCGTTAAGCGGGACTTTTAGGGGTCCCGCTTTTTTTTTGCAAATGCACATCAAATATATTTTTGCTGCCGGTTGGATGATCGAAATGAATAACTTTGACCCTAACATGAAGTCTGTATGAAAACCCGCCTCAAGCTGCTATTATTATTGCTCTCCTTTTTGATTGGTAATAAGTTAAATGCACAAAATACACCTTTCAACAAAGTGCTTTCCAATACCACCGGCATCGAAGCCTTTGGGTTGGCGGCCACCGGCGAAAACACTTTTCTGCTTGCAGGAAAGACAGCTTTTAACAATGGCGCTCTCATTTGGGTGGATGGTTCAGGAGAACCACTTTCGGCAAAGTCATACAGTTTTGGAGAGCATTTCGTTTCATTTAATCATTTGGTGAGATGCTTTGATTCATCCTTCGTGGTTGCCGGCAGACTCGAAAACTGGTCAAAGAGCGTTCAACGGGCACACCTTTCCAGGGTCAGCAAGACGGGAGAACTGATCTGGACGAAAAGCATTGGTCTGTCCGAGGCGAACCTGACAGCCACCTCCGTTCAGCTCACGGCAGACAGCGGATACATCCTTTCGGGTTACATCGGTAATGATTATTCAGGATTGAATGGTTTGTTTGCTGCCCGGCTGGATGAAGCCGGCGATCTGATGTGGTTCAGGGGCTTTGAAAGCTCCGACCCGAGCAGGGGTTTTTCTGCCACCCAAACCCCCGACCAGGGGTTTTTACTAAGCGGATACGCCGGAACCGCAGGTATCTGGGATACAAAAGCAGTACTTATCAAAACCGATTCCTACGGAAACCCGGAATGGGCCATGCAATATCAGCAGAACGAAAACAGTCAAAACGTTGCTTTCGACGCCGTTGCAGAAGCCGACGGCTACCTTTGCCTGACGGGTAACGGCTTGATGAAAACCGATTTTTCGGGCAACGTAAGTTGGTTTACCAATTATGGTTTCCTTCTGTCTCAACCTGAATTCGGGGTAGCTCTGCCCAGGATAAAAAAAATGAAGAACGGAGGCTATCACATCTCCGGCACCGCTACCTATTCCTCAGCCTTGTATGTACTCGATCAGAATTACAATCTCCGAACAGCCAACGGGGTTCTGCTGATGCTGTCCGATCTGGTTGAAACAGCACATCAGGGTCTGATCGCTGTAGGCAACGGACCTATATACCTTTTGAAAAACCACAGGTTTACCGACCCGCACATCGGCCTCATCAGGCTGGACTCAATCGGTAGTGCTGGTGATTGCAACTTTCCCATGAATCTCTACCCCTTCAGCGACACCATGACAGGGGAAAGTCTTGCCTTCAACCTAATTACCGAAGCCACTTTAACCGACCATACGGCTGTAATCAGCCCGCTGCCTGTAGCTGCCAGCTGGGGATGTATCGATGTGATCGGCAACTTGCCTGAAGCAATAAAGCCATTGGATATCAACATCCTTCCAAATCCTGTGTCTGACATCCTCCGGATTGAATCGTCCAGCCCCCTGCATGATGCCCTCGTCATCCTTTACAATATACGGATGCAACCGCTCATCCATTTGAAACCCATCCGGATCGATCAGCTGAAAATGTCGTCGCTGCCGGCCGGAGTTTACTTCCTGAAAATAACAAGTCGTGAAAGTGCTGGCATCTGGAAAATTATTAAGAAATAAAAACCAATAAAATGATCAAAACAATCCGTGTTTTCCTGTTTATTTCTGCGTTGGTAGTTTTCAACAATACAGGCTGTCGCAAGGAGAACCTCACCGAAGAACTAAGCCATTTCGTTTGGGAATATGCAAGCCTCCACCCGGATGGTTTCACCCTCGATCTCAGCTCCAAAACCACCGTCAGCAGCGGCATTGTGGTAGCCTTTGAGGCAACACAAAATAGTTTCGGCAGAGAGAGTCTGAACAGGGTGATTGACCATGCCTTGAATCATGACAAAATTGTCGGCGGCTGGCTGAATGAGAGTGACAGCCAATACTATTTCGACAGCAACAGGCTTTTCGCCAATGGAATGTACGAGGAAGCAAAGGCATTTGCCGTGGCCAACAACCAACTGGCGATTTACGATCTCAGCAACGATAGCGTGATCTGGATTGAATATCCGGCAGGGAAAATACACAATATTGATCAGAAGAAGCGAGTTTTTCCTTTGCCATCCATCCCTGACAAATACCGAAACGGGAGTAATAAAATCAGACAAACCGGCTTTCAGCAGGCCAGGGCCTCCTGAAATGCCGGTTTTATTCTTTTTTCTGGCACTAGGCCTTCCGCATGCTTTCGTTGATCGTCCGTGCCCATCTTTCAGCCAGTAACGACTGTCCCGTGAGGGTGAGCCCGTCGGTGGCAGCATTGTAAAATTCCACGGTCAATAAACTTTGCTTCTTATCTTTGGGTACAAAACTTAACCCAACGGTATCAAAAACTTTTGCTCCCTGGCCTTTATAGTTTTCCAAACGACTGATTTCATGCACTTTGCATCGATCATAGTTCTTTAGATCCACTTTTGTGAAATATTCTTCTGCCGGGGTGAGCCGGTAAATATACACAGCCTGTTTCTTTTTGTCGAGGCCAATGATTAATCTGTTCAAGGTTTCATGCGTATCAATCTGTCCTTCTTCCTTTTCAGCTTCGCTTTTAATCTTTTGAAGCAACAGCATACTTTTTTGCGATTTCCGGCTGTTAGCGATCAGGATGGGTATAACGATGAGGGCGATGACACCAAAAAATAATAGAAATGAATTTAACATTGCTGGTAAAATTAAGGATAATAAATAAATTCAGAAGGCAAATAGCTGTATAAAAGCCAGTTGCCGGCAAATGATGCTTCTGAAAGGAGCACATTGCCACAGTCCCTCGGCTAGAGGGATACTCTGCAAAATGTTGTTACCAGAAATGGTGAAAGGGGAACATCAACAAGAACTTTTGCTGATGAACCAGATGAAGAATCAAAGATTGGCTACCGGTAAGACTGGCATGCAGGTTAAGCTGCAGCGGCGGAAGCCGGAGTGCGATGGCCTCTTTGTCGAGGAATTTGACCGGTGAGGGTGGCACACGCTGTTGGTGTTCATACTGCCCATCGATGCCATCAGGCAATTTTGCAATGGCTTGTGGTGATGCTGGCAGCGAAATATGTCCAACCGGAAAAACACCATTCTGATCAGCAGCTGTCTGTGGTAAGGGATCTGGTGTGCTACCAACCAGCACCCAAAACATCCCCGCCAACAGGGCAATCACTACCATCAGATTTCTTTTCATGCCGCAAAAGTAATCAGAATTGTCATGGCAACAATCATTCCTGCAGGGCTTGTTAATACTTAATGCACAAACGGTTTCGAACCACAAGGCTTGTAGTTAAGAAAAGAGCGATACCCTTCCCTGATAATTCATCCATAGATTTAAAAGAAAGTCTCCTTTACAGGTTCCGGGAAACAAAGTGCCTGAGAAAAAAAACACTGCATTACCCATTCAATCGCAAAACGCCAGCTTGAGTCCTAAAAAACAGCAGCCTGAAATGCTGTCTATAATTGAACCACAAACACCCTGTAACCATAAGGTTCGATTGTCAGCGTTGACAAAGTTCCCACATCTTCGCCTGTAAAAGCATCTTTCCAGGTAAAGCCGGTAAGCGACGCATCCAGTGGTACCACGGCCTCGGAATTTTTCAGATTGCTCACGACAAGCAAAGTTTCAGAGGCCAAACTTTTTGTAAACACCACGGCTTTGGTGTGTGAGAAGGTCGTGAGGCTACCTTTCCGGAGAGCTTCATGTTGATTGCGCAACCCGATGATCTTTTTGTGTTCGGCTACCAGATCGGGGTTGAGCGTCCAGTTAATATTTTGGCCGGTAAACGGAAAAGTAATCCTGAAAGGCGTCCCCACCTCCTGTCCGGAATAGATCATCGGCACTCCTTTCATATAGGCAGCAACAACAAAAGCAGCCAGCGAACCCTTTTTTCCGCCGAAGAGGTCGAGGGGCGTGCCGTCGGAACTGTTCACATCGTGGTTGGTGAGGTAGCGCACCACCCATTGGTCGGCCCCGGCAAGACTGTATTCCGAACTATTTAAAGCATAAAGGGAAGAAGCAGGCTGGTTTTGCTGGTACACCCTTTTCATTTGATCGTAGAACCTGAAGCCAAAGTTGAAATCAAATCCAATGGAAAAATGCTGGGAACGGGTTCCTTCGGCCAGCAACAAGAGCTTTCTATTCGACATATTGCGCAGTGTATCAATGGCTTGTTTCCAGAAGTCGACAGGCGGTCCATCGGCATAGTCGCACCTGAAACCATCGGCATTGGCGGTGAGCACCCAAAATTTCATGGCTTTGATCATCTCCTTTCGCATGTCGGCGTTGGAGAAATTGAGCTGTACCACATCGTTCCAGCCGTTCGGACTGAACATATTTCCACTGTTGTCGCGGGCATACCATGTGGAGTTTTTCATCCACACATGATCCCATGAGGTGTGGTTGGCCACCCAGTCGAGCAGCACAGCCATACCCCGGTTATGAGCTTGTTCGATGAGGTTGCGCAGGTCGGTAAGGTTTCCAAACTCCGTGTTAACCGCTTTGTAATCGCTGATGCAATAAGGCGAGTTGATGCCTCTTTCCACTCCGATAGGATAGATGGGCATGAGATAAAGGGTGTTGGCTCCCAGACTTTTGATTGAGTCGAGGCGGGCTGTGACCCCGGCGAAGTTCCCCTGCGAACTGAAAGCCCTGATATTCACCTGATAAAGCACGACATCAGCAGGATCAGAAACACCGGCAAAAGGCACACCATATTGGGCCGGATCGTCGTTTGGAACTACTACCGGAGGCTCTGGATCTTTGTCTTTGCTGCAAGCTAGCGTGGTAAGAAGCAGCACCGCCACTATCATGTAAGAACGCGTCAGCATTTTTCTGACGAGGGAAAAGTTTTCGAATAACATTATTTCTTTCTTTAGGGTTCAAAGGTACGAACATGCGGCATACCGACTGAATGAAAGTGAACACATATCAGAAACTTGCCTTTGGGGTTTGTAATATTAACTGAAGGATTGATTTTCAATT
>JANJXG010000136.1 GCA_024709145.1 Bacteroidales bacterium | reverse complement strand
GTTTGTTCATTCAATTATATGCCTTCCTGAATGGCTTTTACGCCCGGAAGTTCTTTGCCCTCGATGTATTCGAGCATGGCGCCGCCACCGGTGCTTACATAGCTTACTTTATCGGCTAGGTCGTATTTGTTGACGGCAGCCACAGAGTCGCCTCCACCAACCAGTGAGAAAGTGCCGCTGGAAGTGGCTTTCACGATGGCAAGGGCAATGTCGCGGGTTCCTTGTGCAAAATTCACAAATTCAAACACGCCCATCGGGCCGTTCCAGAGAATTGTTCTGGAGTTGAGAATGACTTCGGTAAAGGTCATGATGGTTTCGTGACCGATGTCAAGACCCATCCATCCGTCGGGGATGCTGTTGGCTGCTACAGTTTGCTGGTTGGCTTCGTTGCTGAAGCTGTCGGCAATCACGGTGTCTGTTGGGATGTAGAGGTTAACTCCAAGTGTTTTTGCCTTGTTGATGGCAGCTTTGGCTGTTTCGAGCAGGTCGTCTTCAACAAGTGAGTTACCCACCTGACCGCCCATGGCTTTAATGAAGGTAAACATCATACCGCCTCCGATAATGAGGTTGTCCACTTTATCGAGCAGGTTGTTAATGATTTCGATTTTGCCCGACACTTTGGCGCCACCAAGCACTGCTGTGAGCGGACGATCGGGGTTTTTGGTTACTTTTTCAAGGCTTGATACTTCGTCCTGCATCAGGTAGCCGAAGAGGCTGGCACCCGGGAAAAAACGAGCGATGATAGCTGTGGAAGCATGTGCGCGGTGGGCAGTGCCAAAGGCGTCATTGACATAAACATCAGCAAGGAGTGCCAGTTTCTTGGCAAAATTTTCATCTCCTTTTTCTTCTTCTTTGTAGAAACGGAGATTCTCAAGCAGCAATACCTCACCCGGTTTCAGGGCGGCAGCTTTCTCGGTAGCTTCTTCACCAATGCAGTCGTTGGCAAATTGTACCTTCATGCCCAGCTTGCCTTCAAGGTCGTTTAGCAGGTGACGCAATGAGTATTTGTCGGTCGGTCCATCCTTTGGACGACCAAGGTGCGACATCAGAATGACAGAACCACCTGCTGAAAGGATTTTTTTCACTGTTGGAATGGCAGCCCTGATGCGGGTGTCATCGGTAATTTCAAATTTTTCGTTGAGAGGCACGTTGAAGTCAACGCGGACAATCACACGTTTGTCTTTAAGATTGTACTGATCAATGTTTTTCATGATGAGAATGTTAAATATTTAATGAATATTTTGTGAATAAAACTGTCGTGTTTCGGAGACAAAACTCATTTCCGGCTTTGTTCCAGAGATAGATTTTCAGCCTGGTGCTGTCGGGCATCTCAATCGGAATGTTTTGAAAAACCCTGATGTTGATGCTGTCTTTAGCCTTCAGGAAAAAATCTTCAAGCGGAAAACTGTCGTAAAAATAAAAACCGCCAGGCCCTTTGGCATCCACCACAAAACTCAGACCACCCTTAACTTTTGCTGTTTCGGATGCTCTGGATTCAAAAATCACCACCTGCAGATGATCAGTATCGCTGTTGATGAGGGTGTCTGTTAAGACAACAAAAGCCTGATTGGATTGCACACATCGAGATTCGGAAGTGATCTGACGCTTTGTTTCGTGTTCGGGAGCCATCAGTAAGTTAATCCAATCCGCATTTTTTTGTGGTAATGTTCGCCTGTAAAGACCCGTTCGGCCGTTGTTGGCCACCGGTTCGAGTGAACCTGACAGATCGGGCAGGTTGAGCAAAATATCGGCCGGCAGGCTTCGGTTTTGAATCGAAATAAAATCAAATGGCAGATCAAGTGCGGATTCCAGATTTTCAGCACTTGTTTCGATCACCGTAAAGCCTTTGCGGTTCATGAGCAAGAGCGGCACGTTGCTGGTATAAGCATCGAGTACCAGGATGCGTGCATCAGCAGATATTCCCAGTTTGTCGAGCCAGGCTGCGTGACCCGCGTAGTTGATTCGCGTTGTTTCAGTACGATCCCAGCTGTGAGTGGTATAACGTGATTGCTGCTCCTGAGCTGTGGCGTGCAGCATGAAACCGCAAAAAACAAGGACACCGAACCAAAGCGGAATCAATTGGAAATGATGTTGTACACTGACACGGGATAAAACCAGCAGAATAAACCAAAACAATGGAAGGTAAAAACTATCCAGAAAATAATAATCATGCAGCGGAAGCTGCCGGGCCATGGCAAAAGAATAAAAAAGCGCTGCGCCAAAAGTTAACAAGGCTACAAGCATCAGCCGTTTGTGTATACCTGATAAAAGCGCTTTCCGATAGACGAAAAACAACCCGGCTGCAGTCAGCAACAAAACAATATGCCCGGAAGTTAAATAACTCATTTTCCAATTGTTCCAGCTTTTTGACAGCAGATCAACCCAATCCGTCATGCTTCCAGCTGCCAACAAATTGTTGTTGAACTGAGAGCCATACACATTTTGCAGGCGGTTGTCGTAAACCATAAAAATGCCAAAAACCAATAAGTTTACCATAGCCAGCAACCAAATCCTAAGCTGCTTTGCCGGCCAGCCACCCAGGAGCAATTGCACCAAGACGACAGCCAGCATTGGCATTAAAAAAGGAGGTCGTATCATTGCTGCCAGCAGAAATAAGGCCATGCTGAGCGCAAAAAAAACCGACCGGTCGCTTTTCAGAAAACTGAAGTAAGCGTAAAAGCCTGCAATGGACAAGGCAAGTGCAGGTATTCCGGGAATGAATCCATTCAAATAATAGGTAAAAACGGGTGAAGAAAAGGCAGCTGTCACCAGAAGGAACGACAACGGGAAAGGAGTTAACAACTCACGGCTCATTCTATACAACAAGAAAATCCCGGTGAGCCCCGAGAACAACACAATTCCCCTAAGCCAGGCCGGATGAAGATTGCCCGAAATACGCATCGCCGTGCCGGCAAGCCATTCGGGCAGTGGCAGTGCAGCGCTGGTGATTCCGGTATAAACAGTCAACCCTTCTTCGGGCGGATATTTGGGGTAAAGGTTTGGTGTAGAAGGTAAAAAAGGATTCAGACTATTTTCGGCATAGCCGACAGCCAGCGCATAGCGGTCGCTTTGAGTCCAGGCATGAAGGTGCGAGGGGAAACGAAAGAAATGGTTTTGATAGAAAAAAAAACTCAGACAAAACAAGTAAACAACAAGCCCGACAGCGGTATTTTTAACCCATAGACCAGAGATTATTTCCCTCATACAATATGCTATTTCAGCCCTACAAAAGTACGAAATCTAAATCGTGACAGGAGGGGTTATCGAAAATTCAGAAGGAAAACCTTCACAAACGTTTGCGGGCGCAGCAGCACCCTGCTAATCCTGCCGGGTCTCTTCCTGTGGTTTGGGCATCAGCTGATCTGAGCCAAACTCTTTGAGTGCTTTTTTTCTCACAATAAGCCTTACAGCCCTGGGCACGATGGTAAATTCGAGGGGCGAGCTACCCAGCGATTCTCCGTCTGTTTCCAGAAAAATGCTGTGTCGCGGGGTTGAGGTTATCACGATCTTTTTGCCCTTAAAGGTATCTACCTCAGGCATCTGGATAAAGCTGCCATCAAAAAGTTTCTTGATATTCAGAACCACACGAAGCTTGGTAGTTTTACGGATAACCGTCACATCAAACAAGCCATCATCCGGAATGGCGGCCGGCAATTGCTTCATGCCACCACCGTTGAATTTACAGATGCCGATACTCATACTGAACACCTGATCGTTGACAACTTCCTGATCATCGACAATGATGCTGAGCTGCACCACTTCGTATTGAAAAAGACCTAAAACCAGGTTAATCAGATAGGAAAGCTTGCCACCCTTGCCCTGCTCTTTAAGGCGGTTGGTTTTTTTGGCCACAAAAGCATCGTAGCCCATACCGGCCATATTGATAAAATACCGGCTTTTGTCTTCGGCCTCATAACTGTATTTAACCTTGCCCACATCTTGCAGAAAAGTCCTTTCATTCTTGATGATTTTAATGGCCTTTTCATATTTAAGCGGAAAACTGTACATCCTGCCCCAGTCATTTCCCGTGCCTATTGTTATCATTCCCAGGGTAATATCGGTAGTAGCAAAACGCGATTGCTGAAAAATTCCATTTACCACTTCATTCAATGTTCCATCGCCGCCTACAGCAATAATTTTTCTGAAGCCAAGGTCGTTGACCATGTTGCGTGTGATTTCGATGGCATGAAAAGGTCGTTCGGTAAGTACACTTAAAAAAGAAAAACCTTGCTTCAACAGCAACTCTTTAACTTTTGGCCAGTCTTTTTCACATTTGCCGCTTCCCGCCCGGGGGTTCACCACCACAAGCCATTTATCTGTTTCTTTCATGTTAAGTGTGTTGTAATCGTGTGTGCTCTATCGTTCTATTCTATTTATTATTCTCACTTTCAGATGGTTGCGAAAACTTTCCATAATCAGCGAAAAGCAGGTCTTTCAAGATATAAATGAACAAGATGATGCAAGGTAAAACTTTTATGGAATAGGGCTTGATAAAATTTTCCCGAACGGCATACGGAAAGATATCTGTAGCAACTAAACCAGTGAATATGAATACTATAACCATCAAAACTTTGTATTCAAAGGTTTTACTGGAACTTAAATAATACAAAGCAGCGCCTGCCATTGCAATCACGAAAGTTGGTGATTCTGTTTTGTGATTAAATAAAACAACCCACACCAGCATCAGGGCAAAATAGGTAAGCCGCCATTTGTAATATTGTTGCTGTTGCCGCCTGTAAAGGGGCAAGACAAGCAACACCATGCCTGCAATCAGCCATATGGCATTTGGCAAAACAAATCCGGCCGTTCGCTCAAAAAACGACATCAACGAATAATTGAGCGCATGAGGGGCATCGCCGGCCAAAAGATCAAACCATGAAACATACAGTTTCCACAAAGGCTCAATACCTGTGACAAATGATGGTAAAATCAAGAATACCAATCCTGTAACTGCCGAAAAGATCAGCCATTTGAAACCTTGCTTGTGAAAGAAAAGCATCAGCACCATCACACCGGCAAAAAGTTTGAGGCTGACGCCAAGCGAAATAGCCAGGGCAAATGATTTCGGCTTTTCTTGTTCAAGGGCTTTAAAAGCCCACATCATCAGAGCCAGCATCAAGCCGTTGCTTTGCGCATTTTGTACCGATGTAACCATTTCAAAAAGAATAAATAGCGCGAAAAACCAACGTGCCGGTAAATCGAATTTCATCCTTCCAAGCATCACCAATGGCAACAGAGCATTGAGAAGATTCCAGCTTATGACACCAAGCGTGCGATTGAGAAACCAAAAGGGAGCCATGAAAAGGGCAAAACCCGGGCTGTATTTGTACAAGTCGAAATGGGCTTCGGGATGGGCCTCATACAGGTTTTGACCTTCGGTGAGGTGAAAAAAGGCAAAACGAAAAATATCATAATTGTTAAAGGAACCTTCCGTCAAAAACACTTTAATCAAACTCACTGCCACCACGATGACCCCATAAACAACATAAATCAAACTTTCGTTCCGGACAGTCTGAGCGATCGTTTTATTGATTTGGATCATGTGCAGCTTGTTGAAAATGAATCAATCGGCTATATTTCCACCAGGTTTCGAGTGCACTGATCCTGCAGATTGTCAAGCCGGCACGCCCGTCGAGAAAGCCGTGTTTGATCAGATAGTTGCGTACAAACTTCGCAACCGTTTTCATGGCGGCCAGGGCATAGGACGACTTTTTTCCTTTTTTTAGGAGGGCTTTGGCCGCGATGGTTGCAAAGCGGTCGGCTTGCCTGTAATGCTCACTCACCTCGTAATAACTATAATGCAGCAGGTCGCCCTGGAGCTGAACAACTTTTCCAGCCTCGGGAGTTGCAACCACTTTATCATGAGGGTTTTGCCCTTCGATTCGCGCATAATCACGATGGTAAAGCCTGATTTTTCGGTCGGGATACCATCCACAATGGAAAATCCACTTGCCGCAATAATTCGTTAGGCGATTCATTTGGTATGCTTTAGCAGGAAAACCAAGGCTTTTCTCAGCCAAAACAGCACTTTTCAGTTCGGCTGACAAGGCTTCATCAGCATCCAGCGAAAGTACATAAGGATAAGAAGCACGTGAAATGGCCAAAGTCTTTTGTTCGATGTATCCTGCAAAAGGATTTTTTTCGAAACGAGCACCCGCTGCAAGGCAAATCTCTTCCGTTGAATCATTTGAAAATGAGTCAATTACTAGTACTTCATCAGCCAAACCACTGACCGAAGCCAGGCACCGGCCGATGTTGCGCTCCTCGTTGAGGGTAATAATGACAACGCTCAATTTTTCCATAACAGCATTCGAGCCGCCAAAAGTAGGAAATAATCTTGTTTTTGCGGTAAACCGCCTCCTTGCCAACCACTGATGGCTCTGATCAACAAAAAAAAGAAGTAAAAAAAAGGATTAATGTGGTTCCAAAACATTTTTTTCTACTTTTGAAATCCTGCAACCATGCAAACTAATTGATATGTTGATATTTATTCCCGACACGCTTTTGGAAGGATTCACCTGGCTGGTTGTGCTGATCGCCGTCGCCACAGCACTTGTTCTATTGGTGCTTTTTGGTATTCACAGACGTAACACCTACCAGCGCATTTTACAACTGGAAGAAAAAATGCACGAACATGATGAAGTAATTTTCAGACAGGCTGAAATCCAAACTGAGAAATTTAAAAAAGCTATTCAGGCCCACCTGAGTGAAATAAGCCAAAGAATAGCCAAAAACGAGGAGCATACCAACCGGCTCATCAATCAATTGGAGGACCTCCGCACTTTGTTGGACGAAGAAGATGAGAAGGACAAAGGTAGTTTGAACTGAAACAGCGTCTGACTGTCTTTAGGCTGACTCAGGGATAATTACCCAACATACCAGATATGCCAAAGCTCCTGCACCACCAAGTGCAGTAAACAAAACCCACCCAATTCTGACAATGGTGGGATCGAGGTTGAAGTATTCAGCAAAACCATAACAAACCCCGCCGATTATTCTGTTGAACTTCGACCGTGTAAGTTTTTTAACCGTATTCATAGTTATTCATTTATTTGTTAAAAGTCTGATTTATCAAACGGAAATAGAAATCATGTTGTTGGTATTTCAGCTGTCAGAAAAAAGAAGAGTTGAGTAATCCGGAAACCGGGATAACTACGAGTCGACCAAAAAACAATTTTTTTCTATCCTGCCTCACACCAAAATTGAAGTAAAAATACAACAAAGCATCATAAAATCGTACTTTAGCCGCAAGAATTTGTTTGCCTTGATCCCATCATATACCATAGCCAGCATTCTGGAAACCGCCCGCATCGAAGAGGTTGTTGGTGAGTTTGTCAGCCTGAAAAGGCGTGGCAGCAACCTGATAGGATTATGCCCGTTCCATCAGGAGAAAACACCCTCGTTCAGTGTATCGCCTGCAAGAGGTATTTTCAAATGCTTTGGATGTGGCAAAGGCGGTGATTCGGCTCGTTTTATCATGGATCACGAGCATGTGAGCTACCCTGAGGCACTTCGCTACCTTGCACGTAAATACCAGATTGAAGTGGAGGAAGCACAGCCTTCGCCCGAAGAGATGGCTGCCCTGAACGAAAGGGAGAGGATGTTTAACCTGAACACCTTTGCACAGCAATATTTTACTCACAGTCTTTTTGAAACCAATGAGGGCAGGGCCATTGGCCTGAGTTATTTCAAGGAGCGGGATTTCAGAGAAGCGATTATTAAAAAATTTCAGCTGGGCTACTCGCCCGACCACCGCGATGCCTTTACTTCACATGCACGAAAAAACGGTTATACCAATGAGCTGCTTCTCAAAACAGGCCTTTCGGTAGGACAGGAGGAACGGCTTTTTGACCGTTTTCAGGGAAGGGTAATTTTTCCCATTCATAACCTTACCGGTAAAATTATTGGTTTTGGCGGGCGTATCCTTGGAAGTGACAAAACAAAAGCAAAATATCTTAACTCCCCCGAATCGGAGGTTTACAATAAAAGTCATAGTCTGTATGGTATCTATTTTGCCAAGAACGCCATCATTAAAAACGACAACTGTCTGCTTGTTGAAGGCTATACCGATGTGATTTCGATGCATCAGGCGGGCATCGAGCATGTAGTAGCAAGTTCGGGCACTTCACTTACTACTGAGCAGATTAAACTCATCAGGCGTTACACCAACAACATTACCATTCTTTATGATGGCGACAAGGCCGGTATCAATGCTTCGTTGCGTGGAACCGATATGATCCTTGAAGAAGGGATGAATGTGCGGGTGCTGTTGTTTCCGGATGGCGACGATCCCGATTCTTTTGTCAAAAAAAACAGAAGCAGTGATGTTGAAGCCTTCATTCAAAACAACGCCAAAGACTTTATCAGCTTCAAAACTGCACTTCTGCTTGAAGAATCTGCCCACGATCCCATAAAAAAAGCTGGTCTGATCAAAGAAATCGTTCACACCATCTCGCTCATTCCTGAACCAATTTACCGTTCGGTCTATGTGAAAGAGTGCGGTCGCATGCTCGAAGTGGAAGAGCAAACGCTGATGAATGAGCTTAACAAACTCTTGCGTCAGAAATTTAAAGGCCGCACAACAACTGCTGACAGCGAGCCGCAGCAAGCCGAAATAAGCCTGAGCCAGTCCGATGTTGCACAGGTGGTTGAAACAAGTCCGGGCTTTTATCAGGAACGTGAAATTGTGAAGATTCTGCTGCAATACGGCAGCAAGGAAATCAGTCATCAGGTCACCGACGAACAGGGATTTCCGGCTGTCTACACCGAAACTGTTGCCAGTTTTATCCTCGACGATTTGGTTCATGATAACCTTTGGTTTGAATTTCCACCCCACAAGGTGATACAGGAACACTTTGCCGAAGCTGCCAAGGAAGCTGTGGTGCCTTCGGAGAAATACTTCATCAACCATCCTAACCCGGTTATTTCTTCGCTCGCCATCGATTTACTTACGAGCCCCTATGAACTTCACAATTGGGAAAGCCGCAGCATTTTTGTAAAGACTGAATTGGATGTGCTCAGGCAATCGATCACCGGAAGTGTTTTCAGATACAAAGACCTCATCATCGAGGCACGCATTCAGGCTATCTCCGAAAAGATGAAACAAAGCACTGAATATGAAGAACAAATGGGCCTGATGGTACAAAAAAAGAAACTGGATGAATTGCGCAGGCAAATCAACAGCCAACTTGGGATCATCATCACCAAGTGAACATCTGCAACTTTTTCTCTTCCCGATTGTTTTCTTGGTAAAAAAAATGAAAAACTATCTAGTCGCCGGTGCTTCATCAGGCATTGGCAAAGCCATCACACAGCAACTTCTTGATGCCGGTCAAAACGTTTTTGCCATCACCGGAAAAGCTGAAATCTGGAAAGAACACCCAAACTTCAGCTCTGTTGCGGGAGGATTTCTTGAGAATGACTGGCAGGCTGTCGGGCTCCCTGAAACACTACACGGCCTTGTTTATTCACCGGGCACCATCAACCTGAAGCCTTTCCGGGGATTGAAACCCGAAGATTTCAGGAACGACTTTGAAGTGAACGTGATCGGTGCCGTTAAGGTAATTCAGTCAGCGCTCAAAGCATTGAAAGCTTCCGGTCAGGCTTCTGTGGTTCTTTTCAGCACAGTGGCAGTCTCACAGGGAATGCCCTATCACAGCAGCATTGCGGCTTCAAAGGGTGCTGTTGAGGGCTTGGTTCGTTCGCTTGCTGCCGAATTTGCTCCAGCCATCCGGGTGAATGCCATCGCTCCTTCACTCACCGCAACACCTTTGGCTGAAAAGTTACTGTCGACACCTGAGAGAGTTGAAGCTTCAGCCAAAAGGCACCCATTGCAAAGAATTGGTCAGCCGCAGGACATTGCCGCTTTGGCATGTTTTCTCCTTGGCACCGAAGCTTCGTGGATCAGCGGACAGGTGTTTGGTGTTGACGGAGGTTTGTCAACGCTGAGGTTGTGATCAGAAAACATTTTGGCATTGATTTCGGCGCCAAAATGGCCGGCACCACAGCGATCTGTTATTGTGAACATAACAGCATCCGCTTGGTTCAATCAGCTAAACGGCAAGATGCTGACGCCTTTTGCGAATCCTATCTGAATCAAATTTATCCGGCATTTGTGATGATAGATGCCCCCTTGTCGCTGCCCGGAGTTTATCAAAACAAGGGAGATGACTATTTTTTCAGGCAATGCGACCGGGAACTCGGGGCCATGTCGCCGATGTTTCTTGGTGGCCTCACTGCCAGAGCTATGAGGCTAAGCCAGATATGGATGAAAAAAGGCATCGTTTTTTATGAGACCTGGCCGCACCGTGTGGCCGGAAGGTTTGGTTTTAACAAGTCTACCGGATTGGATGACTGTTCGTTGAAATCCATTGTTCAGCAGATTGAAGCCGAAACAGGCTGCTGTATGGCAGGGACACTTCCAACCCAACATGCCTTTGATGCGCTCCTTGCCTGGTATGCAGGTTGGTGCACCGAATCAAAAAAAATCCAGAGAGCTGGTTCAGATGAAGAAGGATGGATTTATTACTAGACCAGTCAATGGCTCTTCCGCACTTTAAAATCAAGTGAATAAACACCGGGCAGGTCAAACTTCGTCATTTTGCTTTCAATTCTGATGCGTTGCATCCCTGCTTCGGGAAACTGCATTGAAGAAATGAAGGGTAAAGTTGACCTGAAACCATTTGCTGTTGCTTCGCCAGTCCATTTTCCGTCAACATCCTTCAACTTGAAGGTATAATCACGTGATCGCATCCCACCATTTGAAAAATAAACCGTGAAGTTGATCGCAATGTGATCAGAAGGATAATCAGCGGTATGCACAAAATCAATCAACATATCGTATGGTATATCCACTGTTTCAACAGGCACCTCCAGCTCAATAAAATGAAATCTGTTCCAGATTTGATGCTGAAAAACTACCTGATGCTGATATATTTCGGGAGAGCTGCAGGCATGTAACATTCCAAGAACAAAAATCAGAATAAAAAAATGCTTGGGCATGAATTTCTTTTTTTTGACAAAAATAAACTATTTCATACATTTACCGCTATCATCCGGAAACGGAAGCCCTGTGCAAATGCCGTGCGACCACGGCTTAATACCGATTTATTAACTGATTGAGAAATATTAAAGTGAAAAAAACTACATTTGCAATCTGGAATTGAATAACAAATTCAAAAGACACAACACCACCATATGAACTTACACATTTTCAGATTACTGCGTTTTTCAGTCATCATACTGATTGGCAGCTTCTTGGTTTTTTCCTGCGTGCCTCAACGTAAGATGTTGTACCTTCAGGGAGCCACTGAATCCGACACCACCAACCAGTTTGTTAATGAGCGGAGCCTTACCTATCTGATTCAGCCGGGCGACAACCTATACATCAAAGTGGTGAGCCTCGACGAAAAAACTGCTACTCTATTTAATCCGCTTGAACGGTCAACAGGGGGAGGTCAGAATGTGAACGACCAGGGCATATACCTCAACAGTTATACTGTCAGCGACGATGGCACAATCGAGTTTCCACTCGCAGGTAAAATTCTGGTTCAGAACCTTGATGTCGAACAAATCAAGGTAAAGATACAGACTGTCCTCGACCAGTATTTAAAAGAAACCGTGCTGATTGTGAAGTTAGTCAATTTTAACCTTACCATGTTGGGTGAGGTTAGAAGGCCCGGCCAATATAAGGTTTATCAATCCGAAATCAATATTTTTGAGGCCATGGCGATGGCAGGTGATCTCACCGAATTTGCCGACCGTAAGGAGGTACAAATCATCAGGCAAACCAAAACAGGCTCCGAAATCATTAATGTAAACCTTGAACAGGCCAACATCCTGAGTTCTGATTATTATTTTCTCAAACCAAACGATATGATTTATATCAAACCGCTTAAAATCAAGCAGTATGGTTTTGCCACCTTCCCTTATGCCATTATCTTTTCTACCATCTCAACAGCCTTGCTTTTAATTAACTTCTTTAAATAAGCATCTCAGTGGAAAATTTTCAACCCTATCAACAGGAAGAAACCATCGACCTGAAAGCCTTGTTTTTTAAGTTTACAAGGTTTTGGTATCTTTTTGCCATCTCTGTTTTCATCGCACTGTTGGTGGCCTTTCTTTTCAACAAATACACCAAACCGGTGTATGAGGTGAAAACTTCGGTACTCATCAAAGACCAAAAGGGCGGAAAGATGGACGCCACCGCTTTGCTTGGCCTGAATTTTGGCGGGCAACAAAACCTGCAAAACGAAATTGGTGTTTTAATGTCCTACTCGCTCAGCTACAGGACGATACGCGATATGAATTTCGAAGTTTCCTATTTTAATGAAGACGGTTTCATCACCAGGGAACTTTATGGTACTTCACCTTTTGTTGTGGAAATCGATTTTGAAAGACCCCAATCAGTTAGTTTGCCCTATTTGCTCAAATTGATCGACAACAATAATTTCAGTTTGGATGCTGAGGGAGAAAATATTTCGGTTTACGATTTCAAACTCGCTAAACCAACCGGTGATAAAAACGAAAAAGTTAAATGGACAGGTAATTACGCCTTTGGAGAATGGATCGACAACGGCTTTAACAGGTTCAGGATTTTGTTGAACGACAAACTCGACCTTGAAGAAGCGATGAAAGGTAATATGAGCTTTGTACTAAACGACTACCAATCATTGCTGAGGACTTTGAGAGGCTTTAAAATTGAACCCATTAACAGAGAAGCCAGCATCCTGGAAATCAGTTTGAGGGGCAACATCAAAGAGAAATCGGCAGAATTTCTCAACAAGCTCACCGAAACGTATGTAACCCGCGGCCTCGAAAACAAAAATCAAATTGCTGAAAGCACCATTGAATTTATTGATAAACAATTGGTTGATATACAGGATTCGCTTCAGTTTGCTGAAATCGCACTCCAGGATTTTCAAACCAAAAATGAGTTTATGAACCTTGATTTTCAATCACAAAATGTGTTTGATTACCTCAAGGAACTTGAAAAGCAAAAAGCGGAAATGCTGATAAAGAACAAGTATTACCGCAGCATGCAAAACTACATTCAGGATAATATCGAACAACTCGATAAGCTGGTGGCTCCCAGTGCTATGGGCATCGAAGATCCTCTGCTTAACAGGCTTGTTCAGGAGCTTGTTAATCTCTCTTCGCAAAAGGCCGAGCAAATGCTCACTTCCACCGAAAAGCACCCAATGATCGTAAGCATCGATGCTCAAATTTCCAACACCAAAAGAACACTGCTCGAAAACATCAACAATATCATCAAAAACTCAGACGTGGCTATTTCTGATGTAAACAGACGCATGCGCGAACTTGAGCAACAAGTCAGCACTTTGCCGCTGACACAGCGTCTGTTGCTCGGATATCAGCGTAAGTTTGAGCTCAATGATGCCATTTATACTTTTCTGATGCAGAAACGTGCCGATGCACAAATTACCAAGGCAAGCAATATGCCCGACAATGAGATCATCGACAGAGCTGATGCCAGCCTTAGCGAGATGGTTTTCCCAAAGAAAAGTCTGAATTACACCATTGCCTTGTTACTTGGACTGCTGATACCAGTTGCTTATATCCTGGGACGCGACTACCTCAACGACAAAATCAACGAACGGAAAGACATCGAAAAAATAACGAAATTACCCATTGTTGGTCAAGTGCTGCACAGTAGCAAAGAAACACAACTTGTGGTAGCTGAGTCGCCCAAATCATCCATATCTGAGTCGTTCAGATCGGTCAGAACGAACATCGACTACCTTACACAGGGTAATGACAAAAGCGTCATTCTCGTTACTGCCGATATGGTAAGTGCGGGTAAAACCTTCATTTCCATCAACCTGGCCAGCATCTATGCCATGTATGGAAAAAAGACCGTACTGCTTGGTTTCGACCTCAGAAAACCAAAAATCTATCAGGATTTTGGTTTATCCAACTCAGCAGGGCTCAGTTCTTATTTTATCAATAAAAATACTCTGGATGAAATCATTCAGCCTTCGGGTAAAGTAAGCAATTTCGATATCATCATGGCAGGACCTGTCCCTCCCAATCCTGCTGAACTCATCGCTTCGCAAAAATGTACTGAATTATTCACAGAGCTTCGCAAACGGTATGATTACATCATCATCGACACACCACCAATTGGCCTTGTTACGGATGCATATCTGTTGATGAAGCAGTCAGATGTAAATCTTTTCGTTGTCCGTCAGGGATATACACACAAGAAAATCTTTGAAAGTATTATCAAAGACATCGAAGACCGCAACATTCCGATGAATATTCTTGTCAACGACATTAAAGCTGGTGGAGGCTATGGTTATGGCTACGGGTATGGTTATGGCTACGGTTATGGCTACGGTTATGGCTACGGCTATGGTTATTATACCGATGAAGCCAAAGAAAAGAAATCGGGCTTTATTAAGCGTTTGATGAATAAAATCTAGATTGAATTCTTTAGTTTATGGTTGTTCCGAAAGAAACCAAACAATGGTTTGTGGTTTATACCAGAGCCCGGACAGAAAAAAAAGTGTTCGAGGCTTTGATGAAGGAGCAAATTGAAGCTTATCTGCCGCTTGTTAAGAAAATGCGCCAATGGAGCGACCGGAAAAAGATGGTTGAAGAACCTCTTTTCCGCTCTTACGTTTTTGTGAACATCAGCCCGCGGGAATACATCAAAACACTCAATGTTTTCGGTGTTGCACGA
>JANJXG010000099.1 GCA_024709145.1 Bacteroidales bacterium | reverse complement strand
AAAAGATTCGTGCTTCTGGTAAAATGAGGCTTTTGGCGCCTGGCTACTGGCTTTTGGCAAATTGCTTAAGGGTTTAAGAGTTGAGAGCTTGAGTGGTTTAGGGCTGACGTTTTAAAAGTCACTGACATTTTGTTCAACCTTACCGACGCCTTCTCCAACCTTGCTGACGCGTTCTCCAACCTTGCTGACGCCTTCTCCAACCTTACCGACGTCTTCTCCAACCTTACCGACGCAATTTCCTTTCTGTTGAAGTGACCGACCACCGACCACTGATCCCTGTCTTCCGATATAGCTTCCGGCTAAAAGATTCGTGCTTCTGGTAAAATGAGGCTTTTGGCGCCTGGCTATTGGCTTTTGGCAAACTGCGTAAGGGTTTAGGAGTTGAGAGCTTGAGCGGTTTAGGGCTTACGCAGCGGGCTTCTGGCAAAATGAATCCTGCTTCAGGCAAAACGATTCCTCCTTCAGGCAAAACGATTCCTCCTTCTGGCAAAATGATTCGTGCTTCTGGCAAAACGATTCGTGCTTCTGGCAAAACGATTCTTCCTTCTGGCAAAACGATTCCTCCTTCTGGCAAAACGATTCGTGCTTCTGGCAAAACGATACCTCCTTCTGGCAAAACGATACCTCCTTCTGGCAAAATGAATCGTGCTTCTGGCAAAACGATTTCTCCTTCCGGCAAAACGATTCGTGCTTCTGGCAAAACGATTCGTGCTTCTGGCAAAAGGATTCCTCCTTCTGGCAAAATGAATCCTGCTTCTGGCAAAACGATTCGTGCTTCTGGCAAAACGATTCGTGCTTCTGGCAAAACGATTCCTCCTTCTGGCAAAAGGATGCTTTTGGCTATTGGATATTGGCTTTTGGCAACACAGCCGAAGTGAATAGCCCTTCAACCTCATCCCGGAGCAAATACGAAAGCTTTCGGATAGATTCTTGAATCTTTGAATCCCGAATCATTGAATTTTCCACACCCCCCCTCCTTCAAAACCTCAAAAAAACAGGCTGCGGATAAGCATCATTTTCTATCTTTGTGCCGGCTTTCCTGTGGATTGCCATACAAAGAACCACCGTATGATACTTTTTTTTAAAGCCTCGGAAAACGGAATCATAGCACTGGAAACCAACCAGAAGCAATCGAAAGAATCCATTCAGAAACTTTGCTGGCTCTTCGGCAATGCCGTCTTACTCAGCGAAAAAACAATCAAAGCGCCCTTCACCGGACCGCGTCGCGAGATGATCACCCCCTGGAGCACCAACGCCGTGGAGATCACGCGCACCATGGGGCTGAGCGGCATAAGCCGAATCGAAGAATTTGTTGCCAGAGAAAAAGCTGCCGGCACTTTCGACCCCATGCTTCAACAACAATACCCACAGCTCGATCAGCATATTTTTGAAGTGCACATCGAACCCGAAAAACTGAGCTATGTCGACGACATCCAACAATATAACAAGGAGCACGGACTGGCGCTCAGCGACGATGAAATCACCTATCTGCAGGAGATTTCACAAAGCATAGGCCGGAAACTTACCGACAGTGAGCTCTATGGCTTTGCCCAGGTAAACTCCGAACACTGCCGGCATAAAATCTTCAACGGCACCTTTGTCATCGACAACAAAACAATGCCCGAAACACTCTTCGGACTCATCAAAAAAACTGCTTCTACCCATCCCAACAGACTTGTTTCGGCCTACAAGGACAATGTAGCTTTCATCAAAGGGCCTGTTGTTGAGCAATTTGCTCCGCGCACCCAGCATCAGCCCGACTTCTTTGAAACCCGGGACCTCGAAACCGTGATCTCGCTCAAGGCCGAGACACACAATTTTCCCACCACTGTTGAACCCTTCAACGGCGCAGCCACCGGCACCGGTGGTGAGATACGCGACAGGATGGCCGGTGGCAAAGGCAGCATCCCGCTTGCGGGCACTGCCGTTTACATGACCTCCTACCCGCGAAGCATCGAAAACAGACCCTGGGAACAACAGCCTCCCCGCAAATGGCTTTACCAGTCACCCGAATCCATCCTCATCAAAGCCTCCAACGGCGCCTCCGACTTTGGCAACAAATTTGGTCAGCCCCTGATCAATGGCAGTCTGCTCACCTTTGAACAGGCCGAAGAGACACATTTCGGTTACGACAAAGTGATCATGCTGGCCGGTGGCGTGGGTTTTGCACCAGCCTCCGGCAGCCTCAAGGACAGTCCGAAGCCGGGCGATCAGGTGGTGGTGCTTGGCGGCGACAACTACCGCATCGGCATGGGTGGCGGCGCCGTTTCGAGTGTCGATACCGGTCAGTTCAGTCATGCCATCGAGCTCAATGCCGTGCAGCGTGCCAATCCCGAGATGCAAAAAAGGGTCTGCAACGTCATCAGAGCCATGGCCGAAAGCGGTCAGAATCCCCTCCGCTCCATCCATGACCACGGAGCAGGCGGACACCTCAACAGCCTTTCGGAACTCATCGAAGAAACAGGGGGCATCATCCACATCGACAAGCTTCCCGTGGGCGACCCGACGCTCTCAGAAAAAGAAATTATCGGCAATGAGTCGCAGGAAAGAATGGGATTGGTCATCGACCCTGTTCACCTGAATCTGTTGCAACAAACCGCTGAAAGGGAGCGCTCGCCCATGTATGTGGCAGGCGAAGCCACCGGCGACCATCAGCTGCGTTTTATGAGTGCTGATGGCAGCTGCCCCATCGACCTCAAAATGGATCACCTCTTTGGTAAGCCGCCCAAAACGGTGCTTACCGACAAATCGAAAAAATACAGCTTTGCTCCCCTGAAAACCTCCTCAGAGCATGTGCATGCCAACCTGCAGAGCGTTTTGCAGCTCGAGGCCGTTGCCTGCAAAGACTGGCTGACCAACAAAGTGGACCGCTCCGTCACAGGCAGGGTGGCCACACAGCAAACCATCGGACCGGTGCAGCTGCCGCTCAACAACCTGGGCGTGGTGACCCTCGACTATCAAGGCATCAAAGGCATTGCCACCGCCCTCGGACATGCACCCGTGGCAGCCCTCATCGACGAACGCAAAGGCTCACGTCTGGCTGTTGCCGAAGCCCTCACCAACATCATCTGGGCACCGATCGAAGATGGACTCCGGGGCATCTCACTCAGCGCCAACTGGATGTGGCCTGCCAAAAACGAAGGCGAAAATGCCCGGCTTTACAAAGCAGTGAAAGCCTTGAGCGACTTCTGCATCGAACTGGGCATCAATGTGCCTACAGGCAAAGACTCCCTGTCGATGACGCAGAAATATCCCGACGGGCACAAGGTGCTGGCTCCCGGAACGGTGATCGTGACTGCCGTGGGAGAGGTGGCGGATATCAGGAAAACCGTGTCGCCCCTGCTCAGACCCGACCTCCAGTCGCAATTGCTTTACATCGATCTTTCGCAGGATGTGTTCCATCTTGGCGGTTCGAGTCTGGCACAATCACAGCAAAAAATTGGTCACGAAGCACCCGATGTCACCGATCCTGCCTACTTCGCCAAAGCCTTTGATGCAGTGCAGCAACTGATCGGCAAAGGCCTGGTGCTCAGCGGTCATGATGTATCAGCCGGAGGGCTTATCACCACCTTGCTCGAAATGAATTTTGCCAACACCGACTATGGCATGAAAATCAACCTCGACCACTGGAACGAAATCCAGCTGGTCAAGCTGCTGTTCAGCGAGCAACCGGCCATTGTTGTGCAGGTACCTTCGGGTGATGCGGCTCAAAAACTTCTTTCCGATGCGGGAATCACCTTTGTTGCCATCGGACAGCTTATTGCCGAAAGGTTTATTCACCTCCACCACAACAACGAGCGTTATGTGTTCGACATCAACCAGTTGCGCGACACCTGGTTCAAGTCGTCCTACCTGCTCGACCGCCGTCAAAGTGGCGAACAACTGGCACTTCAGCGTTATAAAAACTTCAAAAAGCAAGACCTCGTCTTCAGTTTCAACCACACTTTCACCGGAAAGGCCGCGCAGTATCAGCTTGACCTGAAAAGACGTCATGCCTCGGGCATCCGGGCGGCCATCATCAGGGAAAAAGGTGTGAACGGCGACCGCGAAATGGCCTACGCCCTTCACCTGGCAGGTTTCGACGTGAAAGATGTCCACATGACCGATCTGATCACCGGCAGGGAGAACCTGCAGGATGTAAACATGATCGTTTTCGTTGGCGGATTTTCCAATTCCGACGTCCTGGGCTCGGCAAAGGGTTGGGCAGGCGCTTTCCTCTTTAATGAGAAAGCAAAAAAAGCCCTCGACGACTTTTATGCCCGCGAAGACACCCTCAGCCTAGGTGTCTGCAACGGTTGCCAGCTGATGGTTGAGCTCAACCTCATCTATCCCGAACACCCCGAGCGCATCAGGATGCTGCACAACGACTCGGGCAAATTCGAGTCTGCCTTCCTGAATGTCGACATACCCGAAAACAACTCGGTGATGCTTGGCAGCCTCTCCGGCAAACGTCTTGGCGTGTGGGTTGCCCACGGTGAAGGAAAGTTTTATTTCCCTTGCTACAAGGATAATTACAAAATTGTGATGCACTACGGACAGGAAGAATATCCGGGTAATCCCAATGGCAGCGACTGGGCCACGGCAGCCATCTGCTCCAACAACGGCCGTCACCTGGCCATGATGCCTCACCTCGAGCGCGCCTTCCTGCCCTGGCAGTGGGCTTATTACCCCGAAAACCGACGTCAGGATGAGGTAACGCCCTGGATAGAAGCCTTTGTGAATGCCCGTAACTGGATCGACAGCATGTTGCACGACAATGAATAACAGCCAAAACACCCCCCGCACGGCTTTGATAACCGGTGCCAGCAGTGGCATCGGACTCGCAACAGCCGAAAAATTTGCCGGCGAAGGCTGGAACCTGGTTCTTGTGGCCAGAAGAATGGAAAAACTACTGGAAGTGAAAGCTTCCTACCCTGTCAGGGTTGATGTTCTCAACATCGACGTCCGCGACCGCAACGCAGGCAACAACATCGCAGATTACATCAAAACCAACGGGCTTCGGATTGATCTGCTCGTCAACAACGCCGGCCTGGCTTCAGGACTCGAGCCCGTTCATCAGGCGCTGGTCGACGACTGGGAAGTTATGATTGACACCAACCTCAAAGGCTTGCTGTATGTGAGCCGGGCCATCACACCCCTGATGGTTGAACAAGGTGCAGGACACATCATCAACCTGGGATCGATTGCAGGAAAAGAAGCGTATCCCAACGGCAATGTGTACAATGCAACCAAATTTGCCGTCGACGGCTTAACAAAAGCCATGCGGATGGACCTCTACACTTTTGGTATCAGGGTTACACAAATAGCACCCGGCGCTGTGGAAACAGCTTTTTCCGAAGTGCGCTTTCATGGCGACATCAACCGGGCTAAAAACGTTTACAAAGGTTTTAAACCTTTGGATGCCAAAGATGTAGCCGATGCCATCTGGTACTGCGCCAATGTACCCCCGCACGTCAGCATTCACGATCTGGTAATCATGCCGACAGCCCAGGCCGCTGCGGCCATGATCCACAAAGTGATATAATCAGCCAGTCCGTTGCTGAAATCAGCATGACAACGCAAAAGGGAAATTTTTTTTGAATTCAGCCCGTCTGTCTTGACTGAATATTTTTGAAACTGAATTTGTTTGTGTATGTTTGCCGCCGCATTCAACTGTGAAACAGTCGGTTGGTCGATAACACACACATACTAAAAAGCATGATGAACAAATCAGTAACCCGTATCTTTGATTTACTGCCTTATTATGAACAAACATTTCAACCCAAGAGCGATGTGCTGTCAGGAAAGGAAAATGGCCGGTGGACAGGCTATTCCATTCAGGACTATCGTACCAAAGTGGATGCCATCAGCTATGCCCTGCTGAGGCTGGGTGTCGGACCCGGTGATAAAATTGCAACCATCTCTGTCAATATGCCCGAATGGAATTTCATGGATATGGGCATCCTTCAGACAGGGGCTGTTCATGTTCCCATTTACCCAACAATCAGCGAGTCGGACTATCAGTATATTTTGAATCATTCCGGTGTAAAATACGTTTTTATCTCCGGCGCTGACCTCTACCGAAAGGTAAAAGACATTTTACCCGGCATCGGACACATCGCCGACTGGTATGCCTTCAGAGAAATCGAAGGTGTGAAAAAACTTGACAGCCTGATCGAAATGGGTCTTGCGCATGCCGATCCGGTTTTGTTGCAACAACGCAAAGATTCCGTCAAGGCTACCGACACAGCCACCTTGATATATACTTCCGGCACAACCGGTAATCCAAAAGGGGTCATGCTTTCACACAACAATTTACTCAGCAATGTGGCCGCTGTTCATCACATCTTTCCCGTGGATGAGCATTGCCGGGCGCTGAGCTACCTCCCCCTCTGCCATGTGTATGAAAGAATGAACATCTACACCTATCATTATCTGGGTGTATCCATTTATTATGCTGAAAATATGGGAACCATCGCTGACAACATCCGGGAGGTTTCGCCCGAGATTCTGACGACAGTGCCAAGGCTTCTCGAAAAGGTGTATGATAAAATCTTGTCGAAAGGTATGAAGACCAGCGGGTTAAAAAGAAAGATCTTCCTTTGGGCTTTGAATCTGGGTCATCGTTTTGAACCTTTTGACGGCAATGGTTTTATCTATAAGGCACAGCTTTGGCTTGCCAACCGCCTTGTTTTTAACAAATGGCGTGAAGCCTTGGGGGGCAGGATGCGTGTGATTGTGTCGGGTGGCGCTGCCCTGCAGCCCCGGCTTATCCGGATTTTTACGGCAGCAGGCATCCCCGTGCTCGAAGGGTACGGACTCACCGAAACATCGCCGGTAATTGCCGTGAATACCCTCGACAAAAAAGGTATCAAGCCCGGAACCGTCGGACAAGTAATCAGCAATGTACAGGTTAACATCTCGGAAGAGGGCGAAATTCTTGTCAAAGGGCCGAATGTTATGCAAGGCTATTTCAAAAGCCCCGAACTGACAGCTGCCGTGATGGATGATCAGGGCTGGTTTCACACCGGCGACAAAGGCGTGTTGGAACAAGGTTACCTCCGCATCACAGGAAGAATCAAAGAGATCTTTAAAACCTCGATGGGCAAATACATCAGCCCTGCCCTGATCGAAAACAAGTTCAAGGAATCACCTTTCATCGATGGTATATTTGTGGTGGGCGAAAACCAAAAGTTTGCTGCTGCACTCATCGTTCCGGATTTTGATCACCTCCGGAGCTGGTGTCGCAAGCAAGGCCTGACCTATTCAACCGACACCGAAATGATTCAGACCAAAGAAGTGAAGCTGTGCATCAAACGCGAAATCGACCAGCTTAACAAACATTTCGGCGACTTCGAACAAATTAAAAAATTTGATCTCATCGACCATGAATGGTCGGTTGCAACCGGAGAACTTACCGCCAATCTCAAATTGAAAAGGGCCTTCATCTGCGAAAAATATCAGGTAAAAATTGCCGCACTTTTCGGAGCGACAGCTGACTAAAGGGCGGGCATAAGCTGCGCTCAGTGCAGAATTTTGTAGATCAACTCCTGATAAAGGTCGGCTTCGTCGAGGCCATTGCTGCCATAACCCTTCGACTTCAAATCATATTCACGCAGCAAAGCAATGTTCTTCACTGCTTCGGCAATGGTATAATTTGAGGCAGCCTCCTGGTAGTCAGTCACAAAGAATGGGTTAACGCCTAAAACGGTGGCAATGTTGTTCTTCGACTTATCAGCCGCATAATGGTACTTCAGCACCTTGGCAAAAAAACCGTAAAGGATGATCACAACCATCGTCACGGGATTATCCTTTTTGTTGGCTCCGAAATAATTGACAATTTGGTTGGCCTTAAAAATATCCTTTTTACCCAGCGCCTTTTGAAGCTCAAAAACATTGAAATCCTTCGAGATGCCAATTTTCGACTCCACTTCGGCATCAGTGATTTTTGTGCCGGGCGGCAGCGAGATCATCAGTTTTTCCAGTTCATTGCGAACCTTGTGCAGGTCGTTACCCAAAAAATCAGCCATAATCTGTGTGGCCTTGGGTGTCATGCTGTAGTTGCGCTGCTGCAGGTATTTATTGATCCACTCAGGTATGTTGTTATCATACAGCTTCTTCGATTCAAACAACACCCCCATCTTGTCGAGAGTTTTGGCCAGACTCCGGCGTCCGTCAATTTTTTTATACTTGTAGTTGATGACCAGAATCGTACTTTCGGGAAAAGTACCCAGATAAGGTTCTATTTTTTCCAGGTCTTTCACATCCTGCGCTTCCTTGACTATCAACAGCTGATAATTGCCCGACATGGGAAAAGTGCGTGCCTGATTGGCTATCGTCACAGCATCCACATCACGGCCATACATAATGAGCAGATTGAAAGCCTTATAAGCCTCTTCGAGCACATGCTCCTCAAGCATTTCGGTGATGGAGTCGATAAAATAAGGTTCTTCTCCCATCAAAAAATAAATGGGTCTGAACACCTTATTTCTTATTTCAGCAAGAATCTGTTCGTAGGTGGCAGCCATTAAAAACGGAGGTGTTTCACAGTTTGTCCGTTGTTGATCAGCATGTGAAGCGATTCAATCCCGATTTTCAGGTGTTCATGCACAAAACGCTGATTCACTTTTTTATCGCTTTCGGAGGTCTTCACCCCTTCGGGAACCATCGGTTGATCCGAAACAAGGAGTAAAGCTCCTGTAGGGATTTCATTGGCAAAGCCGACAACAAAAATCGTGGCGGTTTCCATGTCAACGGCCATACTTCGTGTTTTAATCAGGTATTCTTTAAACTCATCGTCATGTTCCCACACCCTGCGGTTGGTGGTGTAAACTGTGCCAGTCCAGTAATCACGTCCATGCTCCCTGATGGTTGTCGAGATGGCCTTTTGAAGGCTGAAAGCCGGCAAGGCAGGCACCTCCACCGGCAGATAATCGTTGGAGGTTCCTTCACCCCTGATGGCTGCAATGGGCAGGATAAAATCACCGACATTGTTCTTCTTTTTTAAGCCACCACATTTGCCGAGAAACAATACAGCTTTGGGATGAATCGCACCCAGTAAATCCATGATGGTGGCTGCATTGGCACTACCCATACTGAAATTGATGATAGTGATATCGTCGGCTGTGGCGCAAGGCATCGGACTATCTTGTCCCATAATCGGCACATTGTGCCATTCGGCGAACAACTCAAGATAATGATTGAAATTGGTAAGCAGGATATACTGTCCAAACGCACTCAAAGGCTGTCCTGTGTAGCGGGGCAACCAGTTCTCGATGATTTCTTTCTTGGTCTTCATAGTTGAACCTTTATTTACGGTGCTTTCAATCAAACAATTGCTGATCGAAGGCCGTGATTTTCCCAAAATCTTTGGTTCCGACAAATATACAAAACTATTGTTTATCTTTCTGTTGCCGTCAAAAGCCGGACTACCCTTCCGTCTTCCTCAGCGATCCTTGCCGGCGCTTTCAGCCTGCTGTGTGGATGCCTGTGATAAGACATCATTCCCGTATTGAAAAAAAATCCCTAAAAAACATGGTGCAAGGCAAAGGAATGCTGTACTTTTGAACAGCAAATCAATTCCATACGGGTGATGCAATGGTTTAAAACACGCGATAACGAAGGCAAGAAAGAAGTCTTTGATCCTGTAAGGAGAAAGTTTGTTGCGCTTACCCCTGAGGAGGAAGTCAGGCAAACAACCTTATATCACCTCATTACAGAGCTAGGAATGCCTTCCGGTTTAATCTCCGTAGAGCATTCATTACGCCTCAATCAATTGGATAAACGCTGCGACATCGTGGTTTTTTCAACCGAAGGCCGTCCCTTGATGATTGTGGAATGCAAAGCTGCTCACATTCCCATCAGCCAGCAGGTGCTCGATCAGGCCACCCGCTACAACCAGGCCCTGCAGGTTGAATACCTTCTGCTAACCAACAGCAAAACAAGTTATTGCGTTCGTTGCGATTTCCTTAACAACCAAATTGATTTTCTGGATTATATCCCCGTTTATTCCCAGCTTCAAGAAAACTTTCAATTCCCGGCCAGTGATATTTCCGATGAAAACAACGCTTAAACTCATACTCAACTGCTGCTTTTTTATCCTTTCAACGACAGCATTCTCACGGAATGAATCCGGAGCTGATACCAGCCTGCACCAACCCCGGCAAGTATCACAGGACAGCTCCGGCATGCAGGATTACCTTTTCCTGGCAAAAACCTTCAGCATTACAAACCCTGCCAAAGCCTTGGATTTAAGTCAAAAAGCCATCAGGCTTGCAGCCTCGGCAAAACAAAAAACCAGTCTCCCGCGGGCCTATAAATACGCCGGCCTGGCTTCCTATGGTTTGAGTCAATTCAGCCAGGCCATACTGTATTACGATACCGCCTATAAACATGCTCAGGCACTGGGCGATAGCTTGGAAATGGCCAAAATACTCAATAATTACGGGCTGGTTTACAGTGATATGGGACATTACCTCAAAGCCATTGATTATTACAATCACGCGCTGGAAATAAACCGCTTAACTGGAAATAAAAAAAGCATCGGCTATAACAACAATAACATCGGTTCACTTTATTATAAATTGCAGGCCTACGATCAGGCAGCAGCTTATTTTGAGGAAGCCTTCCAGATCGCGCTATCAATACAGGATCAGCCCTCAATGCTTTCAACGCGCAACAACCTTGGATTGATCAGGCAGGCCGAAGGAAAACACTACGAATCGATACAGCTGTTCAGGGAATGTCTCCCTTTGGCTGCATCCCTGAACGATCATCTGGGAAAAGCCAATGCCATGTTGAATATTGGCAACATCTATCTCGAAATCGGACAAACCGACAGTGCTTTCCACTACCTGACACAGTCGTTACACCTGTTTGAGGACAATAACAAATCCACGGCCCGAGCCTGGTTTGGCATCGGCAAAGCCCATCAGCTAAACAACAACAAAAGGCAGGCACTCAATGCCTTTCAAAAAGCAGATGCCGACCTGATCATCCATTCCGATCCCGAATTTCGCATTCAGGTGTTGAAAGAACTTTACCAAACCTGGGACATTCTGGGCAATCAGGCTGAAGCTTTTAAGACCCTTAAGACCTATCACGAAATCTTTGATTCAGTCAAGCAACTTTTCGATTCCGCCTCGGTCGAAAATCTTCAGGCCCGTTTTGAGGTTGAAAAAAAGATGGAGGAAGTTGCCGAACTTGAAAACGAAAAAGTTGAGCAAACCAAAGTGATTGTGTATGAGAAAGAAAAAAACAAAACCAATATCCTTCTTCTTTATTTCAGCCTGCTTGCTGTTATTATCCTGCTGATTACCCTGGGCTTGTATTTTGCCATGTACAGGAAGCTTAAAAAAGCCAACAACCAGCTTCACCAGCAAAACAATCTGATGCAAGAAGCCCGCGACCTGCTTGCCGAACGTAATGCCACCATTGCCGAGCAAGAAGAAAAACTGCTCATGCTCATCAACGCCCTGCCCGATATCGTCTGTTTCAAAGACGGGCTGGGTCGTTGGGTTATCGCCAATGAAGCCGACCTCAGCCTGTTTGGCCTGAAAGATCAGGACTACAAAGGCAAAACCGATCTCGACCTTATTCCGTTGAGCCCCCATAACGACCTGGCTTTCAGAGCCTGCATCGTGTCGGACGAGGAAGCCTGGCAACAACGGAAAATGACCCGCAGCGACGAAATCATCACCGATCCCCAAGGCTTCGAGCATGTGTATGACGTTATTAAAATCCCCTTGTTTTACGCCAACGGTGCACGTAAGGCATTGATTGTGATTGGCCGGGATATTACCGAAAGGAAACAAACCGAAACAAGACTCAGCGAAGCACTCAAGCTAGCCGAAGAATCTGACAAACTCAAATCGGCCTTTCTATCGAATATGTCGCATGAAATCCGCACACCCCTCAATGCCGTGATCGGTTTCAGCGAACTGCTTGAAGATGAAAAAATCAGCAGAGAAACAATGCGAACCTATCTGCGGCATATCCGCGACAACGGTAACACATTGATGGCCCTTATTGCCGACATCCTCGAACTTTCACGCATCGAATCAGGCACCATAAAACTCAAACAGGAAGCTGTTCACCTCAATGAATTCTTTCAACAATTACACACCGACTTTCTCCAACTGGCATCACAGAAAAACAAAAACCATCTGCGTATTATTCTCTCCACACCTGCCGAGGATGTTGTAGTGAAAACAGATAAACAGCGAATCAAACAGCTGATGATCAATCTTTACGACAATGCACTCAAATTTACGGGAGAAGGCCAGATAACATTCGGCTTTGCGATGAAACAGGATGTTTCCACCGGACTTTGGCTTCAGCTGTTTGTAAAAGATTCGGGTATTGGCATACCCAACAGTAAAAAACACCTGCTCTTCAAACGATTTACAAAAATACACGAAAGCAGTGGGATGGTTTATCCGGGCGCTGGTCTCGGTTTAAGCATTGTTGAGCAGATTGTAAATCAATTCAACGGTACAATTCACATTGAATCACAACCTGCCACCGGCACCTATGTCTCTATCATGCTGCCCGCACTTGAAGCAAAGTTGACTGAGATCACAAAGCGAAGCCTCCAGGAAGCCAACGAACAGCTTCAAGGTAAAAAAGTGCTGGTTGTAGAGGATGTCGAATCCAATTTCGACCTTCTCAAGATCATCCTCGAATCGGTAGGCATGATTGTTTTCAGAGCCATTGAAGGCAGGCAAGCCATCGAACTTTGCCAGACTCATCCTGACCTCGATCTTGTGCTGATGGACATTCAGCTTCCGGGCATAAACGGCTATGAAGCAACAAAAGAAATTAAAAAGATCAGGCCTAAGCTGCCGGTTATTGCACAAACTGCTTTTGCGATGACCGAAGAAAAAGATGCCTGTTTCTCGGCAGGTTGCGACGGCTACATTGCCAAGCCCATCAAATCACAGCTCTTGCTGCCGGTGCTGCTCGAAGTACTGGGCAGGAACTTCTCATAAAGCGCATGCTGTCAGTGTTAACCCGTTTTTTACCCATCAGCTGACATCAACAAAAACAGCTTGCTTAACAAAAGCGCCTCCCTTTGATTCATTCATGTGCCGGCACAAATCCGCTTTGTTTGAAAACAAAACCGTTAACGCATCAAAGAAAATGTTCAGATCAATTGCGATTATTTAAAATGGTTTACAAATAAAACTATACATTTGCAGGTGAAAAAATTATCATTGGATATGAAAAGTAACATCATTAAAGCGGTCCTGTTTGCGGTAATCATTTTGCTGGGTTATTTGGTGTACCACAGCATTACACAACCACTTAACTTCATTAAAGAGAAGAAACACCGTGAGGCAGAAGTTGTACAGCGTTTAAAAGACATCAGAAGTGTGCAGGCGCTCTATAAAAATGCCAGGGGGAAATACACAGCCAGTTTTGATTCACTCATGCAATACATTAAGGAAGGAGAAATTCCGGTGGTGAATGTAATTCCTGACCCAAGTGACACAACTTTTACCAAGACCATCAACGACACTTTGGGATATGTTAAGGTTTTGGACACCCTTTTCAAGCATCATCAAAACTTCAGACTCGAAGATTTAAAAATTATCCCCTATTCCAATGGTATTCCCTTTGAATTAGGTGCCGGTGAGATCGATCGCGGCGGAGTGAAAGTGAGTGTTTTTGAAGCAAAAGCTCCTTTTAAGGTTTATTTGGCCGGATTGGATCAGCAAATGATTCTTAACCTGATTGCCAGTGAAGAAGCCATCGAAAGGTTTCCAGGTCTGAAAGTGGGTTCCTTAACCGAACCTTCTACCGACGGCAACTGGGAGTAAGATCTGATCTATTGTCATGATTACTGCTTCCAAACCTGTTATCAGTCGTTACGACAAAGCTTTCAGAGAAGACCATACAAGAAATTATCATCTCACCATCCGGCTTTCTCCGGATGGTTTTTCTTTTGTCGTTTTCTCTCTCGACAAAAACCGCTACCTGGGATTGGAGACCTTCAGCATCAAGCAGTTGGATAACTCTGCCAAACTAGCCGCCACGCTCGACGAAATTGCAATGATCAGGCAATGGATCACTTATCCTTTTCACAGTGTTTTGGTTATCATCGATCATGTGTTCAACACCCTTGTGCCTGCACCGCTGTTTGATGAAAAGGAAAAAGGGCTGTTTCTTGCCTTCAACCAAACCTTTCAGGACAACAGCCGGATTCAGTCCGATTCATTGAAGGCTGCCGAAGCTTTCAATGTCTATTATCTTTCAAACCCTTTGGTCGAAAAGATTAAAGACATCTGGGCCAATGCCCGGATAGCTCACCTGCAATCTGTGCTCATCGAAAGTCTGCTGATTACACAGCGAAACAAAACCAGTGAGCCGACCGCTTACGTCCATGTGCGCAATGCCGGTTTCGACATGGTTGTGCTTCGCAACGACAAGTTGCTGTTTGCCAATAACTTCAAATTTACAACTCCTGAAGACTTCATTTACTTCCTGCTTTTTAGCATGGATCAGCTGCGGTTAAACCCCGAATCAACAAACATTGTTTTAAGTGGCTCCATCGAAAAAGGAATGTCTATCTATGAAATTTTGTTTCAATATGTGCGAAATATTCGTTTTGCCGAACGAAACAATGCCTTTGAGTACAGTTATATACTTGAAGAACTGTCAGTTCATCAGCACTTTGTCCTCTTTAACGCCCTTCAATGCGAATTATAAAAGGTAGCCACCAAAGGCGCTTAATCCACGTGCCGGCCGGTTTGCCGGTAAGGCCCACAACCGACATGGCCAAAGAAAGCTTGTTTAACATCCTTTCCAACGAAATCGACTTTGAAGGACTGGCTGCCCTCGACCTTTTTTCGGGGACAGGAAGCATTGCTTATGAAATGGCCTCCCGTGGATGTGGCAAGATCGTTGCTGTTGATCAACATCCTAAATGCACTCAATTTATAACAGAAACGGCCAAACTGTTACAAATGAGTAGTTTACAAGTTATACGTGCGGATGTTTTCAGGTTTCTCAAATCCCTTTCTTCACCCTTCGACTTGATTTTTGCCGACCCTCCTTATGATTTACCTAAGGAACAGTACGACGAAATGCTCTCTACTGTGCTGGAAAAGAATCTCTTGAAGGAGGAAGGAATCCTTGTGCTTGAACACTCCAAAAACATCCGGTTCATCGATCATCCGAATATTTTCGACACGAGGAGATACGGTAAAGTACATTTTAGCTTCTTCGGGAAAGAACCTCTATAAAAAAAACCGGACTGAGCCGGTTTTTTGTTTAGTATTCATCTTCATGAAAGAAGAAGTCTTCTTTTGTCGGATAATCCGGCCAAATATCTTCGATGCGCTCGTATATCTCGCCTTCATCCTCCATCTCCATCAAATTCTCAATAACTTCCTGGGGAGCACCTGTTCTTGTTGCCCATTCGAGCAACTCTTCCTTGGTGGCAGGCCAGGGTGCATCTTCAAGTTTTGAGGCCAATTCTAGTGTCCAGTACATCGTTTTATGGTGTTAGTGAAATTTTTTGCAAAAGTAATTTTTTTTCAGCCTTTGTCAAGAAAAAACGAAACATAGCTCAATGGCTCTACTGCTGTGGGTTCCAGAGAATTTCGCTGCTACCTGTGGTGTAAGAGTAGTGGCGTCCAAGCACAAAAAAGTAATCAGAAAGGCGGTTAAGGTATTTCAGGTCAATGGATCGGACGGGATAGTTTTCCGAAAGCTGTGTCGAAATCCTCTCAGCCCTGCGGCAAACAGTGCGTGCCACATGACAATACGAAACGATTGGATGTCCTCCGGGCAAGATGAAATTTGTTAGTTCCGGGAGCTGTTCATTCATGCGATCCATTTCCAACTCAAGAAAACTCACATGTTCATCGGTGAGCTCCGGCAACCACTTGGTTAACAAACCTTCCTGATCTTCGGCCAGATGCGATTCAAGCCTGAAAAGCTTTTCCTGTATGCCGAGTAAAACATCGCGGTTATCGTCGTCTTCAGCAAGGTGATCGCGCAAAAGTCCGACAAACGCATTCAACTCATCCACCGTGCCATAGGCTTCAATTCTTGCATGATATTTCGGTACCCGCGTTCCACCAATAAGCGAAGTCTTTCCGGAATCACCGGTTTTGGTATAAATTTTCATTTGATATAGAAGATGAAAGCAACAATGACAGATTTTTCAATCTATCAACACTTCTGAAGGTGAAATGTTCTTTTCTGCGAATAAAAATCAGGAAATGAAACTAATGTGTTGGTTGATCTCATCCGATTCGATCAGCCCGTCCTTGAGCCTGATGATGCGGTGAGCGTGCTTGGCGATGTCTTCTTCGTGTGTAACCACTATGATGGTGTTGCCTTTGCGGTGAATCTCCTGTAGCAGCCCCATGATTTCGATCGATGTTTTTGAGTCAAGGTTACCCGTCGGCTCATCAGCCAGCAATATGGAAGGATTGTTAACCAATGCCCTTGCAATGGCCACACGCTGGCGTTGACCTCCTGATAACTCATTGGGCTTATGTGTCATACGGTCGGTGAGTTGAACATCTGAAATCACCTTCTCAGCCATTTCAACACGAGTGGCTTTGTTTATTCCGGCATAAACAAGCGGCAGCATCACATTCTCCAGAGCGGTTGACCGGGGCAGCAAATTGAATGTTTGGAAAATAAATCCGATCTCTTTGTTCCTGATTTCAGCCAGCTGATTGTCGTTCATGCTGCTTACATCGTGCCCATTCAGGAGGTATTTACCGGAGGTGGGTGTGTCAAGGCAGCCAAGGATGTTCATCAGGGTTGACTTGCCCGAACCCGAAGGCCCCATCAATGCCACATATTCATTTCGCTTGATTTCGAGATCAACATTGCGCAATGCCTTGACGGTTTCGGAACCTACTTTGTAATGACGTGAAATCCCTGTGATACTAATGACGCTGTTTTCCATGCTTCCTTCAACTTTTGTAGCCTGCAAAGGTATTACATACTCAGTACAAAATGCTGTTTTTCGACACCCTTCCTAAAAAAAACAATGCCAAACTGAAACAAGTCAACCGACAAGGTAACCTGTTCGTGTTTTTGAATGGCAATCCATGCTTCTTCCATATCGGCCGACCAATGGATATCATCGAAAATAAAGATACTGTTTTCACCGGCTTTGGTGAGGCAATGATGGAAATAATTCAGTGTTGGCTCTTTACGGTGGTTGCCATCAAAAAACACAAGATCAAGTTGTTTGACAGTTTCAAGGTTGGCCGATAGCACATGATTGAAATTACCGATTGCATATTCAACATTGTCGACCTTTAAGCGAGAAAGCAGGCTGCTGGCCACATGCGACACCGAAGCACAGCCCTCCATCGTAATCAGTCGTCCGGTGGGATTGCCCGTAGCAAGGCTTATGGCGCTCAATCCGGTTGATGTGCCAAACTCAAGCATCGTCTCGGGTTTAAAATATTCAGTAATGCGGTGAAGCAGTTTGTAATACCTGATGTGCGAGCTGCGCGCCTTGGCTAGTTGGCTAACCCGAGCCCTGTATGTCGAGAATTGCTTCTCTCCTGCACCTGAACCAAAATCAACGGTCTCGATTACATTGCGGTTTGAAAACATTTCTTTCCTCGCTTTTTCAATCTTTGCATAACCCTTAAGGTTTGTGTGGTTTTGCAAAACTTTCGTTGAAAAGTCATATATAAAAGGTGAGTGAATGCTGTGCGGGCCCTTTTTTTCGAGCAGATAGTTCAGAAAAGCACCCATTCTGTGAAACCTCTTTTGCATAAATCTGTATTTGGTGAATTTTCTCTAAAAAAAAGTCACCGGTTAAACTAAAAAGATAAGCCGCCAAAATTACAAAAATCGTACCATTTAAAAAAGATACGATAATTACGTTCACATCTCATTCAAAAACAAGCTTTTGCAAAAAATAGACAGTTCTTGGATTGTCAGTCCGAAGCTTATTATTGGAAATTTTTTGATATCCTGAGACGAGGAAGTACTTATCATACCAATAAGTGACATCCGTAAAATTTTCTTCAAGCAGTCGGTCATTGGCAAAAGTACTTTCTATTTTCACCTGTTCAGTCTGACCTTTTTCTTTACCGTCAGGTCCAACAACTTTTGAAGTGATAACACCTTCCGTCACATATGATGCAACCACGTCGATGCCATCGAGCTGAACAGTTACAACATTTTGAAGGTAGGGAAGCAGTATATCACGCAGCTCCACATCATTGCTCCAGATGAGGTTTCCCTGCTGATCGAAAGCGACAATCAAAGCTGAAAAATAGTTGTAGCCTTCAAATATTGAATAGGTATAGGGAACCATCCGGCCATAAAAATCATAATCCATGCGTGTTTCGAGCCGGTATTGGGGTTTGAATGCCTCGGCAGCAAAAACCATGAAATCATGGTGCTGAATCAACCTTGGTTTAAAGAACTGAAAGGAAATATCAGCCGGCTGTCGTGCTCCTTCCTTCGACCGGGCTTGTCGCTGTCGGGCCCGCATGAGTTCGTCAGTAGGGAGTGCCCTGTAAATATTTCCAAAACTCTCAAACGGATAAAAACGCTGGGTTTCAATCCCTTGTTCGGTGAATCTCAAAAAAAACAATCCTTTCGATTCAAAAGTCAGGGCATCCTGATTTGCAGCATCTTTGGCAGCATTCCGGCCACCGGCGTTGTTGTCGTAGCTTCCTGCCACAATCAGGTTACCAACAGTGTCGAAGTTCAACAAATAAGAATGAAGGTAGTTTGGATCAAGTTTATAGCTAAATGTCTGCCGCTGAATTCCTTCATTGTTATAAATTTGAAACACTTCCTCCTCAAAACGATTGTTGGTAAAACGTTTAAACCCCACAATAAATTTACCACTTTTCTCATCGGCCTGCACCGCCTGAATGATGTTTTGTCCGCTGATGCCGTGTGAAAGGCTGGTTGTGATGAGCTGATCCATGTTAATCATGAGCAAATCACTTTGGTAATCTGGGAGATTCACGCCAATAAATGCCAGGTTGAGCAGGGCCGTAAATCCTTGAATTTCGGCCTTTTCGGGAAGTAAGCTGCCCATAAGTTGAAAAGTTCCGCTTCCGGCATCGAAACGCAGCAATTCATATCCTCTTTGGTTGCTTTTTCGCGAAGTGTTTGTCGAAAACAGCATAAAAGCATATTTCGAAGTTACCACCGAACCAGCGAGTCCATAGCCATCCATCAATCCGAGGCTTTGGGTCCATTGCTCTCTGAACCCGGTATCGTACAAACTGAAAAACCATTTACGTTTTCCATCCTCGTTGAAATCGGTACTTTCATAATAATGGAGCATCCCCCTTTCACCCAACAACAATTTGTAATAACCAGGAGCATCGATTCTTGCCGGAATCTCGGTACGCACAGGCTCGAGCACCTGCGATTCAGAGTTGAATGGCAAGGAAAGGAGAATGACAAAAAACATCAAAAAGCGGGCTGACATGCGCAATCGTTTGGACAAAAATACACAATCCACTGTTAAGGCAACAGCATGAAGTTATTTGTCAGCTGAATTCAATGGCCGGGACTCATCAGTATGGAGGTTTTTCTCTGAGATACCAAATGCCTCGGCGGGATGCTGCACACCAAATGGCTCCATATGCACTACCACATCATAGGTGCTGGGAATCGCTTTTCGAATCATGTCTTCCACCTGATGACCAACTGTATGGGCTTCAAACAAACTTAGGTTACCATCCACTTCTACATCCAGAGCGATCATATAATAATGAGCCATTTTTCTGGCTCTGATCCTGTGTGGGTTTCTGGCTTTTTCAACCGAGCCGGCAGCTTGAATGATCGTGGAATAAATCGTCTGATCTTCAACGCCATCCATTAATTCCCGGCTTGTGGTGATGATCATTCTGATGGCGATAAACATTATCCAGACACTCACAGCCAAGGCAGTAATCGTATCTAGCACAGGCATTTTGAGCATGTGGGTCATCACGAGACCCGTCAGCACCGAAACTGAAATGATGACGTCGTTTTGCATGTTCCGGGCATTGGCACGAAGCATAGGGCTGTCGATTTGGTTGCCTGTTTTGCGCAAATAACCAGCCAGCAATTGCTTACCAACAATTGAAACAAGGATTACGATGATGGCATAAGGCGATGGAATTTCACGCACTGTTTCCTCCATCAGGTTGTGCACCGTGGAAATGGCCAGCTGTGCCCCGGCAAAGAAAATGACAAAAGCAACCAGTTTTGAAGCAACTGTATCAGCTTTGTCGTAACCGTATGGGTGGCGACGGTTTGGCGGACGCGTAATAATTTTTGCAGTGAAAAGTGTGATGAATGAAGTGAATACATCACTCAGTGAATCAATCCCGTCTGCAACAACAGCCAGACTTCCTGACAGATAGCCTGCGATGATTTTGATTACCGCAAGGCTTGCATTGCCCAACAAGCTGATGTTGGATGCCTTGATAATCTTTTTCTGACGAGGGGTTAAAACTGTTGTCATAGGTAGAGCCTGTTAATGCCGGCAACGGCGAAGGCAAATGTAGAAGAAATTTTGAGATCTGGTTTCAGTGTTTTTAGGATACACTAAAAAAGCTGTATCTCTAACCTTGAAAGTGTAATTATTGATTGTATGAAAGCCAGAGAATGTCAGTGTACAATTTCGCACACTCATAGATAAGCGAATCCGGAAACAGCTATTTAGAATCTTTATAAGTTTGAATAAAGACAAGTATTTTAGGCTTGTGTTATTCCATTAACAATACAATAATTTCATAGTTTTGCCGCATATTTTCTGTAAAGTTTTACACCTTAATTTAAATAAAATGATCTTTACAAACACCTACTTTTTGATTGTGGTAGCCTATTTTGCCGGCATCATATTATTATCGCTGCTGACCCGCAAAATCGCCAGCCGAAGCGTAGCTGATTACCTTGTGGCGGGCCGGAACCTTGGCATGACGTTTTGTGCTGTTGTGGTGGCGGCGGAATGGCTGGGCGGAATGAGTACGATAGGTGTAAGCGAGAAAGCTTTCAATACACTCTCCTTTCAGCCAATTCTTTACAATGTTTCTACTGCGATAGGCATGGTCATTATAGGGTTTACAGTTGCCAAATGGTATCGCGAGCAAAACGTCCATACGGTGAGTGAAATGCTGGATTTTTTGTTTGGCCGTGATGCTAAAAAGATTTCTGCCATCGCCTTTCTTGTTGCCTACATCACCTTGGCTTATGTTCAGATGCAAACAGCCGCCAGTGTGTTAAGTGCGATCTTTCAAATCAGCTGGCTGAGTGCCATCGTTATTTCAGCCATTGTGATCACCGTTTACACTTATGTTGGCGGGATGCATGCACTGGCCATCACCTCGGTGGCTCATACGCTCATGATGTTTTTGGGTGTTGGTCTTGCAACGATCATTGGCATGATTAAAATTGGCGGTTTTGCCGAACTTCAACACATTCTTGCCGCCAAGGGAGCTCCCGGTAATATTTACAATCCTTTCAGCGCCGGACTCTCAGGGGCTTTCAGCCTCTTACTGGGAGGTGTGCTGGGGGGCATGGCAGCTCAGGCCAGTATCCAGCCTATCTTTGCTGCCAGGGATGCAGCCACTGCCAAAAAAGCCAGCATTCTTTCCAGCGCATTGATTGCTCCTTTTGGTGTGATGACTGCCCTGCTTGGTTTGATAGGCGCAACCGGCTATTTCCTTGATGTGGAAACTGTTAATCCAAAAATGGTGTTAACCAGCCTGCTCACAAATCCCGAATTTATCCATCCCGTTTTCGGAGGACTCGCGCTATCCGGCATTTTGGCAGCGATACTTTCAACCGTTGGTCCGGTGAATTTTGCCGTTGTTACCATTGCCACAAAAGATATCTATCACGGTTTTATCAACCCGAAGGCCAACGAACAACAAGTGATTGGAGTAGCCAAAAAACTTGTTATTCTTGTGACAATCATCACCCTTCCATTGGCGATTTTCTTTCAAAAAGGCATCCTCGACGCAGCTTATGTAAGCTATGCTATCCGCGCTATTGGTGCCATTGTGATCCTGTTGGGGATCTACAAACGAAACTGGATCAGTCCTTATGCCGTTAAACTGGCTTTCATCGGCGGCACGAGCGCGATTTTCATTTTTATGCTCGCTGCAAAGATGAAGTGGTTCAACATCGACAAAACTTATGGCGCGGTTGTTTTTGCCATTGTTTTCATCATCATTGGCAACCTGATCGAGAACTTCAGACGAAAAAAAGCTATCAGGAATGAGTAAAGGAATCTTATCCGGGATCAGGGTATTGGAACTAGCCAATGTTTTGGCTGGTCCGGGCGTAGGCGCCATGCTTGCAGAGCTGGGCGCTGAAGTTATCAAAATTGAAAATTTGCTGACCAGTGGTGATGTAACCCGAACGTGGAAATTACCAAGCGAAGATCCTTCAACCGACATCTCAGCTTATTTCAGCTGCGTGAACTGGGGCAAAAAATCCGTTGCCCTCGATTTGATTCACCCCGAAGGGCTCAATCTTATTCATGCATCAATAAAATACTTCGACATTGTTTTGGCAAGTTACAAACCAGGTGATGCCGAAAAACTTAAAGTCGATTATGCCAACCTCCAGCCATTAAACCCCCGCTTGATTTATGCCCATCTTACCGGTTATGGTCTCGAAAACAAACGTGCAGGTTATGATGCTATCATTCAGGCGGAAACCGGATTTACCTTTATCAATGGGGAAGCCGGTTGCAGACCGGTGAAAATGCCTGTTGCACTAATGGATATCCTGGCCGGGCATCACCTGAAAGAAGCTATCCTGCTGGCACTTTACCAACGCGAACGAACAGGTTTAGGGACCTTCACCGATGTGTCTCTTTTCAGAAGCGGCGTCACCTCACTGGCAAACCAGGCAACAAACTGGCTTGTCGGAAACTGCATCCCGCAGGCAATGGGCTCCGACCACCCGAACATTGTTCCTTATGGCACTGTGTATGATACCCTTGATAAGAAACACCTTGTGCTGGCCATTGGCACCGATTCCCAATTCAGGGATTTATGTAAAGTACTGGAAGCAGAACACCTTGCAACCGATGACCGATATATCAACAATCTCAGCCGTGTTCAAAACAGGGAAAGTTTGCAGTCAACGCTTAAAAACCTGATAAAAATGCAGGAAAGAGATACCTTACTTGAAAAGCTGGAGAAATACAAAATTCCTGCCGGTGGGGTGTTTAATATGAAAGAGGTTTTCGAGCAACCCGAAGCACAGCCACTTATCCATTCCAAAACAACCGATGAAGGCAACCAATTAAAAGGTGTGAGCGCTATTGCGTTCTCCATGAAAGGTCATACCTTTGCAAACGTTCCCGAAATACCTCCGCATTACGGCCAGCACACCGCAGGTTTTCTTGCGGAAGTACTCGGATTATCAGAAAAAGAAATTCAGTCACTTATCGAAAAAAATGTGATCTATGACAGAAACAACCCATAAGCAGATGGCTTTTATTGATGGGTCGCGCCTGATTACAGAAGCCTGTGTGCAAGCCGGTGCCGAAGTTTTCGTGGGTTATCCCATTACCCCTGCCAACCTGCTCTATTCTTATGCCAATCAACGTTATCCGGCCATGATGGCTGCACCCGACGAAATCACTACCCTGCAGTGGATGACAGGTTACGCAAGTCTGGGAAAACTTCCGGTTACGGCAACTTCATTTCCCGGTTATGCCTTGATGATCGAATCCATCAACATGGCCATGATGATGGAACTGCCTATGGTTATCATCCTTGTTCAACGTCTCGGACCAGCAACCGGAACTGCAACAAACGGCGCACAGGGCGATCTGAATGTTGTGTATGGTACGGTTTCCGGCGGATTCCAGTTACCAACTTTTTGCATTTCCAATTTGCAGGATTGCTGGGATATGAGTGTAAAAGCCGTTGAAACAGCTTTGAAACTCCGTACACCCGTGGTATTGCTTACTTCCAAGGAAATGGTAATGACTCAAATGAGTTTCGACCTTGAAAAGTTGAAGCCGGTTTCAAAACAAGCCTGGAAGTTATTTAATAACGAAATGCCTTATCAGTCCTATGGTGCCGGAGGGGACCTTGTTCCTGGTTTTTTACCTGTTACCCAAAGTGAACATCAGGTCAGGTTTACGGCAAGTACACACAACAAAGAAGGGATTCTTCAAAACACAACACCTGAGGCACTTGATAACACCCGCAGACTGAAAGCCAAGTTGGATTTGCATGCGAATGATTTTCTCGAATACGAGTATGATCCACAGGAAGGGTCTGATGCGATCATCTTTAGTTTTGACGTAACAGCTCAGGCCAGCCGCGAAGCAGTTCAGCGGCTCAGGGAAGAGAACCAAAAAGTATCCTTGCTGATTGCCAGGACAATTTTTCCAATCCCTTCAATGTACCACACTATATTGTCAAAGTACAAACACATCATTATTGCCGAAGAAAACCTTGACGGACAATACCGTCACCTGCTTTTTGGCAGCCATCACGCGGGTCATGTCGTCGGAATTAATGCCATTGGCAGAATGATTCAACCAGAAGAAATCATGAAGGAGGTTAGAAAAAATGGATAATCGTTTTTTGATTGATAGCAAAGATTTGCCTTTCTGCAAAGGCTGTGGCCATGCCGGCGTTGCCCAAAACACCGAAAAAGCCCTACAAAAATTGGGTTACCATCCACTCGATGTAATTTTTGTAACCGACATCGGATGTCATGGTATCATCGATAAATCGTTGCGTTCGCACACCGTGCATGGCCTTCACGGCCGTTCGGTTGCACTTGCGGGAGGTATTGCTGCGGGTTTGCCGCACAACAGCAACAAAAAAGTCGTTGTGTTTATCGGCGATGGTGGTGCCACCATTGGAATGCAACACCTGCTCGTGGCTGCCCATCACAATTTTCCGATGACAGTGGTTATTCACAACAACATGCTTTATGGTATGACAGGTGGTCAGCCAAGTGAGTTTACACCCTGTGGATTCAATACACCCACAGCACCAAACCGTTCAGCAGTAGGAGCCATCGACATGGTTCACCTGATGGAAGGGGTGGGAGCTTCCTATGTAAGCCGAATTTCGGGCATTGGGGATTTCTCTGATGAATTGGCAGAAGCTTTTGCCCACCCTGGTTTTTCGCTCGTAGAGGTCATGGAAATATGCCCAAGCTATGGTGTAAAATCCAACCCGGGGATGAAACTCAAGCAAGTGATTGAGACTTCAGGCCTTCAGCTGCATAAAAATACCACCCCAAGACAGGCAATCGAAAAAGAATCTTACACCGGATTTATCCAGAGCCTGATTACTGAAAAGTTATTGGTAAAGCAGGAGTTTCAGGCTGTCAGGTCAGGAACAGTGCGTATTTTGCTGGCCGGATCGGCTGGCGAGGGCACCCAGAGTGCAGCTGAGTTTCTGGCCAAAACAGCCATGCTTTCAGGACTTTATGCTACAAAAAAAGGCCATTACCCGGTTACAGTTGGTGTCGGATTTTCTGCTGCTGAAGTGATCATTTCCGATAAGCCGATCTTCTATACCGGTTCAACAAAACCCGATTTCATGCTGATCACCTCTCAGGATGGGCTTGATTATTCCATGCCAAAGATCAAAAACAGCGACAAAGCAGTAATTTTGCTCGATGCCTCACTCCCGGCACCGCAAACAACTTCGAGCGTGGTTGCCACTGATATGCGGGGCAAGGCAGGCTCACGCAATGCTGCCATGATCAGCGTTTTTAAGCTGATTAAAGATTATCAAATTTTATCGGAAGAATCACTCCTGACGGCCTACAGCCGGAATAAGCTTTCAGCAAAAGTGCCTGTTGAAACTTTTACTGCTAACATTTAGCAGGAAGTTTAATTGTTGAAGTGATATACGGCAACAAGTAAAAGCCTGGCGACTCCCGTCAGGCTTGTTTCTTTTACGCGCCCATGGTCATCAGCTTTACCAAAAGCTGCAGCAGTATATTCGAGTTCAGCAGCCAGCCGCAGCGGGCCTGTCCGGTAACAAAAACCCGGTGCCAAACGGTACATATAGTCAATATCGCTCCCTTTACCGTAATAGATATTGATGTTTCGGTCAGTAGTACCAAAATTTTTTGCGAAACCCCCAAACAATCCAAATCTGTATTTTTCGCCATAATGAATGCCTGTCCAGACAAACAAATGGTTTGTCGGGGTATATGTTTCGATTAGCGACACAGAATCGCGCGATGCAACGGCATAGCCTCCCAACATCAGGTGTTCGGTGAGGTTTTGTCCAAAAATAGATTTCATTTGCACTGTGAGTTTAGATTTGGTGTACTTCCAATAAGCCATTCCCGACAATGAGCTTAGCAGCTCATTTGTTTTAAACCTGTTTGCGGTAACTGACATGGGTTGAAGTACTTTGTGATCAAAAGCTCCGCCTATCACATGATTTCCAAACCTGTATTGAAGCTGTATATGACTATTGGGAATTCCGGCTTCCTGCATATAAAGATGGCTTCGGCCTGACGGACCATCGCTGTTGTTATCCCGTTGCATGATAAAAGCCAGCTGAAATGAAAGCTTGCCAAAATGATGCTTATAACTTGCCATGGGATTGCGGATAAAGGGTTGAAAGGGCGCCCCCGTGTTAAAAGCCTGAACCTCCGGAAAAACATCCGGAACAAACATCGGATGCCAGGTTTGCCCCAGGAGCAATTCATCTTTTTTCCATTTCATCAAAATGTAAGCATGTCTGAGCCGCAATCCATCGATGTCGGCATTGGTGACACCAGTATAATCACTTTCGATGAGCCCGGTAACTTTGGCATTCAATAGCTCAGGCCCTGTGATGGTGAGCGTAAGCCGCGTGTTAATTGCACTGTAATTGGCATTGAATCCATTATTTATGTCAAGGCCCTGAACATCGTAAACCGGCTTCTTCGGATAATAGAGAAACAAATCATCCCGTGAACCATCCACTTTTCGCGTATCAAACCAATAATTACTTTTAATAAAACCTGAAAGCTTAAAATGTTGCTTTAATGTGGTAATATCTTGGGTATATCCTTGTAAAACAATTATTTGTAAAACAACAAAGAGCCACAATCTGCCCCGGCCTTTCCATTTTTTCATTGGTAAATCACACTTCTTTCAACAACAGTCAACTATCATGCAAAATTACGCCTTTCGAAGGATTGCCAGCAGGCCCAGCTTGTGTTTCTGTTAATTTATTCACATTCCAAATAAGCCCAAAGAAATGAAAGTCTTGATTAATCCGTATGTTGAGTTTTTTAAATTTGCAACAAAATGTAGCGTGCGAATTCTGCTGATCGACAATTATGATTCTTTTACCTACAACCTGGTGCAATTGCTCAGGGAATCGGGTGTGCCGCATCAGCTGATAATTATTCCCAATGATACACCTCCTGATTCGCTGCCTTTCCCTTTCGATAAAGTGTTGATTTCTCCAGGTCCCGGCTTGCCCTTTGAGTCAGGATTTCTCATGGAGCACATCCGCCTGCTTGCTGCCAATTATCCTATCCTGGGTGTTTGCCTGGGACATCAGGCTCTGGCTCAACACTTTGGAGCGAAACTGAAACAGATGCATCAAAGCTATCATGGCTATCAATCAAGCTGCACGATCATTGACAAGCACGAAAAACTCTTTCATGGTTTCGGATCTCTTCTGCAATGTGGCAGGTATCATTCATGGGTAATCGATCAAACCGATCTGCCGGCCGAACTGATACCCACTGTGTTGGATGAAAAAGGCGAAATTATGGCTTTTCGTCATAAACACAAGGATATCATTGGATTACAATTTCACCCAGAATCATTTATGACCGAGGGAGGTGACAGGATGATTCAAAATTGGCTTACAAACAGCTATATGAACGGGTGAAAAATCAACTGTCCCTTTGTATTGATTTCGAGCGCCGGTGCAGGTACTTTCAAGATGTTAAGGGCATCCAGCAAGACACGCATATAGCGCGAACGGGTGGGTATGCGATGAAAATCAATGTCGAGCGAAAGGAAAAATTTTCTGTATCTGACCACATCATTCCGGTTGTGTAAAACACCCTGCTCATCAGTCCAGATGTTGTCATAGCCACCAAACATACCTCCGGCTCCGTAACCAACGGCAACGTTCAGCCATTTTAACCGCTGCTGCTGCGGATTAAAGGATGCCGGATTGATGCTCATCCACACATTGATGGCATTGTAATCCTTCACAAAACGTACGATCAGGTTTTCACCAAACAATTCATTCGCCCGTTGTTGCAGTTCAGGATCGTCATAACGAACAAAATGAGGCATCACTTTGAGGGAAATCCGTTGCTCACCCCAGCTTAATTCCTGGGCAGTCATGAGCGCTGCTCCTACAAAATTGGCACCGATATCACTGGCTGAAGCACCCCATTCTGCCGAAAATCCATCGAAGAGTTCGATGGTATTTTGAAACATAAAAGCAGTAAAACCACCCCAGATGGCTGCCTTTTGATGGTTCATACCGGTCCACTCATAAATCTGCATAATATAACGGGATTCCAGATATGGTGTAACGATATGTCCTGCTTTATCAATCTGCTGCCATTCGCCCAGATCATTGATAAAATGAAATGAGGATCGTGGAAAGCCCTTGTACCATAGCTCGTTAAGGCCAACCAGGGCGGCAGTATAACCTGCACCCAAGGAAGTTGCAACACCTGTAAAGCGGTTTTTATTGAACTTGGAAGCTGGAACGAGCCATGCCGGATGTGAACGCAACAGCCTGACGCTGTCGTTCTGCGACATCATTGGCAGATGCAGAATACCCGAAAACATAACAGCAGCAAGAATTCCGTATAAAAAGTTGTTTTTCATGTATGAAGGGTGAAAACACCTCAAAAATACAACTATTGCTGCACCGAAAGCCTCCAATCGAAAACTTGAAGCGTGCTTAATATTTTCTCAATGTCGAAATTGACTATTTTTGCAAAAAAATTAAGCATGGATTTGAGTAAAATCGTTGCCGTCGGAGGCAAACCCGGTCTTTTTCTCGTGACCGGTCAGGGTAAAAATAGTGTATTGATAGAATCATTGATCGATGGCAAGCGCATCGCTGCTTTTTCGCATGAGAAAATAAGCTCACTGGAAGAAATAAGTATTTTCACTACCGGTGAAGATCGTCCGCTGAAGGAGGTTTTCAAACACATTCATGAAGTGATGGGTGACGAGCTGGATTTCGACCCGAAAAAGCTAACCAATTATGAGCTAGCCGAAAAGTTCAGGATCGCAGTTCCTGATTATGCTGAAGCCTCCGTTTATCCTTCGGATATGAAAAAACTGTTCTCATGGTATATTCTGTTGAGCAAGAAAAACCTCCTTGATTACAGTCTTGATACCTCAGAGACCAACGAAACAGAAACCGACAATGAAAATAAAGAATAACAAATAGTCCCATCCGGGACTATTTTTTTAATCCAGTTAGCCATGATTTACAAATCGCTGATACGACCGGTTTTGTTTTTATTTGATGCCGAAACCATTCATCATACGGTTGTCAGATGGTTGAAGTTATCGATGTATGTTCCAGGATTGTTGTCACTGATCAGATTCCTGACAAAAGTTGATCATCCAAAACTGGAACGTGAGCTTTTTGGAATCAGGTTTAAAAACCCTGTTGGGATCGCTGCCGGATTCGATAAAAATGCTGAAGTATTCCATCCGCTTTCAGCCTTTGGTTTTTCTCACATCGAAATTGGAACCGTTACCCCACTGGGGCAGCCTGGCAATAAACGTCCGCGTCTGTTCAGGCTGATCAAGGATCGTGGCATCATCAACAGAATGGGCTTCAACAACAAAGGTCTGGCAGCTGCTGTACAGCGCCTGAATCAGAAACACCACACGATTATTGGTGGTAACATTGGCAAAAATACTGCCACACCCAATCAGTTGGCCATCCATGATTATGAAAAGACTTTTGAGGGATTGTTTGACGTCGTCGATTATTTTGTTGTGAATGTCAGCTGCCCAAATATCAGCGATTTACATGAATTACAGGATCAGGAAGCGCTTACTGCCATTCTGAGCCGACTGCAGGAGATGAACCAAACCAAAGCCAGGCGCAAACCTATCTTACTCAAAGTATCGCCCGATCTGAACGAAGGTCAATTGGATGAAGTGATTGAAATTGTCAGTCAAACAAAAATTGACGGCGTGGTTGCTACCAACACCTCCATCACGCGCCATACCATCAAACTCGAAAAGGACAAAGCCATAGCCATTGGCAATGGAGGACTCAGCGGCATGCCCTTGCGTGACCGTTCGACAGAGGTGATACGCTATTTAGCACAAAAATCGGGCAAAGCATTTCCAATCATCGGTGTTGGTGGAATTTTTACGCCGGAAGATGCCCTTGAAAAAATCAAAGCAGGAGCTGACCTTGTTCAGGTTTATACCGGCTTTATCTACGAAGGTCCGCTGATCGCCCGAAGAATCAACAAATTACTGCTTAAAAATGTTGATTGAAAAGTCTATTTCCCAACATTCAACAGGTGATGGACCTCCATGGCCATCTGTCTGTTGTAATTCAGACTTAGATTTTGATAGTTTACGGCATCAACAATGGTACCTATCAGGCACAAACCTCCGGTAAAGAAGTACAGGATTCCCATGCCAATCTGGTTCAGCAAGATGCGATGAACACCGGCAACACCCAATAAACCCAGCAAGGTGAGCAAAAGAATGAGCATCGGATCTTTGCGTCGTGCCCTGTAAATAGCCGCAAAACTTCGCAGGGATTCTTCGCTGTAATCTTGTGTAAGCTTCTGAAGCAACAACATCTCTTCGCCTTGAATATCAGGCATTAACTCATAAATTTTATGCATTTTCTTTGGAATTAAATAAAACAAACTGTCGATACTCTATAAAAATCTTTGCAATTCTGAAGGTTAAAATCACAATGGCAGCCATGCCAAGGGGATGAAGCTCCCACGACTTTAAAAACTGACCGTTAAAGGCTGCCGACATCGAATGACCCAGTCCACAGCCCGGACATGATTCGACGCCCAAATGGTGCCAGACACACAAGGTTGTTTGAGTTGACTCAGGTGAAAGAAACGCAATAGAAATCAAGGCGCCCAGCCAAATCCAGGCTTCAAAATTTCGGGTAACAAATCGAATGAAACGCTTGTATTCCACCTTGTTTATGAATAATTCAGGCGAAGGTAAAATAATTTGGTATTGTTTTATTCTCGAGGTTAAAAAAAGGATGAAAAGGCAGATGTTAACCCAAACTGATTTACTACCAAAGGTTCAAATGATATTTACTTCAGGCTCGAGGTGAATGCCAAAGGTCTCGCGGACTGATTGCTGAATCTCCATTGCAAAGCTAAAGATATCTCTTCCTGTAGCACCACCATAATTAACAATCACAAGAGCTTGATTTTTATGAACGCCAACATCACCGACTCTTCTGCCTTTCCACCCTGCCTTTTCGATAAGCCAGGCGGCGGCTAGTTTTACGGTGTTTGTCTTTTCGGGATAGCCGACTATGTCGGGGAACTCACGTTTGAGGTCATCAAAAACAAGTCGATGAACCACTGGATTTTTAAAGAAACTGCCGGCATTGCCCAACTGCAACGGATCAGGAAGCTTACTTCTGCGTATATTAGTGATTGCCACGCTAACATCAACAATTTCAGGTTGGCTTACTCCCAGTCTGCTGAGCTCCTCGCGGATGGATCCATACTGAAAATTGGCTTGAGGATGTTTATGAAGCAGAAAATCTACAGAAAGAATGACAAACTTACCTTTGAGTGTTGTCTTAAAAACACTCGATCTATATCCAAACTCACAGTCAGCAGCTTCAAAATCAACAAGTTTACCATTCTCCAAATCGAAAGCCTGAAGTCGCAGAAACACATCTTTGATTTCAACGCCATAGGCCCCAATGTTTTGCATGGGGGAGGCACCCACTTTACCCGGAATCAATGTTAAGTTTTCAATCCCACCGTAACCGGCAGCAACCATCCTTTGCACAAAGGGCGTCCAATCTTCTCCGGCGGCGACGCTTACCTTAACAAAATCGGCGTCATAATCCTGAATGCTGACCCCTTTATTGTTCATCAAAAGCACAATTCCCTCGTAATAATCATCCAGAAAGAGACAATTACTACCGCCTCCAAGGATCATTTTCTTATCGAGTTGCCAATAACCTGATTTGCGCAACCGCTCAATATCACTCAGGTCATTTACCGTTACGACATAAGCAGCCATCACATCGAGGCCGAAGGTATTAAAGGTTTTAAGCGTAAAATTGCGGCGCATCCCAGCCAGCTAAAAATTTTGCCAAAGATAGGCTATTCGACAATATTGCCTGCAACTTTTGAGTTTTATAAAACATCATATTATTGTTATCGCAAACATCTACTTGAAAAAAGCCATCGTTTCCGTCATCAATGATCTTTCCACTGATCAGCGCGTACACAAAGCTTGTTTGGCTTTGCAAAAGTCGGGCTATGAAGTGCTTTTAGTCGGCCGGGAACTGAAATCGAGCGCTCCCCTCCTTCCACGCTCATACAACTGTAAGCGGATGCGGTTGATTTTTTCAAAAGGGCCTTTTTTTTATATCGAGTTCAATATCAGATTGCTGCTTTTCCTGCTTTTTAAGCACAATAACCTGCTTTTGTCAAACGATCTTGATACGCTTCTTCCAAATTATCTTGTTTCCAAAGTGCGTAATAAACCCTTGCTGTTTGATAGTCACGAATATTTTACACAAACTCCGGAGCTCATCAACCGACCCTTTGTGCAGTGGATCTGGAAAAGGATAGAAAGTTTTGTCGTGCCCCGTCTTGATCAAATGATCACTGTAAATGAATCGATTGCACATCTTTTCAGGCAGGAATACAAGCTTCAGGTGCATGTGGTGCGCAACATTCCGCCCCGCTTTACTCCTCAGTCGGAAATCACAAGAAAAGAGCTTGGGCTTCCTGAAAACAAAAAGCTGCTCATCTTTCAGGGTGCCGGAATCAATATGCATCGTGGTGCTGAAGAAATGGTCGAAGCCATGACCTTGCTGTCTGATTGTGTATTGCTATTTCTTGGCGATGGAGATGTTGTTGCGTTTTTGAAGCAAAAAGTTCAGAATCTGGGGCTCGCAGATCGCGTACTTTTTCTTCCTAAAATGCCTTATTTCACCATGATGCAACATACCCGACTGGCTGATATCGGCTTATCCCTTGACAAAGACACCAACCTCAACTACAGATTTAGCCTGCCAAACAAATTGTTTGACTACATTCATGCCGGCATACCTGTGCTTGCAAGTCCGCTGCCCGAAATAAAAAAAATCCTTGATACATACCAAACAGGTTTATGCATTGTCAATCATGAACCCGCTGAAATCGCCCGTACTGCTATGTCAATGTTAGGCGATGAAAAAAGGATGGCTGAATGGAAGACCCAGTGCCTTGCAGCAGCTGAATCGCTGTGTTGGGAAAACGAGGAAAAAATATTGTTGGAGATTTATGCAAAATTCAACTGAAAAACATCTTCACATCGTATCTTTTGATGTGCCATGGCCTGCCAATTATGGCGGGGTGATCGATGTTTTTTACAAGGTCAAAGCATTATCTGCCAAAGGTATTCGAATTCATTTGCATGCTTTTGAATATGGTCGGGAAGAAGCCACAGCGCTGAACGAATATTGTGCAAGCGTAAAATATTATAAACGTGACCTCTCAAAAAAGAACCTTTTCACCAATCTTCCTTACATCGTTAGTTCACGAAATTCGGCTGACCTGATCGAAAACCTGCTTAAAGATCAACATCCGATTTTGCTCGAAGGATTGCATACCTGTTTACTAATGAATGATTTACGTTTTTCCGGACGTAACATCATCGTCAGAACACACAACATCGAGCACGAATACTACCATCATCTGGCTCAGGTTGAAACCGACATCTTCAAAAAGTATTACTACCACAATGAGGCAAAAAAATTAAAGCGTTTTGAAAATGTTTTACAAAGAGCAAGTCACATCGTTGCCATTTCAAAAAAGGATGAACGCTATTTTGCATCTCACTATGAGCATGTAACTTTCATTCCTGCCTTTCACCCGCATCGGGCAGTGAAATCGTTGGTAGGCAGGGGTGATTATGTACTTTATCATGGAAATCTTTCGGTAGCCGAAAACAAAACCGCTGTCAGGTTTCTCGTTGAAGAGGTTTTTAGTCAACTCAACATTCCATTCTTCATTGCCGGACTAAACCCGCCACCTGCACTTGTTAAGCTTGTTGAAGCCTATCCGCATATCCGGCTTTTTGCGAATCCTACCGATGAAGAATTGCTGCATCTGATCTATCATGCACATATCAACGTTTCACTAACTTTTCAGGCTACGGGCCTTAAACTCAAGCTGCTTAACACCTTATACAACGGAAGATTCTGCCTCGTGAATGATAAAATGCTCAGTGGTAGCGCCCTGGATGAATTGTGTATTTTAGCCAATGACGCATCTTCGTTTAAGATGCAAATCAAAAAACTCATGAAACGCAGTTTTAGCAAGAGCGAGATAGAAAGGCGTCGAAAAAAACTTGAGATCCTTTACCACAACGGGCAAAACGTTGATTTGCTAATCGAACTGATTGGCTGATACAACCAGGGTTCCTTCTTCACATTTAATGATTCTTGCCGGAAACTTATTGATCAGGTTGTAGTTATGCGTTGCCATGATAACCGCCTGCCCGTTTTCGCTGATTGTCATCAGTAAGCGCATAATGCCGTTGGATGTTTCCGGATCGAGGTTACCTGTTGGCTCATCGGCCAGAATAACCTCCGGATTGTTAAGAAGTGCCCGGGCAATGGCTACCCGTTGTTGTTCGCCACCCGACAATTGATGCGGCATTTTGAAGCTTCGCGAAACCAGGTCGACCTGCAATAGCACTTCATGAATGCGCTGATCCATGAGTTTTTTGTCTTTCCAGGATGTTGCCTTTAACACAAAAAGGAGATTCTCATGAACAGTCCGATCTTCAAGAAGCTGAAAATCCTGGAAAACAATCCCGAGTCTACGGCGTAGAAAAGGCACATCCTGTTGTTTCAACTGTTTTAAGTTAAAACCGGCAACACTTGCTTCTCCCTCAAGCACAGGAAGCTCGGCATACAATGTCTTGAGCAGACTTGATTTGCCACTGCCGGTTTTGCCGATCAGGTAAGCGAATTCACCTTTGTGAATGGTAAGGTTAACATTTGACAGCACCAAATTTTTGCGCTGAAAAACCGAAAGACTCCGAAGCTGTATAATGGGTTCTGCTGTCATATTTACAAAATAACTTGAAAAAAATATGTTTAACCGCCGGAGATCAGGTGCATGATTTCCACCTTGTCGCCATCTTTCACCAAGATCTGATCCCGATCCTCTCTTTTTACAAGCCTGTCGTTCACCTTTGTCACAAGCAATCTGAAAGTAAATCGCTTCAGCTGAATGAGCTCATTCATCGTAAGCTGTTCTGCTTCAATTATTTCCTCCCGGTTGTTTAACAATATTCTCATGCGTTGAAGTGTTTCTGGTTAGGCCTGTTACGAGTACAAATCTATCATATTGTTTCTGATGGCAAACTTGACCATATCGACTGACGTACGTAGATTTATTTTCCGCATGATGTTATTTTTATGTGATTCCACTGTACGAACAGAGATAAAAAGTCTGTCGGCAATTTCTTTGTTGGTATGGCTTTGGGCAAAAAGTTTCAAGACTTCCAGCTCGCGTGTCGACAGGTTCTTTTCTCTTTCATTCCGTGCCTCTGTTTCTTCATTGTCAGCTAGGTAATTTGCCAGAATCATATTGGTAATGGTTTTGGCGTAAAAGTCGTATCCATTTCTCAGAGAATAGATGGCTTCTAACATTTCACTTCTGTTTGTTTCGCTGGTGAGATGTCCTTTGGCCCCTGCCTTAATCATCCGGAAAATAAGGTTTTCAATCTTAAACATGCTCAACACCAGTATATTACAGCGTGGATGCTTGCCGGTCAAAAAAGCAATGGCAGCGGCATCATCAGGATCTGGCTTGTACAAAACAAGGATGGCAATATGGGCTGGAGTCTGGTATAGGCGCTGTGCAGCTTGTTCGGCATCTGTTGCATGCAGCACAATTTCAATGTCAGGCACATCAGAGATGAGTGAAGCCAATCCTTCACTAACAATGGGATGCTCATCGATGAATGCTACACGGATACTGTTCATTTTTTAAGGTAAAAGCGATTGCGAAGTTACAAATTGCGTTGAAACCTCCATGGATGTGTCGATTAGAAATTCCAGCTTATTTTGCTTGTCGCAAACGGATGAGAACCGGCAAATGGTCGCTGAAACCGCCATAATATCTGCCGCCTGACATGGTTCGGTTGGGTCGTGCTTCACCTTGATTTGGCTTAAAAAGCATCCAATCGTGCTTAACAATTTCGATATCGGATGTCAACAATTTACCACCTTCGATCAAGGAAGATGAAACAATCACCTGATCAAAGAAATCCCATCCTTTATAATACAAGGTTCCATTGCCTGCCTTATGACTGTTGAACGCCAGATTAATCAGTGAAGGATGTTCAACATCATTCATCAGTGGTTTGGCATTCAAATGCTTAACCATGCTCTCATCCTTTGGGTTATCGTTGAAATCGCCTACAAGAATCAGTTGATTTGTGTTATTGACGGTGAGGAGCGAATCAGTAAAATGCTTTACAAACCGGGCAGTTCCATTACGGGCAGCTTTGGTTTCATCAAGGCCTCCGAAGCGCGAAGTCCAGTGATTAACGAAAAAATGGATGGTATCACGGTTCATGACCAAACCTTTGATATAAAGGATATGCCGATAAGTTACTCCTTCGATTACTGGGGATAAAGATTTGATATTTATTGGTTTAAAATAATCAGCTCTGTAAATAGCTGCCACTTCTATGCCACGTGGATCCTGGCCGGCTACATGAACAACCCGATAGCCGGCAGCTTTAATTAACTCGTTTTCAATGAGGTCGTTGAGAACAGTTTCATTTTCAATTTCAGCAAGACCCAGCAAATGGGGCCAGGAACCAGGGTCCATACCGGCAATAACCCGCGACATATTGTCGAGTTTTTTTGTGTATTTTTCCGTATTCCATTTTACCTGAGAGCCGGGCAAAAATTCCTCATCGTTGATGTCAGGGTCATTGATGGTATCGAATAGATTCTCAAGGTTGTAAAAACCAACCGTCAGTCCACGTTCCGGAAAACTGACTTTTTTCATTCCCTTGTTGCAGGACAGCGTTGAGCCGGCAAGCAAAATAATGGCAATAAATATGTGAATCTGTCTCATATTGTGATGTATAAGCCGCAAGAATAATTACAATCCTGCATTAATTAATCCGAATTTTTCAGGTTATCTATTTCCCGTCTGTCTTTTTTTGTCGGACGTCCTGTTCCCCGTTCACGTCGTTCAGCTTTAAACTCTTTCAAAAACATGACCCTTTCATATTCTTCCTCCGGGGTAAGGTCGGCGATCAAGCCATCGACAAGTTTAGCAGAAACCCTGTTGGTTGCTGTTAGTTTAACCTGAATTGTCTTTGTAAGATCGGCCAGTTGCACAGTAATCACATCACC
>JANJXG010000088.1 GCA_024709145.1 Bacteroidales bacterium | reverse complement strand
ATTTTAAAAATGATGAAATCCTGCGGGATATACCCTTGGTTTTTATCCCCGGATCAGAAGATAAACAGCAACGGATTAAGGCATATGAAGCTGGTTTTGACTGTATTTTAAGCAGTGTAGCTGACGAAGAGGAGCTTGCTGCCTCCATCCGTGCCATGCTGCACCTCAAGGAAGTTAATGACGCCAAAAGAGCCGAAACGAAGCGTCTGTTACAAACAATTGATGAACGTGCAAAAGAGCTGCAGGAAAGCGAATGGCAGCTTCTTGAGGCCCAGTCAATTGCACACATAGGCCACTGGAAACTGGACATCGAAAGCAATCAGCTCCACTGGTCTGATGAGGTCTATAGGATCTTCGGTTTCAAACCACGTGAGTTTTCCCCTACCTACGAGGCTTTCCTCAACAGCGTGCATCCGCTTGACAAAGAATTCGTTCACAAAGCTTATCTGAACTCATTGGAGCAAAAAAACCTATACAACATTGAGCACCGGGTATTGTTGAAAGATGGATCGGTTAAATATGTTTCCGAAAGCTGCATGACCTATTATGACCCTTTTGGCACACCAAAACAATCCATCGGAACAGTCAAAGACATTACTGAACGTAAGCAGATTGAGTTACGGCTTGAAGCCGAACTTATGCATCTGGAGGGAATCATCGCAGGCACCAATGCCGGCACCTGGGAGTGGAATGTGCAGACAGGTGAGACAATCTTAAACGAGCGATGGGCCGAAATCATCGGCTATACATTAGAAGAAATTAGTCCGCTTTCCTTTGAAACCTGGGTAAAGTTTGCACATCCCGATGATGTTGTAAAAAGTCAGGAGCTGCTACAGGCACATTTCAGGGGCGAAATTGAGTTTTACGAATGTGAAACCCGCATGCGCCACAAAAACGGAGATTGGGTCTGGGTGATGGAAAAAGGAAAAGTGATTTCGAGAAACGATGAAGGCCAACCTCTGATGATGTTTGGTACACATCTCGACATTACAGAACGAAAACTGAACGAGCTGCGGCTCGAAGCTGAAAGAAACCGGCTGGCAGCCATCATTGAGGGTACAAATGTTGGCACCTGGGAGTGGAATATTCTTTCGGGCGAAACAGTTTTCAATGAACGTTGGGCTGAAATTATCGGCTATACCCTGGAGGAGATCAGCCCTGTAACTGTCGACACTTGGGTAAAATTTACTCATCCTGATGACCTCAGAAAAAGTAATGAGATTTTGGAAGCACATTTCCGGGGTGAATTGGAATATTATGAATGTGAGGCCCGGATGCGTCATAAAAACGGGCAATGGGTATGGGTGCTTGACAAAGGAAAAGTGATCTCACGCACTGTGGATGGTAAACCATTGGCTATGTTCGGAACCCATCTCGATATTAACGAACGAAAGCTGATTGAACAAAGACTTCATGAAAGTGAAGCACAATTTCGTGGGCTGTTTGAACATGCCGCTGATGCCATTTTTATCGCGGACGAAGAAAGTGGGGTGATTGTTCATGCAAACCAAAAAGCAGCATCGCTTCTAAAATGTCCCATTGAAGAAATAATCGGAAAACATCAACGCCAGCTTCATCCGCAACAAGCTGACAACTTCAACGAAACCTCTTTTCAGAAGCATAAATCTGAAATACGCACATCGAATTTAACAAAGCCCATCACAACAAAGGTACGTTGTGCCAATGGTACAGAAGTTCCAGTGGAGGTGTTGGCTTCAGAAGTCTTCTATCGGGGCAGAAACTGCATCATGGGAATATTCAGAGACATCACTGAGCGCATCCTTGCCGAAGAAGAACTTCAGATTAAAAACCGGGCCATTGAAACGTCCATTAACGCCATCGCCATGGCTGATCTGTCGGGCAATCTGTCTTATGTAAACACTGCTTTCCTCAAATTATGGAAATATCAGCAACCGGGTGAAGTGATAGGTCGTGCCTCATTCGAATTCTGGGAAAACAGGGAAGATCCTTTGGCTGTGATCGAAGCCCTGAGAAAACAAGGTTTCTGGCAGGGTGAAATGCTTGCCTGCCGGTCGGACAAATCCCTTTTTGTAGCTGAAGTTTCAGCCAACTTGATTAAAGATCAGGATGGCAAGCCGATTTGCCTGCAAGCTTCTTTTATCGACATCACTGCACGTAAACAGGCCGAGGAGGCTTTGCAGCAGGCTGCTGACATCATTCATCATATGCAGATCGGTTTATATGTATATCAGCTCGAAAATCCTGAAGACGACCGCAGTCTTCGTCTGTTGGCAACCAATCCTTCCAGCCGCAAACTGAGTGGCGTTGCGGCTGACGAGTCGATCGGGAAATACATAGATGAAATTTTTCCGGCCCTGCGCTCCCAGGGAATTCCAAAGCGCTTTGCCGATGTGGTGCGCACCGGCATCGCTGGCGAGTTTGAGGATTATTATTACACACCCGAAAAAGTGCTGGAAGCGGCCTATATGGTCAAAGCATTTCCTTTGCCCAACCACTGTGTCGGTATCACCTTCGACAACATAACCGAACGAAAAAAAGACGAAATTTTATTGAGTGAAAGTGAGGAGAAATACCGCAAATTGATTTCAACGGTTCCTGATTTGATCGTACTGACGGATATTCAGGGTCACATAACATTCATCAATAATGTTCCTTTTCCTTCATTTGCACACCTGCCGGTTGATTCATTCATTGGTCAGAACATTCTTTCTTTCGTAGCAGAGGATGATTTGTCGGAAGCCATTGCAAACAGCACCCTGATGTTTGAAAACAAATTGGGTCCCAAAGAATATAAGCTCAAAACATCCGGTGGAAATTTCATTCAGACAGAAGTCAACGGGGATGTAATCTTTGATGCGCAAAACAACCCGATTGGTATGATTTATGCCATCAGGGATATCACCGAACGGTTGCAGTCTGAAAAGGCTGTCCGGCTGAGTGAAGAGCGTTTTAAGTCGATTGTCGCCGTTTCAAATACCGGTGCCTGGGAATTTCATAACGATACGGACTTCCTCTGGTGCAGCGCGGAATATTTCACGATGCTGGGTTACAATCCGGCGGATTTTAACATGGATGGTTCAGCAAATATCCAAAAAAACTGGATCGACTTCCTGCATCCCGACGACAGGATCAAGGCTCCGAAACATTTTGCCGAATACCTAGCATCAGGCTCTGTGGGCATTTATGAAAACTATTTCCGGATGCGACATCAGGATGGTAGCTGGGTTTGGATCTGGTCGCGCGGGCAAACCCTGCGTGACACCGATGGAAATTTAACCAGGCGTACCCTTGGAACCCACATTGACATTACGGAGCGTATGTTGGCTCAGCAACAGCTTCTCAACGAAAAAGAAAAAGCCGAAAGCAACGAAAACAGGTTGATCGAAGCGCAGGCGGTTACAAAAGTCGGCAGCTGGGAAACTGATTTGGCCACCTTAAAAGTCTTTTGGTCAGACGAAACCTACAAAATTTTTGAGCTTGACCCACTTTATTTCTCACCGGATCACAACTCATTTTTGTCTTTTGTGCATCCTGAAGACCGCGATAAAGTGGATGAAGCCTTCAGACTTTCATTTACTTCTGATCAACACAGTGCAGTTGAACACAGAATTATTTCTGCCAATGGAAAGGTAAAATATGCAGAGGAACGCTGGCGCATCATCAAAGACCGGCAAGGCAATCCTATCAAGGCATTTGGAACTTGTCAGGACATAACCGAACGAAAGCAGATTGAAATTGAGCTCATCAAAGCCAAAGAAAAAGCTGAACATAGTGAGAAAAAATTTACTGCCATAGCCGATACTTCTCCTTTGGCCATCTACATCTCCAAAGGCATCCGTCAGGTTGCTGAATATATCAATCCTGCTTTCTATAACATATTCGGTTACACTTATGAAGAAGTTTCCGAAGTTGCTTTGTGGTGGCCGCTGGCTTATCCCGATCCGGAGTACCAAAAACAGGTGAGCGAAGAATGGAACCGTAAAGCAGATCTTGCCATCAAAAACAAGTCCGACATCGAGCCAATGGAAGTGGTTGTCAGATGCAAGGATGGCTCGGATAAAAATATCCTGTGGGGTTTTGTTTCAACCGGCGACGAAAACTGGGCTTTTGGTATGGACCTCACGGCTTTCAGAAGTTCAGAAAAAGAGCTCATCGCTGCCAGGAAAAATGCCGAAAAACGCGAAGAAAAAATCAGGATTCAAAACCAGGAAATCCTGTTTAACAACGAGCGCCTCGAAAGTTTACTGAAAGTCTCTCAATTGCAGACCAATTCTGTTCAGGAGCTTTTGGATTTCGCCCTGTCTCAGGCTGTTGAGCTGACTAGAAGTAAAATCGGCTACATCTATTTTTATCTGGAAGAAAAGAAACAATTTATCCTCAACACCTGGTCAAAAGACGTGATGAAGGAGTGCCTGGTTATGGAGCCGCAAACCATTTATGACCTGGATCAGACAGGCTGTTGGGGCGAAGCCGTCAGACAACGAAAACCAATTGTTATAAACGACTATCAGGCTGAAAATCCATTAAAGAAGGGAACTCCCGAAGGGCACATCAGCCTGCAGAAATTCCTGACAATTCCGGTTATTTTTGACCAAAAGATCGTTGCTGTTGCCGGCGTTGCCAACAAATCAGAGGATTACAACGATTCCGATATCCGTCAGCTAACCCTGTTAATGGACAATGTCTGGAAAATTTCTGAACGCCTGACCCTGATCAGAGACCTGCAGCGGGCCAAGGAAAAAGCTGAAGAGAGCGACAGGCTGAAGTCGGCCTTTTTGGCCAATATGAGCCACGAAATCAGGACGCCTATGAATGGCATTCTTGGTTTTGCTGAGTTGTTGAATGAGCCCGACCTTACAGGTGAAGAACAGCAACAGTTCATTGCTTTGATCAACAAAAGCGGGCAACGCATGCTGAACATTATCAACGACATCGTGGATATTTCAAAAATTGAATCAGGCATCATGGAAACCCGTTTGTCCGAAACAAATATTCACGAGCAAATGGACTTTATCTGCAACTTTTTCAAGCCTGATGCTGATGCCAAAGGCGTGGAATTGGTTGTGAGAAATTTCCTTCCCGGCAAAGCTTTTACCCTAACGACGGACCGTGAAAAGTTATATGCCATACTCACCAACCTGGTAAAAAATGCCATCAAATACACCCACAAAGGTTCTGTGGAAATGGGTTGTGAGTACAAAGGGAATTTCATCGAGTTTTATGTGAAAGATACCGGCATTGGAATCCCGCAACACCGCCAGCAAGCCATTTTCGAGCGCTTTATTCAAGCTGACATCGAAGATAAAATGGCCTATCAGGGTGCAGGTCTGGGATTGACGATTTCACATAGATATGTCGAAATGCTGGGAGGAGAGATGAAGGTAGAGAGCACTGAAGGAGTCGGCTCGACATTTTTCTTTACGATACCAGGCAATCAGCAGAAACCCAAAAGTCCAGCCGCAACACAGCCCGATCCGGTGGAAAAGTCTGTTGAAATCCGAAAACTGAAAGTATTGGCTGTTGATGATGATGAGGTATCAGAAATGCTGCTCGATAAAATCATCAGCAAAATCAGCAGGGAGGTATTAAAGGCAAGAACCGGCACCGAAGCCGTTGAAATTGCCAAAGCAAACCCTGATATTGAGTTGATTCTGATGGACATCCGAATGCCCGGAATGAGTGGCTACGAAGCAACGAAGGCAATCAGGCAGTTTAACAAGGATGTAATCATCATTGCGCAGACGGCTTTTGGTTTAAGTGGCGACAGAAGAAAAGCCATGGAGGCCGGTTGCACCGATTACATCACCAAACCTATCAGCAAAAATGATTTATTCACAATCGTTCAGCGATATTTCAAGGCCTGACGAAGGTCTTGTCAGCCGTATCTATTCTACAATCCTTTGGAGAGGGTAATCCATACATGAAAGAATTTGAGATGTTGATCCAGTCAGGTTAATACGCGTCTATGAAAACGAATATCCGTCAACTGATTGATTTTGAAAAGGTGGATGCCTTGCTCGAAGGCTTCAACAAATCCACAGGTTTCGTAACAGCCATTTTGGATCTCGAAGGCAATATTTTGTCCAGATCGGGCTGGAGACAGATCTGTACTGAATTTCACCGGCTTCATCCTGCAACTTCCGGCAACTGTGCAATCAGCGATACTGTTTTGGCCAATAAAATGAAGGAAGGTGAGCCGTACCACTTTTACCATTGCCTGAACGGCCTCGTCGATGTAGCCGTACCCTTGATAATTCATGGAGAACATGTTGCCAATCTCTTTTCAGGTCAGTTCTTTTTTGAACAACCGGATAAGGAAGCCTTTAAATTGAAGGCCGTTAAGTATGGCTTCGATGAACAGAAGTATCTCGAAGCCCTGGAAAAGGTTCCGGTTTTATCAAAGGAAAAAGTAAAGCTTGCATTGGATTTCCTGCTTCAGACAGTGCATTTTATCACTGAGTTATCCTATCAAAAAAAAGAATTGGCTGATCTCACTGAGCAGCTAACCGAAAGTGAACAGCGATTAGCCCTAGCCATCCGGCATCCATCGATGATTTTTGCTCAATCCGATCGTGATTTGCGCTATACATGGATACCAAACCCGCATCCCGACTTCCAATCAAAAGATATCATCGGTAAAAGGGATGATGAAATTACAAAGAACGACGGCATTCGTCAATTGATTGCTTTGAAGCAAAGCGTACTGGATACCGGGCGTAGTGCCCGCATGGAAATTGCTTTCCCTTTGTCAGAAGAAAGCCGCATTTACGACATCATTGCCGAACCAGTATGCGACGACAACGGGCAGGTTGTTGAAGTATCAACTTTTTCGCTCGACATCACAGATCGCCGACGCGCCGAAGAGGCTTCAAAACGAAGCGAAGAGCGGTTCAGGATTGTGCAGGATATCTCCCCCGACGGCTTTACCATTTTGGCTCCGGTTAAAAACGATCACGGAGAAATTGTTGATTTTGAGTGGATTTACGAAAACGAGACCATTGCCGCTATCAATGGAACCAGACCTTCGGAAGTGCATGGAAAACGCCTGCTTGAGCTTTTTCCGGGCCATGCAGGAACACCACTTTTTGATGCATACCTTCAGGTTGCTGCCACTGGCCAGACACAGGTATTCGACGAGGTTTATGTCGGCGAAATCATTGCCAGGCCAACATGGCTGCGGCTTGTGATCGTTTCGATGGGCGAAGAGATCGGTATTCTGGCTCAAAATATCAGCGATCGGAAACAAGCCGACATCGAACTCAGCCTGGCCAGGGAAAATACCGAAAGAATCAATGCCAACATCACAGCCATTATAGAGTGCACAGCAGACAGCATTTGGGCCTTCGGGAAGGATTACGCTATTTTATACCTGAACAATGTATTTCGGTCTGAGTTCCGTGAGTCATTCGGAATGACACTCGACAAAGGAATCAATCTGATGGAATCCCTTCCGGAGCATCTGAAAGAAATCTGGAAACCTCGTTATGACAGGGTTTTATCGGGTGAGCACCTTTCAATCACCGATGAATTTGAAACTACTCAGGGTAAGCAGTTTATTCAGGTAACATTGAATCCGATTGTCAAGCAGGGTGAGGTCATCGGTGGCGCTTGTTTCGGGACCAACATCACAGCCAGGATGTTGGCCGAAGAAGCCCTTCGAAGGAAAGAAAAGGATCTCAAAGAATCGCAACGTATCGCCCATATTGGCAGCTGGCGCCTGGATGTGGCAACAAACCAGGTTGAATGGACCGATGAATTGTACAGGATGTATGATTTCGATCCTGACTTACCTCCGCCACCTTACACCGAACACAGGAAACTCTTTACTGCCAAAAGTTGGGAACAGCTGTCTGCTGCGCTTGCACTGACAGCTTCTGTGGGCATCCCTTACACACTTGAACTGGAAACCATCAAAAAAGACGGTAGCAACGGCTGGATGTGGGTGCACGGTGAGGCCGACAAGGATTCGAATGGGAAGATAATTGGTTTATGGGGTGTGGCTCAGGATATCTCGGACCGTAAAAAGTCGGAAGAAGCAGTTCGGGAAACAAATGAATACCTCGACAATCTTATCAACTATGCCAATGCACCTATCATTGTATGGGATACAAACTTCAACATCACCCGATTTAACCAGGCCTTTGAGGAACTCACCGGACTCAAAAGTCAGGAGGTGCTTGGTAAACACATCGAAATCCTGTTCCCGCCCGAAAGTCGCAATGCCTCGCTTGAATTGATTCAAAAAGCATTGTCGGGCGAGTACTGGAAAGTAATTGAAATCAACATTGCGCACCTGAACGGTCAGATAAGCACACTGATCTGGAATTCAGCCAACATCAGGAATCCGGAGGGCAACATCATTGCAACCATCGCCCAGGGTCAGGACATCACCGAACGCAAACGGGCTGAGGAAGCGTTGCTGGAGAGTGAGGATAGGTTTAAGTCGTTGCATAACGCTTCGTTTGGAGGTATCGCCATTCACAACAAGGGTATCATCCTGGATTGCAATCAGGGATTGTCGTCAATGACAGGTTATGCTGTAGATGAGCTGATCGGTATGAACGGATTGTTGCTGATAGCCGAATCCTCAAGAGACCTGGTTTTGCAGAACATCCAGTCAGGATATGAGCAGGCATACGAAGCACTGGGCTTGCGCAAAAACGGGGAAGAGTACCCACTCCGGCTGGAGGCGCGCAACATTCACTACAAAGGAATGCCGGTAAGAACGGTTGAATTCAGGGATATTACCGAAATTAAACAGGCTGAAAAGGAGTTGATCGCCGCAAAGGAAACTGCCGAAAAAAACGAAGAGAAATTCAGAAAAGCAGTACTGACGATCCCCGATGCCATTACCATCAACAGGCTGAATGACGGTGCGTATGTTACAGCAAATGAGGGATTTTACAAAAACTTTGGTTATACAGAAGAGGAGGTAATAGGGAAAAGTTCCCTTGATCTGAATATCTGGGTCGACAACGGGCAGCGAAAAGTATATGTGTCGCTGCTCGAACAACAGGGCCACATCGAAAATTTTGAGACCAGGTTTGTTTCAAAAACCGGTACTGTTTTCGATTGTCTTGTTTCATCTAGCATCATTCTGATTGAAGGCGTGGAGCATACCATCAACATCACAAAAGACATAACCTACCTGAAAAACATTGAGTCACAGCTGATTTCTGCCAAGGAAAGAGCCGAAGAAAGTGAAATGAAATTCCGGGAGATGGCCCGCCTCATGCCTCAGATCATTTTTGAAACTGATACCACCGGCCGGTTAACCTACGCTAATAAACAAGCCTTTACCATGCTGGGTTATCCCGAAGATTTTCAGATTCTTGGATTAAATTCACTCGATTTTTACATCCCGGAAGACAGAAAGCGGGCAGTCGAAAACATTCAACGCAAATTACAGGGACAGGCTGAAGGCAACAATGAATACACCATGATCCGAAAGGATGGTTCGCTGATCGATGTCCTTGTCTTTTCAAATCCCATCACGAAAGACAACAAGGTTATCGGCTTGCGTGGTGTGATTGTTGACATCACCCAACGCAAAATCTCAGAAGAATTGCTCAGGGAGAGTGAACGGAAATACCGCTTGCTGGCAGAAAACAGCTCTGATGTTATCTGGACCCTCGACAATGAATTCCGCTTTACCTACATCAGTCCGTCCATCTACACCTTGCGTGGATATACCCCCGAGGAAGCGATGAGGGAAAGCATCGGGGACACCATGCCTCCCCATTCCCTGAAAATTGTTCAGGATGCCATTGCCAAAGGTCATGAAATGGATGAGGGCAGCAGATTCCTGCCTGTTCAGGTGGAAATTGAACAATACCACAAAAACGGAGGACTTGTATGGGTTGGAATATCTGTGCAGATCATGTTGAACGAGAAGGGCGAACAGATTGGACTTATCGGCATTTCCCGTGACATTACCCAACGAAAACAGGCGGAAGAGGCGCTCAGGAAGAATGAACACCTGCTTCGGGAGCTCAATGCGCAAAAAGACAAGTTTTTCACCATCATTTCACACGACCTTAAAAGTCCTTTCAACGCCATCTATGCGCTGAGTCAGCACCTTGTTGACCAAATGCAGGAAAAGGATTATGAAGGTGTGGAGCAATACGCTTCCGTTATAGAGGAATCGTCCAAACGGGCCATGAACCTGCTGACGAACCTGTTTGTATGGTCGCAGACTCAATCAGGCCGTATGGCCTTTGAACCGGAGCCCTTCGAGCTCGTTGAGTTCATCGAAGAAAACTTAAGGTTTTTTGAAGACATTGCCCGGGAAAAATCGGTGAAGGTGATCGGTCGCTTACCAAACCGCATCCTCGTTCATGCCGACAAGCACATGGTAAGCACAATAATCCGTAACCTGGTAACCAACGCCATTAAGTTTTCTCATCCGGGCAGCGAAGTTATCATTGCTGCGGAACGGGGACACAAAGAGGTGACTGTGCTGATCAAGGACAACGGGGTGGGCATTCCAAACGATCGCTTGAATAAGCTTTTCAGAATCGATGAAACCGAATCAACCAAAGGCACAGCCAACGAAAAAGGAACCGGCCTCGGGCTGATCATTTGCAAAGAGTTTGTTGACAAACATAACGGCAAAATCTGGGCTGAAAGTCAGCTGGGAAAAGGCACTACCTTTTATTTCACCCTTCCCGGCCTCGTTTAGACTCAGAACCTGCCGTTGTCAAAACCACCTCGCCCTTACCCTGTAACAAGGTTAGAAAGGGTGCTTTTCTCACAACCTTGTCACCAGAGGAGAAAAATTAGGAAATCAGGACTATTCCAAAAATTAACCTCAGTAAACACCAACAGCACTGCCCCTAAGGCCTATGGCCTTTCCCACTCATAGCCCCCGGATTCATCCGGGGGACCGATACCGCGTCAGCCTCAAAAACTCCGTAGGAGTTTCCCCTTCAATCCAGGCAATACGATCAACCCTGAATCGTCGATCTTACACCGGCAAGCTGCCGC
>JANJXG010000123.1 GCA_024709145.1 Bacteroidales bacterium | reverse complement strand
ATCAGGCGGATGGCATCGCGGGCGTTGTCGCAGCGCTGAAGAGCCAGGCGCTGCAGCTCCTCGATGAGGAACATGGCATTTTTATTTACGAGGGTGTCGGGCCCCACGAAGGTGGTTTCACCTATGCCGAGTTGCTTTTCGTTGAGGCTGGGATAAGCCGTGTTGAGATAGGCAAATGTATGTTTCACTTGTGGGATGGTTCCGACCACCGTTATTTTGCGCATATCGTCGGGGGCTTCGGTGTGCAGTGTTCCTTTCAGCACCTGATGCACAGCAGTGTCGGCATGATCGGCAGCTGCTTCCATACGCAGCCAGGTGCGGTAGTTACCATCGCAGGTGTGAGCAGTGATAACAGAGCCATCGGCAGAGGCTTTTTTGCCCACCATGATGCTGGTGCAGCTTTCGCCAAAGTGCGGATCACCGGGTTGCAACTGTCCGTAGGTCAGCGTGGTGATCGTAAAGATCGACAGGAATAAAAAAACAAAAGACTTTTTCATACGGTTAAAGATTCTGGTGTTGAGGAAGCCAAAGTAATCAATAAATGAAAACCTGCGTCTCCCGGCCAGTTAACGGCACGAAAAAGTCTTTGTCAGGTAAATGACGGATTTAGAATTTCCCGAATTTGAGCGTGAAATGTCCCATAAAGCCATTGAGTGCCTTGTCAGAAACGCCTTCGATGTCGATATCGGTGGTGAAGCGATAGGATGCACCCGCGGCGAAGCGCATAAACCGCACGATGTTGAGCTCAAGCTCCAGGCCGGGCTGAACGACAAAAAAGGCGCTTGCATCGTTCACAACAGGCTCGTAGTAATAATCGTGGTAGTAATATTGATCAAGCTGTGCAATTCCGCCAGCACCGAGAATAACGGGGATGGTGAGGTGGATGGGTGAAAAGGGTGCGATAACAGGTTCGATAAGCAGACCGCCGTAGCCTCCCGAAAGGTAACGGTTAACGCTGCCGGGCTTCAGGTTGAGGTCAAAATTGTTCATAAAGCCGTAGCCTGCAATCCCGATTGTGAGGCTGTGGTCAATCACCCAGCCGCCCTTCATGCCTCCGAAAAAGGCGTCGCTGTTGTCAATCGTGCCAAAGCCCATGCTGAAAGCTCCATAGCCACCGTTGGAACCATGCTGACGGTTGCCCAGCAAGGTGCGATATTCGTTGCCTGTTCGTTCCTGTGCCATCAGGCCAAGGCTGATTATCATTGCTGCAAAAATGAGTTGAAATCGTTTCATGATGTTCTTAAAGGATTAGAAATTGTATTTGATATTGAACGCAAAGTCGCTGAAAGAAAGCCTGAAAAACTGTTGTCCAAAGAGTTCAAAGAAAGGCTTGTAGTCGAGTCCGATGGTAAAAGGAATCTGATCGATGCGGTATTCGATGCCCACAATCACATCGGCTCCCAAAACGGGTCGTGTACGGGGATAATAATAGCTGCCATATTTAAGGTCGTCGCGCCAGCGGTTGTGATGCCAGCGGGTATAACCTACATGCACTCCAGCGCCGTAGTACATAAAAAACTGGTCGTGGTAGCTGATCATCACAGGTTTGTAAACTTCCATCAGCCCGGTAAGCTGCATGCCGCCTTCGCGGAAACTCAACAGGAGTTTAACATCTTCATCCTGACCAAAGAAATGTTGTCCGGTAATACCGCTGCTGAGCCCGCCTCTGACGCCGGCAGCAAATTCCTGATGCTGTGCCTTGAGGCCTGAGGTGCCGATCAGCAGCATCAGCAGCATGGTGATTGTTGCTTTCATAGGCTTATTGTTTGATAACTCTTCCTGAGCCTGTAATACGCTGAATCACATCCGGATTGCCCCTGTAGTACACATTGCCGCTGCCCGAAATCCTGGCGTCGAGCAGGCTGGAAGCACGCACATACATATTTCCCGACCCGCTGATATTGGCAAAACAACGTAGCTGGTTGAGCGAATAGGATTCAATATTTCCCGAACCCGAGATGGAAAAATCAGTGGTTTCGGCGATGCCTGAGAGGTAAATAACGCCTGATCCTGAGATGGTGGCCTCGATGTCGAGTGCATCAACGTTGGTAACATCGATATTGCCCGAGCCATTGAGTCGGAGCCGTAAGTTGTCGAGGTAAAGGTCGTCGGCCTCAACACTGCCCGAGCCATTGAGCTCAATGCCGTCGGCATAGGGCGTGTACACCCTTACAATCATATTCAGGCTGTTGTTGATACAACGGTTGTCGCTGGTTTCGATAAAAAGCCTGTTGCCCGAAACCACGGTACGGATGTAGGGAAGCAGGTTTGATTCGGCATCCACTTCCACTTCGTGGTAGGTGGCCGGGATGATGTACACTTCAAAAGATCCGTTGTTGATCACTTCGTCGAAAGTGCCGACACCGCGTATTTCAATTTCGGGATTTCCGTTACCCCGGATGCAAATGCCGTCTTTGTAGCAGCTTCCCAGCGAAAGCAGAATCGCTACTCCCAGCAGTAGTGCCAGGCCACGGATGGTTTGTTGCATAGTATTCATTGTTGTTAAGGTTTAAATGTTTATACTGAATGATGTCTTTCTGTCTGAGAACAGGTAGTGAATGGTTTGTGCCTGACGAGGCTACATCAGCGGTGCTTTCATTTACCGTTGTATGATGTTGAGTTCGCCACCGGTGAGGTTAAATTTCAGGCTGCTGCCTTTACCGCTTCCAAAATGCCCTTTGAGCAAACTGAAATCGTTTTCACTTTTTCCGGCTTGTTCCTCCTTCACCGTAAGGGATTGCGGGTATTGGATGCGTGCTTTTTTGCTGTATTGTATCTCAAGGCCGGCGGCTTGTTCTTTGGTTAAAAACAGCCGGATGCTTGTAAAGCTTGCATTGAGCTGAAGAAACTCCATGGCAGGGCTGATTTCCTGCAGCTCGAGGTTGCCATAGGTGGCTTGCAGCAGCAGGTTGCTGTTCAATTCACCCAGTTCAAGCCGCGAAAAGGACGATTCGCCGCTGAGGCTTTCCAGCTTGTCGACGGTGATTTTGTCGCGTCGCGACACCAGGTGCAAATGTCCTGCCTCGGCGATGTGCACGGTGGATGCCTTGCCCGAAACATTGATTTTACCTGCCAGTTCAAGGTCCAGTTCGCTGTAGTTGAGATCAACCTGTCCGTCGGCAATGTGTTTTACCATGGCATCTCCAAAGGCAATGGTGATGCGTGTCTTGCCCGTTAAGGCCTTGGCCTGCAGACTTCCGTTAGAAAGTTTAAACTCGCTTTCGGCCGGATGATCTGTGGTGTATATGTTGCCAAAACGGTTTTCCACTTTCACAATGGCCCACGACGGCATCCACACGGTGTAATTGATTTCTGCCTCATTTCCGGCATTGAGCATCGATTTGGTCACATCGCTGATCTCAGCCCATAGTTTTCCCGTTCCGGCAAAGGAGGAGATGGCATTCACATAATAGGGTGTCTGGCTGAATTGAATGTCAATTTCGTTGTAAAGTTTTTCAACGCGTGATTCTTTGGACGAACGTATGCTGACCTCTATCTCAAAACGTACCGAATCTTTTTCCCACTGAAGCAGGTGAACATTGCCATATTTATTGCTGATGTTGACCTCGGTGGTTTTGGCCAGCTTAAAGCTGCGATCGAAGCGTTTCGACATTTCAAATGTTTGTCCTTTCATGATCATCGGTAACAGGGCGACAATAAAAGTCGATATCCTGAGCATTTTAGTAAACATAGTGCTCCTCCTCTCTGCCGTTGGCATTGTTTTGCTGAAGCTGCTGAAGCATATCTTCGAGCAGTTGTAATTTTACGCGGTAATGTTGAATCATGGCTTCCACCACTGCCTCGGTTGCCACTTCATCGCCCAGGTCTTTTTCGAGACTGGCATACATGGCATCGAGTTCCTTGAATTCGTTTTGCAAATCTTTTCTCAGATCAGGCTGATCGGCTGCCAGGCTGAATACTTTTTCGGAGTATTCTTCAATCTGACTGGTGTAATAGGCACGGGCTTCACCGAGCATACGGATTGACTCCGAAGGTGTTTCGGTGGTATAGGCAGGTGCCTGTTCGTCGCTATTGAGCATCACATGAAAGAGATAGCCCGCAATAAAGATGGCTGCGATGCTGCTCACCTTGATCAGCAAGGGAAGGAAGCGCTTACGTTTCACGGGCTCATCCAGCGATTGGCTGATTGATTCCCACAGCCGCGGGTCGGGCTCGAGTTCGTCAAAAGCTTCCCGGTGGCTTCGAATGTAGTTTTCCAATGGATCAGTTTTCATATCCGCTTTGTGTTAGTATTTCTTTAACCCGTTGACGGGCACGCATATATTGTGTTTTGGAGTTGGAGACTGAGATGTCGAGTATTTCTGCGATTTCGTTGTGATCATAGCCTTCCAGCAGGTAAAGTGAAAAAATCATCCGGCTTCCCGATGGCAAATCTTTCATGGCTTGCTTCACCTTTTCGGGACTCAGGCCTGTAACATCCACCACTTCTTCTGCTTTGTTTGCAAAAACATGCATGTCGTCAAAGAACTTCAGATCGGCTTTTTTCTTCCTGAGGTGGTTGATCGAGCGGTTGATGACAATGCGCTTGAGCCATGCCCCGAAGGTGGATTCGTAACGGAAGCCTGCCAGTCGCCTGAAAGCATCGGTAAATGCTTCCTGCAACACATCTTCGGCATCTTCACGGTTCTGTACAAACCGATAACTGATGTTGAGCATCGCACGGGCATACTGCTGATAGAGGCGGTATTGTGCCATACGGTCGCCCCTCAGACAGGCTTCGATCAGTTCCTTAGGATTGTTCAGTTCTACTGTTTCCACGCAAGAAGGTTTTGTTTCCAATCTTCAGCTACCAATGACATGCCAAATTCAACAGGGTTGCAAAAAACCTTGTTTTTTTGAATTTTGTGTTTCCTGATTTTGAATCCAGCAATCAGAATAAAGTCATAAACAGCTAAAAATGAGGATTAAATGCTTTGAAGCAGTTCTTCAAAAAAATTAAAAAACAAACCAACATGATAACCGTCCATCAAGGCATGGTGGGCATGAACCCCGACGGGCATCAGCAACCTCTTACCTTCTTTGCGGGTTTGGCCGAAAGTGATTTTTGGCACACTGTCGCGTCCGTCCCAGCGGCGCGGGTGCGACAGCGAGGTGAAATGAATCCAGGGAATGGATGAATAATGAATCACATCAGCACGCATCATTTCCTCCCTGAAACGCAATCCGGCCGTTTCTTTCACTGCCGCCGTCTCGGCTTGCAGTGCCTCGCTGAAGCGCGAAAAATCGGGATAAAAGGGAATAAATGAAAAACCAAAGGTGTTGTCGGGCCGCCCGATGGTGGACGAAGCATGCACCTGATCAAACAAAACCACATCCTGCCCCTGAATGCGCAATCTGAATGCTTCGGTGCCATTGGCAGCCAACAGTGAGCGGTGGAGGTAAAGACTAAAAAACGAAAGCTGATTTGCCTTGGCAAATGCGTGAATCGCAGCGCAGTCCACCAGAGCTACAAAGCTGAAATAGGGTTCATCAAAGCTGTTGAAGAAACGGAAATGTTCCTTCCTGTTCCAGCTGTCAAGATCGATCTTTTTCACAGTCCTAGCCAGTTAATGAGATCCGACACTTTTTCAAGTTCGGCATAATGCGGGTGCTCCACCTTTTGCTCGGTTTTTTCAAATTCCCATGTTTCATGAAAGGGGATGTAAACAGCATGTCCTCCAATGTTGAGAACGGGCAACACATCCGATTTCAGTGAGTTGCCGATCATCAAAAAATCGGCCGGTTTCACCCCGAGGTGTTCGGTGAGTCGCAGGTAGTTGTCCTCATGCTTTTCGCTCACGATCTCCACATGATGGAAATAACGGTCGAGACCCGACTTATGGAGCTTTCGCTCCTGATCGAGCAAATCGCCTTTGGTAACTACCACCACTTTCTGACCGGCCATTTCGAGCTGCTGCAACACCTTTTCAACCCCTTCAAGCAGCATCACTTCTTTGTTTAGCTGTTCTTTTCCAAGGGTCAGAATTTGTGCCATCAGCTCCCCGCTGAGCTTGTTTTGACTTATTTCGAGTGCCGTTTCCATCATGGAGAGGATAAATGCCTTGACACCGTATCCATACAGCGCCATATTGCGGACCTCGGTCCGAAACAGCACCCTTTGCACCAGCGAAGGTTCCATAAAATCAGCCATGAGCTGACAAAACGCATTTTCGGAGGCTCTGAAATAGGTTTCGTTTATCCAAAGGGTATCATCGGCATCGAAGGCAATCACCTGAAAGTGTTTTTTCATCGGGTTGTGGGATTTCATGATCTCATGATTACAAGAGGGCGCGGATGCTGCGTTGAATGTCCTCGACACTGAACCCGCAATGGCGGCGCAGCTCCTCGACCGAACCGTGGGGAACAAACTGATCGGGTATTCCAAGCCGGACAACGGTTTGCGGATAAGCCTGTTCGGCAGCCCACACTGAAACCGCCCAACCCATACCTCCCTGACGCGAACCGTCCTCCACGGTAAGGATGTGTGTGTAATTGTCGAAAACCTCCCTGAGCAATTGCTGATCGAGGGGTTTCAGAAAGCGCAGGTCATAATGGCCGGCGTGGATATTTTCTTTTTCAAGCTGATCGAGGGCTTCGGCCACCAGATTGCCCGTATGACCGATGCTGATCACGGCCACCTTTTTTCCGTCGCGCAGCTTTCGTCCTTTGCCTTTCTCAATGACATTGAAAGCTTTGAAATTGCATGCATTGGCAGCTTTGCCCCGGGGATAGCGAATGGCCCAGGGGCCGCTGTCGGCAGCGGCAGCGCTGTACATCAAATCGCGCAATTCGCAGGCATCCATCGGTGCTGCAATGCAAAGGTTTGGAATACATTGCAGATAAGCCAGGTCGAAGGCGCCATGGTGTGTTGCCCCATCTTCACCTACCAGTCCGGCCCGGTCGATGCACAGCACCACAGCTAAATTTTGCAGGGCGATGTCATGAATGAGTTGGTCGTAAGCTCGCTGCAGAAAGGTGGAGTACACCACACAAAAAGGCTTTAGTCCGCCCGTCGCCAGCCCTGCAGCAAAAGTGAGGGCGTGCTGTTCGGCAATATCGACATCAAAAGCCCTTTCGGGATAGGCTTGCATCAGCAGGTTGAGCGAACTGCCTGTTGGCATGGCCGGGGTAATGCCGGCAATTTTAGGAAAAAGTCCGGCAAGTTCAACCAATGTCTCACCAAAAACTTCCTGATACAGGAGGGGTTGCCCGGGCTGTTTGCGTGTTGCTGACAGCTGTCCTGTTTGCCTGTCGAAGGTGCCTGGTGCATGAAAAAGCACCTGTTCTTTCTCAGCCCTGTCAAAGCCTTTGCCTTTGGTGGTTGTCACATGGAGCAACCGGACCCCGCCAACGGATTTGACTTCTTCGATAGCCGGTAGTAAAACTGACAGCTTATTTCCGTCAACAGGCCCGAAACACCTGATTCCAAAGGCCTCGAAAAGGGGGTTGTTGTCACGGTTGCCACGGCGTTGCTGCGAAAGGTATCGGGTGAGTGCGCCGGCACTTTTATCGATCGAGATACCGTTGTCGTTGAGGATGATCAGCAGGTTGACATCCGAGCCTCCGGCCTGATTCAGGGCCTCAAAAAACATACCGCCCGTCATGGCGCCATCGCCCACAACAGCGATGTGCTGCCGGGTGCGATTGTTCTGCAAGGCTGAAGCTGTTGCCATTCCCAATGCAGCTGACAAGCCGGTGCTGGCATGTCCGGTGCCGAAAGCATCGTAAGTGCTCTCGCTTCGCACCGGAAATCCGCTCACACCTCCCAATTGCCGGAGAGTATCGAAGTTTTTCCGGCGGCCGGTAAGAATTTTGTGACCGTATGCCTGATGACCAACATCCCAAACCAATAGGTCATCAGGAGTGTTGAAAAGATAGTGCAGGGCTACAGTCAGCTCCACAACACCCAGCGAGGCACCCAAATGACCCGGATTGGCCGAAACGACGTCGAGGATGAACGACCTTAGCTCGTCAGCCACCTGTGTGAGTTGTTCAGGTAAAAGACGCCTGAGATCGGCCGGTTCGTCAATCTGTTGCAGCAGGGTTTTGTCCATTGAAAAAGTATTTGATGGCAAAGGTAACAAGAAAGCGCGCATATTCGTTCAAAGCCTCCCGGCCGGCATCTCCGAAGATTAATAGTCTGAGATTCTCAGGAAAGGTAAAAGCCGCCTTTAAGTTCTTCGTCCGACTTTATTTGCCTGAGTCCGCCATCATGCATCAGCAACAGCCGCGAAGCGACAGATTTCACCTGGCGGTAATCGTGATCGGTGATGATGATTCCTTTTTGCTCCGCTGCCGACCTGATCAGGCCTGTAACTTTTTCTTTCTGAATGGGCGACAAACCATTGAAAGGCTCATCCAGCAATGCATATCTTCCCGGATGGTGAAGAACCAGGATGATTTCGAGCAAACGCCGCTCACCATGGGATAAATTGCCTGCACGGGTTTGAAGCAAGGGAATCAAATCAGGAAAGGCGGAGACAGTTTGGCGGCTATCTGCCTGAAGAAAGAGCTTCAGGGCGGTCTTAACACGGATGTAAGGTGGCAGAAAACCGTCTTGTGGTAAATAGCTGATCAGGTTCATCCGGTCGGTTTGCCGAAGCAATTGTTTTCCGTCAGCCTTCACAAATTGCTGGTCGGCCCGCATGCTGCCGAAAATAATCTTCAGTAAAGTTGATTTTCCGCAACCATTCCTTCCAAGCAGGCCGATAATTTCGCCGGGAAGGCACTGTAGCCAGATATCTGTCAAAACGACTTTAGTGCCAAAGCTTTTGAGCAGGCTGTCAACGAGCAATCCGTTCATATCGAGCTTAAAATGATGCTTAGTATCAAATTTGTGATGAATGACAAAGTCCAGAGTGATAAATCGGAAAATCCCAGGTGGAAGAAAAAAACACGTTCCTTTTTGTAAAGGGCGTGATAGGTGACAAATTGAAAGACCGGCGAAGTCATCAAAAACAAGACAGGTGTCAACTGCCGGGTAGCCTGACCGCCTGCCAAACCTATTACTGCCACAAACAGCAGTGCGGTAAAACCGAAGCGCCGGTAATAAAGAAAAAAGGATTTTAGCTTGATCAATTGCCAAAGGTTTCAACAAGAACTCTGCGGCGGTTTATTTATTGTTGAAACCCTCTTGTGGCGGCGGTTTAATCCTGTTAACTGATTATTTGACGGTAACAGTGACGGCCCGGAACTGAAAGCTGTCGCGGTAGGTTCTTCCAAACCTGTCGGCAACCCTGATGTTGATGGTATGCGTCCCTTCGCCTGTTCTGTTGGGCATCCGGGCTTTCCACAGATGGTAGCAGGGCGAGGGATTGGAAGGTCTTGTTCCGGCGGGAAGCACTTCAGCATGATCCCATTCATAGCGCAGGCCGCACACATGCGGGTCTTCTTCAATCACATAACGCATTCTTTTCCATTCACCGCCGTCGAGTTGATAAAAAACAGTATCCTGTTCGCTTCCCTGAAAGAAATTCACATAAAACTCGCCCCTGAAATAACCGTTGGCAGGCACCACCTTCGGGCCGTAAATTCGCATGCGCCAGGCACTGTCAAACGAAGCTGCCTTGTAGTCGTAGCGATAGGTGTTGCCATCGAACTGAAGGATGTTGTATCCGTTGGGTGTGCCATCGCGCATGGTGGAAACCGGCACGCCATTGGCCTTGGGCGCTCCCGACCACCAGTCGCCCGAAGCTGTCCCCACAGTGTAATGATGATGTGGCTCAGCTTGTTTCCACCCGTCTTTCCCATCGAAAAAGAAATGTGCCTGGGTGTGGGTGTGTCCCGACAAGGAAAGGGTGTAAGGCCGGTCTTTCAGCAGGTTGAAAAACCGTTCGCGGTGGACATCCCTGAAAGTTTCGCCCCATTGTGCCTCATTGTAAAGGGGGATGTGCATCAAAAAAACGAGTAAATGGTCTTTCGGTATGAGCGGGAGCATATTTTCAAGATAACGGAACTGCTGATCGCTGAAACCGCCTATATACTGCTGATCGTTGTAGGTGTTGGGATAGATGACGTTGTTCATCACAAAGAAATGAACTTTCCCGTGGTTGAACGAATAGGTGGAAGGCCCGTAAAACTTTTCAAACGACTCGTCGGCATATTGGTTTGTGGTTGCATCATAATTCATATCGTGGTTGCCCAACACATGATGCCAGGGCAGCCCGGTGAGTGCAGTGGCTTTGTTCATGGCCGGAAACAAATCGGGCCGGTCACCCACGATATCACCCAGCGTGAAACCCATCACGGCATCCGTCGAAACTTTGAGTTCCTCTGCAATATCTGTTTGATAAAAGGTGACTTGCTCCGGGGTGTAAGCCTGCGGGTCGGAACTGATCACTACACTGAAAACCTCGCTGTCGCAGCCTGTAAGCAAACCAAAATCAACAGAAGCCGGCAACTCACCGGTTGGGGCGACGGCTTCATATTTCAATGCCGGCGATCCTTTTGGCTTGTGCAAATAATAAAACTGAGGTAGCATATCATCATTGAGCGGATAGCTGTATGCCGATGGCCTGACAACAAAAACAAGGCCGTCGTCAGCCGGAATCCTTATCTCATACCTGCCTCCGGCGTCGGATTGTGTCACATCGCTGCCATTCGAAACGGGCACACCTTCGATACCGGGCTCAGTTTTGTCGTGTTTTCCGTTGCTGTTCAGATCATGATAAACAAGGCCTTTTACGACCACTGTTGTCTGAGCCGGCAACCACTGACTGCCGATAAGGCAAAGGAGAAGGATTACAATTTTGCGCATGATGATTTTTTTTGCGGACGAAGCTACTCAGATTTTTCGAAATCCCTGTGAAAAACATCCTAAACAAAGTTTAAATTTCATTGATATGACGCCATTTAGCCAAACACATATCAGTTTTTGCCTGATCATTAGCCCCTGTTCGAGCAATCACCTTACCTTTGCCCCCTCATTTCAAAGGCTAACTGCTATGTCAGGACAAATCTTACAAAACATTCAAAAGGTCTTTCATCCGAAAATTCTGACCACTCTCAAAGAATACAACACCCAGACTTTTATTTCCGACCTTATTGCCGGGCTCATCGTAGGGGTAGTGGCTTTGCCGCTTGCCATCGCTTTTGGTATTGCCTCCGGAGTATCGCCCGAGCAGGGGCTTGTGACAGCTGTTATTGCAGGTTTTCTGATTTCGGCACTTGGAGGAAGCCGGGTTCAGATTGGCGGCCCTACAGGTGCCTTTATCGTCATCGTGTATGGGATTGTGGAGCAGTTTGGTGTTTCGGGCCTGATTGTGGCAACCATCATGGCCGGTATGATGCTTGTGGCAATGGGTATTTTGCAGTTGGGCAGCATCATCAAGTTCATGCCCCATCCCATTGTTGTTGGTTTTACGAGCGGCATCGCCGTGGTCATTTTCTCAAGCCAGGTAAAAGATTTCTTCGGTCTTGATGTGGCTGAGGCTACCCCGGCTGATTTTATTGCCAAATGGCGCTTTTACCTGGCACACTTCAAGGCAGTGAATTTTTATGCTGCCGGACTGGGACTTTTTACAGTTCTGACGATTATCCTGTGGCCCAGACTTAACAAAAAAATACCAGGGACGCTTATTGCCCTGATTCTGACTACGCTGGCCACTTTGTTTCTCAACCTGCCAGTGGAAACCATCGGCAGTCGTTTTGGCGAGATAAAGGCAAGCATCCCGCTGCCTTCCATTCCTGTTGTGAGTTTCGACACCCTGCGCTTATTGCTTGCGCCTGCTTTCACCATTGCCATGCTTGGAGCCATCGAATCGTTGCTGTCGGCAATGGTGGCTGATGGAGCAACCGGCGGACGCCACAGATCGAATACCGAACTTATCGGACAGGGCATTGCCAACATCATCACCCCGCTTTTTGGTGGCATTCCGGCTACAGGAGCCATTGCCCGAACCATGACAAATATCCGCAACGGGGGCAAAACACCTGTTGCAGGTATCATTCACGCCATCGTGTTGTTGCTAATCCTTTTATTTTTCGGCAAATGGGCAAAGCTGATCCCGATGAGCACACTGGCCGGAATCCTTGTGATGGTGTCGTACAATATGAGTGAATGGCGCTCGTTCAAGGCACTGTTTCGCAACAGTCGCTCGGACATTGCTGTACTGCTCGTTACTTTTTTCCTCACGGTCATCATCGACCTTACGGTGGCAATTCAATTCGGGCTTTTACTTGCTGTATTGCTCTTCCTCAAACGTCTGATCGAAACCACCGAAGTGGATGTGATCAAACAGGCTGTGGATGATGATCAGTCCGATCAAACCGAAGACAGCGCGCAGCTCAGGGTTCCGAAGGACGTGGAGGTGTTTGAAATCAGCGGACCATTTTTCTTTGGTGTCGCCAATAAATTCGACGAGGCGGAGCGTAATTTGGTCAAAACACCAAAAATCCGCATCATCAGACTGCGCAAAGTACCCTTTATTGATGCCACTGGCCTGACCAATTTACGCAATTTTATCCGCAGGGCTCAGGCAAAACAAATCCATATCATTCTTTCGGGTGCCAACAAAACCGTGTTTGAGGCCTTGAAAAAAGATGGGCTTTGTCAATTGGTGGGCGAAGGCAACATCTGTCCCGACATTCATTGTGCACTCACCAAAGCCAATGCCATCCTTGGAAAAACAGGTGACTAATTGTTATGTAAATTATTGGCTGCCGGTTAGTGCTTAAAAACGGTTCTGTCAAAATCAGAGAACGTGAGAATGGTGGGATAATCCCAGGCAGCGTAATCTTCGCCATGTGAGTCAACGATCACAATTTTTCCTGCACCTGCATTTTCAGCCGCCCTGATGCCATTGAAGGAATCTTCGAAAATGAGTACCTCAGAGGCGGTTACTCCCAAATTTCGTATGGCCCTCAGGAACAGTTCCGGATCTGGCTTTCCGGGGATGCTGCCATCGTTGTAAACGACTTTTGAACGATCGAAATATTCCCCTAGCCTAAGGTAATCAAAATAGAAATTTACATTTTCTTCATCGGAGGCCGTGGCTATGGTAAAAGGAATTTTCTGTTGCTGCAGCCATTCAAACAACGCCACAGCGCCCTGAATGAATCCAACCTGCCGCTCGATGAACAGACGACGATAAAGATCCTCTTTCTCCCTGCTGAGCTCGAGCATTTCGGCAGCCGGCATCTCAGGAGTAAAAAACAACGACAAAATATCTTTGTTGGTTTTGCCGTGCAAATGAAACATGGCTTTTTCATCGGGTACCGCCAGCCCGTATTTTTTAAAAAACCCTTGCCATGCCAGGTTATGCAAATGCGTATCCTGAACCAATGTTCCGTTGAAATCGAATATCACACTGTTGATCATGCTTGTCAGGGTGGGTTAAGCCCGGGTCGGCGGGCGGTAACGTAACGTTTTACATAATAAGGTTCCTGCGAGAGCCAGTCGGCCCTCAATCCATGCCGGGTGCTGTGAATCATTTTAACATCCTTGCCGTCGGGCGATACTTCGATAACCATGGCTACGTGCCCGATGTAGGAGCTGCGCGAATTGCGGCCTTTAAAAAACAGCAAATCTCCTTTTTGAACTTCGCTGAGCGCTATCGTTGAACCAATGTGTACCTGCTCGCGACTCGAACGAGGGAGTTCTCTTCCGTATTTACCATAAACATACCTGACAAAGCCTGAGCAATCAAAACCATTTTCGCTTGTGCCTCCGAAACGATATGGCAGACCAACAAAAGTAAGTGAGTAATCAACCAATTCTTCGATTTTTACCGAAACAAGCGAGGGAGGTTGCCGGAGTAGCCGCTCCGAAAAGACATTGGTTTTATAGGACCCAAAATCAGGAAAAATACTGTCGGATAAGTAAAAGTCGGCCTCAAACTGTGCCAGAAATGAAACACTGTCGCTCAGGATGGATCCGCTGTCGCTTTGCGCCATTTGGATCAGGCTGTCGCCGAGAATGAAGGCTTCACCAAACAAATACTGATAACTTGTGTCGGGCTCGGCCTCTTCTGCTTGGGCAAGAAGAAGAAACGGAAACATAAAAACACAGCTAAACAGAAAAAGTATTTTCATAAATAATTTAAAACCAGTATTTTAAACACAAATGCCCGTTGAAGCAGAAACGGGCACAAAAATAACTATAAAATCATTGGTTTATTGTGCCGGTTTTTTCGGATGCTTTTTGAAAAATATATCAGCGCCGGGTGTAACCATTCTGGATTATTGCGTCAAAAAGGTCGAAATAAAAAGTATAATAAACCTCAAATCTTTTAAACCATGGTCGAAATCACTCCCATTGCCATCACAGCCATCATTTTTGGCACTATCTACGGTCTCTTTTTCCTTTTTGTACGCCGTCGCGAACGTCTTACCATGATGGAAAAAGGCTATGATCCGGCACTCTTTGCCGTCGAAAAACCTTCAGGTCGTTTCAGCAGCCTGAAATTTGGTATGCTCTTTATCGGAGTTGGTGCCGGTATCTTGTTTGGTAACATTCTCGCGGTAACCACTGCTTTGAACGAAGAAGTTTCTTTCTTTTCCATGACTTTTTTGTTTGGTGGTGCTGCCCTCGTTCTCAACTACCTCATCGAAACGAAGGAACGCAAAGCCAATAAACAATCATGAGAAAGCTATTCCTTTCACTATTGCTCTGCTGTGCCGGACTTTGGCTTCCGGCCCAGCAAAGTAATCCTGTCGCACGGATCGACAGCCTTTTGAATGTACTCAACGAAGCCGGCAAGGTGATGGGGAGCGTGAGTATCTTCATGGATGGTGAAGAAATGTATCAGCGATCCATCGGATTTTGCAATGTCGAAAAAGGATTGAAAGCTGATAACAGCAGTGTTTACCGCATTGGATCCATCAGCAAAATGTTTACTGCCGTGATGATTCTTCAATTGATTGAAGAGCAAAAACTCAGCACCGAAACCATGCTATCTGCTTTTTTTCCTGCCATTCCCAATGCTTCTCAAATTACGATGGATCAACTGCTCGGTCACCGAAGCGGCATTCACAGCATCACCGACGACAGTCTTTATCTCACCTATAACACAAAGTTTCAGTCGAAAGAACGAATCCTCGACCTCATCAGCAGTGGCAAACCAGACTTTCAGCCTGGTGAAAAGACAGCCTACAGCAACTCAAACTTTATCCTCCTTGGTTACATTATCGAGCAGCTGACGGAAAAAACCTATGCTGAAAACCTTGCCCTTCGCATTACAAAGCCACTTGGACTCACCCGAACTGCTGTCGGAAAACCCGCTTCACAGCTTCTCGGGGGCTGCTATTCCTATCATGCCGGACCTGACGGATGGGAAGTTTCAAGCGAAACTGATATGTCAATTCCCGGTGGTGCAGGCGCCATTGTGTCAACACCTTCCGAACTCAACCTATTTATTCAGGCCCTTTTCAACGGAAAATTACTCCGGCCGGCCTCAATGGAAATAATGACCACTTTGCACGACCATTTTGGATATGGCATTTTTGCCATGCCTTTTTATGAACACAAAGGCTTTGGTCATACGGGAGGCATTGACGATTTCGTGGCAAACCTGGCCTGGTTTCCCGATAGCAGCTATGCTGTTGCCGTTAACCTCAATGGGGCAAGCTTCAGCCTCAACGAGCTGATGATCGGGCTGTTGAGTGCCCTGTATGACAAACCATATACCTTGCCCAAATTTCAAACTGCGGTAGTGGACACAAAACTACTCGAATCCTATACCGGGACTTACAGCAGTCCCGCCCTGCCAATTAAGCTCACAGTAAGCCGCAAGGATCAACAGTTGTTTGCCCAGGGAACCGGACAGCAACCTTTTCCGCTCGATGCCAGTGATGAAAAAACATTTCGTTTCGATTTGGCCGGAATTGTCATCGTTTTTACTGAAAACAGCCTCACCCTTCAGCAGGGAGGGTCGCAGTTTGTGATGACGAAGGAATAATCCGGCCAGGTTTATCGCCCGAAAGCGGATATTATTTCAGAAAGCAGGTAGTGGATCGACCTGCTTTTTTTTGTTGCGGTAAACAAGACTTTTTTGTCCGAAAAACCCAAATCCACGACAGGCTTGTCTTCATGTACTTATCTGGAATTAGTCTAAATAACAACACGCTAGAATATTCGTAATCAGCACAATAAACCGGTGTTTTTTATAATTTTGTCATGGATATATTCAAATATCTATATCTGTTCATCAAAACTTCAGTGGATATGAAAACCACGCGACGACAATTTATTAAAATCAGCAGTTTAGGGGCAGGAGGGATGGCTATGGCCGCCTCGGTGGGCAAGTGGACCAATGCCTCCGAACTGATTGAAAAACTTACGGCAGGCCCCGTTAGTTTATCCCGCACCCCCACGTATTGCGAAGTTTGTTTTTGGCAATGTGCCGGATGGGTTTACAAAGACAGCAAAGGCAACATCCAGAAAATTGTCGGTAACGACGACGACCCTCATTGCAATGGCAGGTTTTGCCCGCGGGGAACAGGTGGTGTGGGTCAGTACACTGATGAGGACAGACTCAAAACCCCGCTTATCCGCACGGTTGTGGACGGGAAAGCCACCTTCAGGGAAGCAGACTGGGACGAAGCGCTCGATTTTATTGCAGTCAAAATGAAGGATATAGCCGCTCGCTACGGAACAGAATGTGTTGCGCTGTTCACCCATGGATCGGGCGGTGCCCACTTTGGACAGATGCTAAAAGCCTTTGGATCACAATCGGTTACCGCGCCTTCTTTTGCCCAGTGCCGCGGGCCGCGTGAAGTTGGTTTCTTAACAACTTTCGGCGACATCATTTATTCGCCCGAACGTACCGATATCCGCGACACCCGTTGTTTGGTGCTGATTGGTTCGCATATCGGCGAAAACATGCACAACGGACAGATTCAGGAAATGTCGGATGCCATTGACAAAGGGGCAACAATCATCACTGTAGATCCGCGTTTTTCGACGGCTGCCAGTAAATCGAAATTCTGGTTGCCCATCAAGCCCTCTACCGACATGGCTTTGCTGCTTTCCTGGATGAATGTGCTGATCGAAAACGGCTGGTACGACAAGGAGTACATCGCCCGCTATGCCCATGGTTTTGAAGAATTGAAGGAACATGTAAAAAAATATACTCCTGAATGGGCTTATGGAATCACTACCATCGATCCCAACGTCATCAGACGCACGGCCAAAGAGATGTATGATGCCTCTCCGGCAGTGATTATCCATCCCGGCAGGCATGTAACCTGGTATGGTGATGACACCCAACGCCTCAGGGCCGTGGCCATTCTCAACGCATTGCTCGGATCGTGGGGAAGACGTGGAGGTTTTTATCAACCTGAAAAAGCCAGTGTGCCTGATTTTCCAACACCGCCTTTCCCCACTCCAAAACACAAACCCACAGATGCCTACAAAGGCAAGTATAACCTCGCCAACGAGGTCGTAAGCAATGGAATTTGCGATGCCACCATCCCCACACCCGATCAAAACTGCAGTTTCAAAGCCTGGTTTGTCAATGGCACCAATTTGCTGGCTGCCCTTCCCGACCAGGAGCAAACCATCAAGGCGATGGAAGCCCTCGAATTGCTCGTTGTAATCGATACCATGCCGGTTGAAATAACAGGCTATGCCGACGTTGTGTTGCCCGAATGCACCTACCTTGAGCGGTATGATATGCTGCGCAAATCGGGGCATCGGGAGCCAAATATCGCCGTCAGGGTTCCTGCTGCCGAACCAAAGTACAACTCCAAACCAGCCGATTGGATCGCGAGGGAACTGGCAATTAAAATGGGTCTCGAAGCCTGGTTCCCGTGGAAAGACATGGAAGAATACCTTGATTGGCAGCTTCGGCAGATTGGTTCATCTCTCGATGAAATGAAACGCATCGGCGTTAAGAAATTTCCCCGCAAACACGATGACTTGTATTTCGCCCCGGGTGAAGACGTGGCATTCAATACCAATACCGGTAAGATCGAGCTCTATTCAACTGACATGGAAGCTGAGGGCTTTGATCCCCTGCCGGTTTACACAGCCCATGAAGAACCTGCGGAAGGTTTCTACCGTCTGATATACGGACGTGCACCCATGCACACCTTCAGCCGTACGGCCAACAATCCCAACCTGACCGAACTGATGGATGAAAACACCCTGTGGGTAAATCCAAAAGTGGCTAAAATATGGGACTTGAAGTCAGGACAATACGTAAAGCTGAAAAATCAGGATGGTAAAGTTTCAACTTTCAGCATCAAGGTGCGCGTTACCGAGCGTATTCGCTGGGACAGCGTTTATATGGTTCACGGCTTTGGCCATAATAATAAAAAACTTACGAGAGCACACGGGCGCGGCATCAATGACACCGAGCTCGTCACCAATGTGAAAATCGACCCTGTCATGGGAGGTACGGGAATGAGAAGCAATTTTGTAACTTTTATCACTGATTTTGAAGCGATGGGAAAGGAGGCTGAATCATGAGATATGCCATGGCTGTTGACACGAAAAAATGTGTTGGTTGTTCAGACTGTGTGGTTGGATGTCAAACCGAAAACAATGTGCCGATCGGCTATTGCCGCGATTGGATTGTTGAAGTGACCGACGGCACCTATCCCCAACTTGAAATTGAAATCAGATCAGAACGCTGCAATCACTGCGAAAATTCACCCTGTGTACGCTGTTGCCCCACCGGGGCCAGCCATTATGCCGAAGGCGGTGTAGTGCTTGTTACACCCGATGAATGCATCGGTTGTGGTGCCTGTATTGCTTCCTGCCCTTATGATGCCCGTTATCCGCATCCTGAAGGTTATGTTGACAAATGCACTTTCTGCCTTGACAACCGGGTGAAAAAGGGCCTCGATCCGGCATGTGTGAGTGTTTGTCCTACCAAATGCATGTATTTCGGCGATCTCGATGACCCAAACAGTCCGGTGAGCCGTGTGTTGAAGAAGCGGAAATGGAAAACACTGATCCCCGAAGCTGGCACAAACCCACAGCTTTATTTCCTGATCTGAAAAGGAAAAAACTGAATAAATCTGACATTATCAACCGAAAGAATTATGAGAGAAGAACTTATCGTAAGTGGGAGGATGAACCGTCTGATCGATCCCGGCCTGCACATTTGGCACTGGCACATTCCGCTTTACCTTTTTCTGGGCGGACTTGCAGCCGGCATCCTGTTCTTTGCTGCATTGGTAACCATTCAGGGCAAGGCTGATAAATATCCGGCAGCAGCCCGTCTGGCCCCCTTTGCCACACCCATTCTCCTCAGCATCGGGCTGCTGGCTCTTTTGCTCGATCTCAATCACAAACTCTATTTCTGGCGGCTTTATACCACCATCCGACTCGAATCGCCCATGTCGTGGGGTGCCTGGACACTGATGGTCGTAACACCGCTTTCGATCGTCTGGTGTGCACTCAACATCAGGGACATCTTTCCGGGATGGGATTGGAAATATCCTGTTCTGATCAGGCTTGAGAAGTTTTTTAAACAAAACCTGCTGACAATCTCCTGGATATTACTGGTCTCATCGCTGATTCTGGGTGTTTATACCGGAATCCTGTTTTCGGCTTTCAATGCACGTCCTTTGTGGAACACCTCCATTTTGGGCCCCTTGTTTTTAACTTCAGGATTATCGACGGGTGCGGCAGCCATTGTCTTACTTAGCCGAAACACTGCCGAGCGACATTATTTCACCCGCATCGATCTGATGCTGATTGGCATTGAGATTTTTTTGATTATTCACATGTTTATGGGCTTCTTGGCCAGCACACAGGTTCACATCGAAGCTGCACAGCTATTTCTGGGTGGACCCTACACCACTGTCTTCTGGCTCTTTGTTTTCAGCCTGGGTCTGTTGTTGCCGGCCATTCTCGAAATCCTTGAACTGCGCGGATTCAGCATGCCGCATTGGCTGGCACCCGTCCTGGTGCTCTTTGGCGGCCTGATGTTCCGTTTTATCATGGCGTATGCCGGACAAGCCAGCCGTTGGTTGTATTAGAAAAGTAATTGGATCAAACAAAGAAAACCGATAATTTTATGACTATGGAAACAATCCGAAAACCAAGAAATTACATGAACCCCTACCTGGCAGGTGTGTTGCTGGGTCTGGTTGTTCTGGCAGCAAATTTCATCTCAGGACGCGGGCTTGGTGCCAGTGGTGCCGTGAAGAGTGCCATTGTTGCCGGGGTGGAAACAGTGGCGCCGAAACACGCGGCTGCTTCACCTTTTTACGATAGCTACAGCAAAGCCCACGAAGGTAAACCATTGAACAACTGGTTGGTATATCAGATGCTGGGTGTGATTGTGGGAGGATTTGTGAGCGGGGTGGTTTCACGCAGGCTTACCTGGAAAGTTGAACACAATCCCGGCATTCAAAGCCGGACAAGGTTGCTTTTTGCTCTGGCCGGAGGTGTTCTCTTCGGGCTTGGCTCGCAGCTCGGCAGAGGTTGCACCAGCGGCTCGGCATTGAGTGGCATGGCAGTGCTTTCGCTCGGGGGATTTATCTCGATGGCTGCCATCTTCGGCACAGCATTTATGCTGGCCTATTTCTTTCGTAAACTCTGGATATAATTGTCGAACCTTAAAACAGTATAAGATATGGGACCCTTGGTAATCAATGAAATAATTAGTGAAAACACAAATCTGCTGCTGGCATTCTTCATCGGAATCGCTTTTGGATTTGTGCTTGAACAAGGTGGATTTTCGTCGAGCCGTAAACTTGCCGGTGTTTTTTATGGTTATGACACAGTCGTGTTAAAGGTGTTTTTTACCGGAGCCATCACAGCCATGCTTGGCTTGCTCTTTTTCAGCCTGTTCGACTGGGTTGACCTGAGTATTGTGTATGTGAACGAAACCTATTTATGGTCGTCAGTGGTTGGTGGTGTGATTATGGGAGCCGGGTTCATCATGGGAGGTTATTGCCCGGGAACGAGTTTCTGTGGTGCAGCCATTGGCAAGATTGACGCTTATGTTTTTATTGCCGGCCTTTTTATCGGAATATTCCTCTTTGGAGAGGCTTATGAATGGTTCGAACCTCTATACCTGGCTGAGTTTTGGGGCAGTCCGCGTATTTCTGAGTTTTTCGGTCTGTCAGAAGGAGTGACGGTTTTATTGGTCATTCTGGCGGCTGTTGCCATGTTCTGGATGGGTGAGAAAGCTGAAAAAATGTTTCCGCGTGATGAGTATTAAAATTAAGAAACAAAGTAAAAATGAAAGATATGAAGCTAACTGATTTTAACCCACGCATCCTGCTTTCGGTGATCATTCTGTCACTGGGATTGATTATTGCAGCTGTTCCGCGCAACACCACAACGCCGTTTAAGCTGACAGCGCAGCAAATTTTGGACGAGTTGAAAAGTGGTACACAATACCTTGAGGCTGAGCTGGTAGCCAAAATGATCGTAGAGAAAGACCCTGTGCTTCAGCTTATCGATGTGAGACCACAGAGTGAATTTGAAAAATACAGCCTTCCGGGAGCAATAAACATCCCGCTCGACGATCTGTTGTCACCCGAATATGCCGACTTGCTCAATCAAGGAACTATGACAAATGTCTTTTATGCCAATGGAAGCACTCGTGCCAACGAAGCCTGGATGCTGGTCCGCCAGTTGGGTTATGAAAACAATTACGTGTTGATGGGAGGCCTCAATTATTGGTTTGAAACCATCATGAACCCACAGGCTCCGGCTTCAACTTCGTCAGATGATGAATTGGCCAGATACGATTTTCGCAAAGGTGCCAGTCAGGCCCTTGGCGGTGGTGGCTTGGTTGCAAGTGTCGCCGACAAAAAAGAAGGTTCTGCAGCGCCGCCGAAACCCAAAGCTGTTGGTAAAAAGAAAGCCGTGAAAGGCGGTTGCTCTTAATTTTTTTTTGGCTTAAACCAAAAGGCTGACTTTCCGGGGTCAGCTTTTTTTTTGCCTTTTCTGTTCTCTTCTGCTAATTAATTAACAGTGGATTTGTCTATAAACTTCCTTATATTAGTATAAATAACTATTAAACAGTGTTTTATCATTCTTATTTAGACCCAGCCTAAATTTCGGAAAGCTGTTTTGGCATGTAAAACTAGTATACATTTGCATTTTTAAATATATAATTTTAACAGTTTATTAACTAATTGATACATAATACCAAAGCAATTTGCCCTCCCGGGCAAGCGATCAAGAAAACATGTTAATATGAAAAAATTCACCAAAGCGATCATCTTTTTTCTGGCCATCGTTGCCCCTTTGCTGATTGTGACAGTGGCTCTGCGACAGCCTCCCCGCGACAACAGCCAGCTTGAGGCATTGCGGGCGGGATATCCGGTCAGGCACCAGTCGGGTGTGGATCACAGCAAGATGGAAATTCTGCAGAAGGATTTCACAAACCCGCACGAAATCACGGCTGCCTGCCTGAGTTGTCACACCGAAAGAGGGGTGGAGCTGTTGCACAGTGCTCATTTTGCCTGGGAGCGCGAAGCCTTTATTCCCGGCCGCGGTGTAACTTACCTCGGAAAGAAAAACCTGCTGAACAACTATTGCACAGGTGTACAATCCAACGAAGGCAGTTGTATGAAATGCCATGCCGGTTATGGCTGGAACAGCAAGGAATTTGATTTCGGCAACCCACTCAATATCGATTGTGTTGTGTGTCACGACAACACTGGTACCTATGCCAAAGCAACTGGTGGCGGCGGTTATCCGGTGATGGGTGCCGGCGGACCCGACTTTAAAGCCATTCTTGGCAGCATGGGTTTACCAAAAAGCGAAAATTGCGGCAACTGTCACTTCCTGGGTGGCGGTGGCAACAATGTGAAGCATGGCGACCTCGAAATGGCTTTGCTGAAAGCAGGACGAAATGTTGATGTGCACATGGGTGTTGATGGTGCTCACATGAACTGCGTTGACTGCCATTCTGCCGAAAACCATGTGATGAAAGGACGGTATTATGGCGTTTCATCTACCAACGACAACAGGCTGAGCTGTGAAGAATGCCACACCGGCTTTCCTCATCAAAAAACCATTCTCAACGAGCATTCTGTTAAAGTGGCTTGCCAAACCTGCCACATTCCTGTCTATGCCAAGGTGAACCCCACCAAGATGTATTGGGACTGGAGTACGGCAACCAGAAAAAAGGATGGTAAAGGCTACGAAATCAAAGATGCAGAAGGAAACCAGATCTATGCCTCCATCAAAGGCGACTTTGTTTGGCAAAAGAATGTTGTTCCCGAATATGCCTGGTTCAACGGAACTGCCGACCATCACCTGCTTACCGACAAGGTGGATACCACACAAGCTTTTCTGAAAATCAACACCCTTTTCGGTGAATACCGCGACCGCAACAGCAAAATCATTCCGATGAAAGTGCATCGGGGAAAGCAACCTTATGACACCAAAAACCTGACTATTATTCAGGCAAAACTTTGGGATAAGGAACAGGGAAAAGGTGCTCTTTGGCTCGATCTTGAGTGGGAACGTGCCATTGAAGAAGGTATGGCCTATGTGAATATGCCCTACAGCGGCAAACACGATTTCATTGCTACTGAAATGTATATGCCTGTCAACCACATGGTTTCTGTTTCTTCAGAGGCTGTTAGCTGCAAGGAATGCCACACCCGTGAAAACGGACGGCTGGCCTCGCTCACCGATTTTTACATGCCGGGCCGCGACAGGAATGAATGGCTCGATATCAGCGGGAAGCTTTTGCTTATCATGTCGTTTGCCGGTATTGTGGTGCACGCAGCTATCCGGATTATGGCTTCTCGCCGGCGCGCAATGAACCATCAACTTTAACTGAATTTACCATGAAGAAACATAAAAAAGTATATGTTTATCAGGGCTTCGAGCGATTCTGGCACTGGAATCAGGCTCTGCTTATTTTCATTCTTGCCATAACAGGTTTCGAGATACACAGTTCCTATAAGCTGTTGGGTTTTGAAACAGCTGTTGAAATTCACAACAAGGCAGCATGGGGTTTTATCATTCTCATCATTTTTGCCATTTTCTGGCATTTCACAACGGGCGAATGGAAACAATATATCCCAACAACCAAAAACCTGATGGCGCAGGCACAATTTTATTTGCTCGGAATCTTTAAAAACGCCCCCCATCCCACACAAAAAACCTTGCTTAGCAAACTCAATCCGCTCCAACGACTGGTTTATCTGGGTCTTAAGCTGCTCGTGATACCGGTTATGGTGATTTCGGGCTTGCTTTTCATGTTTTACAGATATCCGCATGGCACTCAAATCGAGATGATCAACATCGACAACCTCGAAATAATTGCCCTGATTCACACAGCCGGCGCCTTTGCCGTGATGGCTTTTGTGTTGGTTCATCTTTACCTGATAACTACAGGACACACCATCACCTCCAATCTCAAAGCGATGATCACTGGTTGGGAAGACCTTGACGGGGTGGAGACAGATGAAAATGACAATGATGATCAACAAACTAAAACTACAGGCAATGGTTCGGAATAGTATTTTTTCTCACCCAAAGAAATACCTGGTTATGGGCAGCTTGTTTCTCATGATTTTTGGCCTCGAATGCTGTTCACACAAAGAAGCTGAACAGCAAAATATAAGGCCTGCAGGCAATGAATCACAGACACTTGCCAACTGGCTGGCGCAGAATGGAAACTACATTGCATCGGATGAGGTGCCGGCATTGATCAGTGCTGATGAACTGTTCCTGCTTCGCGACAGCAATGTGCTCATCCTTGACCTGCGTGCAGCTGAACAATTTGCTTCAGGTTCTATTGAAGGTGCCATTAACCTGCCTGCCGATCAGGTTGCCAGCTATTTCTCCAGTCGCATCGACCCTCCTTCTTTCAGTAAAATTGTTTTTGTAGACAACCGCGGTCAGCTTTCTTCGTATGTAGCATCACTCATGCGCCTGCTTGGCTATGACAATGTTTTTTCGCTCCGTTTCGGGATGAGCAGCTGGAATACGGTTTTTGCAGCTGAGGGCTGGAACAAAGTAATTGGAAATGATCTTGTTGGAAAAACAGATTTTACAAATCATCCAAAGCGCCCCAAAGGTACTGTGTGGCCAACGCTCAGCACAGGTGCCAAACAACCGGCCGAAATAGCCCGCTTACGGGTCGAAAAGCTACTCTCGGCTGAAGAGCCCTCCTTCCTGATCGATTACAAAGAAGTGCTCAAGGCTGGTGACTCCATGTATCTGATTAACTATTGGCCTGAGGACCAATACTTAGCGGTTGGACATTTACCGGGAGCCATTCAATACAGCCCCAGGATTGCCTGGCAGCCTAACGAAGACTTGCTTAGCCTGCCGGTGAATCAGCCGATTGTGGTTTATTGCTACAACGGACAACATGCGGCCCATGCTGTGGCTTATCTTCGGCTGTTAGGCTACAATGCCCGTTCAATCATATATGGAAGCAATGCTTTCATGCACAATACACTACAAGGTGAAAAATTTGTGCCGGCCAATGCCTGGGGCGAAGTCCACCAACACAATTATCCGGTGGTCAGCGGAGTGTCTGCTCCCGAAACGAAAAAATCAACAGAAATAAAGGCCGCAAAAGGTGGCTGCTAAACATTGACAGATATGGAACAAAAACCCAAAGCGTATATGAACCCTTACCTGGCCGGATTTCTGCTGGGAATGGTCTTGCTGGCATCCTTTTTCATTACCGGTAGAGGGCTTGGGGCCAGCGGTGCCGCCAAAAGTGTGGTGATCGAAACCATCGGAAGTGTGGCCCCAGAATATGCCAAAGAAAACTCTTTTTATGCCTCCTTTTTTGCCACCGGAGATGGACGGCCCATGCGCAATTGGTTGGTATATCTAACCCTAGGCGTGCTGGGAGGAGCTTTTTTCTCAGGTTTTATGTCGGGAAGAGCCGGATTTAAAATCGACAAGGGCGATCAAATTTCAAACACGACGCGGATAGTCTTTGCCATTGCCGGTGGTTTTCTTTTCGGCATCGGTTCGCAATTTGGCCGCGGTTGTACCAGTGGCGCTGCCCTTAGTGGCATGGCTGTGCTTTCTGCCTCCGGATTTATCACTACGATAGCCATTTTCGGAACCGGCTATGTAATTGCTTACTTTTTTCGAAAACTTTGGATCAACTAACACGGCAGTAAAATGGGACCATTAATACCACAGGGATATGTTAATCCCGACCTTAACCTCTTCTTCGCCTTTGTCATCGGGCTTGGGTTTGGGTATGTACTCGAACAGGGTGGCTTTTCCAACTCACGCAAGCTTGCAGGGGTGTTTTATGGCTATGATTTTGTTGTGTTGCGCGTGTTTTTTACTGCCGCACTCACGGCTGCCATTGGTTTACTGCTTTTCAGCTACATGGGCTGGGTTGAGTACGACATGCTTTATGTGAATCCAACCTTCTTGAAATCAGCCATCGTGGGTGGTATCATCATGGGTTTTGGATTCGTTTTGGGTGGTTATTGCCCCGGAACGAGCATGGTGGGCGCCGTGATTGGAAAAATTGATGCCATGTTTTTTGTGCTGGGGCTGCTTGGGGGCATCTTCTTTTTTGGATCGTTTTACGAATTGTTCAGGCCTCTTTATGAAGCAGATAACCTCGGGGGCATTCTTGTATATGACTCATTGGGGGTGGATCGCGATTGGTTTGTTTTCTTGTTCGGAATGGTAGCGCTGGCTTCTTTTATTATCACCCGGAAAATTGAAGACAAGGTTAATGGGGTTGAATTGCTGCCCAAAGGCTTGTTTCATCCTTCCTATCGCATGCCTTTCTTTATGATGCTTTTTTTAACCTTGCTCAACCTGTATCTGCCCGGTGAGCCACGTTCAAAGTGGTATGAGAACGATGCAGAAACCTTGCTTAAAGCAGCAGTTTCAGCCAGTCATTATGCCAGCATTGATGAAGTGGCTTACAAATTACTTCACGAACCTGAAAATGATCTGCTGCTTGTTGATGTACGTTCCCCGGATGAATTTGCAGCATTTAGTCTGCCAGGGGCGATCAATCTGCCACTCGCTGAAGTATTGAGCCAAAAAGCTGAAAAGTTACTTGGTGATACCAGAAAAAACATTGTGCTCTACAGTTATGCTTCCACCGCTGCCGATCAGGCCTGGCTTTTGCTTCAACGGAGGGGAATACAAAACATCCGGGTGCTTCAACAGGGATTGAATGGCTTTTTCAGTGCCTACTTCACCGGATCAAATCAAACCGAAAGCAGGTCGGAACAAGTCAACTTTGATCTTCGTTTCAGGCAACGGGCCATGAAAGCATTTAAAACCGGCGAAGCTGCCGAAAAAATTGTTACAAAGGGTACGCCTGTCACTACCATTGTCGATATCATGCCACCCAAAGCCGGAAAAGGCGGTTGTTAATTTTAAACTTCACTCAAATGGAAAATATCAACGATAAAATGCTCAACAACGCAGCATTGCTATTTATCCTCACCATCCTGCTGGTAATTGTTGGTCAATGGTGGATGGCACCCTCTTATGCGCTAACAGCAGAAAAAGTGCTTCAGAAAGTGAATGATCCGCGCTCGCTTGTCTTGCCTGAAGAACTGTCTTTGCTTGATAAAGGCGAATATACGGCGCTGGTTCTTTCTACCGAATCTGAAACCATCAACCTGCCTTTTGACAGCAAAATCTTTATCCCATTCGAAGCGCTGCTTAGCAAAAAATCCTTGAAAATGATCCCTGCTGATCAACAGATGCTGATTTTTGGAGAAACCGAATCGCAAGCCGTTATGGCTTTGCAACTGCTTGCAGCCAAGGGCTATACTAAACTTCGGGCGGTGTCGAACGACCTTGAAGCCAACAGTTTCTTTCTGACAAATGGCGTTGACCCGAAAGTTGCTTTCCGGAAAACTGAAAAAGCAACTTTTGACTATCCACGCTTCTTCAAAACTAATGCTAAATCCGTCTCTCAACCGGCTGAGGTCGCTAAAACTGAAACAGTAAAAACGCAAGGTGGCTGTTCGTAACAATCCGGGACAGCCAGATTTGACCTTTTGTTTCGACAACAGCAACTGTACGTTTTCGAAAACAATTGACCGCCTTCGCACACCTCACCGAACAGCTTCGATCAATGGATTTTATTCTATCGAAGCTGTTATGACTTGATATACTGTGTTTTATAATCTTTGGCAAGATCTGTGATATTTGGTTGAAGTAAATCCAAATCGCACACGATGATTGCATTGACTGACATTCACAAGAGTTATCAGATGGGGCACAACAGCTTGCATGTGCTCAAAGGCATCAACCTCATGGTTGAAAAAGGAGAGATGGTTTCAATCATGGGTTCGTCAGGTTCGGGCAAATCAACCCTGCTCAACATCATCGGGCTATTGGATAATCACGACAGCGGACAATACCTGCTTGATGGAAATCCAATCAGAGAAATGAACGAAACCAAAGCTGCCGTGCTGCGCAACAAGTTTTTGGGCTTTGTGTTTCAGTCGTTCAACCTAATCAGTTTTAAAAACGCCATGGAAAATGTTGCTTTACCCCTCTACTATCAGGGTGTTCCGCGTCGAAAACGCAACAAAACTGCCATGGAATACCTTGAAAGGGTAGGCTTGGCTGATTGGGCATCCCACTTGCCCAACGAGTTGTCGGGCGGACAGAAACAACGTCTTGCCATTGCCCGAGCTCTTATTTCACAACCCAAAGTGATTTTGGCCGATGAGCCGACAGGAGCCCTCGACAGCGTAACATCCAACGAAGTGATGGGCCTTTTCAAAGAAATCAATCAAAGCGGCATCACCATCATCATCGTAACACACGAAAACGATATTGCTCATCAAACACAACGCATCATCCGCCTGCACGACGGATTGATCGGCACCGACGAACGCAATGGCTTTCATCACCATTCTTCTGCAATTGTTGCCTGATTACTGATTGACATCACCTAAACCTCAGCACCATGTTTGATTTGGATAAATGGCAGGAAATTTTCAGTACGATCGAAAAAAACAAACTTCGTACTTTTCTCACCGGTTTTTCGGTTGCCTGGGGCATCTTTATGCTGATAATCCTGCAGGGTTCGGGTATCGGGTTACAGAACGGTGTTTCCAACGAGTTTCGTTCATCGGCTACCAATGCCATCTGGATGTGGAACGGTCAAACAAGCAAAGCCCATGCCGGCATGAAACCCGGACGCAATATTCAAATGACCAACGAGGATTATGAATACATTGCCCGCACGGTGAAAGGCGTAGAACTCATCTCATCACGCTATCAGCTTTGGTCGGGCAATACGGTTTCCTATAAAAATGAATATGGTTCTTTCAGCATCAGAGGCATCCATCCCGACTATGCCATTGTGGAACAACTGACCGTAACCGAAGGGCGTTTTATCAATGAAAAAGATCAGCAGGAAACCCGTAAGTCGGTCATTATAAGCCTGAAAGTTAAAGAAGCACTCTTTAAAAACGGAGAAGAAGCACTCGATAAATACGTACAACTCAACGGCATTCCTTTCAAAGTAGTGGGCGTTTTCAACGACGATGATGGGCGCGACGACAATATGCAGCTCGTTTACGTGCCTATCGCAACAGCTCAGAAAGTGTTTGGAGCAGGCCGCGATGTGCAGGGAATGGTTGTGACGGTGGGAAATGCTACCGAAGCTGAAGCCACCCTGATTGAAGAAGAAATCAAATCAAAACTTGCAGCCCGGCATCATTTCGATGTAACCGATGAACGCGCCATGTTTTTTTGGAACAGCGTGGAAGAATTTCAAAAGTTCAAAAAGCTCTTTGCTTCCATCAGTATGTTTATCTGGGTAATCGGCATTGGTACCATCATTGCCGGAGTGGTCGGTGTGAGCAACATCATGATGATCGTGGTGAAAGACAGGACCAAAGAAATAGGCATACGTAAAGCTCTTGGTGCAACACCAGGCAGCATTATCAGTTTAATTATGCAGGAAGCCATTCTGATTACCGGCTTTGCAGGCTATATCGGCCTGGTGCTTGGGGTTGGCTTGCTTGAGTTGATTTCAAAAAGCATTGACACGCCTTTCTTTAAGCAGCCTGAGGTGAATATTCAGATTGCGGTGGGTGCCACCCTGCTGCTGATTATAGCTGGAGCGCTGGCAGGTTTTATTCCGGCACGAAGAGCTGCCTCCATCAAACCGATTGAAGCCCTGCGTGACGAATGATTCATGACAAAGTAATAATGATACTGCAAAACATAAAACAGAAAGACAATGTTTGATCGCGATCGCTGGCAGGAAATATGGAGTAGTCTGGCAAAGAATAAATTACGGACGACACTCACCGCTTTTGGTGTGTTTTGGGGTATTTTTATGCTAATGGTGATGCTTGGCTCAGGATCAGGACTCGAAAATGGTGTTACCAACGGCATGGGTGATTTTGCCACCAACAGCGTATTCATGTGGACGCGCCCGACAACCATCCCTTACAAAGGTTTGCCCCGCAACAGAAGATACTTCTACAACAATGATGACATCCCCGCGCTGAAAGAAAACATTGCTGAACTCGACCTGCTTGCGCCCAGACTTGAAGGTGGCGGCAGAAACTCAGGCAACAACGTGGTCAGAGATGATAAATCGGGTGCTTTCAATGTGTATGGTGATTATCCCGAGTGGAACCTCATCGACCCTGCCAACCTCATCAAAGGTCGTTTTATCAACAAAACCGACATTGATCAAAAACGTAAAGTCGTCGTAATCGGCAAACGTGTGTATGAAATACTCTTTGAAAAAGAGGAAGACCCGTTAGGTCAATACATCCGTATTAACGGAATATATTTTCAGGTGGTGGGTGTGTTTAGTCCGAAAAATTCCAACATGAACTTTGGTGGCGATAAGGAAGAAAGCATCCACATGCCTTTCAGCACCATGCAGCAGGCTTTCAATTACGGCAACATTGTTGCCTGGTTCGCTATGACTTCAAAACCCGGTGTGGAGGTGAATGTGGTGGAAGAAAAAGCCATGAAACTGCTCAGGGAACGTCATAAAGTGGCACCCGATGACGACAGGGCTGTCGGACATTTTAACCTTGCCAAAGAGTTTAAACAAATGACAGGGCTTTTTGCCGGAATCAATGGCCTGATCTGGATTGTTGGCACAGGCACTTTGCTTGCCGGGGTGATCGGCATCAGCAACATTATGCTTGTGATTGTGAAGGAAAGAACCAAAGAAATCGGCATCATGCGGGCGATCGGCGCCACACCGTCGAAAATCATCGGCCAGATCATCAGCGAATCGGTTTTGCTCACCACCACAGCTGGTTATGCAGGGATGGTTGTGGGTGTTATTCTCATCGAACTGATCGACAGGAACCTTCCGCCTCCTTCGGGCCGCGACACCATGTTTCTGCACCCTACCATCGATTTTCAGGTCGCACTCACAGCACTGCTGATATTGATTGTATCCGGAATCGTTGCGGGCCTGATACCTGCCCGCAAAGCGGTAAGCATGAAGCCTATCGACGCATTAAGATATGAATAGTGACAAGTGAATAATGAATCGTTTATTATAATTATTTTCGCAAATGAAAACAGCATTGAAAATTTTCGCAGCCCTCATCGTCGTTGGTGTTTTTGTGGGCACACTCTTTTACCTTTACAAGAAATCGCAGGCCAAACCGGTGATTTACGATACGTCAGCAGCCTTTAAAACGGATATCATCCGCAAAACAGTGGCCACCGGCTCGGTTGTACCCCGCCGCGAAATCGAGATCAAACCCAAAGTTTCGGGTATCGTGGAAGAAATTTTTGTTGAGCCCGGCGACTATGTCAGAAAAGATCAGCTCATCGCCAGGGTGAAAATTATTCCGGATATGATCAATCTCAACAATGCTGAGTCGAGGGTGAAACGGGCAGAAATTGCATTGGAAGAAGCCAGGAAGAACTATCAACGCTACAAAGACCTGTTTACGCAACAGGTGATTCCGGAGGCTGAATTTTTAACTTTTGAAATTGCCTGGAAAACGGCCAATGAGGAACTGACAGCAGCCGAAGATAACCTGCAGTTAATCCGCGAAGGTGCCACTAAAAAAGCCGGACAGGCTACCAACACCTTAATTCGCTCCACCCTCGACGGGATGGTACTCGATGTGCCGGTGGAGGAGGGCAAGTCGGTGATCGAAAGTAACACCTTCAACGATGGAACTACCATTGCCACCATCGCTGACATGGGTGAGATGATTTTCGAAGGCAAGGTGGATGAATCGGAAGTAGGAAAGATCAAAGAAGGTATGGAGCTGATTTTAAGTATCGGAGCCATCGACCAGGAGAAGTTTACTGCCATCCTGGAGCGAATCTCACCCAAAGGGGTCGAAGAAAACGGCGCAATTCAGTTTGAAATCAGGGCTGACGTAAAACTCAAGGAAGATCAGTTTATCCGTGCCGGATACAGCGCCAATGCCGACATCGTACTCGAGCGAAAAAACGACGTGCTGGCAATCAACGAAAGCCTGCTCAAGTTTGATGGCGATACAGCCTATGTGGAGGTTGAAACAGCGCCTCAAACCTATGAAAAAAGAATTGTGAAGACCGGCTTGTCCGATGGCCTGGTGATTGAAATCATCGAAGGCCTCACAAGCAGCGATAAGATCAAAGCTGCTGCCAAGTAGCTCTTTTGTGTGTTGGTTTGGTAACCTGCAGCCGAATGATTTCTTGTCCGGCTGCGGGTTTTTCCGTTCAATAACTTAAAAATGAAACAGATGACTTTAATCAAAAACTCCAATGAATTTCCAAAACCCATGCTTTCGGGTATGGTGCTGGGTCTGGCCTTTGGTGCAATAGCTGGGGTGGTAGCTGGCATTTTATCAGGTGAGTTGGCTCTTTGGCTGTCGGTGGGAATCGGTGCCGGCATGTCGTCGGGTATGGGCATAGGGGCAGCTATTCATCAAAAAAAGAAACAGTAAGGTGATTAGCAAGTGTGCTTTTTCAGGCTCAGGTGTTGGCAACTTGCCGGCAGCAACCTTTTTCTGAATGGAGCGGGTTTAGTCTTCATTTGAAACTATCTTTAACGGCTGTATTTAAATATTCATCAACAACAATTTCAATGAGAAAACAATTACTTAGTGTGGTTATGATTTTTGCAGGCATTTTTAGTTCTTTGCAGATCAACGCCATGGACGATGCACGGTTGCTAAGGTATCCTGACATCAATGGAAATTTAGTGGCTTTTGTTTATGCCGGCGATATCTGGACTGTTGCCTCCAACGGAGGTGAAGCCAAAAGGCTTACTTCACATGAAGGCCTTGAGCTCTTTCCGAAGATTTCGCCCGACGGCAAATGGATTGCTTTTTCGGCTGAGTATTCAGGCAGCCGGCAAGTGTGGGTAATGCCCGCCACCGGTGGTCAGGCCCGGCAATTGACCTTTTACAACTCAGTGGGGGTGATGCCTCCCCGCGGAGGTTATGATCATGTGGTGCTCGACTGGACTCCCGACAGCAAACAGATCCTCATCCGTGCCAACCGCACTGCCTTTGGCGACCGTAACGGAAACTATTACCTTGTTTCACTCGAAGGCGGTTTTGAAAACGAATTACCCATCGTCAATGGTGGCTTTGCATGCCTTTCGCCCCTGGCTGACAAAATTGCCTTTACACCCGTTGACAGGGAGTTTCGAACCTGGAAACGCTACAAGGGAGGACGTGCCACCGACCTTTGGGTGTATGATCTGCGCGCCAACACTTCCGAACGTCTTACCACCTTTGCCGGCAGCGACCAGTGGCCAGTGTGGTTTGGAAACAACATTTATTACACCAGCGATCAGGACCTGCGTCTCAATATCTATCGACTCGACCCAGCCGCTAAAACCACTACACAACTTACTTTTCACAAAGATTTCGATGTGATGTGGCCTTCCGGCGAAAACGGTCAGATCGTCTACGAAAACGGTGGCTTTCTTTATGTGCTCAACCTCACAACTGGTCAATCAACAAAAATTACCGTTCAGCTTCATTTCGATAACCCACACCTCAAAGCCTATTATAAAAACGTTCAGGAAGATATTCACAGTTTCAACATATCGCCCTCAGGCAAACGCGCACTTTTCGATGCCCGTGGCGATATTTTTTCGGTTCCAGCCGAAAATGGTCAGATAGAAAACCTTACCAACACCCAGGGTACCCGTGAAATTTATCCAACATGGTCTCCCGACGGTAAAAACATCGCTTTCTTCAGTGATAAAACAGGGGAATATGAGCTCTACCTGCTCGAAAATAAAAAAGGCGCCACGCCCAGGCAACTTACCTTCAACTCCACTGCCTGGAAATATGAAGCTGATTGGTCGCCCGACAGCCGCTACCTCGTTTACAGCGACCGTAGCATGAACCTTTGGCTGGTTGAAGTGGCCAGTGGTAAACAAACAGCCATCGACCAAGCGGTGATGAACGAAATCAGATCCTACGCCTTCTCACCTGACAGCGAATGGATTACATACAACAAGGAAACATCCAACGGTCAATCAGCAGTGTGGGTCTATCACCTCCCGACCGGCAAAGTGAGCCAGCTTACAGATGAACAGTTTGATGATTTCTCCCCGGTTTTCAGCAAAGACGGTAAGTTTATCTTTTTTGTTTCCAACCGTGATTTCAACCTCGACTTTTCGAGTTTTGAATTCGATTACCTCTACAACAACGCCTCAAAAATCTATGCCCTGGCCTTGCGTAATGATGGAAGTCGTTTGAAAACAAGAAAAAACGATGCTGAAGCTGTGAAAGAGGATAAGCCGGAGGAACCAAAAAAGGAGTCGAAGGACAAGAAGGATGATGCAGCTAAACCGGCAGAAAAAACTAAGGTCACCATTGATTTCGAAGGTATAGCAGGCCGAGTGGAAGCACTACCGCTTTCGGCAGGTAATTACCGCATCATCGGTGCTGTGGATGGCGGGTTGCTTTATGCCGCCGATGGCAAGATTATGCGCTATAATCTATCCGATGAGAAAACTGAAGAAATTATGGATCGTGCTTTCATGGCCATCCCCGCCGCTGATGGCAAAAGCATGCTCTACCGCTCGGGAAGTGATTATGGAATTGCAAAAATAGCACCAGGTCAAAAAAGTGGTACGGGTAAACTGAACCTCGGCGGACTTGAGATGAAAATTGATCCGGTAGCAGAATGGAACCAGATATATACCGATGCCTGGCGGATTTTCCGCGACTATTTCTATGTGAGCAACCTGCATGGAGTCGATTGGAAAGGAATCAAAGAAAACTACAGCGCTCTGCTTCCTTCGGTAGGTAGCCGCTTTGATTTGGATTATGTGCTCAACGAAATTGTTTCGGAAACCAATACCGGTCATGCTTATGTTGACTGGGGCGATATCCCGCGCGTGAAACGCATCAATACCGGATTGCTCGGTGCCGAACTTGAGGCCGACGTCAAAAGTGGCCGCTTCCGCATCATGAAAATCTATCAGGGTGAAAACTGGAACCCCGAAAGGCGTTCGCCCCTCACCGAAGCCGGTGTCAAAGTCAAAGAAGGCGATTACCTGATCAGCATCAACGGAATGGATGTGACAACAAAGGATAATCCTTACTTTTTCCTCGAAAACCTGGCCAACAAAGAGGTTGAGATAACAGTGAGCAGTAAAGCCGACGGCAGCGACGCAGCCTCCTCGCTGATTACTACCATCGACAGCGAGCTCGAACTCAAATATTTCAACTGGGTGCTCGAAAGAAGAGCCATGGTCGACAAGCTCTCCAACGGACGCATCGGCTACATTCATGTGCCTAACACTGCCGTGGAAGGTAACCGCGAATTGTTCAGGGGTATGTATGCATACCACGACAAGGAGGCCCTGATCATCGACGACAGGTACAATGGTGGTGGTTTTATTCCCGACAACATGGCCGATCTGCTCGACCGCCGTACACTCACCTATTGGCACCGCAATGGCATGAGCCTGCCAGCCAAAGCGCCTGGGGTGGCTCACGATGGTCCAAAAGTGATGCTGATCAACGGTTACTCCTCCTCAGGAGGCGACGCTTTTCCGTATTTCTTTAAGAAAATGGGCCTGGGCACACTCATCGGAACCCGCACATGGGGTGGATTGGTTGGTATTTCGGGTAATGCCCGCCTTGCTGACGGGGGTTACATCTCGGTTCCGCGTTTTGGAATCTATGATGAAAATGGTGAATGGATCATCGAGGGTATTGGCGTTTATCCCGATATCGAGGTTGTTGACCGTCCTGAACAGCTCGCCAAAGGACAGGATCCAGGCATTGAAAAAGCGGTGGAAGTCTTGCTCGAAAGCCTGAAAAAAAATCCGGTTAAAAAGGTTCAGGCACCTGTACCGCCTGATCGCAGCAAATGGATAGAGGTGGAGATTAAATAGTGCTTGTCTTTAAAGATGGATAGCTTCGTAGTGTAGTTCATTCATGCCTCGTCCTCAAACTTTAAAGCTCAAGCTGCAGACATTATGGAAAAACACTAAATAATCAAATACCTTAAACCAGCGAAAGCCAGCCTTGTCAGCAATGACAGGGCTGGCTTTCTGTCTTTTATGAAACACTGGCAGAAATTCACTACCTTTGCCGCCCTAAAGCACCTTTATGATATCAGTAGATGGCCTCACTGTAGAGTTTGGCAATACAACCCTGTTTAAAGACATATCTTTCGCTATCAACGATAAAGACCGCATCGCTCTCATGGGAAAAAACGGTGCCGGCAAGTCAACATTACTTAAAATTATTGCCGGTGTTAAAACTGCAAGCCGTGGTCGTGTTACAGCCCCCAACGATGCCGTGATTGCCTATCTCCCCCAACATCTGCTTACCACCGACAGCCGCACCGTGTTTGATGAAGCCTCGCAGGCCTTTGCGCATGTGCTCGAAATGGAAAAGGAAATTGAGTCGATTAACGAACAGCTAAACAGCCGAACGGACTATGAATCTGAAGCCTATTTTGAGCTGATTGAAAAAGTGAGCACTTTGAGTGAAAAATTTTATTCACTCGAAGAAGTAAACTTTGATGCTGAAGTTGAGAAAATTTTACTTGGACTTGGGTTTAACAGAGGAGATTTTCAACGTCTGACAAGTGAATTCAGCGGTGGATGGCGCATGCGCATCGAACTGGCAAAAATTCTGCTTCAGAAGCCCGATCTTATTCTGCTTGATGAACCTACCAACCACCTCGACATCGAATCGGTGCAGTGGTTCGAAGATTTTCTCATCAACAGTGCAAAAGCCGTTATCGTGATTTCGCACGACCGGGCCTTTGTTGACAACATCACCACGCGCACCATCGAGGTGACAATGGGCCGCATTTACGACTACCGCGTGAATTATTCGGCCTACCTGCAACTCCGTAAAGAACGCCGCGAACAGCAGCAAAAACAATACGATGAGCAGCAAAAGTTTATTGCCGACAACGTGGAGTTTATCGAACGTTTCAAGGGTACCTATTCGAAAACCAATCAGGTGCAATCTCGGGTGCGTATGCTCGAGAAACTGGTCGAAATTGAAGTTGATGAAGAAGACACATCAGCGCTAAAACTCAAATTTCCTCCTTCGCCCCGTTCAGGAAACTATCCTGTGATTGTTGAAAACCTCGCCAAAAGTTATGATGAGCATTTGGTTTTTTCGGATGTGTCATTTGTCGTTGAAAGAGGCAGGCGTATCGCCCTGGTTGGAAAAAACGGTGAAGGAAAATCAACGTTTGTAAAATGTCTCATGGGCGAAACAACTTATGATGGCAAACTCAGTCTTGGGCACAACACGATGATTGGCTATTTTGCCCAGAATGAAGCCTCCCTGCTCAACGAAGACCTGACCGTGTTTGAAACCATCGATGATGTGGCGAAAGGCGACATCCGTACCAAAATCAAAGACCTTCTCGGGGCTTTCATGTTTGGTGGTGACAGTTGGAACAAAAAAGTGAAGGTGCTTTCGGGTGGTGAGCGCACACGCCTGGCAATGATCAAGCTACTGCTTGAGCCTGTTAACCTGCTTATCCTCGATGAGCCCACCAATCACCTCGATATGCGCACCAAGGATATCCTGAAAAGTGCCTTACAGGATTACGATGGCACCCTGATCCTTGTTTCGCACGACCGCGATTTCCTTGATGGTCTGGCGGATAAAGTGTATGAGTTTGGCAATAAAAGGGTAAAAGAACATTTGGGTGGTATCAGCAGCTTCCTCGAGATGAAAAAGCTTGACCATCTGAAACAGCTCGAACAAAAAACCTGACACCTTTTTTGTAAATTTGCTTTTCATTCGTTCAATATGAAACTTTTTTTCCGGCGCTATGGCCGCCTGGGCGATCAGCCATTGATTATTCTTCACGGCCTGTTTGGCATTTCGGACAATTGGGTTACTTATGGCCGGCGCATCGCTGATGAAGGTTTTGATGTGATCATCCCCGATCAGCGCAATCACGGCCTTTCACCTCACAGCGATGTGTTTAATTACCTGGCACTTACCGACGATTTATTGGGGCTTATCGAAGACGAGCGACTTATTAATCCAATACTGCTCGGGCACAGCATGGGTGGAAAAGTGGCCATGCGTTTCACCCTGGAGTTTCCTGAACTTGTCAACAGGTTGATTGTGGTCGACATCAGTCTGAAAGCTTATGGCGACAGGCCGCACCACCGCAACATCATCGAAGCCATGCAGGCTGTCGACCTCACACAACATCAGTCAAGAGCGGGCATCGAAACTGTGCTCGCTACAAGGGTGAAAGAAACCCGTATCCGGCAGTTTTTGATGAAAAACCTGCACTGGCGCGACAAAGACACCCTCGAATGGCGCCTTAACCTCGATGGAATTGCAAACAATCTGCATCAGATGTTTGATGCCATCGACACAAAAAACAGCTTTTACAAGCCTACACTTTTCGTTCGTGGCGGGCAATCCGATTACATCCTTCCAACAGATTATCCGGTAATCAGAGCCAATTTTCCCAATGCCGAGATCATCACCATCGAAAATGCTTCGCATTGGGTGCATGCCGAAGCAGCCGAACAATTCTATCTGCTAAGCGCTGGTTTCCTCACCGGAAATCCGGATTGGAATAATACATAAAATAATTGGCCGGCGGTGATTACAGCCCGGTTGCCATTCTCCTGATTAGATGCCTGCTCTTTAGGGATGTCTGGTTTCAAGGAAACTCTCTATCTTTGCCCTCAACAAAACCTATGGTATGGAGAACCGCCGCATCAGCATCGTTGTTCCGGCCTACAACGAAGAAAATGCCGTGAGGCACAGCCTTGACAGAATGGTAGAACGTAACTACCACTCACGCTATGAAGTCATTTATGTGGATGACGGTTCGGCCGATTCAACGTTTGATATCATTAGTCAATATCCTGTGAAATGCTACAGGCATAACGTAAATAAAGGTTATGGAGCCGCACTGAAAACAGGCATACGCAAAGCCAAAGGTGAAAAAATCGTGATCCTCGACAGTGATGGCCAGCACGACCCAGCTTATATTGACACCTTGATCGGTATGCTCGACGATTACGATATGGTGATTGGAGAACGAACCGACGATTCATTTCAGGTTAAGCGCCGCCAAAAAGGGAAAAGGTTTATCAGAATGATTGGCGAGATGCTTGTTGAACAAAAATTACCCGATTACAATTCCGGTTTCCGGGGCTTCGATCGAAGGCTGATTGCCGAAATGTTGCACATCATGCCCAATGGGTTCTCTTTTTCAACCACCTCCACCCTGGCTTTTCTCAAAGAGGGTTATACCATCGGCACCTTTCCCATCACTGTGAAAGAGCGTCTTGGCCGAAGCAGCAATGTAAAATTTATGAAAGACGGTTCAAAAACCATTTTGCTTTTACTACGCATTATCATGCTTTTTAACCCTTTAAAAATATTCTTCCCTGCAAGCTTGCTCACTTTTTTTGCCGGGATCACCTGGGGTGTGGCCGGTTATTTCGCTGTGGGACGCTTTCCAAATTCTGCCACTCTGATCAGTGTGATGGGAATGCTCTTGTTTTTTATTGGCTTGCTGGCCGATCAGATAGCTATGCTTAACCGCACCAAACAGAGTGTATGAGCCGATTTACCTATTCCAATCACCGTAACCACTGGAACGACAGCGATGTGGAAGCACACTGGGATCGTGTGGCAGGCATATACGTGGCTGAAAACAACAAGGTAAAAGCTGCCCACGACCAACGTTTTCACGAAAGCATGCTTCATCTCGGGGCCTCCCAGGCAAACAATGTGCTCAACATCACCAGCCGAGATGGGGAAGCGGAGGCCTTTATCAGAAAACATAATCAGAACTGCCGCATCATCCATGCGGAGATATCAGCGGGTCTTATGGCTGAGGCAGCCCGGTTGCGACCCGGTATCAGTCAGGTTAAACTTCAAACCTACAGTAGTTTGCCATTCAGCGACGGTGAATTTGACCGGATTCTCAGTCTCGAAACACTTGAACATGTGGCCGATCCGCTGGCATTTCTTCATGAACTGCATAGGGTGAGCACGGCCGGAGCCCGGCTGGTGTTGAGCTGTCCGCCGGCAACCAGCGAGGTGCCTTACCAGATTTATACCCGGCTTTTCGGCGGTCATGGCGAGGGACCACACCGTTTTCCTGCTTCTGAAGAGGTTAAAATTATGTTTGAAAAAAGTGGCTGGAAGTTACTGCTGCACAAAGGCACTGTACTTATCCCTGTTGGGCCGGCCTTAATCAGGGAGTTTGGAGAACGGCTTATCAATGCTTTTCAGGGCAGTATTCTGGCCGAGTTAGGAATCCGACAATTTTTTGTGTGTGAAAAGTATTGACCAATTCCGTCAGGTTGTTCAGGGAGGCCTATGCAATCGCTGCGGAAGCTGTGTGGGTCTTTCAGCCGGAAAAATTGTTTTTGGTGAAAAAGAAGGCAGGTATTTACCGAAAATCATCCGTGAGCCCGATGAGGAAAATATGCAGATCATCCTGAAAGCCTGCAGTGGAAAGGGTTTCGATTTTCCCGCCAATCGCATGGCTGTGTTTGGCAGCGAACCTTCTTTTCACACCTACACCGGCCCATATCGAAGCATCAGCATTGGTTATGCACTCGATCCGCTGATCAGACATCAGGCTGCCAGCGGAGGTATTATCAGCGCCATGCTAATCTATCTGTTGCGCAAGCAGCATATACAAGGCGCGGTTGTTTTGGGTATGTCAAAATCAAAACCCTGGCTCACAGAGCCATTTATTGCTACCACGGAAGAAGAAATACTTGAGGCTGCCCAAAGCAAATACATTATATCCTCCGTAAACGAAATCCTGCCTCAAATCGGTGCTTTCGAAGGCAAACTGGCCTACGTGGGTTTGCCGGGTCAGGTGCAAAGCATCAGAATCCTGCAGCAGATGCAGCATCCCTGGGTAAGGAATATCGAGTACGTTTTCGGACCTTTTTATGGCAATACACTTCATTTCAGTTCGATAAAAAGTTTTTTAAAATCGAATGGGGAAAAAGACTACCGGCAGATCAGCAAGCTTTATTTCCGTCACGGGGAATGGCCCGGGAATATGCGCGTCGAACTGCTGAATGGTAAGGTGTTCCAGCTGAAGAAGTTTCACGCCAATTACCTGATTCCGTTTCATATTGTGAAAAACAGCCTCTTATGTACCGACCTGACTAACGAGTTCACGGATGTGTCGGGTGGAGATGCCTGGGCTCCGGTGTACGAAGAACGAGGAAAAGGTTTTTCGATGGTTTTTGGGCGTTCGGCTAAAGGCGAAGCCCTTATTAGGGCGATGGAGGCCGAAAAATGGCTTTCGCTGAACCCCCTCGATCTCGAAACCTCTATTGCCATGCATTCACATGGTTACGACTTGAAGAAGAGAGGAGCATTTATTCGTATGCGCCTGATGCGGATGCTGGGTAAAGAGACCCCTGATTATGGCTATCGTCTCAGTGGATTCGGAATAAGCCGCTTCCTGATGGAGCTGGTGATTGACAGCCTTTTTTTACTTCTTGGCACTGGCATGGCACGTTGGTTGGTAGAATTACTGCCGCTAAGTTTTGTGGGTAGTATGTTCGAAAAAAGCCGCAACATATGGAAAAAATCCACGAAAGACATTAAACGCAGACAGTTGTGAGTCAAGTTAGTTCACACCGGCAAACCTTGGCTCCAAAAGGAGTGCTCAAACGGCTTTTTGGCTTGCTTCGCTTGCTGGGAATCGTACTTTTTGTGGTCATCATGTTTCGGGTCGATTTCCCGAAACTGTTGGACCAACTATCGAGGTCGTCGGTTGAATTGCTGCTGACTGGCATTGCATTTCAGCTGATTGTATTGGCGGCCAAAGGAATACGCTGGCATTTGATGAATGAAGGTAAAAACGAATGGACTTCCTGGCGTTTAAGTCTTGGACGGTTTTACGAAAGTTATGCTATCGGGGTTGTTACGCCTGCCCGCATGGGCGAACTACTTAAGGCCGGGCACGAAAAAGGAACCGGCAATGTGGTTGCTTCCGGGATCAGGGTGCTGGCCGAACGCGGGCTCGATATTGGAGTCTTTGTTATCCTGGCCGGTTTGTCGGTTCTCGGTGGCGATTACCTCGATTGGTCATCTTTCTATGGCTTTTCTATTATTGCCTCCGGCCTGTTTGCCTTGTTATTTTCGATGCTTTTGCTGGCCTCAGCATCATTTAACAGACTACTCAACAGCATGATGAAAAAACTTCCTGGCAAGCTGTCAAAAACGCAGATCACAGCCCGGCGATTCAGCCCACTCACTTCTTCTGCCATTGTTTTGCTAAGTTTGATTTCAAATATCAGCTATTTTGTAAGTTGCTATTTTTTGGGCCTTTCAACCGGACTTGATGCGGGTTTCATCTGGACTTCAGGCGCTGTTGCTGTCTCAGGCCTGTTGAATATGCTGCCTGTGACAATCATGGGGGTTGGAACCCGTGAACTCACTTTTTTGTATGTTTTCCGAAGCTTTCCTCAAGCCCTTGTACTTTCCTTTTCCTTTTTGGTCATGCTCATTGCCCAAATGGGTGGTGGACTGGTGGCTTTGCTGGCAGGACAAATGTTACTGTATTCCAAATCAAATAAATGAACATGAATAAGACGTTGATTATCACCGGAGCGAATGGCTACCTTGGCCATTATACAGTCATGGAGGCAGTAGCTCAAGGCTATAATGTATTGGCTTGCAGCTTCAAACATTTCGCCCCCGTAAGGATCGATCATCCGGCTGTAACTTACCTGGAGACCGACATCAGCCTGCCCGCGGATCAACAGGATAACCTCAGAGAAGCGGTTCGCAACCGACAGGTAGTTGCCATCATTCATGTGGCAGCCTTGCTGGGAAGCTCCGACTATGCTGCCAATGAAAAAGTCAATACTACCGGTGTGGGTAATATGATGGACTTTGCCACGCAACATGACATCAGCCGCTTTGTTTTCATCAGTAGTGTGGTGGTACTAAAACAGATCAAAGGTCCCTATGGCGTGACCAAGCTCAAAGGACAGGAATTGCTGACTGCATCAGCGCTCGACTACACAGTGTTTATTCCGGCTTTGATTATGGGTCCCGAAAGTCTGGGCCTGAACAGGGTTTTGAAAAATGTATTCCGTTTTCCGTTTTTTGTGCCCTTGATCGGGCAGGGACGTGAAACTCAGCATCCGGTATATGTCAAAGATTTTGCAAGGGAAATAATTGGTGTTGTGGCAAATGAGAAAACGAAAAGAAAGGTTTATCAAATTGCAGGCGACCGTGTGATTGCTTTCAGGGACTTTATCCGGCTGATCCTGCGTCATTATGATAAGCAGCGTATTTTAGTACCTGTCCCGGTTTTTTTAGCCAAAGCGCTTGGCATGCTTTTTCAAAAAGTGCAAAAAGTTCCGCTTTTTACTGCTGAGCATGTGAAAGGTATTCTGCAGGACTCACACCTTGATATCAAGCCCTTGCAGGAAGATACTGGTTATCAGCCCACACCTTTTGAACAAGCGCTGAAAGCATCGTTGGAAGTAATCGGCAAGGATTGGAACAACATGCTCAAATCCAGAGACGAACGTGTGATCAAAATGTAAGTAACGACTTAAAACGAAAGAATGAACCCATATTTTGAGAAGTTGAAAGCAATCAGGGAGCGGATGTGTTTTTGGCGAAGCAAATCCGGCTATTCCGGTATGGTAATCCTGATGCTGGCTTTGGCTGTGATCTGGACCAATTATAACAACCACCTCTGGAAAGAAAAACACGGTGTTGTCATTCATGATATTATGGGCTACTACAGCTATTTACCTGCAGCCGTCATTCATCAGGACATGAAGTTCGATTTCGTGATCAAACAGCACGAACAATATCGTGGTCATATACTGCGTCTGAGAACTCCTGACGGTGGCATCTATCAAAAAATGACCATGGGTCTTGCCTTTCTTTACCTTCCATTCTTTCTGATCGGACATTTGCAGGCACATCTCAGCGGTGTTGCGCCCACTGGTTTCACCGAACCTTATATGTACTGGCTGGTTTTCAGTGCTTTCTTTTACGGCATGGCCGGATTGCTGATTCTAAGAAAAATTCTTCTTCAGTATTTTTCCGACAGACTCACTGCTTTTATCCTGATGATTGTGACGGCCGGAACCAATTTATTTTATTATCTTACCCTCGAGGCTCCAATGTCGCATGCTTACAATTTTTTCCTCTTTCTACTCTTTGCATGGCTCACTATGCGATGGTATGAACGAGCCGACACAAAAACCAGCATCTGGCTTGGACTTACCTATGGTCTTATTGGCTTGATCCGACCTACCAATGGCCTGATTGCAATTTTCTTTTTGCTTTTCGACATCAAACAAATCGGTGATCTGAAAGCCCGGTTTTTCCTGTTGTTTGGCAATTGGAGAAACATCCTGGTCATTGCTGCCATGGCTTTTGTTGTGGTGCTTCCACAACTGATATTTTGGAAGGTCAACACAGGCAGCTGGTTTTTCTATACCTATGGTGAAGAAGGATTTTTCTTTAATAACCCGCAGATTATAAGGGGCTTGTTCAGTTACAGAAAGGGATGGTTGATTTACACACCTGTCATGATCTTTGCGCTGATCGGTATTTTTAGCCTTCGAAAAAAAGCTGCTGCCTTTTTTGTGCCGGTACTGATATTCATGCTCATAAACATCTATGTTATTTTCAGTTGGTGGGACTGGTCATATGGAGGCAGCTTTGGTGCGCGGCCAATGATTGATTCCTATGGATTCATGGCTTTGGGTCTTGCCGCTTTTACCGATCAGGTTTTCGATCGAAAACGCTTGTTGGGAAACCTGTTGCAAGCAGTAATGGTGGTGCTGATGGCTTTCAATATCTTTCAGATGCTGCAGTATAAGTACGCGACGATTCATTATGCTTTTATGACCAAAGAAGCTTATTGGTACAGTTTTGGAAAACTAAAGGCCGATACGGAATTTTATGACCTGCTTGAATCCATGGATTACCCTTCGCTCCGGAAAGGTATCTACAAAACGAGACCAACCCTTCGCTCCTCTATCGGACCGGAGGCTATCAACAATTTCGAGAAGCTGAGTGCCGATTCCAATCATTTCATCTCGCCCGATCAGCACTATAAATTTGTAAGCTTCAAAAGTCAAACCAAATTGGAATCTTTTTCAGGAGACCATGCTGCTCTGCTGACCGCTGACAAATCCTTTACTTCAGGCATTGATTTTAAGGTTAAACCGGGTCAAAAATATCAGGTAAGTGTTTGGAAAAAACCTGCCGATGCAAATGCTTCGCTCGTGTTTTCATCGGGCGACAGCAAGACGATTTACCTGCCAAAAAATGAAACCGACAGCCTGCATCAGCTGGGGTGGGGCAGGATAAGCCTGGAGGTGCTGATTCCGGATGATTTTGACAATTGGTGCAAAGTTTATGTCTGGAACAAAGGCCAGGACTCCGTTTTTTTTGATGATTTGCACATCCGCAAATTAAACTGAGAAACCGGGAAATAGTTCTAACATTTTGTCAATCCCGAAGGGTTTTTCCTTATTTAGTGTCTGTCCATAATGTCAGGTGCTTGAGCTTTAAAGTTCCAGGGCGAGGCATGTGCGGAATGAATGTCAGGAGTTTACTAATGTAAATGACTGACATGAATGACGAATATAACGAAGCCATCGGACTTTAAGGACAAGCACTATTTAATTCGTCTTGCTGCTGATAAAGCCTTTTGGGCTAGGTTGCTTGTTAAGTTTTGCCTAACGAAGCTTTTCTTTGGTATGTTTCACGATATTTTGATTTTTATATGCTCTGTAAAGTGCTGTTATCGTGTGTATTGTAATAATGTGTTGAATAAATCAACACCTGTATAAAAAATCAACACAAACCATAAAAACCAATAAATCAATCAGATAGTTTATTCGGATTTTTTAGCTGTTGATTTATTCAACAGTTGATGGCTTGTGTTTTCAAGCAGATATTTCATAAACAACAGATATACAATAACATAACAATTGTTGGCATGGTTTTGGCCTATCAATAAGGCATGAACATAATATTCACCTTTAAACGATACAAAGCCATGAAAGCACAACATGTTATTTTTTATCTGGTTATTCTTGCAGGATTCCTGTCTTTTCAACCGGTAAAACTCGAGGCAACCAATGCGGGAAATGAATCCCTTCGAACTTTATCCGACGCCTTAAAAGAAGCTTATCTTTCGGCCACTCCCGGTGCCGTGAGGCCCGGAGATACTAACAGCGACAAATTGACCCTGTCTTATGGATTCACAAAGCCGGAGGATGGAATTCAGCTGCTCGTAGCGCGCGATGCCGTGGTGGCCGTGATTGATGCCGGTCATCCGCAAGCCGGATTTTTGATGAAACACGGACTTAGGATTCGTGATATTCAAGCCATGATGAACGAATCTACCGTTTCGGGTGAAGCCGTCAGACTGAGCCTGATGCGTTTTTTGAACGAAGACCTGCAAAATGAAGCAGATCATACACCGCAAACTGTTGAAGGGGTAAGGTTTGTGTTTTTCTCAGAGATCAATCATGGAGGTGCAATTTTTGATGCTGACAAGCAAATTATTCCGATCGACAGAAACAGCAACGGACAACTGGATGACAATGAATTGTTTTATAACAGTCCGGCTGAATTTGCCCGCGCTGTATGGTTGGGAAAATATCCCCGAGCCTTGTCTGTTAACGTAATGCTCAGTGCAAACAATGCTGATGAGTCAAACATGAACTTTTTTCGCTGGATCTATACAGAAGCTGACGACCAACTGGTTGCCTCCGGTTTGATGCCGCTTAACAAACATGAACAATTGGCTGCCATCAGGCAACTGGAACCCGAAATGCAGCCTGTAGGCGAAACGACTGCCAACGCCGGTGTAGCAGTTTGGATTATGATTCTGTTGTTTACGGCTGGTATTTTGTTGGTCGGTTCTTTTGTAGTGTATGTATTTTTCCGCGATCGTTCAATGCCGGTTGAAGCTGAACTTTCGTCCGGCTTGACCTTTGGCGCTGACTCATTTCGTTCGCCGGGAGGTCGCATGTATGACAAAACCCATAGCTGGGCTTTCCTGGAAGAGGATGGCATGGTTAAAATTGGTCTGGATGATTTCATGCAACACCTATTTGGAAGTCAACCGAAACTGACAATGATGGTTCCGGGTAAGAGTTTTGCCAAAGGCGAAGTGATGGCGAGCATCACGCATCAGGGCAAAAAAGTGAATATCTTGTCGCCTGTCACAGGTAAGATTATTGCCGTTAATCCGGCCTTAAAGGGAGATGGAAACCACGTTTCCTCCGATTGGCTCTACCGTATTGAGCCCGAAAACTGGAAACGCGAACTTGATTTTCTATACATGGCCGAGCCTTATCGCGATTGGCTAAGAACCGAATTTAACCGATTGAAGGAATATCTTGTCAATACTGTTCAAGGATCAACTCAGTTTAATGCTCAGCCGGTGATGCTTGATGGAGGTGAACTGACTGAAGGGTTAATGGAAACAGCTGAACCACGTGTTTGGGAAGATTTTCAACAGATGTTTTTGCGTAGCTAGGCACTTCGTTTCGATTAAAAAATTATAAATATGTCAATCAACAGAAGGACTTTTTTCAAGGCGATGGGTGCCACCGCTATGGCTCTCACGGTGGGCAAACCAGTTGTTGCAAGCAATGAAACGGAAAGCGGGACCGAACTCAACGGGATTCTCTATGATGTAACACGTTGCCGGGGCTGTCACGGATGTGAGTGGGACTGTGCGGATGCTCATGGATTTTCGGATTTCGACATTCCAAAAAATCCGCCTTTCAGGCAAACAGATGAGAAGCATCGTACGGTGGTCAATCATTACGAAACAAGCAAAGGCAGTTTACCGCGTAAAATCCAGTGTATGCATTGCAACCAGCCGGCCTGCGATGCAGCCTGCCTCACCCAGGCAATGCATAAAACACCCGAAGGACCTGTGATTTGGCGGGAGGATAAATGTATGGGTTGTCGCTACTGTATGATATCATGTCCTTTCGACATTCCAAAATTTGAATATCACAGTACCAATCCACAGATTGTTAAGTGCGATATGTGCATTAATCTGATTAGTGAAGGAGAGATTCCTGCCTGTGCCTACAATTGTCCCGAAGAGGCTCTTATGTATGGTAAGCGAAGCGATTTGATCAGGGAAGCCCGCAGACGCATTCACGATGAACCCGACAAATATATTGATCACATTTATGGTGAACATGAAGCAGGAGGCACTTCGTGGCTATACCTTTCACCGGTGCCATTCAACGAACTTGGACTCAATACGAATATACAGCATACGTCGTACCCCTCACTTACCAAGGGTTTTATCTCAAGCATTGCTCCTGTCGACATCCTGCTTCCGGCAGTTCTGCTCGGTATTTATGAAGCCACAAAAAAATCTTCAAACAAGGAGGAAGAAATATGAATTCAAATACACAAACAATTGGAATGAGACAAAAAGAAAGCATTTTCTCCTTCCTAATCTCTGAATTGAAACCCAAAGGAAAGATATTTACCCCCTTCAACATCATCAGTTTTCCAGTAATAGTAGTCGGTTTAGTGATCATTTTTCTTCGGTTTAAGAATGGTATCGGCTCAGTTACCAACCTGACTCAGGATGTACCCTGGGGACTTTGGATCGGTTTTGATGTTGTGACAGGTGTGGCTTTTGCCGGCGGGGCCTATGTGTTGGTTTTCATGGTAAACATACTAAACCTGAAACAGTACCGACCTATCTTGCGCATTACTGTTCTGAATGGTTTTTTGGCCTATCTGTTTTACTCGGCTGCCTTACTGCTCGATTTGGGCCGTCCACTCAACGTAATCAATGTAGTTATCGGTAATAATTTTGGTGTAAGCTCGGTTCTTTTTCTTGTTGGCTGGCATTTTCTCTTGTATATGCTTGCTCTTTTAATTGAGTTTTCGCCCGCCATTGCCGAATGGCTGAATGCACGCAAACTACATCGCTTCCTGACAGGAATTGCCATGGGGGCGGTAATTTTTGGTATCACACTCTCGGTACTGCATCAGTCGGGCATCGGAGCCCTTTTCCTGATGGCAAAAGACAAAATTCATCCGCTTTGGTATAACAGCTATCTTCCTCTGCTATTTGTTGTTTCAAGTGTTTTTGCCGGCATTTCAATGGTCATTTTCGAAGGTTCGATCAGTCACAAAGTATTTTCCGGTCAGCTGAATGAAAATGATCAACAGGCACATCACAACATCCTTACCGGTTTGTCTAAAATATGCGCCTTGGGTATGTTTGCCTACCTTACCCTACTGGTGCTCGTTTTTGTTCATGAGCAAAACTATGCCTATATCAATAGCCCGATGGGTTACTGGTTTTTGCTCGAGGTGCTGGGTTTTGTTGTCTTGCCTATGCTGATGTTTTTTATGGCTTACCGCAGGCAAAACGTTTTGCTTATCCGGATCGCAGCTGTGCTCACCTTACTTGGTATTATGCTCAACAGGATGAATATTTCCATCATCTGTTACCGCTGGGATGCTGCTGAAAGGTACATCCCAAGCTGGCAGGAGTTTACCGTTACACTCACCATCATTTTCATCGAAATTTGGGTCTTACGCTGGATCGTTCGCAGGATGCCTGTTTTGCAACGTTTGCCTCAATGGGTGGGTGGCGGCCATTAACCAATACGATTTATTAACCATTAAATAATCACTATATGGACGGATTTCATTATTATAACTTATTCGAAACCAAGGGTTTTGAATACATTCTGACCATCGTATTCTTTTTGTTTCTTATTCCTTTCTGGATTATGCTCAATAAAAAGGTAAAAATTACCCAACAAATCGGACACGCACTGGGAACCTTAAGCCTGAAGTTTGTGACCATGCCGCGTGGTGTTTATCACAGCCCCAATCACAGTTGGATGCACCTGCTCAAATCGGGCAAAGCCAGGGTAGGCTTGAGCGACCTGCTGTTGAAAATCACCGGTCGTATCCGGGTTGTCCCACTCAAAGCTGAGGGCGAATTAGTGAAAAAAGGAGAACAATTGTTCGAAATCAGACAAGGCGAAAAAGTGATGAAGATTGCTGCGCCGCTGACGGGAGAAATTCTCCGTTACAGCCATGCAGATGCCGAAAATCTGTTGCTGGATCCTTATGGAAATGGCTGGTTGCTCGAAATGATACCATCCGACTGGATTGCCGAAACCAGGGATTATTATCTTGCAGATGCCACTGCAGGCTGGGCAGAGAAGGAGATCGTACGCTTCAAGGATTTTCTGGTCAACAGTCTGTCGGAACACGAGCCGCAGTTGCAACCTGCTACATTACAGGATGGTGGCGAACTCCGCGAGCACATTCTCGAAGAGCTTCCGCCGGCAATCTGGAATGATTTTGAAACGAAGTTTTTACCATCAATCACTGTTTCAAAGGAGGGTTGACTTTGAGCAAAAAAAAACCGAAATTGCATGACTTCTTGCCGGATTGATCAAAGCTGTTTTTTTGGACTCTTTAAATCTTCGGCCGAAATAAAATATTTGAGCAGACATCGTTTCTATGGCAAAAGGAAGGCATAATCCAGCATCGAAACCCCGAAGCGTGAGACAGCGCTTCCGGCAGTTTTATTCGTCGGTTTACAGCAGGGTGGTGTTAATCATCGCCCTGCTTTCGATGTTTCTGCTGGCTGCCTATTTCGTCATTTTTCGATCGGTCAACGATCGCTACCTGAAAACAATCATTTATCAGAACGGCAATAATGTGGCCTCAATTGTGGAAGGTGCTTTGTATCATTCCATGCTCGAAAACGACAAAACTGCACTTTATAACACCCTCGATATCATCAATACCCTCAGCGGCATCGATGAAGTGAATCTTTACAACGAGTTCGATAGCCTGGTGTATTCTTCCTATTCCAGCGATGCCACACACTACAACCAGCCCGACTGCATTCAATGCCACAAAGCCATCAACGACCTCTTTCCCGGAAAGGGGAAAAGCTATAAAATTATCGGCCTGGAAAATGCCTGCAGCATGTACAGAACCGACAACAGTGAACGGTATTTGTTGATCCGGAATCAGATTTTCAACGAAAACAGCTGTTATACCGCCCGGTGCCATGCACATGGAAAGGATGACGAGGTGCTCGGATCACTGATCATTAAACTTCCGTTAGGTGAATATGATCAGGCAGTTAGCCATACCACCGGTCGGTATTTTCTACTTGCCATGGTGGCTACACTTTTACTCGCTTCCCTGCTCGTCTTGTTTACACGCAAGCACATCCAGAAACCATTTTCGGCGCTCGTAGAGGCTAGTTTAGCGGTGACCTCGGGCGACAGGCATACACGTCTAAAAACCGATCCGGGTCAGATGGATGATATGCGGCAGGTGTCACAGGCATTCAACGAAATGCTTGATAAGCTTCAGGCTGCCAACACAGAACTCGAAAACTGGTCGAAACAACTTGAATACAAAGTACAGCGAAAGTCGGAGGAGTTGAGTAGTGTGCAAAATGAACTCATTCAAATAGAGCGTATTGCATCACTTGGAAAGCTTTCAGCTTCGGTAGCGCATGAATTGAATAACCCCCTCTCGGGAATTCTTGTTTATGCCAAACTGATTCAAAAACAATTGCAAACAGCCGAATTCGACCCTTCACGCAAGGATACTATGTTGAAGAACCTGCGTTTTATCGAAAGCGAAACAAAACGTTGTGGCGATATTGTGAAAGGACTACTCGATTTTTCGCGCAAAGACCAATCCGATCATGAGTCTTGTCACCTGCACACCATATTAATGTCAACTGCCGAGTTGATGCGTCATCCACTCAAAATTGCCAACATCGCTTTCTACACCCGCTTCGAAGCCGGAACCGACCAAATCAGCTGCAGCCCCAATCAAATCAAACAAGCCTGCCTGGCCATGCTTGTCAATGCCTCCGAGGCCATTCCACCTGAATCGGATGGCGAAATTGTGATCCGAACCAGTAATCCTGATGAAAAACACATTGTATTTGAAATTACTGACAACGGACAGGGCATGAACAAAGAAATCATACCAAATATTTTTGAACCTTTCTTTTCCACTAAACACGAAGCCAGTGGTATTGGTCTGGGACTTCCCATTGTCCATGGCATCATCAGCAGTCATCAGGGTAAAATACAAGTGACTTCAGAACCTGGTATGGGCACAACTTTTTCAGTGACTTTACCACTCGTCAAATCAAAAAACGATTGAAATGAATAAAAAAATCTCACTCCTCATCGTGGATGATGAAGAATCGGTAAGAGATTCTTTGTATAACTGGTTTATCGAAGATGGTTTTGCGGCCGGTTGTGCCGAAAGTGCAGGTGCCGCCCTTAGTATGCTCGAAAACAATCATTTCGATATAATCCTCACCGACATCAAGATGCCCGGAATGGATGGCCTTGAGTTATTGAAACGTATCAAAACAATCCGTAAAGAAACCATCGTGATCATCATGACAGCTTTTGCTACTGTCGACACAGCGGTGCAGGCACTTAAAGACGGAGCTTTTGATTATGTTACCAAACCTTTTGACCCGGATGATCTTTCCCATCTCATCCGGAATGCTTCGAGGCAAATCATGCTGAGCCAGGAAAATGAACAGCTTAGGCAGCACCTTAGCCTTGAGCATGTGGAAGACATCATCGGAAACAGTGAAACCATTCGCGAGGTACTCCACGAGGTGCAGCAGGTAGCCGCTTCCAATGCCTCTGTCATCATCACGGGTGAAAGCGGCACGGGAAAGGAGTTATTTGCCAAAGCCATTCATGCCAATTCACCCCGCCGTTATTTCCCCCTCGTGAGCGTGCATTGCGGTGCTTTGAGTGAAAGTTTGCTTGAAAGTGAATTGTTTGGACACGAAAAAGGTGCTTTTACAGGGGCTGTCTACAACAGAAAGGGCCGTTTTGAAATGGCCGATAACGGAACAATTTTTCTGGACGAGATTGCCACCATCTCCATGAAGATGCAAATTGAATTGCTGCGCGTGCTTGAAACAAAAAATTTCATCAGGGTAGGAGGCAACAAGCTGATCAGCTCTGATTTCAGGGTGATTTGTGCCACCAACCGCGATTTAAAACAACTTGTTGAGGAAGGAAGATTCAGGGAAGACCTTTATTACCGGCTAAATGTGGTTAACATTCGCATCCCGCCCTTAAGAAACCGGATGGAAGATATTCCGGAGCTGGTTCAGCATTTTATCAAAAAATATTGTCTGGCTATGAGCAGGAATCTGGTCGGCATCGAAGCTGCTGCCCTTCTCAAATTGCAGGAGTATGACTATCCGGGTAATGTGCGTGAGCTCGAAAATATGATCGAAAGGGCCATTGTGGTTGGTAATGGAAAGGAAATCAGGGTGAAAGACCTTCCGCTGCAAAAAGAAATTGCCACAATTTCTTCTGAAAGCCTGGAAGATCTCGAAAAAAAACACGTGCTCTCCATCCTGAATAAGTATGACTGGAACATTTCACGAGCCGCTAAAGCCTTGCAGGTTGACAGGGTTACACTCTACAACAAAATAAAAAAATACGACCTGAAGCAAGGCTGACCCCTGCCAATCCGGATTCGCTGATCTGCCAGCTCCCCCCGACAGCATGACACAAAAAAAAATTACATTGTTCAACTTCGGCCACTTCGACAACGATCTGCTCAGCGAAGTGGGTGCTGTTGCAGGCAAAGAATTCGATGCTGTCTTCACTTTTAGAAAAGAATATGTTGACCTGAGTGAGTTTTTTGATTCGTCACGCAAACAATACAACGGAAATAAATTGCTTGCCTTTGTGGATCAGAGAGCGGGTTTTGAGCAGGGAAAACTGATCGGGCTTTTCAGTGTAGATATTTTTATTCCTATTCTGACATACATTTACGGTCAGGCCTACCTGAACGGTAAATCGGCGATAGCTTCAGCTCACCGATTGTCAAACGAACGATATGGTCTTGCCAGAGACGAAAAAGTATTTTTGAGCCGGTTGATCAAAGAAGTAAACCACGAACTAGGTCATTGCTATGGACTAATCCACTGTCACACTCCCGGTTGTGTGATGCAATCCAGCACTTATGTAGAAGACATTGATCAAAAAAACATGCACTTTTGCGATTCTTGTTTATTACTTGTTCGCAATGCAAGAGATAGTTAAATGGCTGATTTAAATATCTGACCCGATCATGAAATGAATTACATCCGGCTTGATCTTCCGGGATATTACTGGCCTGAAATGGGTGGTGAACTTACTCTTTGCATGCTGTAGGAGGCAATCCGGCCACCCGACCGACGTCCTGTCCAGTTCATGGTGTTGCCGTTGATGCTAACTTCCCAGCATTCGTATGCCAGTCCTGTTCCACCTGAAATGAGGTCGTTGGTAAAATTGGTAGCCAAATGATTTCCATAGAGGTAGTATTTTCCTTCATTGTCGGGTTTGTTAATCCAATTGCCTTCTTCGTTGCGGTAAAAATAATCGTAAGAGCCATTGTCAAAATACTGCCAATAATGAAAAGCTGTGTCTGCACTTCCGGTCTCAGTCGATTTCCCATACCAGGTGCCTGTTATGCTGGACTTCAAATCATTCGAAACACGGGTACAGGTATAAACTTTCTCGTCGGGATAGTCGATGCCATTGATTTTGAAACTTCCAACCTTATAAATGTATTTTGTCTTGCTGATATATTCCAGCACAAAAACCATTTCAAAAAAGGCATCGAAACTGTTGGTTCCGCTAATAACCAGCTGGTTGTTGTTGAAACTGTAGCTAAACTGGGTGCCATCAATCCATTTGCGGTTGTTTTCATCGATCTGGTAGCCGGTTGAATAGAATTCGATACCACCTTCGCGAAATTCCATCACGTAAGCTGCATCTGTTTCTACAGCTGTTTCATTTACATGGGTATTCAGCCAGGTGCCGAGGATCAGCTCCTCATAACTTTCATCGGCCACTTTGGAACAGCCCGAAAGCAGCAGCATGGCTATAAAAAACGAGGTGTATAAACGTTTCATATTTAATTGGGCTTAAAAACAGGCAATTTACGAAGATTTTACCAAAAACAGCCCGCTTTTATCGACTTTTCTTGAATTTTAAGAGTGATTCAGCAGCTGACATACTTCAGATTCTTGGTGTGTTTTATTGAATCTAAAAAGCTATGATGCTGGAAATGAATAATCGAAATGAAATGAGCTTGATCCCTGAAAAAATCAACTTTCGCAAAACTCAGGCTTTGAAAATTTCTTTTCTGACAGTAACCTTTTTAAGTGCTTGTTGATCGATCTCCACGCCGATTCCGGGTCCGGAAGGAACATCCATGGTTCCGTCGCTGTTGACAGTGAATTCGGGTAAAACAATGTCCTGCTTATAGTAGCGCTTGCTCGCGGAAATATCACCCGGAAGGCTGAAGTTTGGAAGAGAAGCCAGGGCAACATTGCCGGCTCTGCCAATTCCCGATTCAAGCATGCCGCCATGCCATACGGCAACGTTTTGTGAAGCACAGTAGTCGTGTATCAATTTTGATTCGCTGAAACCACCCACTCTTCCTGGCTTGATGTTGATGATCCGGCAACTGTTGAGTTCAATGGCGGCGCGTGTATTGTCGAGGCTGTGGATGCTTTCGTCGAGACAGATGGGTGTTTTGAGCAGTTTTTGAAGCTTGGAATGCTCATAAATGTCTTCATAACCGAGGGGCTGCTCGATCAAGAGCAGGTTAGCCTCATCCATTTGAGTGAAAACATCACTGTGCCCAAGGGTGTAGGCTGAGTTGGCATCAACCTGAAGCAGCAGATCGGGATACTCCCGACGCAAGGCATTCACGTAAATGAGGTCGTGACCGGGTGCGATTTTGATTTTAATCCGCTTGTATCCTTCTTTCAGGTAGCCTTCTACTTTCCTGAGCAGCTGGCTTTCATTTTCCTGGATACCGATGCTGACGCCCACATCAATTTTTTGGCGGTTGCCACCAAGGAGCTGGGAAAGTGAAATGTTCTGTGCTTTGGCAAAAAGATCCCACAATGCAGCTTCAAGCCCAGCTTTTGCCATTCGGTGACCACGCACTCTTTCCCAGGCACCAATAGCATCACCGATGCTGCTGAGTTCTTTTCCAAGGATGTCGGGAATCAGAAAGTCTTTTAAAATATGCCAGGCTGTCTGCACTGTTTCATAGGAATAAAAAGGTGTGCCTTCAGCCACCGATTCACCCCAGCCGGTAAGCCCTTCCGCACCAACTCTCACGATAATGTGTTCTTCGTCGTATTCCGTTCCCATCGAAGTGGTAAACGGACTCACGAGTTCCATCCTGATGTGGAAAAGTTCGATGTTTTCAATCTTCATAAAGGCTGTTTTAATTGGTGTGAATTATTTTTTTACTACTCTGATAACAGGGAAATAGGTCTTTTCTTTTAAATGATTTTTATACCGGTCGTAGGTAACCAGTCCAAGCATCGATTTAGGTTCCATGGCAATGACGAGCAACCGCCCTTTTAATTGAGCTGTAGGGAAAAACAGGTATTCAGTATCGTCCGCCAGGCTTGTTTCCGACTTTTCAGTTACTGGATCAACGATAATATCCCGTTCAAAATCAATGCTGTCGATTGCATGTATAAAGTAGCGCTCAAATTTCACACCGTTTTCAGGCAAGCTTACAGATTTCATTCCATGCCTCGCTGTCCAGGCAAGCAGATCAGTATTTTGCAATGGGATAAGATAACCTTCTGGCCATTCAACATCGGTGAGAGTGCCCACTGTCGGACGATAATCCTGAACTCTGACCACTGTATCTTTTCCGGTGAAATAGGACCACAAAGGCAATTCGAGTATACTACCGTCAGACAGATGGATTGACTGTATGGAGACTCTGGTTTGAAGCGAATCAACGTAAATAGCTCTGCGTGAATCATTTACCTGTTGTTTAATCAGACTGCGGTTTTCTGCTGCAAACTGCAGCAGCGCCGTCATTCCTGTCATCTGGCCCGCTGCCCGACGGCTAATGTTATCGGCAAACAGATCTTCGCCATTCATTCCTTCCTGAATAAATGAAAATGTTTGCTGAATTCCGAAACTTTGTCTTCCATCGTTGATATCGAAAGTGCTGTGTCTGATGTAGTCAATTTCCGGAGGTCCGCCCGGACAATATACAAACGAACTAAAACCGGCTCTGCGGATATAGTCCATCATAAAAGGCAGCGCTTCCTGGTTTGCAAGTGACCTGAGTTGCTTGTCAACACCAAGGTTGGTACATCCGCCAAGGGCAACTTCGGTATTTTTACGGTAGCCAAACTGCTTCCAATCATCGCCGTAGGGAGCATATTCATGCACATCGAGTGTGACTTCAAAAAGGTGCTGATCGAAAAAATGATGAAGCGCCTGTGTTTCAGGCTCTGTGAGGATCAGGTGATTGCGGTTGAGGTCCATATTATTTCCGTTCCGGCGTTTGTTTGCTTCAGCACCATCAGGGTTAACTTGCGGAATTAGTGCCAGGTCGAGGTGGTTAAGCAGCCAGGTGTTTTCTTTCATCAGGAGCCAGTGGGCAAGCATCAATGCACCTTCTTTTCCGCTTTGTTCATTGCCGTGTTGCTGGGCAAAAATCAAGACTTTCAGCTTGTTGTTATCCATACCGAAGTTGCCGGCTGAAAACTTCATTGCAACAATGTTTCTCCCATTGACTGATTGTCCAATCACTTCATTCGTAATGTATTCCGACTGTTGATCGAGTCGGTTGACAATTGCAGTCAGGCTGTCATAAGTTGTCACCGTAAGGGGAGGCGACGGCTGTTGCGCCAAAGCATTCATTGAAAGAACCAACAAACCCAGGAGGGTAAGTAAAGACAAACAGAAAGATTTCATAAACTGATTATTTGTTCGACCATGCTGAATCGGGCTGCTTCAGACTTTTCCAATTTTCAAGTCCGATAAAGAAGCGAAGTTAGCAGCTTTTCGGACAAAACTCTCAAAAGTGAGGATAAAAATAATCGGGTTCAGCCTTCGTCTGCCTGATCAATAACGCCACTGCCCAGGCAAATAGGTTCGCTGGCGTGATAGAGCACTCCAAACTGACCGGGAGCAACACCCGACACTGGAATGGTTGATTGAATCAGCACTTTTTGATCTGTTATTCTGATCCTACCAACGTTAAAATCGGGTTGATGTCGGATTTTAAAACGCAGTTCCATACCATCTTTGAGTCTGAAATCAGGATGAAGCAGCTGGAGATCGGTAAGTGGAATCATTTCACGGTATTGTGCCACGGGATCGTAGCCATTTGAAACGTAAATCAGGTTTTCACCGATGTCTTTTCTTACCACAAACCATGGTCCTCCGCTTAAACCAAGCCCTTTGCGCTGACCGATGGTGTGAAACCAAAAGCCTTTGTGCTTTCCTAAAATTTTGCCCGTTTCAAACTCGATAATTTTCCCTTCTTTTTCGCCTGCATACCGACGAATAAAGTCGTTGTAATTAACTTTTCCCAGAAAACAAATTCCCTGACTATCGGGTCGGTGTGCACTGGGTAATTTCATCTTTTCGGCCAGCGATCTCACCTCAGGTTTGAGCAGACCACCCACCGGAAACATCAGCTTCGAGAGCTGCGCATAGGTGATACGTGCTAAAAAGTAGGTTTGGTCTTTCACCGGGTCGGCAGCCGTGGAAAGAAAATGACCCTGCTCATTCTCGATTGTCCTGGCATAATGTCCGGTAGTAATTTTATCAAATTGATTGCCAAAACGCTCTTCGAAGGCTCCAAACTTGATCAGGCGGTTACACATCACATCAGGATTGGGTGTAAGTCCTTTTTTAACGGCATCGATGGTATAGGCCACTACACTTTCCCAATATTCTTTTTGCAGATCAACAATCACCATGTGGCAATCGTATTTGTGCGCAATATAGGAGGTGATTTCGATGTCTTCTTCCGATGGACAATCGATAAAACCCGGTACGTCTTCCATGCCTATTTTGATGTAAAAAATCACCGGATCATAACCCTGTTCCTTGAGTAAAGGAATTGTAACAGAACTGTCGACACCGCCTGAAACCAATGAAGCTATTTCCATGTTCTGAAGTTTGAACTGCAAAGGTCGCATTTTTTTTGTTGCCGCTGGTTGCGGTTGCTTCTGTTGCCATTTAGCCTGATTGTTCATTTTTGTCAGAGACTGATGCCCGTTTCATCAAACTGTCTTAACTTTGAGGCTTCAAATTAATCACTTATCAAGCCTTTGGCAGCAATTCTGCCGGGCAAGAAAACTTAACATCATTTTTATGTACGGCAAGATTCAACAGTTTCTTCAGCAAGAGCTTGCTTCGATTCGCGAAGCAGGCCTTTACAAAAATGAACGCATCATTGTGAGTCCGCAAAACGCTGAGATTACCCTCGAAAGCGGCCAAAAGGTTCTGAATTTTTGTGCCAACAATTACCTTGGTCTCTCCGATCACCCCTCGCTGATCGCGGCGGCCAAAGAGGCCCTCGACAGCCATGGCTTTGGCATGAGTTCGGTCAGGTTTATCTGCGGCACGCAAGACCTTCACAAGACGTTGGAAAAAAAGATCGCTGATTTTTTTGGCACAGAGGATACGATTCTTTATGCAGCAGCCTTTGATGCCAATGGTGGTATTTTTGAACCCCTTTTCGGCGAAGAGGATGCGATTATTTCCGATGCACTCAACCATGCTTCCATTATTGATGGGGTGAGGTTGAGCAAGGCCAAACGCTACCGTTATGCCAATGCTGACATGGAAGATCTCGAAAAGCAATTGATTGAAGCTCAGCAGCAAAGATTTCGAATCATTGTTACGGATGGTGTTTTTTCGATGGATGGCAATGTTGCACCGATGGATCAGATCAATGCGCTGGCCAAAAAGTATGATGCCCTTGTCATGGTCGATGAATGCCACTCGGCTGGCGTTGTTGGTGAAACAGGCCGCGGCGTGACCGAGCTTTACAATATCCGCGGCGAAGTGGATGTAATTACGGGCACACTCGGTAAGGCTTTTGGCGGTGCCATCGGCGGCTTTACCACAGGCCGCAAAGAAATAATCGAATTGTTGCGTCAGCGTTCGCGTCCTTACCTGTTTTCAAATTCGCTACCTCCCGCAGTGGTCAACGCAGGTATCAGAATGTTTGACATGATGAGCGAAACAACGGAACTTCAAGATAAACTGCACCGAAACACTGCATATTTTCTGGAAGGTATGACAGCTGCCGGATTCGATATAAAGCCCACCAGGTCAGCTATTTGTGCTGTAATGTTATACGATGCCAGACTTTCGCAGCAAGTTGCTTCCAAATTGCTGGAGGAAGGCATTTATGTAATAGGATTTTATTTTCCTGTTGTTCCCAAAGGTCTGGCACGAATCAGGGTGCAGATTTCAGCCGCACATGAAACAGCCCATCTCGACAAGGCGATTGCAGCCTTTACAAAAGTGGGCAAAGAATTGGGTGTAATCTGATCATCCTTTACCAAATTGTTATGAAACAGGTTTCATCAGAACCTGTTTTTTTTTCCTGATACATTCCTTTGGTTTTCTGATTTATTCAGATCAACGGAAAACTTTTGGTTTGATTTCAGCTCAGACAACCGATTTTTGATGTTGCCAAAGCAAGAAATAGCCAATTCCGGCCTCGGCAAGTCCGATAATAAAAAACATTGGCTGCATAAAACTCAGGTAACCAATCCAGGCCACCTGAATCACGATCCAGCCCATTTGAATGAACCCCAGAATCATGCCTGCCACACCTGCAGATTTGTGACGCCTGAGCGAAAGGTAGGCCCCTGCAATATTGCCAAAACCATGAACAAATAATAAAATGATGCCGGGAATCAAAAAACTTGTCAAAGGCGAACGGCTGAGCATTGCCACCGAGTTGCCCATTCCCTGACCACTGGTATCGTTCAGGTAGCCAAGACCGGCAGGAATGGCTCCGAGTGCAATAAAAAGCTGAATCACTGCCAGTGTTACATAATATTTCTTCATAATATTGATATTGAATAGGTTATATCTTTACTCAAGTGAGTGTAAACCACAAAAGTATCAAACAGTTTTGAGATTTATAAAAGGACAATTCTTTTTTCGATTGGTTTAAATGTTAAAATTTTCTGCGTCTTTATTCGCAAAATGACTGAAGGTTTTCAGGGAATTCAGAACTTTCATCCGAACTGGATTTTTGCAGGTGAGAACGAAATGTCGGATTCACAGAAATCGATTGACTTTGAAAGGTCTGTCAATGAACACGGGCATTGTTTCACCGCTTTTGTTATTTTTGCACTTTATCTGTCACAGCTCCAAAATGGGATCATGATGTACGCTTACATTTCAGGAAAACTTGTTGAAAAGACCCCTGCCTACGTGGTAGTTGATGTTCAGGGTATTGGATATCATCTTCACATTTCGCTCAATACCTTTACTGCGATTCAGCCGCTTGAGTCGGCCAAACTGTATACCTATTTCTCAGTCAGAGAGGATGCTCAGCAGTTGTATGGTTTTTTTGATGATGAAGAGCGGAGTCTTTTTTTGCATTTGATCTCTGTTTCAGGCGTTGGTGCCAACACAGCCAGGGTCATTCTTTCATCGTTGAGTACCCATGAAGCCATCGAAGCCATTGCTTCGGGCAATGCGGCTGCTTTGCAACGGGTGAAGGGTATTGGTGCCAAAACAGCTCAGCGTATCGTTGTTGATTTGCGGGATAAGGTCGGCAAACTGCCGGTAATCGGTCAAAAAACAGGTAGTTCATACAATACGAACAAAGAGGAAGCGTTATCAGCACTGCTCGTTCTTGGATTCAACAAAGCTGCTGCCGACAAGGTACTCGCCAAAATTGTGGCTGATAATCCTTCTCTTGCGGTTGATAAGTTGATCAGGGAAGCACTCAGGGTGCTGTGATCCAAAAACAAATTTGCTTAGGTAAGAACAAAAAGAAGTGATCCTTTGAGGAAATTGAAACCATTAAGTTTACGCTTAGCCGGCCTGATTGTCATTGGGTTGCTGATTGCTATCTCTTCCCTTTTGGCCATGCCTGCCGATCGTGTGGAAAGCATGCCTTTTCTGGCACCTTTTCTGCCACAGGAACCTGATACTATTCCCAAACCCGTGTACCCCGTTCCGGCAGATGGTGGTCAGCCGGCCGAAAAGCTCCGGGATCATTCACCCCTCTACCTCAACGACCCTCCAAATATCAAACGGGAAGTGGTTTACGATCCCGTTTCCAAGCAATATATTTTCGTCAGCAAAATCGGAAATTTTACTTACCGTGATCCCGTTCCCATGACCGAAAAGGAATACATGGAGTTTCACAACCGCAAAGGCATCAGTCAGTATTGGAGTGAGCGTGCTCAAAGCAGTAAAACAACCTCGGGTTCATCCATCATACCGGCCATCTATGTGGGCGGCAAAGTGTTCGACCAGATTTTTGGAAGCAACACCATCGATATCCGTCCGCAAGGGTCAGCTGAAGTTACTTTTGGGGTGAGAAGTATGTTGCGTGAAGATCCCCAGCTTGATGTGCGTCAGCGGCGTACGACCAATTTCGATTTTGATCAGCAGATACAGATGAACGTTATTGCCAAAATTGGCGATAAAATTGAATTCAAAACCAATTACAATACCGAAGCTACCTTCCAGTTTGAAAACAAACTCGCTTTGAAATATGAAGGTAAAGAAGACGAGATTGTAAAACTCATCGAAGCAGGTAATGTGAATATGCCGCTTAATACCACGCTTATTCGCGGAAGTCAGGCGCTTTTTGGCATTAAAACCAAACTTCAGTTCGGACGCACCTCAGTAACAGCTGTTTTCTCCCAACAGGAAAGTGAGTCGAAAAACATCACTGTTCAAGGGGGAGCACAAACAAACAAATTTAAATTAAGCAGTCTTGATTACGAAGAAAACCGGCACTTTTTCCTTTCGCATTATTTCCGCGAAAACTATGAAAGAGGCCTTTCATCACTGCCAATCATTACTTCTGATATTAACATTACACGCGTTGAGGTGTGGGTTACCAATATTGGACCTGCTTTGCAGGACAACCGCAACATTGTTGCCTTTACTGACCTTGGAGAGGGCCGGCGCGAATGGCTCAACAACAGCGAGGTGATGCCCAATGCTGGTCCGCCTTTGCCATCGGGCAATTCCAATAACCTGATCAGCCGGCTCGATACAGCCAGCGTACGTGATGTGAACCGGGTAAGTGCCTACCTCACTGCCGACCCTTTTTCTGTGGGCAGAAGCGGTTACTTTGTCGCCGGTCAGGATTTTGATAAGATCGAAAATGCCCGCAAACTCAGTAGCACCGAGTATACCTTTAACAGTAAGCTCGGATTTATCAGTCTCAACACAAACCTCAATGCCGACCAGACGCTGGCCGTTGCCTATCAATATACGGTTATTGGTTACGACAGCACTTTCCAGGTAGGTGAATTTTCCGACAGAGGGATCAATGCACCCAAAAGCCTAATCGTAAAGCTGCTCAAAGGAACATCGCTCAATACCCGCATGCCGATGTGGGATCTGATGATGAAAAACGTTTATTCCATCAAAGCATTTCAGGTTAATAAAGAAGATTTTACTTTCAACGTGCTTTATTCGGGCAATCAGAACGGAGTGCCTACAGGTTACTTCACCGAAGGCGATGAAAGTGTGAAAGGTGTTCCGCTCATCCACCTGCTCAATGTGGACAACCTCGATCAGCAGGGTAATCCGGTGAGCAAAGGCGATGGGGTTTTCGATTTCCTCGATGATGCTGCCCGAGCCGGCGGAACGATTAACTCTGCCAATGGCAGGATCTATTTCACAGTGCTTGAGCCCTTTGGAAGGCACATCAGAGAAAAAGTCTTTCCAAACAATGCTGAGTTAGCCAATCTCTATGCTTACGATTCGCTTTACACATTGACCAAATCAGGGGCTGAACAATATCCTGAGAAAAACAAATATATCCTGGAAGGATTCTACAAATCGCAGTCGGGTAGCGAAATCAGTCTCAACGCCTTGAATGTTCCTCAGGGTTCGGTCACTGTCACTGCCGGCGGCGTGCCGCTTGTCGAAAATGTTGACTACACCGTCGATTATACCTTGGGCAGGGTTCGTGTGATCAATGAAGGGGTGCTCAGCTCGGGCACGCCCATCAACATTTCACTCGAGAGCAATTCCTTGTTCAGCCTTCAGCAGAAGCGCATGATGGGTTTGCGTGTGGATCATGAATTTAACCGCGATTTTAAGGTTGGGGCAACCTTACTCAACCTCCACGAGAGGCCGCTTACCCAAAAGGTCAACTATGGCGACGACCCCATTTCAAACACCATTTATGGCTTTGATATGAGCTACAGACGCGAGTCGGTTTGGCTGACGAAGATGGTTGATAAACTGCCCTTCTTCAGCAGCAACCAGGTTTCCCGCATCAACGTGGATGGCGAGTTTGCACATTTCCTTCCCGGCCATTCAAGAGCTGTTGGTAAATCAGGAACTTCTTACATCGATGACTTTGAAGGCGCCAAATCAAAAATCGACCTGCGTCAAGTCAGTACCTGGTACCTGGCCAGTACGCCTCAGGGACAAACTGACCTCTTCCCGGAGTCGGCTCCCGAAACGGGTTTGGCATATGGTAAGAACCGAGCCAAATTTGCCTGGTATATCATCGACCCGCTTTTCTACGACCGATTCGGCACCCTGAGGCCTTCCAATGTGGACAAAGATGAGCTGAGTAAAAACAGTGTCAGGCAGGTGCTTGAAACCGAGGTTTTCCCCAATAAGGAGGTTCCGTCAGGTACACCAACGAATATAGCAGTGCTGAATATGGCATTTTATCCTCAGGAACGCGGGCCTTATAATTATGACGTCAGTCCCGGTACATTCTCTGCAGGTATGGCTGCCGATGGCACCCTTCAGGATCCGTCCTCCCGTTGGGGCGGAATCATGAGACGCATCGAATCAACTGATTTTGAAGCCACCAACATCGAATACATCGAGTTTTGGATGATGGATCCCTTCTCCGAAGAAAGCGATAACCGGGGTGAGTTGTTCATCAACCTGGGTGATATTTCTGAGGATATTTTGCGCGATGGCAGACGTTTTTATGAAAACGGACTCCCAACTTCCGAACTTGTACAAAATGTCGATACAACCCTGTGGGGACGCGTACCTACCTTGCAGGCGCTCGTTGAGTCGTTCAGCAATACAGCCGGAGCCCGCGCATTTCAGGACATTGGCTATGACGGTTTGCGCGACGAGGATGAAAGAAGTTTTCATGCCGCATTCCTCGATTTCGTCAGACAGGAGTATGGTGAAAATTCTATTGCCTATCAACTGGCAGAGGCCGACCCATCCGGTGATAATTTCCAATATTTCAGAGGTTCAAATCTCGACAGCGATTCACGCTACAGCAGCATACTCGAGCGTTACAAAAACTTCAACGGCCCCGATGGTAATTCTCCCACCGATGATCAAAATACCGAAAATTACCCCACAAGTGGCAGCTCAACCCCCAATGTGGAAGACATCAACCGCGACAACACCCTTAGTGAAGCGGAAAGGTATTTCCAGTACAGAATAAAACTCGACCCTGACAACATGAAGATCGGTGAAAGTTATATCGCCGATATCCACGAAGCAACGGCCATTCCTCTTGCCAACGGCGGCGTGGGCGAAGTGAAATGGTATCAGTTCAGAATCCCTATCAGCCAGCCTGAAAAAGTAGTTGGTAACATTCAGGACTTTCGCTCGATACGATTCATCCGTATGTTCATGAAAGGCTTCGAAAAACCGGTAGTGGCACGCTTTGCTACCCTTGAACTGGTAAGGGGCGAATGGCGTAAATACCGCCAAAACCTGCTTGCGCCGGGCGAATATGTTGTTAACGACGATCAAAATCAAACCAAATTCGATATTTCGGCAGTGAACATCGAGGAAAATGGCCGCCGCGACCCCATTCCGTATGTTATTCCTCCGGGAATTGAACGTGAGACAAATTACGGTACTACAAGCCTTGTCAGACTCAATGAGCAGGCCATGCAGTTTACAGTTGTCAACCTGCTCGACGGTGATGCCAAAGGTGGTTATAAAACCACTGAGTTCGATTTCAGACATTACAAAAAACTCAAGATGTATGTGCATGCCGAAAAACTCTATGAGGAACAGGAGCTCGAATATGGCGACCTCACTGCTTTCATCAGAATCGGTGCCGACTTCACCGAAAACTACTATGAGTATGAGATACCTCTGACTTTCACTCCCTGGTATACAGCCTATACCAATGCCGAAGCCATCTGGCCCGATGCCAATAACTTCGACATCGACCTCGAAGCACTGGTCAAGGTGAAGGAAAACCGCAACAATGCCATGCGCAACCCCAATTCTGACATCAGGCTGAATTACCCTTATGTTGAGATGAACGGCGATCATAAAATCAAAGTGATTGGTAGCCCAAACATCAGCGATGTGAAGGGTATTATGATAGGAATCAGAAATCCAAAAAGACAAAACCTTGCCAGCGAAGACGACGGTCAGGCCAAAAGTGCCATTATCTGGATTAATGAATTGCGGGTAACCGATTTCAAAAACGAAGGTGGCTGGGCTGCCACAGCGCGTGTGGAAACCATTCTCGCAAACCTTGGCAGGGTAGTCGTTTCGGGAGCACACACCACTTCAGGGTTTGGGGGTCTCGAAATGAAAGTGAACGAAACACCCCTCGAAACAGCAACTTCCTTCGATGTGGCCACTGACATCGATCTGGGAAAACTCCTGCCTGAAAAGGCCGGAATCAAACTCCCACTTCATTTCGACTATGGTGAAACCCATATCAGACCTGAGTACAATCCGCTTGATCCCGATGTAAAACAAAGCGACTTCATCCAGTCGTTTGACAACAAATCCGAACAAGATTCTGTGAGAGGCCTTACCAATGATTTTACTATGCGCAAAAACATCAATTTTATCAATGTGCGCAAAGAAAAGGTTGGCGACAAAGTTAAATCCAGGATTTATGACATCGAAAACTGGAACTTTTCTTATTCCTATAGTGAGCTGTATCAGCGAAACATCGATGTGGAATATGATAAACGACTTCTTTACCGGGGCGGACTTGGGTTTAACTTCAATACCACTCCAAAAAACGTTCAACCCTTCTCCAAGAGTAAATGGGCTTCAAAACCTGCCATGCAACTCATCAAAGACATCAACTTCTTTTATGTGCCGCGCAACCTGGCCTTCCGAACAGAGATGAACAGGCAGAACAACGAAAAAAAATACCGCAACAAAAGCGAAGGCGACATTGTTACCTATCCGATTTATGCCAAACAGTGGACCTGGTCGCGCAATTACGACTTCAAATTTGATCTCACGCGATCCATCACCCTCGATTATTCGGCCAATGCCAACGCTTATGTGTATGAGCCTGCCGGTAACCCCGACAAGGGAACTTCGGAATTTAGCATGAACCGCGACACCATTTGGAACAGCATCCTCGATCTTGGACGCAAAACCCGTTACAATCAAATGGTGAAGGTCAATTATACCATTCCTATCAATAAAATACCGGTTTTCAATTGGTTGAGTGCAACAGCTGGTTATCAGGGTATGTATACCTGGACTTCTTCACCGCTTTCGGTTCAGGATCGTGTCGGAAACAGCATCGAAAACCAAAATACCAAACAGCTCAACGGAAGTATCGACTTTCTGAGGCTGTACAATAAGGTAGGCTATTTCCAAAAACTAAATACACCAAAAAGGCCGCAGGGAAGAGGAGCCGGAGCAATGCCACGACCTGGCAGCGGAAGACCAGGTGCCAAACCCGAACCTGAAAAAGAAACAGCCGGCGCAGCTTCGGATACCACCACAAAGAAAAAAGACATCAATTATTTCAAACTTGTGGGTGATCAGATTCTCAAACTTGCGATGAGCGTTAAACGTGGCAACATCACTTATACCCAGAATAATGGCATTTTTCTGCCTGGTTTTATGCCTGAACCCGACCTCTTTGGACTTACTTTTGGTCAAAACGCTCCGGGTCTTGGTTTTGTGCTTGGCAGCGAAACCGACATCCGACCCACAGCTATCAGCAACGGCTGGCTATCCACCGACTCACTGATCAATCAGGCGTATGCCAAGAAACGTACCGAGACCCTTGGGTATAGAATCAACCTCGAGCCTGTTCCGGGCATGCGTATCGACATCAACGGCGACCGCACTTCGGCACTCAATTTCACCGAATACTTCAGGGCCGATTCCAATGGTATCTTTAATTCATTCTCACCCGTTGAAGCTGGTAGCTTCAGTATTTCTTACGGCTTATGGAACACTGCTTTCATCAAGGCCGGCAGAGATGAAGAGTCTGAACTTTTCGATAAGATGCTGGCCAACAGAAGGGTAGTAGCCGAAAGATTGGCATACGACAATCCTCAGTGGGTGGCCGAGGGTGAGCGTTTTGTGTATGACTCGGTTGGAAATGATTATTTCCCTTACGGTTACGGGGCTATCTCACAGGAAGTGGTACTCTATAGCTTCGTCTCAGCATACCGCGGCAGCAGCGCCGGAAACATCAGCCTGAATCCATTCCCGAGGATTCCCATACCCAACTGGAACTTTACCTACAACGGGCTTACTGCTATTCCAGCGGTTCAGAAAATCTTCAAAAGCGTGAACATCACACATGCCTACCGATCAACTTATAGCATCAACTCCTGGAGGACCAACGAAGACTATGATCCAAAAAACCCTACTAAGACCTATCCCAACAGCAATCTGTATATCGGAAAAATCGAAATGGGTCAGATTGTCGTTACCGAACAATTTTCTCCGCTTCTTGGCATTGATGTTGGGCTTCACAACAGTATGACAGCCCGCGTGGAATTTAAAAAGCAACGCAACCTGACCATGAGTTTCACCAACAACCAGTTAACTGAAGTTGTTGGCCAGGAATTTATCATTGGCACCGGCTACAGGTTTAAAAACCTGGCTCTCATCATATCGTCAATCACCGGAGGCAGAGGCACCCGATCGAGCAATGACCTTGTCTTGAAACTTGACCTCGGTTTCAGAACCGATGTTACAACCCTTCGCAGGCTCGAAGAACGCAACAGCCAGATTTCAGCGGGACAGTATAAAACAAATCTTTACCTCACTGCCGACTATATGATCAGCAACCGCTTCAACCTGCAGGCGTTTTTCAAACGGGATATGTCTGATCCCTTTGTGTCGTCGCAATTCAGAAACTCCAATACTTTTGCAGGTGTTACCATGCGATTTAACCTGGCTCAGTAGCGACTATTTGGATTGTTTATAATTTAGCTGCCAACGCTGCCCTGACATCAAAAAAGTATAAATTTGAACCCTGAACCTAATAAAATTGATTATGAATATTCCATCAGAACTCAAGTACACCAAAGATCACGAATGGATTCGCGTTGAAGACGGTAAAGGTATCGTTGGTATCACCGAGTTTGCCCAAAAAGAATTGGGCGATATCGTTTTTGTTGAAGTGGAAACACTTGATGAAACCCTTGCTGAAGGCGAAACTTTTGGTACCATCGAAGCAGTAAAAACAGTTTCCGATCTGTTTATGCCAATCGGAGGAACAATTACCGACTTCAACGAAGCTCTTACCGATACACCTGAGTTGATTAACAAAGATCCTTACGGACAAGGATGGATTGTAAAAGTTGACATCACCGACGCCTCTCAGCTCGACGATCTCCTGGATGCCACAGCCTATGCGGCACTCATTGGTGGTTGATCGCTTTGTGTGATGAGTAAGCCCTTTTGGCCGCACCTGCCCGCCATCTTATGGGCTGTTGTCATTATGCTGCTCACCGGGCTGCCGGGTAATTATTTCCCCCAAATCACCAGTTTCTGGGATTGGCTCTCACCTGATAAATTGGTACACTTATTGATGTTTGGTATCTTGTCTTTTTTGATGTTGTGGCCTTATCGCTATGATCAACGGAAAGGTAAAAAGCGTTCTTTGATTGCTATAATTTTACTTACCGGTGTCGTTTTCGGAGGTGTGACCGAACTTTTGCAGGCTTATGTTTTTGTAGGTCGTCATGGAAATATCTTCGACTTTTTCGCAAATGCCGCCGGAACAATGACAGGAATGATACTTTTCAGCCTCTTCATGCAAAAAAACATAAAAAACAAAAAGGCTCATACTGAATAATTATTAATTTAGCCGCGCTAAAAAGCGTTGCTATCACAATTAGCAGATAAAACTATGGAAGTTAAAAAATCATCCAAAGCAGACCTTGAAAATAAACGGATTATTTTCAGGCAAATAGGACTCGTCCTTGCTTTAGCGATTGTCTTCTTTGCTTTTGAATACAAGAGCTACGACAAACGTACGTTGAACCTGGCTCAGCGCGTTGTTGAAGACATTCCTGAAGAAATCATTCCTATCACCGAACAAAACGTTAAACCACCACCACCACCACCACCAGCACAAGTAACAGTGCTCCAGGTAGTAGAAGACGACGTGGAAGTTGAAGACGTTAAGATTGATGTTGAAGTCGACCAAAAAGTTGCCATCGAAGTGTATGTTCCGCCTGTGCGTGAAGAGGAAGAAGTTGTTGAAACAGAAATCTTCACAGTGGTAGAATCTATGCCTGAATTCCCTGGAGGGGCCGAACAAATGATGGCATTCATTGCCAAGAACATCAAATATCCGCCGATGGCTCGCGAAAGTGGCATTCAGGGCAGGGTGTTTGTCAACTTCGTAGTTGAGCCCAATGGTTCTGTTTCAAACGTTAAGGTCCTTCGTGGTATCGGTGGAGGTTGCGATGAAGAAGCAATCCGTGTTGTTGAATCAATGCCAAAATGGACTCCCGGTCGTCAGCGTGGTAAAGCAGTGAGGGTGTCATTTAACCTCCCGGTTCGCTTTACACTTCAATAATGACTTTTCTGGATTGAATCCTTTCAAAGCGCCTTTCAAAGGCGCTTTTTTTTTGATTAAAAATCACCTGAGAGCCGAAGCAGGTATTGCCGCTGTGGCTGAATATCGCCCGGACGACCCATATATTCCGAATTGGTGAAGTTGCGCACAACACCCGAAAGTTTCAGGGCTTGTGTAAGCTTCCATCCCAGCTGAAGGTCGATGGTTGCATGTCCTTTATTTTGGGTTTGCCAGTAATGGTAAAAACCTGGCAACAGACCTTCACGGGTTAATTCATTCAGAAATACATCATCGATGCGGAGCATTTTCGACCGGTAAGTGAAAGTAGCTCCTGCGAGCAGTCTGCTATAAGTGAGGTCGTAGTTGATTTTCAGACTGTGTTTTCGTCTGTATTTCAGATAATCGCCGGTATTTTTCCCGTTGTAAAGGTTGAATTCTGCCGGATAGGAGTAGGTGTATCCACCGCTTAATTGATGGGAATATTTTGCCGTCTGACGGTGAAGCATCCATTCAATTTCGTAGCCGTACACCCTTGCCGCTTCGATATTGGCTGCCCTGAAACCAAATCCGAAATCACCGTTTACATCGGCATATATTCCAAATAGATACTCGATCATTTCTTTGTTTTGCATGTAATAGACAGAAAGATCAACCTGACCTGTCCACTTTCTCCATCCGACTCCCTGACGCAGACCTGCTTCAGCGCTCCAGCCTGTTTCGGGTTGAATAAAAAAGTTGGGATAAATTCTCACGGCACCTAGGGTAGTAGAAGCATGTCTCTCGGCAATGGAAGGGTAGCGAAAACCTTGTCCAAAGGAGGCTCTCAGGTAGCTGTGTTCAAACAACCTGAAGTTGAGGCCAGCTCGTAAAAGGGGCTTTGTAACCTTGTTTTGTTCGTCGAGGGCGTGGTTTTCAAGCCGGAAGCCTCCTGTAATCTGAAGTCTTTCGGAAGTCTGAAATTCGAGTTGTGCGAATATTCCGGCTTGCCGGCTTTGATGATCACCATGGAAGTTTGAAATCACCTGGGCCATTTGTGCTGAAAGTCCTGTTTGAAAATTTATCCGGTGCCTCAGGCGCCAGCTAAGTTGATATTCGGTATAAACCGAACGGGTCGTGCTGTTGTTTTGTTCCGATTCGGGAAAACGATTTACACTTTGCTGCAAGCGGCTGCGCAGTTCATGGCGGATGTTTTCGCTCTTTTTCAACACCACGAAAGGGTCAAGCGCGACAAAGCTTCCTTCCATGCCAATCGCAGTGGAAGTATCTTGCATCAATGCACCGGTTTGGGCATTGTCCCACAACACAAAGTCGGTTTTATTTGTGAACCCTCCATGAAAGGATAGTCCAAAGTTCAATCCCTTCATTTTGGTATGATAATACTTATATTTCAACTGATAACGCAGCGTTTTTTCGTCGTTCAGTTTTCTGTATCCCCGATCAGTTAGTACATTAAAACCAAGACCAAAATCGGAGGATCCTTTTTTACGCAAGTGGTTGAAACCGGCAGCTGCCTGCAAACGCGGACTATCCCACCACTTCCATTCTTTGCGTTTGGGTTGATCGTAAATGCCTGTTTGCAGGTAAGCCCTGGTCTGGGGAATGCTGGTTGCATCGGCGGTGCGGAAATGTATGACGCCATTCAGGGCCGAGGAACCATAAACAACGGAAGATGCTCCTTTGATGATTTCTATCTGGCTGATGTTGTCGAGCGGTAAGAACTGCCAACGGATGTTGCCGGCATCCGGAGATGCCACAGGCAAACCATCAATCAGGGCAAGTACCCTGCTTCCTGCGCCGTAACTGAACCCGCTGCCACCGCGCACCGAAGCTTGACCGTCAAGAATTTCGATGCCGGGACTTCGGTTTATGAGGTCTTTGGAGTCGGTGATATTCCTGCCTTCAATTTGACTTGCTTTGATTACACTCATCGAAACATTTAAATCGGCCATCCGCTGAGCCAGTCTGCTCGCAGTTACCACAACCTGATCCATGTCGTAAACAGCTAATTGCATGGCAACGGTAATTTTTGCCGTGTCTTCCAAATTGGTAATAACTTCTTTTGTGACAGTTTTATAACCCAAAAACCTGAATTGAAGTTTGCTGACTGGTGCTTCACTCTTTACGAAGAAATGGCCTGATACATCTGTTGTTACACCACGATGCTCTTCGAGCAAAACCATTACACCTGGTATCGGCTGACCTGATTCTGCCTCGGTTACACTTCCTTTAATCCATCCCTGCGCTGCCAGCCTGGTTTGAAAAAAAAACAAAACAGCGAACCATAAAAAATATCGTGCTTTCATTTGGCCTTAAAGGTCATCCGAATCTGCATTTCCTCATCGGGATTGGTGAGACTGGGGTAAGCTGTGTTAATTTTGAGCGAAGATGAAGTCAGCTCACTGATAAGGGTGGTGAGGGGTATGGGAAGGGAGTCTGTTGTGATTACGATTTGAGTTCGGTTGTCTGCAAAGCGCCATTGTCCGGTATATTGACCGAAATACCCGGTGGCATCCCTGTTGCATCGGGCTTCTCCCCTAAACTTTTCGAGCACTTGTCCGGGTCCGCTGGCATCGACACCATCAACAAGCAGACTGTCAGAAACCCAGATGGGGGCAGTGAGCAACTCGAACGGGTCGTTTTCATTCGTTTTTTGGCAGGAAACGGCCAGTATAAATGCTGTTAAAAGGAATAGCAACCGGTGTTTTTTCATGGAATCTGATTTTGCTTCAAAACAAAGATACAACCTTCAACGGATGTTGATCAACAGAGGATTCAATTTTTGAAATTTGAATACAAAACCTATCTTTCCAAACAAAACCAAGAAATAGTCCTGACAATTGAAATAACCTGCCGGATTATTGCTTTTTACCGGCCAATTCGTGCAGGTGAACATCAAGTTGTTGAAAAGGAATTTGAATGCCTTCGATGGTGAAAGTTTCATAAACAAGGCGGTTCATATCAAAAAAAACAGGCCAGTAATCAACAGAATTAACCCAGCAACGAACCACGATATCAACCGAGCTGCTGTTGAGTTTGGATAAAGCGACAAAGGGAGCCGGCTCCTGCAGAATACGGGTGTCGGCCGTGATAAGACTGTTAAGTATGTCCTCAGCTTTTTGATAAGCTTCTCCGTATGCAATGCTGATGATCCAGTCTACACGCCTGGTATCCATTTTTGAATAATTGATTAACGACCCGGTGGCCAGGCCTCCATTGGGTATGATAACTACTTTGTTATCAACAGTATTGACGAGCGTATTGAAAATCTGTATTTCCGAAACCGTGCCCATATAGCCTTGTGCTTCGATAAAATCGCCCACCTTGAAGGGTTTAAAAAGTAGAATAATAACTCCGCCGGCAACATTTTGAAGTGTTCCCTGCATGGCCAGACCGATGGCTAAACCTGCGGCACCAAGCATGGCAATAAAACTTGTCATCTGAACTCCCACCATGCTCAACACGGTGATGATAACCAGGATTTTTAGGGCCACACTGAGAAAACTCCGGAGGAAACTCCGCAGCGAAGGTTCAACATCGCGGCGTTCCATCAGTTTCACCAAGCCGGCTTTGATCCTTCCAACAATCCAAAATCCCACAATCAGTGCAATCACTGCACCGAAAAGCCTGATTCCATATGAAAGTACGATCTGAAACAGAAATTCTGTCACGCCAACAAGGGTCATGGGTAATCTTTCGGCTTGTTCTTCCATAATTCTTTGAATTATAAGTTTTTTGTTTGGCTGTGTTTAATGTAACAATTTATTTTGCCACAAAACATCGTCTGTCCTTTGTCGACAAAAGTAAGAAACATGAGGTGAAAGAAGAAAAAATTTGTGCGGGATTAAAAATAATCTATTTTTGACCCTTTAATGAGCTATATGAAATCTTACACAAGTACCGAAACCACCACCACTACCACCACCACCACGGGCAGGTGCAGTGGAAGGTTTTGTACTGATTAGCTGAGATTTATTAAGCCAAAACAGAGATACAGAGCTTTCCGGAAAACGGGGAGCTCTTTTTTTTAATTCAAAAAACAAAAAGAAATGAAGGTGCTGAAATTTGGAGGTACATCGGTTGGCAGTGCAGAATCCATTGCCATACTGGCTGAAATTGTAGAGCGAAGTCGCGAGGCATCGGAACAACCCCTGGTAGTTTGTTCGGCCATGAGTGGCGTCACCAATTTGCTGATTCACCTTACCGGTGAGGCGGCAGCAGGCAGAAATACTGCCGATCTTATGTGGGAGCTCCGGGAAAAACATCTATTGGTGATTGAAAAATTCTTCTGTGAAAATCAGCTGGTTACCGGGGTCCTGGAACCTCTGTTCGCTGAATTGCAGCTTTTGCTGGGGGGTATCAGTGCGTTGCAGGAGTGTTCGCTGCGAACCAAGGATAAGGTGATGGCTCTTGGTGAGCAGCTTTCCTGCTCCATGGTGGCTGCCATCCTTGATCAGCGTTTTGGTAATGTTGTTTATACAGATGCCCGTCTGCTGATTGCTACCAACAGCAATTTTGGGCATGCCGTTGTGAATGAGGCCATGACAAATGAAAGAATCAGAAGCTGGTATGCCAGGCTTCAGGGAGCAACCGCTGTTGTAACTGGATTCATTGCAGCTGATGCAAAAGGCGACACTACCACCTTGGGCAGAGGTGGTTCAGATTATACTGCATCACTTTTCGGGTCGGCTCTTGAGGCAGAGGAAATACAGATCTGGACAGATGTGGATGGCTTTATGACTGCTGATCCGAGGTTGGTTAAAAACGCCTTTACTTTAAAGGAGCTAAGTTACAAAGAGGCAATGGAATTGTCTTATTTCGGAGCCAAGGTGATTTACCCACCCACCTTGATTCCGGCTTTTGCGGGTAAAATCCCCATTCAGATTAAAAACACCTTCCGGCCAGATCAACCCGGCACGGCCATTCATCCTCAGCCAAGTGGCAATGGCAGCCTTATCAGGGGGATTTCTTCTATTAAAAACATCAGCCTGATTAATGTCGAGGGCACCGGTATGGTTGGACTTAAAGGCTTTGGCGGCAGACTCTTCAGTGCAATGGCATTGGCCGGTGTCAATGTAATCCTCATCACCCAAGCCAGCTCCGAACACAGCATCAGCTTTGCAGTAGCTCCCAACGATAGCCATGCAGCCGTAGAAGCCATTCGATCAGCGTTTGAAATGGAGCTTTACACCAACAGAATTGAAGCGCCCAAAGTGATGCATAACCTGAGTATTCTGGCCGTTGTAGGTGAAAATATGCGTAAGACAAGCGGTCTTTCGGGGAAACTCTTCCAATCGCTGGGCCGCAGTGGTGTGAATGTGGTTGCCATTGCCCAGGGTTCTTCAGAGCTCAATATTTCGGTTGTGATTGAAGCGGGCGACCTTTCAAAAGCGCTCAATGCTGTTCACGACTCTTTGTTTCTTTCGCCCGTCAAAACCATCCATTTGTTTCTGGCCGGAACAGGAACCATCGGGGCTGAGTTGCTCAGGCAGATTGCTGCCTCTTCAGACAATCTCCGACAGCAGCATCAATTGAATATCAACGTGATGGGCATCATCAACAGCCGCAGAATGGTTGTTGGTAATGGACAACCAATACAGGCTGACCAATGGGAGGAGATTTTGTTTGAACAAGGTAAACCGGCCGATATGGAAAGTTTTGTAAAGGATATTCAACAACTTAACCTGCCCAACAGTGTATTTGTCGATAACACCGGAAGTACTTTGTTGCCAATGTTTTACACCAGATTAATGGAGAATCACCTTTCGGTGGTTTGCTGCAACAAAACCGGCCCCTCATCCGATTGGGAAAACTATCGTAAACTACTTCTTACTGCCCGTCGTCACGACGTGGCATTTCTCTATGAAACTAATGTGGGAGCCGGGCTTCCGGTGATTAAAACCATGCAGGATTTGCTTTTGAGTGGCGATCGGATTCTCAAAATGGAGGCTGTGCTTTCAGGTACAATATCCTTCATTTTCAACAACTACAATGGAAACAGAAACTTTGCAGAGGTGGTCAGAGAGGCGCAAGCCAAAGGTTTTACCGAACCGGATCCGCGTGACGACCTCAACGGACGTGATTTTGCCAGAAAACTTCTCATCCTGGCACGTGAAACGGGTTTAGAGGTTGATTTATCTGATGTTGTGGTTGAGCCCATTCTGCCAGATTCCTGTCTGTCGGCTCCATCGGTGGAAGAATTCTATCAAGCACTCGAGGCAGCCGAAAATCATTTCAATGTCTTGAAAGAGCAAGCATTAAGCAGGAACAGCGTACTCCGCTATACTGGTGAAGTGAGCGAAGGCAGAATGACAATTAAACTGAGTTTTGCCGACACAGGCCATCCCTTTTACAACCTGAGTGGCAGCGACAACATCATTGCCTTTACAACCGACCGTTACCGAAACAACCCCTTGGTAATCAAAGGGCCGGGAGCAGGTGCAGCAGTGACGTCTGCCGGTGTTTTTGCCGATATTCTTCGGGCTGCCCGGGTTTAATTTAACCGAAATGACACATAAAAAAAGTAACTAAAAATGAAATATCCATCCGGAACATCCATTCGTACTTTTGCCCCTGCCAGTGTTTCAAACCTTAATTGTGGATTTGATATCCTTGGTTTTGCCCTTGAAAAACCAGGCGATGTGGTTGATTTGCAACTTAATGACAGCAAAGAAGTAAGTTTAAAAGAAATTACCGGCGACAATGGGCTCTTGCCAACTTCAGTTGAGAAGAATACGGCTTCGGCAGTGGTGAAGCTTTATCTCGAACAAACCGGGATCAATCAAGGGGTTGCTGTAAGTGTTCACAAACAGATGCCGCTGAACAGTGGATTGGGCTCAAGTGCGGCAAGCAGTGTGGCCGCCTTGCTGGGAATCAACACGCTTATGGGTAACCAGCTTTCGCTCAGTGAGTTGTTGCCGTTGGCCATGGAAGGTGAACGCCTGGCCTGTGGCAATGCACACGCTGACAATGTAGCACCTGCACTGTTTGGCGGATTGGTGTTGATAAGAAACAACCAAACTGCCGATATTGTCAGTATTCCGATTCCTGACAGTCTTTGGGTTGCAATCATTCATCCCGATGTCAGCATCCCGACCCGCGAAGCTAGAAAGATTTTGCCGGAAATGATTCCCCTCCGCGATGCAGTTGTACAATGGGGTAATGTGGCTGGACTGATTGCAGGTTTTTACCGCAACGATCCTGGCCTTATCAGTCGCAGCCTTCATGACGTGGTTGTTGAACAGCATCGCTCGGCACGTATTCCGTTTTTCGGCGAGATGCGTCAAGCTGCAATTCACGAGCAGGCACTTGGCTTTGGCATCTCAGGCTCCGGACCTACGGTTTTTGCTTTTTGCACCAGCCATGCGATAGCAACAGCTGTGACCACAAGAATCAGTGCGTTGTTAAGTCAAGGGGATGTCAGTCATCAAACTTTTGTTTCAATGATAAATCCCAGGGGTGCCGAAGTTCTTGAAATCCTACAGCCTGAACACCTGACTCATTAAAAACTTATCAAACAAGACATTGCAATGAAATACTTCTCAACAAGAGACCTAAAGAAGAATCAGCCCGTGAGCTTGAAAGAGGCTGTGCTGAAAGGATTGGCCGATGACGGCGGTCTTTATATGCCTGAATTTCTTCCTAAACTAAGTCAGGAACAGATTTCGGGTCTGCAACAACTGGAATTGCCCGAAATAGCCACCCGGCTTTTGCATGTCCTGATGGGTGGTGAACCCGATATCAGGCATTTGGAGGCCATTTGCAGGGATGTGTTCAATTTTCCAATCCCCCTTGTTCAGCTTTCGGATCAACTATATAGCCTGGAGCTTTTTCATGGTCCAACGCTGGCTTTTAAAGATGTGGGAGCCAGGTTTATGGCAAGGCTTACGAGTCTGCTGATGCAGGAGAGCCGGAAAGAGGTCAGAGTTGTAGTTGCAACTTCAGGTGATACGGGCGGGGCCGTGGCTTCCGGCTTTCATGGCGTTGAGGGCATCAGGGTTTTTATTCTTTTTCCGAAGGGAAGGGTTAGTATGATGCAACAGAAACAACTCACTTGCTGGGGCGATAACATCACAGCAATTGAGGTGGATGGTTCTTTTGATGATTGTCAGCACCTTGTGAAGCAATTATTATCAGAAAAGGCTGATTATCCTCATTTTAACCTTACCTCTGCCAACAGTATAAACATTGGCCGTTTACTGCCTCAGGCTGTTTATTACCTCTATGCCTGGAGTCGCTTGGGTTGTAAGCCCGGGATTGGCGTCAGTGTGCCGAGTGGAAATTTTGGCAACCTGACGGCCGGATTACTTGCCAGTGCTGCAGGAGCAGGTATTTCGGCCTTTGCAGCTTCCACAAATATCAACGATGTGGTGCCTCAGTATCTTAAAACCGGTTCCTTTGTTGCCAGACCTTCAATTCAAACCATCAGCAACGCCATGGATGTGGGTAACCCGAGCAATTTTGAACGCATCATGCATCTATTCGCTGCTCAGCCGATGGAAAACCGTTTACATGGTTTCCGGTTCTCAGATGACGAAACACGTGAAGCCATCAGGGAACTTTCAACTCAGTTTAACTACAGCTGCGATCCGCATGGGGCAGTGGCCTACCTTGGTCTGAAGGACTTATTGGCATGCTTGCCCTCGCTCAGCAAGGGTATTTTTCTCGAAACAGCCCATCCGTCAAAGTTTCAGGAAGTGGTTGAGGCTTGCACTGGAAGGGCCGTTTACATTCCTGACAGACTTGCAGCTTTTATGAAAAAAAAGGAGTCATTTCTGGTAATGGAAAACAAACTCAATAAGATCCGCGAATGCATCCTGGCATAAAAAAAGCTGCCTTTGGTAAAGCAGCTTTCTGGTGTTGACAGGATAATTTATTTATTCATGTGATGAGCCTCAGATTTGTTTTGGGCATCAATCACAGCTATGGTAATCATGTTGACAATTTCGTTGACGGAGCTCCCCATTTGCAAAATCTGGACAGACTCTTTCATGCCGTTTAAAATCGGGCCGATTACCTCAAATTTTCCCAGTTCCTGCATCAGCTTATAGGCAATGTTACCTGATTCGAGGTTGGGGAATACCAGCACATTAGCCGGACCACCCATGAGTTTTGAGAACGAAAACGATTCGGCCAACAGTTCAGGGTTGAGAGCTGCATTGGCCTGGATTTCTCCATCAATTACTAAATCGGGATAGTTTTTATGGAGGTACTCAACGGCTTTTCGCTGTTTTTCCGGAACTTTTCCCTCTGCCGACCCAAAGCTGCTGTAGGAAACAAGTGCCACACGTGGGACGATTTTGAACTCCCGAACCGATTGGCAGGTTTGCAGGGTGATTTCAACCAATTGCTCCCATGTTGGATCGATGTTGAGTGTGCAATCGGCAAAAAACACAGGTCCATTCTTGGTGTTGATGATATACATCCCTGAGGCAATGTTGTTGCCGTCTGCTTTGTCAATCACTTGAAGTACAGGACGTATGGAGTCGGGGTAATTGCGAGTAAGACCCGATACCATGGCATCGGCATGTCCGGTTGCCAGCATCATGGCAGCAAAATAATTCCGATGCATGAGCAGGCTTCGGGCAGCAGTGAAAGTCATACCTTTTCGCTGGCGGCGCTGAAATAGCGCCTCTGCAAACTGTTTGCGGCGGCCATTTTGTTCGTTGGAACGGGGATCGATAATCTCGACACCATGCAGCTCAAGCTCGTTTTCCTGAATAATGGCTTTGATTTTGGTGGCATTGCCCATCAAAACGGGTTCTGCGAGGCCCTCGTTGAGCACAATTTCAGCTGCCTTCAGCATTTTATAGTTTTCGGCATCGGCAAGCACAACGCGTTTGGGATTGTGTTTGGCCCTGGTTTTTATCTGTCTCAGCAGCGGGTTGCTCGTCTTGAGCCTTTTTCTAAGTTCTTCGAAATACAGATCCCAGTTTTTAACCGGATTGCGTGCTACACCTGATTCCATAGCTGCCTTTGCCACAGCTGGTGCAACCCGCTCGATCAGTCGTGGATCCGTTGGCTTGGGAATGATATATTCACGGCCGAAACGCAGGTTGTTGACGTTAAAAGCAATGTTAACCTCTTCTGGTACCGGTTCCTTGGCAAGCTGTGCCAGCGCGCGTGAAGCCGCCAGCTTCATGTCATCGTTTATTTCACGGGCCCTCACATCAAGCGCACCTCTGAAAATATATGGAAATCCAAGAACGTTGTTGATTTGATTGGGAAAATCTGACCTGCCTGTTGCCATGATAATATCATCCCGGGTGGCCATAGCATCGTTGTAGGCGATCTCCGGTACAGGGTTAGCCAGTGCGAAAACAATGGGATTTTCGGCCATTGCCAGCAACATATGTTTTTTGATGACTCCGGCTACTGATAAGCCTAAAAACATATCGGCTCCCCGGAGTGCCTCTTCAAGACTCAGATCAGGGATGTCGTGTGCAAACTGTAATTTGGTATCATTGAGATCTTTGCGTTTTTTGTTCAGTACACCTTTGCTGTCAAACATGATAATGTTTTCGGGTTTTGCACCAAGTTTGATATAAAGTTTGGTGCAGGAAACGGCTGCTGCGCCGGCGCCATTCACCACAATTTTCAGTGTTTCGATCTTTTTCCCGTTAATCTCAAGTGCATTGAGCAAACCGGCAGAGGTGATTATCGCAGTACCGTGCTGATCGTCGTGCATAATGGGTATCGGAAGTTCCTTTTTGAGGGCTTCTTCGATTTCAAAACATTCAGGTGCTTTAATGTCTTCCAGATTGATCCCTCCAAAAGTTGGGGCAATGGCTTTTACTACTTCGATAAATCTCTTTGGGTCTTTTTCGTTGATCTCGATATCAAAAACATCGATATCAGCAAACACCTTGAAGAGTAGGCCCTTGCCCTCCATAACGGGTTTGCCTGCTTCCGGGCCAATATCACCCAACCCAAGAACGGCTGTTCCGTTTGAAATCACGGCAACCAGGTTACCTTTACCGGTGTATTTGTACACATCTTCCGGTGTTTTGTTGATAGCCAGACAAGGATCAGCCACACCTGGGCTATAGGCAAGGGAAAGATCTCGTTGTGTGCTATAAGGTTTGGTAGGAATAACTTCAAGCTTTCCGGGTCTTCCGGAAGCGTGATAGTTCAAGGCGTCTTTATAAAATAGCTTATCCATAACGTGGTTTATTGATTGACCCCAAAGATAGGGAAAATGATGGCAGAAATAATGACTTTTTATCCCTGACTTTTTTGAATTGTGGCCGGAGATTTTATTTTGACATCAGGTCAGTAGTTAATTACGGCTGCTTTTTTAAAATATTCAATCAACAGCGTTTCCACCGGCTGATTGATATGGATTGTAAAAACAAAGCTACTTCATCAATGGAATGGATAAAAGGGTGAGAAAACGATAGAAAACACAACTATGTGAATACAGATTTCGTTGTTTGTCCATGACACGTCCAGTCACAGGAACGGGCAGGTGTATATTTGTCACCTAATTTTGCTGTTGATTCAATCCCGGATCAACTCATATATACTCAATTTATGAAAAGAAATCTTTACACAATTTTTCTGTCATTTCTGATGGTTCTGCCAATTGGGCTGTTAAGCCAGACTCATTATGCTGATTGGGTGAAAACAATTGAGAACGCTGCTGAGAACAGCAGTTTCAATAATGTAGTATTTGATGGTCAGAATTATATCCTTAATGGGTATTATACCGGACAAGCCAATTATGGAAATTATGTATTTCCCGGAGGGCTCTCACCCAATGGCGTGGTTATTAAAGTGAACGATGCCGGTGAACCTATTTGGGTAACAACAATTGATGGTTCAGGGCTTGAAATGTTTTATGACCTGGTAATCGACAGCGAGAAAAATATTATTCTCACCGGCTGGACTTCTACTTACGATACACTTTATGTGAATGGCGTTGCTGTTTTTGAAGCAGGAGGTGAATATACCAATAGGTGCATCACTGCCAAATTATCGGGTGTTGACGGGAGTCTGATGTGGTTTAAGTACATTACTGCGCTGGAATATGCGGCTATCAACAGCACTAAACTTACCCTGGATGAAGATGATAATATTTACATTTCGGGATATTACAGTTGTCCTTTTGAAGTTGACGGAATCCAATTACCCTATACAAAATTTTATGGTGATGACTTGTTTATACTTAAGTTAACACCTGAAGGCACTGCAGTGTGGGGGCAGTATATTCCGGCAATTGAAGATGGCGGGTATGCAACTATCAGATCAATCAAGGCCAATGAAGACGGATTGTATTTTTCGATGGATTATTACAAACCTTACATTGTGAATGGTAATGCACTGCCTTATTCCGGTGACTATTACTGGCTTGCTGTGGCAAAAGCCTCCTTGCAGTCGGGTGTAATTGAAAACATTTATGCTTTTGGCACCCCTGGCGGACAGCTTATTCAGGAAATCGAACTTGATCAGGCGGGCAATATTCTTGTTGTTGGATTCTTTTCAGCCGATTTTCCGCTGACAATCGGCGACTTTACCTTACAGGGTAAAGGATATAATGACGGTTTTTTATTCAAAATGAACCATGAACTTCAGGTTTTGTGGGCAAAGGCCATGGGGGGTGAATATACCGATATCGCATTTAATGTGCAGGTTGGCGATAACGATCAGATTTTTGTTGGAGGTGGTTTTGATTGCTATTCTGATTTTTATTTTAACAATGAAGTTGTTCTCAATGCTCAGATGCCCAATAGTTTAAGCAACTTTTATGTTGTAACTGACGGCGATGGCAACTTCATTCAGTCGGCAGGCATGTATGGGCATTGGCAGGAAACTATTTTGTCTTTTAACTCGGCTGTTACCAAAGTGAATGATGGACAGCTTGAAGTTTACAGTGCCGGATATTTTTATGATTCTGTTTATTTTGTTCAGGGACAGCCTTCTTTTGGTTTTCACAATACCGGATATTTCTATAAATGGCAACTACCCTATGTGACCGGCACTTCAGCTCGTGAACATCCTCGGACTGATTTTGATGTTTATCCGAATCCGGTGACTGACTACCTCTGGGTTAATCCTGCCGGAACAGCTGTGAAAGCAGAAATCATCAGGGCTGACGGCAAAGTGGTTGAAACGTTTGAAGTTTTTGAAGCAGCTTCATTTCCGGTTGGCCATCTGGCCACTGGCAGTTATCTTGTCAGGTTGTCGGCCCCAAACTTCACACAAAGTTTTCGGGTGATTAAAAAATAGTTATAAATAGCCGTATATTGCACATCCTCATCCTGTTGATTCTTTATCGACAGCTTGGGGATTTTACCAGTTGCTATGATTAAACAGTCCGTTTATACCAGTTCGCTGGGGCTTTTGTTTTTCCTGTTCCTTAGTAGTAATATATTGACAAAGTCAGTTGTTACAGCTCAAAACCAGGATAGTAGCATTACATTGTCAGAAAAAATAGATATGCTCAGCAAAGCCAACGACATCATCGGTGTGAATAAGCTGATCAATATGAATCATTCACTCGAACCTGAATATGCCCTCAAAACGTTGCGCCAGAATCTGGAAACGGCCCTCAGTAAAGACGATCACGAAGCCATTGCCTATACTTACCTCTCGCTTGGAAATTTCTGGCTTATCCGTGGAAACAATGTAAAAGCCTATGAAAACTTTTACCAAAGCGAAAAGAACAGCATTGCTTTCAATTTCCCTTTGATTACCGGGCTTGCCATTATGAACCGATCAATTCTTGAATCGGACAATGAGGTTAAAATAGTACTTTTACGTCAGGCCATCGGATATTTCAGTCAAGGTAACGATCCTGTAAACCTTGCAAAAGCCCACTTAAATCTCGGGCAGGCTTTCAGCTCTTATATCTTGCGGGATAGCCTTCAGACTCTTCAGGGTGAAATACGAAATGGTCCGGAAACCGAAATTGGTGTAAGAAAAGAAGCAATCCGCGATTCAGCATTTCGTCATTATGTCATCGCCGAAACTCTGAACGACAGTCTCAGCCATCCCGAGATAACGGCTTCAGTTTATGTGCACTATGCTGAATGGCATCATTTTGAAAATGACTTTGATAGTGCCATCAGGTATTATCAGCTTGCTTCGGATTTTTTTGGAAAATCGGGGCAGTTAAAGGGACAGATATATTGTCAGAAACAAACAGCAATGATCAGTCTGGTCAGGTTGGAATATGACAATGCGCTTGAGCAACTTGAAAAAGGTGCTTCGTTGGCCGAAAAATTTGGTTTTAATGATTATGTAGCCGAAATCTACCAATTAATTGTGAGGGTGTATGATAGCCTTGAAAATTATCAAAAGGCCTTTGAGAGCCAGAAAAAATACATGGATGCCTATGTTCAACTCAGCAGAACTATCAGTCAGGATAAAATCCACGCTTTAAACCTGGAATATGCACTTCTCGAACAAAACACAATTATCGAAGTTTTTCACAATAAAAAACGATCAAACCGGCTGATTATCATCTTTTCTATCGCTTTGGCAGTATTTGCCATTGTTATTTCTTACCTGATGTTCGTGAATAAAAAGCGCAAAATCGACTTTATCACCAAAGAGGTTGAGAAGTCGAAAAAACTAAACGAACTGCAAAAAAAACTGATTGAATCAAACCAGAAAAAACAGGAACTGCGGGCGGAGCTTTATCAGGAAAAAACACGGTTTCAATCCGAACGTATTATGATGATAGCCAATCAAATGAACAAACTCGAATCTTTTTTGCAGTCTTTTGGGAATGAAATGAAATCGGTTGTCGAAAAACCTCGCGAGGAAGGACTGATTGAAAAAGTGAATGCACTTAAAATATCACTTGCTCAAAGCATTCATGACCAGACAAATATTAAAGAGTTTGTTGCACTTTCCAATGAAACCAATCAGGATTTTTTGTTTTATGTCGAGCAAAAGTATACCGGCATCACAAAAGACGACTTGAAACTACTTTCCTATCTGATTCTGAACATGGACTCGAAAGAGATTGCATCTCATTTCAGCATCTCAGCTGAAAGTGTGCATAAAAAACGTTACCGACTCCGACAGAAACTTCAGATCGAAGCAGGAAAGAGTTTTGCTGATTTCTATAAAGAAACACTGGCTCGTATTGTCGGCTCAGGTTTGGTTTAAAGGCCTTGTTAATCCCGGTTGTTGGCAGGTTCTTGCCTGGTTTTATTTACATGAAAGTGTTTCAGTTTATAATATAAAGACGAAGAAAAGACCGGAGATTGTCTTCATAGACAATCTCCGGTCTTTTCTTCATTGAACTACTAAAAACTATCTTACCGCTTTTTCAGCTGCGGGTTCTTTTACCAGACGGGTGGCGGGTTGAACAACTTTTTCTTGTATAGTCTTAACCTGATTGCCTCCGACAATGTTCATTTCTTTGATCAGATTAGTGGCGCCGGCAAATTTGTCAACAACTAAAAGCACATACCTGATGTCGACACTGATCGTTCGTTGCAGGCTTGGTTCGAAGGCGATGTCACCACTCATGGCTTCCCAGTTTCCATCGAAAGCCAATCCAATCAGACGACCTTCGCCATCAATCACCGGGCTGCCGGAATTTCCTCCGGTAATGTCGTGGTTGGTAAGGAAATTAACTGTCATGCTGCCATCGGCGTTGCCGTAAGGGCCAAAATCCTGACTTTCGATGATCTTTTTCAGTTTTTCAGGCACTTCAAATTCCCAAACCGATGGATCTTCTTTTTCCAGAATGCCTTTGGTAGTCGTTGTGTAATCATAATGGATGGCGTCAGCCGGATAATAATCCTGTACCGAGCCATAAGTCAAACGAAGGCTCGAATTGGCATTGGGATAGAACGTTCGGTTTGGCTGCATTTCCTTCAATCCGGCTACAAAAAGCCGATTGCCTTTTTTGAGGTCTTCGCTGGCTTCTTTGGTTGCCTGCTGATTTGTTTCGTAAATTTGTTGAAATGCTTTAATCAATTGGAATGCAGGATCTTTGGCAATGGTTTTTGCTTTTGGTGCCTCGAGTAAAGCCTTCATTTTTTCTTTGCTGGCAAAGGCTGACTCAGCAAAAACAGCCGCTGCAAGTGCAGTAAAATTGCCTTTGTAGGAATCAGCCATTTTTCTGAAAGCAACAGGTTGTTGATCTGCTGCCACATCGTTGTAATACATTTCGAGCATACGTGCAAGCATCTTTTCATCGATGCCGCGATCGTAATTTTTGTAGGCATTGTCCACACCTTTTTTCAGCCTTTCGATTTCCTTCGCAACAGCTTCTTTATCTGTCGTTTCGGCTGAAAGTAATTCGCTGAGCTTGTTTACCCTGCCGGCCAGCCCGAGTATTTCGGCGCCCTGCATGATGGCTTCATTCAGATACCAGCGGTTGAGATTGTATTTCGACAGGCTTGAATAGGCTTTTTGTATCAGTGGCAAAGCCTCACCATATTTGTTCATCAGCGAGGGATCAGTTTCAATGCGTGCTGTGAAATCATGTTCAATTTGTTTTTTCTTTTCAACCACGTCAAGGCGTTTTAAGCCCCGTGTTTGCCCGATGAAATACTTCCAGTAGTTTGCAACACCAGCATATTTACTGGCATATTTCAACCGCACATCCTGACTTTTTTCCATGCCTTCGTCCATGATCCGGAGTTTTTCGGCCCTGATTTTTACCCTGGTCGGATTGGTTTCGTTGATAGCCATTTCTACGCCATAAGAGGTCAGATAGCGATCGGTGCTACCCGGATTACCCATGATCATCGCAAAATCATCTTTTTTTACGCCATCGATCGAAATAGGAAGTGAATGTCTGGGTTTGAACGGTTTGTTATCTGGGCTGTAGTCAGCCGGCTTGTTGTCGAGGCCGGCATAAACCCTGAAAATACTGAAATCACCGGTGTGACGGGGCCACATCCAGTTGTCGGTGTCTGCACCAAACTTTCCGATGGATTCGGGTGGTGTTCCAACCAGTCTAATGTCTTTAAATGTTTCATAAATAAGCAGATAGTATTGATTTCCATCAAAATACTCTTTCACAATTGCGTTGTAGTGGGTGCCTTCGGTGGCAGTTTTCACCATGTCTTTCATCCGTTCGCTCACCAGTTTGGCTCTTTCCTGTTCGGGGGTGGAAGGCTTGATGCCATCGAGAACTTTTTGTGTCACTTCTTCCATTCTTACCAGAAACTGAACCGTCAAACCTGAAACAGGAATTTCAGATTTAAAATCAGGTGCCCAAAATCCGTCGCGCAGGTAATTGTTTTCAACAGTGCTTACCGACTGAATAGAACCATAACCACAATGGTGATTGGTGAGTAAAAGCCCTTGATCAGAAATGATTTCACCGGTGCAGCCCCTGCCGAAAATGACAATGGCATCTTTCAGACTGTTGTTGTTGATGCTGTAAATTTCTTCGGCCGAAAGCTTCAGGCCCATTTTTTTCATTTCGGCATAATTGAGTTTTTCAACGAGCATGGGAATCCACATTCCCTCGTCGGCTCTCAGATTGAGACGGAACAAGGAGCCCAGAATCAGGCTCAGAAGGATGATCTTTTTCATATTGAAGATGTTAGCAAAGGAATTTTAATGAATGAAAAACAAAACTAAGCATTTTTCCAAACTACAGTTAAAGGTGTCTTCTGTTTCAAGTTTGTGGCTTGATACAAAAAGTAAAAGGCAGATTGTGTAATCAACAGGCTTTCTTTACTTTCGCCTCCGCGAAACAGATTTTCAGTTCAGTTTAAAGAAAAATTCGTTTTTATGGAATCAAGATGTGAATGGCCCGGAACAAATGCCCTGATGATTGCCTATCATGACAATGAATGGGGTGTGCCACTGCACGACGACAGACGCTTGTTTGAGTTTCTTGTACTCGATGCTTTTCAGGCTGGGCTGAGCTGGCAAACCATACTCAATAAGCGCGAGAACTTCCGACAAGCATTTGATGACTTTGATGCAGCTGCAGTCTCAGCCTACGAACCCGAAAAAGTCAATTCCTTGTTATCAGACGCAGGGATTATCCGTAATCGGTTAAAAATTGAAGCTGCTATCCTCAATGCCAGAGCATTTTTGAATATTCAGAAGGCCTATGGCAGTTTCGACAGCTTTATCTGGCAGTTCACCGGTGGTACAACGAAGGTAAATCACTGGATTTCTATGCGTGAGATTCCGGCCCGGTCAGAAGAAAGCGACGCCATGAGCAAAGCGCTTAAGGCAGCCGGTTTCAAATTTGTCGGAAGTACCATTTGCTATGCTTTTATGCAGGCTGCAGGCATGGTCAACGATCATATTGTGTCATGTCAGCGATATCAGGCTTGTCAGCATCACCCGTCAGCAAACTCTTGAAATCTCGCCCATCTTTTTTCGTTGTACCAAAATTGCTATTCTATCGTAATGGTATTGTATAAGTCGCATAAATTGAACGACTTATATTTGTTGTTTTGACGGTTTCCGTGTTGTTGGTGCTATTTAAAACGATTCAACGCTGCACAGCCAAAACTTTGTGTACTTTTGCTGTGAAAAAATAAACAGTAATGATAGAACCGTTGATACGTGTTATCATTGTTGACGACCATGAGATTTTCAGAAGCGGCCTGAAGATGGTAATCAACAAGCTGGGTTATGCCAAGGTGGTGGCTGAAGCCGGCGACGGGGCTGAATTCCTCGACCTTTTAACCCGCGAAGAAACCGACCTTGTGCTCATGGATATTGAAATGCCGGTCATGAACGGCATCGAAGCCACCAGGCAGGCCATGGCCAGATACCCCTCGCTCAAAATCATTGCCCTGACGATGTTTAAGGAGGACGCATACATTCAAAGCATGATTGAAGCCGGCGTGAAAGGGTTTTTGATCAAAAACATTCGCAAGGAAGTACTCGACAGGGCTATACAGGCTGTATACAATGGCAAGACTTATTACAGTGAAGAGCTTTGGGACTATTTCACCAAAACAGTAAGTAAAGAAGAAAAGCCTGATCCCGAACTAATGCTGACAAGGCGTGAACTGGAGGTGCTTGTTTTGCTTGCCGAAGGCCTGAGCAACAAGGAAATTGGCGACCGTCTTTTCGTGAGCGAACGAACCATTGTTGGTCACAAATCCAACCTGATGGCTAAAACCAACACCAAGAATACTGTGAGCCTGCTCGCTTATGCTATCCGCAATGGCTTGATTGACCTTTAATTGGTTTGCCTGACATTTGATAGATGAATTGTGGGACCGGTAATTTGAAGACGACTACCAGGTCGCAGAATTTTGCCCGTGCATTACCTTGATAACCTACTTCACCATTCTAATTTGCGTAAAAGTACTGGTTTTAATTTCCTTTTATTACTAGTTTGTCTATTGTGAAATCAGTAACAATCAACCTGTTTTTCGGTGAGACAAGTGTGTATTTTTGCTGAGTGATTGTTAGATAAATAACAAAGTAAAAACCCTCAAATAACGAATACAATGGAAAAGGCAAAAATTTTGGTGGTAGATGACGACATGGACGTAATCACCGTTTTGGAACAAATGTTGAACAACGAAGGTTATGAAGTGATTTCAGCATTTAATAAAAAAGAAGGTATCGAATTGGCCATCAACGAAAAACCAGATCTGGCAATCCTCGACGTAATGATGACAACGCATTATGAGGGTTTCGAAATGGCTAAGGAATTTGTTGATAACCCTGTCTTACAAAACATACCAACCCTGATCGAAACATCCATCGAGGTGTTGATGACAACCAAACCGAGTGTACAGGCCATGGCCCGTGAATTCAGAAATGACCCCAACTACAAGGAGTTACAAGTGATTCTTATCCGGGATATCGTGACTGGCAATTCCGGTATCGACTACAGGGCCGAAGACGGACGCAGTGTATGGGTTCCGGTTGATGGGTTTATCCGCAAACCTGTCGACAAGACCAGGGTGTTGCCCGAAGTGCAGCGCATTCTGGCAAAAAAAGCCGAAAAGGTTCAGGCATAAAACATCGAACTTTATTAATCGGAAGAAACAAAAAGACTGATAGCTTTAGGTAATTATCCTACTATCGTAACACAAGTCTTTTTTCAACAATATCAAACATGAAAAGTACAGTTCAGGAAATTTTAACGCATTACCCCAACGCCGGTCACGACAGCCTGATACCGATTTTGCAACAGGTTCAGGAGAAGCTTGGGTTCCTCTCGGAAGAAGCAGTGGTTGAAGTGGGCAAATATTTGAAAATGCCTGCCAGCAAAATCTTTGGTGTAGCAACTTTTTACAATCAGTTTCGGTTTACCCAGCCCGGAAAATACCATGTTCAGCTTTGCCGTGGAACAGCCTGCCATGTGTTGGGGTCTGCCACAGTGCTCGAAGAAATGGAAAAACAACTCAAGGTGAAGTCGGGTCAAACAACCCGGGATAAACTCTTCAGCCTCGAAGTGGTAGCCTGCATCGGTGCCTGTGGATTAGCGCCTGTTATCAGTATCAACGGTGAGTTTCATGCCAAGGTCACCAGCGATTCCATTAAATCCATTCTTGACGAATACAGAAACCGGGAGGTACAATCATGATTGCAGAAAAATCTTTTTTGATCAACAGCGTATTAAAAGCAAGTGAGAAAGATCAACTTTCACCCGAAACCCTTCAGACCCTCCAGCTGGTTAGAAACGATCATACCAGCCAGCCGGTAATTTTTGTGGGAGCAGGCACTTGTGGACTCGGAGCCGGTGCTGCCGAAACCATTAAAAAAGCCAAAGCTTATCTCGACGCAAATCAAATTGAAGCCAGGGTGATTCCCGTCGGTTGTATTGGTCTTTGCTCCTCTGAACCATTGCTCGACATTAAATTACCCGGAAAAAAGCGCATTTCTTTTGAGCGGGTTACAGGCGATAAAGTAGAGTCGGTTTTGAGTGCGGTTTTTTCAGACCAACTCCCCAGCCAGCCAGTTCTCGGACAGTTTCGCGATCAGGTAGATCAACAGGATTGGGCCGGTGCTGCCTGTCTCGACGACCATTTCTTTTTTAAGCCGCAACAACGCATTGTGCTTACCAATTGTGGCATTATCAACCCGGAAAGCATCGAAGAATACATCGCAAGAGGTGGTTACAGGGCTTATCTGAACACACTTAAAATTTTCTCACGCGAAGAAATCTGTGATCAAATCGAAAAAAGCGGTCTCAGAGGTCGTGGTGGCGGAGGTTTCCCGACAGGTAAAAAATGGAAGTTTGCCCTTTCGACCGAAGCAGATCAAAAATACCTGATTTGCAATGCCGACGAGGGCGATCCGGGTGCTTTCATGGATCGCGCCGTTATTGAAGGTGATCCGCATCGTCTGCTCGAAGGTATGGCCATCGCGGCTTATGCTATTGGTGCAACCAAAGCCTATGTTTATATCCGTGCTGAATACCCTCTGGCTATCGAACGACTGGTGATTGCCATCGATCAGGCAAGACAATATGGCCTGATCGGAAAAAATATTTTTGAATCTGGTGTTGATCTCGACATCGTGATCAAAAAAGGTGCGGGAGCTTTCGTTTGTGGTGAAGAAACAGCGCTCATTCACAGCATCGAAGGCAAAAGGGGAATGCCACGGCCACGGCCTCCTTTCCCTGCTGTAAGTGGTTTGTTTGGTAAACCTACCATTATCAACAACGTCGAAACACTTTCAAACCTCTCAACCATTGTCAATAAGGGTGCTGAATGGTTTAGCGCCATGGGCACTGCCACCAGCAAAGGCACCAAGGTTTTTGCCCTCTCCGGTAAAGTGGCCACAACAGGTCTGATCGAGATTCCCATGGGTACTACCATCCGCGATATCATCTTCAAGATAGCAGGCGGTATTGCCAACGGAAAAAAATTCAAAGCAGTGCAAATGGGCGGCCCCTCAGGTGGTTGCGTCACTGAGGTGAACCTCGACATCGAGGTTGATTACGAAAGCCTTGTCAATGTCGGAGCCATGATGGGTTCGGGCGGGATGGTAGTGATGGATGAAGATACCTGTATGGTAGATGTTGCCAAGTTTTTCATGGATTTTATCCAGCGTGAAAGTTGCGGAAAATGCATCCCCTGCCGCGAAGGAACCCGTCGCATGCTCGAAATACTCGAGAGTATCACTACCAAACCAAAAAACCGTGAAACCCACGAGCCTTTGGCACGTTTCAAAGGCGTGATGCAGCTCGAAAGCCTTGGCAATGTTATCAAGGATACCTCATTGTGTGGTTTGGGTCAAACTGCTCCAAATCCTGTGCTGAGCACCCTCCGCTGGTTCAAGGAAGAATATGAAGAACATGTGTTTGACAAAAAATGTCGTGCCGGTGTTTGCAAGAACCTGCGCGAGTTTTCTATTGATGTTGAAAAATGTACCGGCTGCACCGTTTGTGCAAAAAAATGTCCCACCAATGCCATCATCGGTGGGCGCAAACAACCACACTTTATCATTCCCGACAAATGCATCAGTTGTGGTGCATGCCTCGAGGCCTGTAATTTCGATGCTGTTAAAGTCAGCTAATCAAACACCCAAAACCTCAAATAACGATCATTATGAATCTCACTATCGAAGTTAACAACAACAAGATACAGGCTAACCCGGGAGAAACCATCCTCGATGTGTTGAACCGCCACGGGATGAGTGTTCCGACATTGTGCCATATGAAAGGCCTTTTTCCAACCGGCTCGTGCCGCATGTGTGTGGTTGAGGTAGAAGGCAGGCGCAACCTTGTTACGGCTTGTTCGGAGCCTGTCACACAAGGCATGAAAATAAAAACACACTCTTCAAGGGTTATCGAATCGAGAAAAACAATCGTTGAGCTGCTGCTTTCAAACCATCCTGATGATTGTCTTTACTGCGAACGTAACGGCAATTGTGAGCTCCAAAAACTTTCTGAGGATCTCAATGTGCGCGAACGCAGGATCAGCGGAAACAAGAACAATTACAAGCTCGATGTTTCCAGTGCCAGCCTTGTGCGCGACCCTGCCAAATGCATCCTTTGCGGCCGTTGTGTGCGTGTGTGTGAAGAGATTGAAGGTGTTTCGGCCATCGAGTTTGTGGGTCGTGGAAGCAAAACCTTTATTGACACATCCTTCAATCATGGGCTAAATCTTTCAACCTGTGTCAACTGCGGACAGTGTATCATGGTGTGTCCAACAGGTGCACTCAAAGAGAAACCACACATTTCGGAAATCAAAAATAACCTCAGCGACCCCACAAAAACTGTTATCGTTCAGTATGCCCCTTCTATTTCTGTGTCATTGGCCGAAGAATTCGGTTTTCAGCCCGGTGTCAACATTATTGGCCTGATGAATGCCGCCCTGCGAAGAATTGGTTTCAACTTTGTGTTCGACACCTCCTTCTCAGCTGACTTGACAATCATGGAAGAGGCTTCGGAACTCGTTCACCGCGTCACAAACGGTGGTGTTTTGCCCATGATAACAAGTTGCTGTCCGGGTTGGGTTAAATATGCTGAAGAATTCAGTCATGATATGTTGCCTCACCTGTCCACATGCAAATCGCCTCAGCAAATGATGGGCGCGATTATTAAGAGTTATTTTGCAGAAGCAGAAGGAATTGCACCCGAAAATATCTACTCTGTTTCAGTCATGCCATGTACAGCCAAAAAGTTTGAACAGCAACGCGAAGAGATGACACAAAATGGCATTTCGGATGTTGACGCCGTGCTCACAACCCGCGAGCTGGCCCGCCTGATTCGCCTGTATGGCATCGACATCAACAAGCTCGAACCCGAACTTGCCGATTCACCACTCGGAACACGCTCTTCCGCCGGTAAGCTTTTTGGGTCGTCGGGCGGTGTAATGGAAGCTGCTATCCGCACTGCACATTATTTTGTAACCGGAAAGGAAATGGTCAAATTTCAGGTAAAGGGCGTCAGAGGATTACAAGGCAGGAAAGAAGCAACAGTGCTTATGGGCGATCTCGAAGTTGGTGTAGCAGTAGTGAGTGGACTTAAGAATGCTGAAGAACTGCTTCAGGAAATCAGGGAAGGTCGAAGCAACATTCACTTCATTGAGGTAATGGCTTGTCCGGGAGGTTGTATCAACGGCGGTGGCCAGCCAATCGGTGCTGATGAAAATGCCATCAGGGCACGAATGATGACATTGTATGACATCGACGAAAAAGACGCCATCAAAGTATCTCACAAAAATCCCTATATCGTTGAGCTGTATGACAAATTCCTGGGCAAACCATTGGGCCACAAGAGTCATCACCTGCTCCATACGCATTATCAGAAGAGAGAAATTTTTTAAATAAAACAAAGGGCAGCAGCCTGTAGGTTACTGCCCTTTTATCACACTATAATGGCACATAACAGCAAACATAAGCAATTGGTTTTTACAGTCAAAGACCGTTGTCGCGTGTGCTACACCTGCGTGCGGGAATGTCCGGTTAAGGCAATTAAAATTGTCAACGGTCAGGCTGAAGTAATCAGCGAACGCTGCATCGGATGTGGCAACTGTGTGCGTGTTTGCAGTCAGGATGCCAAGGTTTTTCTTAAGTTAACAAATGAAGTCAGCGACTTGCTGAAGTCGGGCAAAAGGGTAGCTGCTTGTCTGGCTCCCAGTTTCCCTGCTGAATTCACTGAAATTGAGGATTATCAGCTACTGGTGGGAATGGTTCGGGCACTGGGTTTTGACCTTGTTACCGAAGTCGCTTTCGGCGCCGATATGGTGGCAGTAGCCTACCGTGATATTTATGAAAAAAATGCCGGTGAAGGTGTAATTTCTTCTGATTGTCCTGCCATTGTTTATTATGTCGAACATTTTCAGCCTGAACTCGTTCCCCGGCTTGCACCCTTGGTTTCGCCCATGGTGGCCGCTTCCCGTTACCTGAAAAAGGTTCATGGCGACGATCTGCAGATTGTTTTCGTTGGCCCCTGTATTGCAAAGAAATCAGAATCGGACGACATTCATTATGCCTTGACCTTTAGTGAACTGAGAGAACTGTTTGCTGAAGCCGGCATCTCAGCCGAGGGCATCAGGCCAAGTGAATTCGATCCGCCACATGCCGGCAAAGGCGCTGTTTTCCCCATTTCTCACGGCCTGCTTCAGAACATGGATGTGGAGTCTGACCTGACCAAAGGTGATGTGATTGTGGCCGAGGGCAGGCGTAATTTCATGGATGCCATCAATGAGTTTGGTAAGGGAAGCCTCAAAGTGCGTCACCTCGAGCTGTTGTGTTGCGAAGGCTGCATCATGGGGCCGGGGATGTCACGAAATGGCAATAAGTACCAACGCAGAGCACTGGTTTCGCATTTCGTTGACCGGAAGATGAAAAAGCTTGATGCCGATGACTGGTGTGAACAGATGAAAGCAGCATCAGAGATCGATCTTTCCAACGAGTTTCGTTCAATGGACCGGCGGATGGAAAAGCCATCCTCCAAAAGCATTGCAGAGGTGTTGTTTCAGATGGGGAAAAATGATCCTGCCGACTATCTCGACTGCGGCGCCTGCGGCTACGACAGTTGTGTTGAACATGCCATTGCCATCGTTCAGGGCTTGGCCGAGAATGAGATGTGTCTGCCTTATGCCATCGAAAAGCTCCATCAGTCGATCGACAAGCTGAATTTTTCAAATATTGAACTCAACAGCGCCCGTGAAGCCCTTAAACAGTCGGAAAAGCTGGCACACATGGGGCAACTCTCTGCCGGTATTGCACACGAATTAAACAATCCGCTGGGTGTGATAACCATGTACAGCAACCTGATTCTCGATGAAGCCAAAGATCAGTCGCTGCGCGATGATTTGACGCTTATTGCCGAACAAGCTGACCGCTGCCGCAAAATCGTTGGGGGTCTGCTGAACTTTGCCCGAAAAAATCAGGTGCGGCTCACCGAAACACATCTTGAGAAGTTTGCTACCCGCAGCCTGCAATCGGTCGTTGTGCCTCAATCTGTTACTGTGAAAATGGAAGTGGATTTGCACGACCCCTACATCTTTATCGATGCCGACCAAATGATGCAGGTGATCACAAATCTTGAAAAAAACGCCATCGAAGCAATGCCTGAAGGAGGACAACTTACCGTTTTGCTGAAAGACAAAAAGGATGAGGTGATCATCACCATCAAAGATACCGGAACAGGCATTTCTGACGAAAATATGGAAAAAGTATTCACTCCCTTCTTTACCACCAAAGAAGTTGGTAAAGGAACAGGGCTGGGTTTGCCGCTCTGCTACGGCATTGTTAAAATGCACAAGGGAAAAATCACCATCAACTCGAACTGTAAGCCTGAAAAAGGGCCGACAGGCACGAGTTTTATCATCACTTTACCCAGAAACCCAAACGAATAATTCAACATTTAAACATACAAAATCATGAGCAACGAAAAAAAACTGATCCTCATCGTTGACGACGACGCCGACTACCTGTTTCAGATGGAGGCAATGGTTAAAAATCTTGGCTTCCGTGTGAAAACAGCCGAAAGCCAGGCTGAAGCCGAAAAAGTGCTTGAAACAACACGCCCCGATCTGGCCATTTTTGACCTGATGATGGAAAACGAAGACAGTGGTTTTATCTTGTCCTACAAAGCCAAACGTAAATATCCTGAAATGCCGATCATCATGGCTTCAGCTGCTACAGCCGAAACGGGTTATAGTTTTGATTTATATAATGACAACAATAAAGGATGGATTAAAGCCGACCTTTATCTTGAAAAAGGAATCCGAAGCGACCAGCTTCACAGGGAAATCAATAAACTCCTGAAACTGTAGCTATCATTCAAAAAATTGCAAAATGGCAACTTTACATGTTTTAATTGTAGATGATGAACCAGGAATCCGATCGGGCATCCGGCGGATTCTTGGTAACTATTCCGTGGGCTACGCCTTTATGGATGAGGATTTTGACTTCAACCTCATCGATGCCGGAACGGGTGAAGAAGCCATTGACATCCTTAATCAGCAAAAAGTTGATGTTGTGTTGCTTGACAACAAGCTGCCCGGAATGGATGGCATCGAAGTGCTTGAATACATTAACAAGCAGAGCTACGATCTGGCCGTGATGATGATCACCTCGTATGCCTCTCTCGACTTGGCCATCAAAGCCACACGCAACGGAGCTTTCAACTTCATGCCAAAACCATTTACACCGCAAGAGCTTAGAGCCAGCATCGAAAATGTTGCTAAACACCTCTACCTGAAGCGAATGACCAGAAAAATGCAGGCAGAAGGCAAACAAATTAGGTTCCAGTTTCTGTCAGTGTTGTCGCACGAACTCAAATCGCCCATCAATGCTGTGGAAGGTTACCTGAAAATGATGCAGGAAAAACAGCTGGGTGAAAAAATTGAGGATTATGACAAAATGATCGACCGGTCACTTGCCCGACTTAAAGGCATGCGTAACCTGATTATGGACTTGCTCGATCTCACCAAAATAGAATCAGGTAAAAAAGAAAGAAAACTCCGCGAAATAGAGCTTGGTGCCATCGCTCGCACAGCCATGGATACCATGGAGCCCTATTCAATCCAAAAGAACGTGAAAATCTCACTCAAAACCAACGGCAATACCTATTTGCTGGCTGATGCCGATGAGATGGAAATTGTTTTTAACAATCTCATTTCCAATGCTGTAAAATACAACCGCGACAATGGAAAAGTTGACGTCAGCATCGATGATCAACAACAGCAAATCGTGGTTTCGGTTGCCGATACCGGCATCGGGATGAGTGAAGAAGACCTTGAAAAGATTTTTCAGGATTTTGTCAGAATTAAAAATTCCAAAACCAAGGAAATCACCGGCAGCGGCCTGGGCTTGTCGATTACCAAAAAAATGGTTGAACAATACAACGGGAGCATTCAGGTGAATAGTACACCCGATGTCGGTACAACTTTCATCGTATCTTTGCCACGCAATTAATCAAAGTCGTTTCCATTCGTGATAGAGGCCAAACTGATAGTAAACAATAAATCAAGTAATGAGGGACTTAAATCCAACATTAATTAAACTTAACGATCAATTCAGTGAAATTTTACCCACAACAATACAAACTTCCTGATGTTTCGATGCAGCCATTCATCGATGATGAAGAAATTTGGGATTTTATCAATCAAGCCAAAGCAGAGCCCGAAACGGTGAAGGCCATCATCGCCAAATCGCTGAACAAAAACAGGCTGAGTCTTCAGGAGACAGCAATTCTACTGAATGCTACTGATCCTGAAATGATTGAATGGATCAAAGCCGGAGCGCGCAGCCTGAAAGAAAAGGTTTACGGCAAACGCATCGTACTTTTTGCACCACTTTATGTAGGCAACTATTGTTCAAACAACTGCCGCTATTGTGGCTTCAAGGCTTCAAACACCACCGCTGTCAGAAAAACACTAACGCGTGAAGAACTCATCGAAAATGTGAAAGCCCTTGAAGAGCATGGACAGAAACGGCTCATTCTTGTCTTTGGTGAGCACCGCACTTATTCTGCTGCTTTCATTGCCGACACGGTCAGAGATGTTTACCAGGTGAAGAAAGACCATGGCGAAATCAGACGCGTGAACATCAATGCAGCACCATTTGACATTGATGGTTTCAAAACGGTGAAAGAAGCCGGAATCGGTACCTACCAGATTTTTCAGGAAACCTATCATCATCCCACCTATGCTGTGTGTCATCCATCGGGTAAAAAAGCTGATTACGATTACCGTCTGACAGCTCTCGACCGCGCCATGGAGGCCGGTATCGACGATGTGGGTATTGGCGCTCTGTTTGGACTGTATGACTGGCGTTTTGAGGTGCTTGCGCTTCTCAGACATGTTAACCACCTCGAGGCCTGCTACAACGTGGGACCACATACCATCTCGTTTCCCAGAATTCAGGATGCGTTGGAATACGACCTCGACGATACTTATCAGGTTAAAGATGAAGAATTTACCCGTCTTGTGGCCATTCTCAGACTGGCTGTGCCCTACACAGGTTTGATCCTCACCGCCCGTGAACCCGAACGCATCCGAAAAGAAGTGCTGGCTTTTGGTTGTTCACAAATCGATGCAGGCACCAAGCTCGAAATCGGTGCTTATGCCGAAAACCCTGATGTAGATCAAAACCTGAGCAAAGAACAGTTTAAGATCAACGATGACCGTACGCTCAATGCAGTGATTGATGAGTTGATTGAAAGCGATTATATTCCGTCATTTTGTACGGCATGCTATCGCAAAGGTAGGACAGGCCAGCATTTCATGGAATTCAGCGTGCCCGGTTTCATCAAAAAATTCTGCACACCCAACGCCTTGCTCACCCTGGCCGAATACATACTCGATTACGCCTCTGAAGAAACCGCTGCCAAAGGCTGGGCGCTGATCGGGCGAACAATCGACGAGATGGAGGATGACGGCTACAAGGACAAAGTGCGTGAGCGTGTTGAAAGAATAAAGAAAGGCGAACGAGACCTGTACTTCTAAACTTCAAGTTAACAAAGCAAATGTCAAAAGGAAAAGACCTTAAACCCCATATTGGCATCTTTGGCCGGCGCAACAACGGCAAAAGCTCCATCATCAACCTGCTTGTCAACCAGGATGTTGCCATCGTTTCACCTGAGCCCGGCACCACCACCGACCCGGTGAAAAAATCGATGGAGATTTTTGGTATTGGTCCGGCCATCATCATCGATACAGCCGGTATCGACGACACCGGTGAATTGGGTGAGAAAAGAATCAAGAAGACTTATGAAGCCCTTAAAACCATTGATTGTGCCATACTCGTTATAGCCGGCAATGAATTCGGGAGCTATGAAAAGGAATTGATCACGCAGTTCAGGGATTTTGGAATTCCTTACCTGATCGTTCATAACAAGAGCGATATCATGCCAATAGAAGCCTTTTCGAGGGAAAAAATCAGTGATTACACCAAAGCCGAAGTCGTTGATTTTACCACCAAAAACCGTGATGGCATTCATCAGTTGATCGAACTTTTGAAGAAAACCATACCCGAGACCACCTGGCAAAAACCATCGCTGCTGGGTGGCATCGTTGAACCAAATGGCGTGGTGCTTCTGGTCACACCCATCGATTCGGAGGCTCCCGATGGCAGGATGATTCTGCCGCAAGTGATGGCCATCCGCGATGTGCTCGACAATGACAATATTTGTGTGGTGTTGAAAGAAACCCATCTCAAGCAATATTTCGAAGAACAAATGCCTCGGCCACAGCTTGTTGTGACCGACAGTCAGGCTTTTGCTTTTGTAAACTCCATTGTGCCTCCCGATGTGCCGTTGACAAGTTTCAGCATCGTTTTTGCCCGGCTCAGGGGTGATTTTGAACATTATATGGCAGGTACGCCTACCCTAAGTCAACTGAACGATGGCGATGCCATTCTCATTTTGGAATCATGCACGCATCAGGTGAGCTGCGACGACATTGGCCGCCATAAACTGCCACGTTGGATCAGGGAGTTTTCGGGCAAAGAGCTTCATTTTGATGTTGTTCCGGGCCTCAATGCCATTCAGGATATGCACAAATACCGGATGGTGATTCAATGCGGCGGTTGCATGGTTACCCGAAAGCAGCTCCTTAATCGTCTTAAACCTGCTGTGGAAGCCGATATTGCTGTGAGCAACTATGGTATGGCTATCGCCTGGCTCAATGGCATCTTTGACCGTGTGATAGAACCCTTTATGAAACAAAAATGATGAATGCTGCATTGATACAACTCCTGTCGAAAACAGCACACAGCCGTGAAGAGTTGATCCGGCTGCTCTCGGCTGAACCGGGCAACGAAACTGACATCATCCTTCAAAAAGGTTTGGAAGTGAAAGCGGCACATCCCGGAAGAAAGGTTTATTTACGGGGTTTAATCGAACTTTCCAACCGCTGTGCCAAAAATTGTTATTACTGTGGCATCAGGGGTGGTAACCGCAAAGTGGAACGTTATACCCTAAGCGACCGGGAAGTGTTGAACGCGGCTGGATTTGCCTGGCACGAAGGCTTTGGTTCGCTGGTGATTCAAACAGGAGAGCGAAAAAGTAAAGCGTTCAGCCTTCACATCGAACGCATGCTGAAAGCCATCCATCAAGCCACAAACAACGAACTCACCATCACACTTTCCTGTGGCGAACAATCTGCAGAAACATACCGCCGTTGGCGTGAAGCGGGCGCTCACCGCTATTTGCTGCGCATAGAAACCACCAACCGGGAGCTCTTTTACCAGATACATCCCCGCAACCGCAATCATGACTTTGACATTCGTCTGCAATCGCTTGATTTGCTGAGACAAGAAGGTTATCAGGTGGGCACTGGCGTGATGATCGGTTTGCCTGGTCAAACACTTGCTGATTTAGCTGATGACCTGCTGTTTTTTAAATCGCAGGATATAGACATGGTGGGTATGGGACCCTACATTGAACATGTTGATACACCGATGTATCCGCTCAGGACGAAACTTTGGCCCGCTGCTGAAAGGTTTCAGCGTGGCTTGCTGATGATTGCGCTGCTGCGCCTTCAGATGCCCTGGATCAATATTGCCGCTTCAACAGCCCTCGAAACGCTTGACCCGCTTGGCAGGCAAAAAGGCATCCTCGCAGGAGCCAATGTGGTGATGCCCAACCTGACTCCGGTGGTTGACCGCAAAAAATACCAACTATACGACAACAAACCCAACCTCGACAAAGACGCCTCGCTCAGCACCGTTACGCTTAACAAGGTGATCAGCGCCATCGGCGAAACCATCAACCTGCATCAGGCCGGTGATTCATTACATTTTTTGAACAGAACACGAAAGTGATTTAACGATGGCATTGAATGACTGAAGCTAAAGCTTGATTTACTGGTCGGCAAATATTTATAAACAACAAATCTAAGTTTCATTGAGAAAGTGATATTACTTTTTTTAAACACCAGTTATTATTTAAAAAAAGTTCAGTTCATGGAAGGTTTGAAACCCTTGTGTTTAATGTAGAAATAATACTTCAGTATTTGAAAGATCGACTAGAAATGATGGTTTATTTGTTGATTTACTTGATTATAAGTTTTTTCGTTATCATCTTTGTTTCAGTGTTCATTCTCAAAAGCAAGATACCATGCGACAAATCAGGTAGTTTCATATTAAATGAATGTTCTCCTGCTTGAGTGTAGAGGACTTCATTAGCAACAATAAGTCTGCCTAACGCATCAAAAATTTCAAAGTATATCTTCTCAGGTTTGGTTAAATTAAATGACCAGTCAACACTACTTTTGTTCGGATTAAGGAAAATCATTAGTTGTAAGACGTCTGGATTCTCAATTGTACCAGTGTTATTTAGTGTTGTGAACCTAAAGAAATTGCTCCAGGCAGTAGATCCTCCTTCAAACCCATACAGACATACTCTCCAATAATAAGTTGTATTACCGGAAAGGCCTGAACACACAAAGCTTTTCTCCATAATATTTTGAACATCAATAACAATATTTGCAAAAAGGCTATCAGTAGCTATCTGCACTCTCGAACCGCCTCGGTGGTCCGGAATATTCCATTCCAGAACAGGGTTTAGAACAACATCTGAAGCAAAATTAGCTGGTAAAATGTTGGTGGGCGGATTGAAAACACCACCCGAAGTTGCCCTAACTGCGATAGCCTGCTCCCACCAACCATATTCTGGATGTGGGGAGTCACCAAATAAAAGAACCATGTTCGAAGGATCACCTTTTGCCAAGCGCCACCTGCGGTCAGCCCCCAATTGTGTCCATAGAGAATCTCCCTGCTGATCAAATTTCATCAAGGTTGGGGTTGCAGTAGTATAACCATCATTCTGATGGATTAGACATAAATAGCTGTTGTTGGTATGTGGGATGATATCATAAACTTTAGCTATCTGATATAAATAATCCCATCTGAAATACTTTTTTGTCCATTGTATATTGCCATCAGCATCATATTTTTGTAGTAGAGCCCTTCCACCAGGCTCTCCGGGATCGGTAGCAAATCCACCGAGGACACATCCTCCTTCAGATGTTTCACAAATTGCTGTTCCATATCCCCTAATGCTGTCACCAGTTGTGATATTGCCAGAAAACATTACATGTTCCCATTGTTTTTCTCCTGAAGAGTTCACCTTTGATACCAAAAGGCGTTCATCGCCATTTACATTATTGTGGGTCATACCCGCAAGAAATGCTTCTCCTTGTTGATTTACAGCTAAAGCGATAAATTTGTTGTAACCGTAATCACTGATGAAATCAGTTGATGACCACAATATTTGTCCATCTGTGCTAAGTTTCATTACTTTGGCAGCTGATGGAAATCCCTGACTCCTGCCGGCAATCATACAGCCCCCATCAGGGGTCGATCTGATTACAGAGTAGAGTGCACCTGCCCACTGAACTACTTCTGACACTGTTGTATGCCACAGTGAATCACCGGAAGCATTTAATCGAAAGACAGTGTTGTATTGTATTTCTGGAATCATTGTTGCAGTTAGTATAAAAAGCCCACCATCCTGAGCGATGTCAGCTGATACGGGAAAACGATTTACGGTGCCGTTTTGATTGGGTGAATGATAGGTTTTTGACCATAATGTATCACCTTGTTCATTAAATCTGACCACAATGATGTCGCGGTAAGAGTCAGGTCCCGCGTAAGCAATTCCGAAGTATCCTCCTTGTGGAGAAGCAACAAAGCCGGTGAATTTGCTTGTCAAACCTGTATCATAAAGGAAATGCTTGATGAAGGGGTTCTGAGCGGTTGAAAAAAAAGGAAGAAGTACTACCTGTATTAACATTGATATTAAGAGCGTTTTCATCGTCCAAGGATTTATTTAATATTTTAAAAGATAAAAAAGTATCATTTAATTGTCTTGAAAATCAAGTAATTCCAATTAGCTAAGACATCATCATTCCTGAAATTTGTAATACCCTCATTTATCCCAAAAGTTCTATTCAAATATAAATCTATTATGGAGTAAAGTCAAGAAAATGAGCTCAAAAGTTTAGTCACAACCAATTGTTCTCCGTATGCTGGGCGAAAGAATAATTTTACTTTTATTCTATTAACTAAAAAATTGCTTATAGTTTGCTTCAAATTGTATGGAGTGTTTTTGGAAAATGATTGTCTTTCCTGACACCTTCTTAAGCAAGGAAATATAAATTTTAAGGCTAAAAAAATATACTACCAGCACATTAATTTATGGTAAATACTTTTTATTTAAATGGAACGGTCTAAATTCTGTTAAACTGGAGCTTTTCTCCCTAAATAGCGTTGCAATTAAATGCTTTTTCAACTGATCATTCAGCAAGCTTGTTTGTAATTTAGCGCAATCCTTTGCA
>JANJXG010000030.1 GCA_024709145.1 Bacteroidales bacterium | reverse complement strand
AAAATCGAAAAGATGATAATCGGAAAAGGGCCATCACTTTCCCATGAAACAGCCAACATAGCGCCATTAAGAATCGAAGATGTAATTCCGTTCAGAATCATTCTTTTCCTGTAATCCATAGCATTGGCATTTAAATGGTTTGACAATAATTTCGTAACAAATTAAAATTGAATGAAGTAATTGGATGTTGACATGAAAATGTTTGTTTACAATTCTATTCACAAAATAGAAATGGCATTAAAAAGTCTTTCATACAGATTCTATACAAACATAAAGTAAATTTCTGATTTGCAATAAATGTTGTCAGACGAATGACAAAAAATGTTTGGTTTGCGCAAGAACTTTGTCGGGATACGCTATACTAGAAGATCAAAAGAAAAATGTATATGTTTAGAAAAAACCGCTGCAATTAAAAGAGGCCGGCTTTTGCAAGCCGGCCTCAAGAATATTTTCAAAACAATGATTTTTAGTCAACCATCAGTTTTTGTGTGGCGGTTCCGTTGGCGGTTTCAACGCGAACGATGTACATACCTGTCTTAAACTGACTGATGTCCATTTTAAATTCCTGCTGACCAACGATGCCTGAATAAACGACTTGACCCAAATTATTGGTGATGCTCACCATTTTAATTTCGGTATTGGCTTTGAGGTTCATCATGCTGTTGGCAGGATTTGGATACATCGAAACATAAGCTTGCTCTCCGTTTTCGTTTACACCAACCAAAACAGTGATCCAAACACTTACATTCACGAGTTCGTTTGCGAAGTCGTTACTGCGGATATGCAGTTTACCTTTATATACGGTGAGTGGTTCCAGTCCGGTGGCATTTACACCAACAGTAACATCAGCAATCTGACCTGCTGTTAATTCACCTGTTGTTGGTGTGGCTGACAACCATACAGGGCCTGCAGTTCCGGTGAGGACGGCACGGATGTTCCAGTTGTAATCCAATGAGAGGAAGCCCCAACCCGGGCCTGTAGAAATCCAGCGTCCGTCAGGATGAGCCGGACCAGCGTCGCAACCAGCCGGGAAAAGACCAGCGGGCTGATCCATCCAGTAGCCAACCCAAAGCTCTTTTCCACCGATATAAAGTGGTGTGGTAAGGTTGATGGTATTCCAACCTGGAAGCGGATCAAAAGTTTGCTCTACCAACAAAGCGCCCGGACCAGGAACATTCCACGATCCCATATCATAAACCTGAAGTTTATGTGAATTGGCATTTTCATTGATATAGATCTCAACAGATGACAAATACATTCCGTTATACTGGGCCATCATAGAACCAGGGAAACGAACTGCTGCGCGCCACTGAGCACCAGCTGTCAAACCGACACCCGTTGAATTTTCACCATCATAGTGCAGGGTCACATCGCGGTTGGCCGGAGCAGCATCACCACGGAATGGCGTTGGATCAACAACAAATTCAGGAGCAACTTTTCCGATTGTACCGGAAGGAACAAGGCCTGAAGGCTGGTTTGTGGCTGTTGGCATATCGAAAGATTTTGTAATCTCAAACTCCAGAGTGCCTTCACCGATATTGGTGATAGGCAAATTCTGCGTATAAGTATTACCTTCCTGAATTGTGGTAATGATCGGTGAGGTAGCTACGCCGATAGCAGGATCCTGAGCGCCTTCAACAAGGGCAGCGTAGGCTACATTGTCGAAATAATAAGTCGGGGTCATTCCTGCTGTTGAACCGGCATAGAAATTAACACCGCCAAGCTGATTTGTGCCGGGTTCACCCTGAGCCTGCAAACTGAATTGCCACTCATAAATCAGAGCATCATTGAAATATACCTGCGCCCAGTCGTTGTCGAGGTCAATCACATTGTCGATATGGAACCATGCACCCTGTGTATAGTTAAAAGTAGCTGCATTGCTGCCACCGGCATGCATGTAGCCTGTACCATTGTTGTCGAAATAAACTTCAAAAGCCCATTCGTTACCTGGAGCTTCCATATGCTGGAAGTTATAATAACCGGCTTTGGTAGCAGGAACATAATAGTCAAAAGCAACGAGGTATTTTCCTGAAGTTTTATTACCGAGTTTCATCACGAGGTCGGTAGTTCCCACGATTTTAACAGAATTAGGAGCTGTCTCTGCAAAATCAGTCGAGAAGGTGGCATCTTCAGCAGTTCCGGGCGCATTTGACCAGGTTGTGAAAATCTCCGGAATGGTTACTGCAACATAAGCACCGGCTGTATAGGCATCGAAATCATCAGCAAAGATGAACTGCTCGGTGATGGCTGAATAATCAACATCGTCGATGTAGTACTTGGGTGTCATACCAGCGGTTGAACCGGCATAGAAGTTAACACCACCAAGTTGTTTGGTTCCGGGTTCACCCTGAGCCTGCAAACTGAATTGCCATTCATGAATCAAGGCACCATCAAAGTAAACCTGTGCAAGGTCGGCATCCAAATCGATGAAATTCTCAACAGTGAGCCATTGGTTGTTGGTATAGGTAAAAGTAGCAGCATTGTTTCCGCCGGCATGCATATAACCTGTACCATTGTTGTCAAAATACACTTCAAAAGCCCATTCGTTACCTGGGGCTTCAAAATGCTGGAAGTTGTAATAACCGGCAAAGCCTGTCGGCACAAACATTTTCCAGGATACGTGATATACACCGGAAGTTTTGTTACCCAGTTTCAGCACGTTGTCATTGGTACCTGAAATCATGGCCGATTTGGTGCCGCTCGAAGCCTGTTCAGCAGAAATAACACCATCTTCAGGGCCACCGGGTGCATTCGACCAGGTTGTCCAAAATTCAGGAATTGACTGTGCGATATGATCACCTGCAGTATAGCTCTCGAAATCATCAGCATACACGACAGCGCGGCTTGACTGTGCATTTGCCACAAATGAAGCAAAAGCAAAGAGGATCGCAAACATTGAAAGAGTAAATTTTTTCATAGGTAAAATTTTTGGTTAATAAATCATATTGATTAGGGCAAAAATAAGGTTTATTGAAAATGAAGGCCATAATTTTTTAAAAAAGATGTTATTTCTGTTTCCAGAATTTACCCTGGTAGAGTCCTTTTTCTTCAAACCTTTTTTCAATACGTTGCAATACAACATCATACCGTATCCGATCCCAAGCTGGACTAACTAAAAATCGTGGTGGTACTTCCCCCGCAAATCTTTCAATAATTAAGTCGGGACGCAGGTTTGCGGTAAATTCTACAATGAAATCAATATATTCTTCGAGCGAAAAGAGATGAAAATCTTCACGCCTCATAAGGTATTCACCAGCCATTGGCGTGCCTTTAAAGATTTGAAGCTGGTGAAATTTGACTGTGGTGAGTGGCAATCCGGATATTATCTCTGCCGATTCCAGCATCATTTGCCTGCTTTCGCCGGGTAACCCAAAAATAAAATGCCCTCCGCAGGGAATACCAGCCTCGTAAGTTAGCGTTATGGCCGATTTCGCCTCCGCAAAGCTGTGTCCGCGGTTTACCCGCAAAAGTGTTTCATCATAAACGCTTTCAACACCATACTCCAGCATGATGTAGGCTCTCTTCTGCAATTGCCTGAGGTATTGAAGAATCGTTTTATCCACTGTGTCGGGCCTTGTTCCAATTACCAGCCCTGCAACAGCAGGATGTAAAAGTGCTTCTTCATACAATTTCTGCAGTTCGGCAAGGGGTTTGTAAGTGTTGGAATAAGCCTGAAAATAAACGAGGAACTGTTTCGCCCTGCGATAACGGCGGTGATGAAACTCAATGCCTTCGGCGATCTGCTGCGTTATACCTTTGGCTGGCTGGCAATAAGAAGGGTTAAAAGCCTCATTGTCGCAAAAGGTACACCCACCCGTTCCCTTTGAACCGTCACGATTTGGACAACTGAAGCCCGCATCCACACTGATTTTTTGAACACGTCCACCAAACAACTGTTTGAAATAATCAGCATAATTGTTGAAAGGTCGTTTTTTTATAACCATGGCAGGTTTGAATTGCTAAAAGCAAAAGGCAGGGCAGAAATTCTGCCCTGCCTCTTCAATAACTTGATTGAAAATATTTATTTGGCAACTCTTTCTAGCCATTTCACCATGGCGAGCATGGCTATCATCGAAAGCAGACAAACCACGACAAAGGCTGTCCATGTTACTGAAATTGAGATGTTTTCATACATCATTGCTCCCAGGAACAAAGAACCGTTTCCAACAGCTGTAGCCGTGAGCCAGCCACCCTGCATCAATCCCTGAAGATGTGCAGGAGCAACCTTTGACACAAATGACAGACCAAGGGGAGAAATAAACAGCTCAGCAACTGTTAAAATGAAATAGACAAAAAACAACAACCAGGGTGTAATGCGTTGGGCATCGGGAAGGCCTCCCATTGCTTTCACATCTTCCAGAACCGGCACATTCAGCGACCCAAGAGCCATCACAATAAATGCAAGTGCAGCAATGCCCATGCCGATGGCAATCTTTTTGGGAGTGGATGGTTCAATTCCCTTTTTGGATAACCATGAAAAAATGGCAATAACAAGCGGCGTCAGAAACACGACCAGGAATGGGTTGATAGATTGGAATATTTCAACTGAAGGGAAGATTCCACCCAGCATGGTGTAGTCCTTGGCAAACATTGTCAGGGTAAGCCCATTCTGATGGAACGAAAACCAGAAGAAAATCACCACACCGAAAACTGCCAGCAACGCCAGAATCCGCTGCTTGATTTCTTTTGCGTCCTGCATCGCTTCTTCTTTTGAAACTGTGGCTTTAACTTTTGTGCTTGGATTAGGCAATTGTTTCTTGGTAAATACAAAAATAGCCAATGAAATAAGCATAGCAACCACAGCAGTTAAAAAGGCATAATGGAAACCGGTATTAAAAGCACTCAGGTAATTTACGGCAAATTCGCTGAGATTGGCGGGCACAACATCTTTAGAAACGTGGGCAGCCAATTCAGTAAACCTTCCATTGATGACTTCTTGCGACATTTTGCCATCGAGGTATTGGTGACACAATCCGGGCAATTCAGCATTGTAGGAAAAACCTTGCATCCCGACAAAGGTATTGCGTACCCAGGTTGCAAGAAATGGCGCAAACATTGCACCAATGTTGATAAACATATAAAAAATCTGGAATCCGGAATCCCTCTTGTTCCTGAATTCATCGTTGTCATACATCTGTCCGACAACAGCCTGAAGATTGCCTTTAAAAAGACCATTGCCAAAGGCAATGACCAAAAGGGCTGCCAAAGCAATATACTTTGTGGTGATAAGTGACGGCATGGCCAGCAAAACATAACCAGCCGACATAATCAGCAAACCGGCAATGATGGTTCCTTTGTAATTCCTTGTCCTGTCGGCAATAAAGCCTCCAACGAGTGCAAGCACATAAATTGAAGCATAGAAAATGGAATAAAGCTTTCCTGCTTCGGTGCCCGAAATGTTGAACTTCGACATGAGAAACAAGATGAGAATCGCCATCATGGTATAAAAACCAAAACGCTCACCCATGTTCGCCAGAGCGGCTGAGAGCAGTCCTTTGGGGTGTCCTTTAATCATAAAAGAATGGTGTTAAGTTATTAATGAATCAATGATCTTCTGAGCTATTGCGCCAGCAAATTTAGAAAAAATTTGATGTGAAACAAGTCTTGTCATGCAGCATTTCCATTATCCTATCTCCCAACACCAATGATTGAAGGGGACATCCTTTTTTTTCCTACTTTTGCGCCCTTAAACCGAAAAGTGTCAACAATAATTTTATGGAACTCAACAGTAAATACAATCCTGCCGAACTCGAACAAAAATGGTATTCACACTGGATGGACAAAGGTTATTTTCACTCCGAACCGGATGAAAGAGAACCTTACACCATTGTCATTCCTCCTCCCAATGTTACCGGTGTGCTGCACATGGGTCACATGCTCAACAATACCATTCAGGATGTGCTCATCCGCAGAGCAAGAATGCAGGGCAAAAATGCCTGCTGGGTTCCGGGTACCGACCACGCCTCCATCGCGACTGAAAATAAGGTGGTACAGAAGCTTAAAAACGAAGGTATTGAAAAGTCACAGATTGACCGCGACACTTTTCTGAAACACGCCTGGGAATGGCGCGAAAAACATGGCAATATCATCCTCGAACAACTCAAAAAACTGGGAGCCTCCTGCGACTGGGAAAGAACCTCATTTACCATGGATGACCATATGTATGAATCTGTCATCCAGGTGTTTATTGATCTCTACAACAAAGGTCTGATTTACCGTGGTGTCAGAATGGTGAACTGGGATCCTCAGGCACTCACAGCTGTTTCCGACGAAGAAGTGATTTACAAGGAAGTACAATCCAAACTTTATTACCTGCGTTATCAGGTCGTTGGCTCCGATGATTTCCTTACCATCGCAACAACACGTCCTGAAACAATTCTGGGCGATACGGCTATCTGTGTTCATCCTGAAGACGAGCGATTTTTTTCATTCCACGGCCAAAAAGTCCTTGTTCCGCTCATCAATCGTCCCATCCCTGTCATAGTGGATGAATATGTTGACCGTGAATTTGGTACAGGCGCACTCAAAATTACCCCTGCCCACGATATCAACGACTATCACATTGGATTAAAACACAAACTGCCTTCAATCGACATCTTTAACGATAACGGAACCCTGAGCCCGGCAGCAGCTTTACTCATTGGAATGGACCGTTTCGAAGCCCGCAAGGCCATCATCCCCATGCTCGAAAGTGCCGGATCCTGTGTTAAAATTGAAGACTACACCAATAAGGTGGGGTTTTCGGAACGCACTGATGCCATTATCGAACCCAAGCTTTCGCTGCAATGGTTTCTTAAAATGGAAGCTTTTGCGGCCAAGGCCCTCGAAGTGGTCGAAAATGGCAGCATTCAGTTTCATCCGCCCAAGTTCAAGAACACTTACAAGCACTGGATGGAGAATGTGAAAGATTGGTGTATCTCCCGTCAGCTTTGGTGGGGACAACGGATTCCGGTTTACTACCTTCCTAATCAGGAAATGGTTGTGGCCAAAAACCTTGAAGAAGCCTATTCCAAAGCCAATGAGCTTTTCCCAGAATCCGGCTTTACAATGAATGATCTCGTTCAGGATGAGGACGTTGTCGACACCTGGTTTTCTTCATGGCTTTGGCCGATGGCTGTTTTCGACGGCATCAGGTTTCCCGGCAATGCCGATATCAAATACTATTACCCCACCAACGACCTGGTAACAGCTCCTGATATCATCTTTTTCTGGGTAGCCCGCATGATCATGGCCGGCAATGAATACGCCGGGCAGATTCCTTTCAAAAATGTCTATTTCACAGGCATTGTAAGGGATAAAATTGGTAGAAAAATGTCGAAAACACTTGGAAATTCACCCGATCCGCTCGATTTGATTGCCACCTATGGTGCCGACGGTGTCAGGGTTGGCATGCTACTGACAGCGCCTGCCGGCAACGACCTACCTTTTGATGAGTCACTCTGTGAACAGGGACGAAACTTCAGCAACAAAATCTGGAATGCCCTGCGCCTCGTAAAGGGATGGGAAATTGATCCCAATCTTCATCAACCTCAAACTGCAGGTATTGCCACTCAATGGTTTGAAGCCCGTTTCAACGAAGTTCATGCCCTCACCGAAGACCATTTCGACAAATTCCGACTTTCTGATGCCTTGATGGGAACCTACAAACTCATTTGGGATGATTTCTGCTCCTGGTATCTTGAAATGATCAAGCCGGAATATGGCAAACCAATCGATTCGCAAACCTACGAAACAACAATAAGTTTGTTTGGCAAACTCATGCAGTTGTTACACCCTTTCATGCCCTATATCACCGAAGAAATCTGGCATCACCTTTATCCCGAAACCAAAACAGATTTGATTGTTACCATCAAACCCTCAACTGCCTCCTTTAACAACGAAATCCTGCATCAGTTTGATGCTGCCGCCGAGGCCATCAACGGGATCCGGAAAGTGCGGGCAGAAAAGAATATCCCATTCCGTGATGCAATCAGCCTAAAGGTGAAGCTGAATGGTCCAAAAGCTTTCGAGAACTTCGATCAGATAATTTGTAAGCTTTGTAATATCAGCGAGATCCAATACATTGAGCATAGTCTTGAAGGTGCTTTTGGCTTTATAGCCCGGTCAACCGAGTTTTTTATTCCCCTCACCGAAAACATCGACCTGGAGGCAGAATTGAAAAAACTTCAGGAGGAATTAACTTATACAAAAGGCTTTCTTGACTCAGTGCTAAAGAAACTTTCCAACGAACGTTTTGTGGCAGGGGCACCTGAAAAGGTGATCGCACTTGAACGCAAGAAACAAGCCGATGCCGAATCACGGATTCAGGTGTTGGAACAACAAATTTCAGGCCTTCAGAAACAGCTTTAACAAAAAATCAATCACAATGATAGCAATCACTGGGGCAGCAGGTTTTATCGGCAGTGTCGTTGCCGGTTTTTTCGAATCCATTTATTCCGGACAGCTTGTTTTGGTCGATGACTTTTCAAGATCCGATAAAAGTGCCAATTTCATGAGACGCCATTATCACAGTCTGATCCAGCGTGATCAGTTTCCGGTATGGCTCAGCGAAAATCATGCCCTGATAGAAAGTGTGATCCACCTCGGCGCGCGCACTGATACCACTGAGTTCGACGTTGAGATTTTCAACAAACTCAACTTAAATTATTCAAAACAAATATGGGAGCTCTGCACAAGACACAAGATACCTCTCATTTACGCCTCCTCTGCGGCCACTTATGGTGCCGGCGAACAGGGATATGACGATGATCACCGGTTGATAGAAAAACTCCATCCACTGAATCCTTACGGTGATTCAAAGCAGGAATTTGATAAATGGGTATTGAAACAACCGGCCTGCCCTCCTGCCTGGTATGGTCTGAAATTTTTCAATGTCTATGGTCCCAACGAATATCACAAAGGCAGAATGGCTTCAGTCATTTTTCATGCGTACAACCAGATAAAGAACAATGGTGTGGTCAGACTCTTCAGGTCACACCGAGCGGATTATTCTGACGGCGGCCAGCTTCGCGACTTTGTATATGTGAAAGATGTGGCACAGGTAATCAGTTTTCTTTCTCAAAAAACGGCCCCATCAGGCATTTATAACCTTGGAACCGGACAAGCCCGTACCTTTTACGATCTGGCTTGTGCCACTTTTGCAGCACTCAATTTAAATCCGGAAATAGATTTTATCGACACCCCTATTGACATTCGGGATAAGTATCAGTATTTTACAGAAGCCAATATGCAGAAATTGAGGCTTGCAGGTTACGACAAACCATTCAGCAGCCTCGAGTCAGGTGTTGAAGATTATGTGAAAAACTACCTCGTAAACGGAATCGTTTTTTGATTTTTCAGTTTTTCTTCAAGTATCAGATCCAGTCCCTTAAGGAAGTCATGGGCTTTTTGCAGTGTTTCCAGCAGTACCACATTTTTTTCGATGGTATCAAAATCAGATTTTAGTGCCTCTTTTGCACCCTGTAAGGTATAACCTTTCTCTTTAACGAGGTTGTAAATCATGTGCAGATAACGCATATCACGTTCGGTAAAAAGCCTGTTACCTTTTTTATTTTTCCGTGGTTTAAGCACATCAAATTCCTTCTCCCAAAAACGAATCAGGGAGGTATTCACCTGAAAAGTTTTGGCCACTTCGCCTATGCTGTAATAGATTTTCTCTGATTTAGCCATTTGTTCTATCAATCCATCGTTTGTGAAGGAGCTGCTGAGAGTTCCAGAATTAACTCGTACTCCTCCGGACTTAAGTCACTGAAGAAGAAGTGAATTGGATTAACCGGTCTATTATTTCTGCGCACTTCGTAATGTAAGTGCGGTGAGGTGGATTTGCCGGAATTGCCCACCTTTCCAATCATCTGACCCCGCTTGACTTTCTCGCCTTGCCTGACGTTGAAGGCGCTTAAGTGACTGTAAACAGTTTTATATCCAAATCCATGATTGAGAATAATCGTGTTTCCATAACCAAAATAACTTTTCTCAACCCGGTCAACCGTAGCATCGCCTGTGGCAAAAACCTCTGTGCCTGTTGGTGCCGAGAAATCGACGCCTTCATGAAACTTGTTGACTTTGTAAAAAGGATCCAGCCTGACCCCAAAATAGGAAGAAATTCTTCTCAGGTCGCGGTTTTTAACCGGCTGAATGGCTGGAATAGATGCCAGCATTTCATTCTTTCTTTTCGCCAGATCGAATACTTCATCATACGACTTGGATTGCACATAGAGCTGACTGGCCACTTTATCAAGCCGTTTAGCTGTTTCTATTACGATCTCTGAGTTGTCATAACCTGTCATTGCTTCATACCGGTTGGCACCGCCATAACCTGCTTTTCTGACAGTGGAAGGAATGGGCTCAGCTTCAAAAATCACCCTGTAAATATTATCATCGCGCTCCTGCATATCGGCCAGAACTTTTTCCATCGAGGCCAGTTTATCCGTCAAAATATCGTATTGCAACTGAAGAAATTCAAGTTCACGTTTTTGTATGCGTTCTTTGGGTGAACCAAAAAAATGATAGGCGATCAGGACAAAAGTAAGCGCTAACGTACCGGTTGTCAACAAGTAAGAGATGAAGCCGAGAAGTCTTTGTTTCCAATTTACAAAGTACCTCTCGTAGGTCAGTGTCTTTTGATTGAAAACATATTTTTGCTTTGCCATGAACGAAACTTCAGGGTAGTTTTTTTTTGATCCACAAAAATAATATTTTACCTTAAATTTGCAATCCTTTTCTGCCTGTTAAAAAACGCAAAAATATCATAAATCATATAAAATGAATGCATTAGAGATTCGTAACACATTCCTGAACTTTTTTAAATCAAAGGAGCACCTTATCGTGCCTTCAGCTCCCATCGTTGTGAAAGATGACCCCACCCTGATGTTTACCAATGCCGGTATGAATCAGTTTAAAGAAATCTTTCTAGGAAATGCACCGGCAAAAACATCCCGCATTGCTGATACACAAAAATGCCTGAGAGTTTCAGGTAAACACAACGATCTTGAAGAAGTGGGTTACGACACTTACCACCATACCATGTTCGAAATGCTTGGTAATTGGTCATTTGGCGACTATTTTAAAAAGGAAGCCATTGGCTGGGCATGGGAATTGCTGACCGATGTGTATGGTTTGGACAAAGGGCGTTTGTATGTGACTGTGTTTGGAGGTGACAGCGCTGATGGCCTGGAAAAGGACATGGAAGCCTTTGAGCTTTGGAAACAAATTATTCCGGAAGATCGCATTCTATTTGGAAGTAAGAAAGATAATTTCTGGGAAATGGGCGACAGTGGACCGTGTGGCCCTTGTTCTGAAATTCATGTAGATATTCGAGACGAAAGCGAACGTCAACTTATTGATGGTAAAACACTTGTTAACAATGATCATCCACTGGTAATTGAAATCTGGAACCTGGTTTTCATCGAATTTAACCGCCTTGCCAATGGAACCCTTGTTAAACTGCCTGCTTCACATGTCGATACTGGTATGGGCTTTGAACGCCTTACAATGGCATTGCAAGGAAAAAAATCGAATTACGACACAGATATTTTTCAGCCACTCATACAGGAAATTGCCAGGTTGGCCAACGTTTCCTATGGATCAGACAATGAAAAAGACATTGCAATGCGCGTCATTGCCGACCATCTGAGGGCAGTTGCTTTCACCATTGCCGATGGTCAAATCCCCTCCAACACCGGCGCCGGTTATGTTATCCGGAGGATACTACGCAGGGCTGTAAGGTATGGGTTCACATTCTTAGGTTTTGAAGAGCCATTTGTTTACAAACTCCTGCCTGTTCTCACACAGCAAATGTCAGCCAATTTTCCTGAAATATCAGCACAGCAACAATTGGTAAGTAAAGTCATTCATGAAGAAGAAGCTTCTTTTCTCAGAACATTGGCACAGGGAATACGCCGTTTCGAACAATACACTTCTGCCCGTCAGGACCAAAAACTGATTGATGGCAGCTTCGCTTTTGAACTCTTTGACACCTATGGTTTTCCCATCGACCTAACCAACCTTCTTGCCCGTGAAAAGGGTTTAAATGTTGATATGGAGTCGTTTACAACCAAACTGGCAGAGCAGAAAGACCGTTCACGAAAAGCAGCCGAAACCGCCGCAGGCGACTGGGTCGAACTCGAAAGAATGACCGAATCAACTCAATTTGTTGGTTACCATCAATACGAAGCTGAGGTCAGAATAATGAGGTTCAGGGAAGTCACTTCCAAAAAGAAAAAGCATTATGAAATTGTTCTCAACAGAACACCATTTTATGCCGAATCAGGCGGACAAGTTGGTGATACCGGCTGGTTAAAAAACGATGATGAGCAAGTAATAATTTTTAATACACTTAAAGAAAACAACCTGATTGTCCATCTGACCGAAACCCTGCCAGCAACGCCCGAAAAGCCTTTCAGAGCCATTATTGACACTGGCAAAAGACACGCAACTGCCAACAATCATTCGGCTACTCATCTGATGCATGCAGCTTTGCGTCAGGTACTTGGAACACATGTGGAACAAAAGGGATCGCTTGTCGATCATGAGCGACTGCGTTTCGACTTTAGTCATTTCGGTAAGGTCACCGCCGAAGA
>JANJXG010000024.1 GCA_024709145.1 Bacteroidales bacterium | reverse complement strand
CACCATAAATCAGTCCGCTGATAGTTGCCATCACAATGACCAATGCCACATAAACAACAGTTTTCTGCGTTCCCATGATACCACGAATCACAAGCATATTGGGCAACGAAAGCGATGGTCCGGCAAGCAGCAAAGCTAACGCAGGGCCTTTTCCCATCCCGGCAGCCATCAATCCCTGAAGTATTGGAACTTCAGTAAGGGTAGCAAAATACATAAAAGCACCGATGAACGAAGCAAAGAAATTGGAAAAGAATGAGTTACCTCCAACCAGTGCTGTGATCCATTCGTTGGGAATCACACCAGCAATCGAAGTGTCATTATGTGTCGAACCTAGAAGAAAGCCTGCCGTTACTACACCAATGGCCAACAAAGGCATGATCTGTTTGGCAAAATCCCAGGTAGAGCGTGTCCATTCTACATTGTCTTCATCTTTTTTGTCGGTGAGGGTGATCAGACTCAATCCGGTGATACCCACAATCATGGGCACAAGGGGAGAAGCAAATGCAAAACCTGTCAAAGCCACTGTGGCCGCTACAGCCATCACTTTCCACCAGTCAATTCTCAGGATGAAAATCAGTGACCAGGCTAAAAACAGGCCAAAGAAACCGGTGATATACCATTTATAAAACCATAACCAATACCAGGCACCTGCGGTGTCGCCCGAAGCAGGCTTACCCCAGTTGGCAAATACCAGAATCAACACCAGTGTAAAGAAATGAAAAGCAGTCTGCCACATAGGTCTTTTTTCAGGTATCTCGGGAAAATTCATCTGTTCATCGCGTTTGGCTTTCTCTTCCTTACGGTAGATGAGCGACATGGCCGAACCGATCACGACGGCAAAAACCACTGCACCGATGGTACGCGCTACGCCCATCTCAAATCCCAGAATACGGGCAGTGAGGATGATGGCCAAGATGTTTATGGCAGGGCCGGAGTACAAAAACGCGATGGCCGGCCCTAAACCTGCGCCACGTTTGTGGATGCTCGAAAAAAGCGGGAGTATGGTACAGCTGCATACTGCCAGAATCGTTCCCGAGACGGCAGCTACGGTGTAAGCTGCCCACTTTTTGGCTTTTGCACCGAAATATTTCATCACAGCTCCCTGACTTACAAAAACAGAGATGACGCCGGCAATGAAAAAGGCGGGCAAAAGGCAAAGGACCACATGCTCTCGGGCATACCATCGCGTAAGGTCGAGGGTGGCAGCAATGGCTGTTGTGAAACGTTCACTTTCCAGCGGAAGGTAAAAAGCAGCAATGAAAACTGCTGTTATCCAGAGGAGTATCTTAAATTCTTTTTTTGTGTCCATATCAGGCTGCGCTGTTAATAAAGAAAATGCTGATGTAGTAGATTCCAACTCCAATGAAAACGATCGCCACAAGCCTGCGGAACCACTTTTCAAAGGTCTTGATTTTGTTGTAGAAACCGCCCACTTCCGAAACGGTATAGGCGATCATCCACGAAAGGATGATCACAGGCAAACCTGTCGCCAATGCAAAAACGAGCGGCAACCACAGTCCGGAAGGACTTGCAACAGTGATGGGTATCAACATGCCAAAATACAGAACCCCACTGTAAGGACAGAAAGCCAGCGCAAAAACGATGCCCAGCAGCAAAACCTGCCAGAAACCTTTTTTGTTGTTTTGCTCCATCTTTTCGCCCAGTTTGCCAAGTCCCGGAAAATTGATCCGTATCAGGTCGAGCATGAAGATGCCAATGATGACCAACAGTGGCCCCAGCACGCGCTCTCCCCATTTCTGGAAGAAGCCGGCAATGGAAAAAGTGCTCGCACCAAAGTAAAGGATCAAGCCGATGAGGGTGTAGGAAATGGCCCGCCCGACGGTGTATATCAAGCCATTGACAAAAACCCTGCGTTTGTTCTCAACGTCCTTGCTGATGAAAGCAATGGCAGTGATATTGGTAGCCAAAGGACATGGACTTATCGCTGTCATCAGGCCGAGCAAAAAAGCCGTCAGAAAAGGCAACGAGGAGGCGTCCAAAAGACTTTGTAAGATATCCATTTTGTTTCGTTATGAGGTGAAGAACTAAAGCCGCTATTTTGCAATTACTTCAACATCTCGTTTAAGGTGTCGGTTAACTTTGTTCTAAAAACCTCAGGTTTGGTGCGAGCCGAAGCAAATCCTTCCTTTGTGAGGTCAACCATACTTTTTTTGTCGCCATTTTTGACAATAAAAAGGCTTGATCCCCAGAGTTCATATTCATCGACCAATTTTTTATTGGCTTTTAGGTCGATGTTCACTATTGTAAATTTAATTTCTCCGCTTTCGAGTTGTTTCTTAAATGTTTGATCGAGTGTGGCGGCAGTTTCTTTTTCAATGGCCATGCAGCCGGGACAGCGGTTGGTGCTGTGCGAATAAAATACTTCGACAACAGCTTTCTTTTCAGCTGTCTGACCAAAAACAGTTGTGTTAGACATCATTACAAAAGCCAGAATAAGTCCGAAAACGATCAATACTCTTTTCATGTGTTTACGATTTTAAGGTTTTATTATTTGGTTAAAAGCTCAATTATCTCGCTTTTGGCAGGAAGCCGGCCACTCATCACTACTTTTCCGTCCACTACAAGGCCGGGCGTTCGCATGATTCCGTAGCCCATGATGTCAACGATATCTTCAACCTTACTGATCGTAGCATCAATGGCATTTTCTTTCACTACTGATTTAACAGCTTCTTCGAGTTGTTTGCATTTGGGGCAGCCGGTGCCCAGGATTTTGATTTGCATATTTTTGAGGTTTAGGGGTTTAGAAGTTTAGGGGTTTAGAGTGAGGGGTTTAGGGTGTTAAGATTGCTTTGGATAAATAGTTAATCTGTTTGGAGATGTATTCGACACTAGTTCGAAGTTCAGTATATTGCTGGTCATTAATATATCCCAGGTCGAGGGAAACAGTAAGCTGGCTGAGTAATTCAATAAGGCTTCCGTAAGAGATTGAATAAAAGTGAGCTTGATCCTTTGGTGTTCTGCGCGAAGAACCTTCTGCAATATTTGAACCTACTGAGATAATGGCCCTTCTCATTTGAGAAACTAGGCCGAATCGCTCAAAATCAGGGAAGTTTATCGTAACTAAATATACCTCTTTCGTGAGTTTTCTGACTTCCTGCCAAACCTGGAGTTTTTCGAATGAATATGTATGCATTTTGTTTTAGTTTAGTCCCTGTGTTTGTAACGTATTAGGGGTTTAGAAGTTTAGGGTTGAGAATTTATTCTATTTGCCTTGCGCAAGCCTAAACATCTCAACTTCTCAACTTCTAAACTCGTTATCAACTTTTCTCACAACTCCCAACTGCTTTCCTATAAAACAATTCCCCAAAAAGCATCCTGGCCAAGTGCCAGTTTTCCTGGTTGAGGCAGTATTTGATTTTTGGAGGGAGCACTTCGCCCTGAATGAGACCGGCATCTTTGAGCTCCTTGAGGTGCTGCGAGAGGGTAGATCGCGCAATGGGAAGGTCGTCGGCAATATCGCCGCTGTAGCAGCAGCTTTGTTGGGAGAGCAACTCCACAATCATCACCCGCGCAGGGTGGCCCAGGGCTTTGGCAAAACGTGCCATTTTCTGATGGTTT
>JANJXG010000114.1 GCA_024709145.1 Bacteroidales bacterium | reverse complement strand
ACCATGGCAATCAGAAGGATGTCGGGAGGTACGGGGAAAAAGACTGATTCGGCAAAGGCGATCAGAAACAAGGCCCACAGGCTGTTGGGCGATTCAGCCCAAGCCAGCACCCAGTCGTATAGTTTTCGGATTGATTTCACGGCGATACAAAAAATTTGCGCAAAAGTAAGTGAAATAAACACAGCTGATACAAGGCACTGTCAGTTTAGCTGACTGAAAAGCCGGTGATTGTATCCATTTGGCGTGCATGCTTTTGTGTTGAGGCAACGATCCATCAATCAGGCTAAAGGCAACACTGCGAATCGACACAGCCGGGCTTACCAGGGATTGATTGGAAAGGCACCTGTAGCGTTCTTTTTTTTAACCGCAGAGACCGCGAAGGGGGCGCAGAGGACGCAGAGAAATCAATAATTTCTATTCGCAATGCTCGCCTTGTCACTTCGTTCGCTCAGTTTGCTAAGTTCGCTTCATTTGCCGATCGTAAACGTAAATGCGCCAGCTCTTTGCGGCCTTTGCCCCTCCTTGGTAGTCGCCTCGGTCAAACTTTTTAACTCCGGTTGACAAGAATACATAAACTACTTACCTAATGACGGCAAATGAAATTTTGCTTTATATGGTTCCGGGAGATTTTCAACATGCCCTAAATAATCAGCAACCGTTTGCAGTTGTTGAAAAAGCCCTAATTTTGTGAAAAGTAAAAGCGAATGGATGAACAAAAGGACGCACAGGAAGCATGGCTTGCCGGTCAGCTGAAATCGGGTGACATCGGGGCATTCAAAGCCATTTACCGTGCCCAGTTTCCCCTTTTGTTCCGTTTTGCCTATGGTATTGTGCGCAACAAGGCCACTGCCGAGGAAATAGCGCAGGAAACCCTCACCCACCTGTGGGAAATCAGGGACAGCCTCACCATCAGCTTTTCGCTTCATTCCTATCTTCTGAAAGCTGTGCGAAACAGCTGCATCGACCACCTGAGGCATCAGGAAGTTGTTGCCCGGCATGTCCGTCAGGAACACAAACAGCTGCTGCTTTCGGAGGACAATACAGCCGAATTCGTGCTTTTCAGTCAATTGCAGGACGCCCTGCAACAAGCCCTTGCAAACCTTCCGGAGGAGTATGCCGAAGCTTTTCGGCTGAACCGCTTCCAGGCCAAATCGTATCAGGAAATTGCCGAACAGAGCGGTGTTTCGATCCGAACTGTAGAATACAGAATCAGCAAGGCCGTTGGTCTGTTGCGTCAGCAGCTCGCGCAATACCTGCAGGATGAAGACTGAGCCCTGAAAAAATTAAAAAAACAAGCCTTTTTAGTGGGGTTATTTCTTTCTCAACCGTCATTACACTACTATGGAACAGAAAACTCAATCCGATCTTTCGTCTGCTGACCTGCTGATAGCCCGTTTTCTGGGCGAAACAGCTTCTGCCGATGAATGTCGTCAACTCGAAAACTGGATCAACGAAACACCCGAAAACCGGGCTTATTTCAAGCAAATGAAAGCTTTGTGGGACAGCTCCTATCTTGCGGGCGACCAGGTTGAAAGAAGTCTGGAAAGCAGCATGAAAAAGCTTCAACGCAGCCCCATGAGACTATTAAGTCAGCTGCAAAAAATTGCTGCCGTTCTTTTCCTGCCATTGCTCCTAGGCTCGATCCTGCTATTTTTCCAATACAAACAGCAAACTCCTTCACAAAGTGCCTGGATTCAAACCAGTTCACCTTTTGGCTCCTTGAGCAAAATTGAGTTGCCCGATGGCTCGAAAGTGTGGCTCAACACCGGCAGCAGCCTGAGTTATCCGGTGCGCTTCGATGGCAGCGACCGAACCGTCAAACTGGAAGGCGAAGCCTATTTTGAAGTCGTTTCGGATCCATCTAACCCTTTTGAAGTACAAACAGCCACTTGCAGCGTTACCGCCACCGGAACCCGGTTCAGCATCATGGCATATAAAGGGATGGCTACCCATCAGGTTACACTGGCTGAAGGAAAAGTAAAGGTAGGAAACCTGCCAAACAAGCGCGAAATCCATCTCAAAGCCAATCAAAATCTGCGGCTGAATGTGTCCACCGGACAGGCAAGTCTCGAAGAAGCCGATGCCTACAAGTATTTTGCATGGAAAGACGGGCGGATCATCTTTCGCAACGACAGGCTGAGCGACATCGCCAGCCGGCTGAGTCTTCAATACAATACCGACATCGAAATTCAGGGCGACATCAGCGAGCTCCGCTTCAGAGCCACCTTCGAAAATGAGACCCTGACCGAAGTGCTCAACCTGCTCAAACTCGCTTCACCTTTTGTGTATGAAGAACAGAGTCCGCAATACCAGGCTGACGGAAGCTTCAGCCGAAGAAAAATAATCCTCCAAGCCACTTCAAACCAAAAATAACCAGAACAATGATCCACCACCTTGCCTTTGAGGCAGAGCCTCCATAACTGAACCACAACAGGAAATATCACAGGCTGTTTCCTTTCGATTTCATTCATTCTTTTACCCCGAACAGGCAGTATTTCAGCCTGTCATGAAAAGATATTGTCAAAAACCAAAACCGGATACCACGATATGAAAATGAAACATCTACTACTTATTTTATTGTTTTTCAATATTGTAAGCCTACCCATTCTGGCACAGACCGAGAAAATCAGTCTCAGGATGGACAATGCGACGATCAATGAGGTGCTCACAGCAATTGAGTCGAAGAGCGAATACAAATTTCTTGTGAATGAGCGCACCATCGACCTGAAACAAAAAATCAGTGTCAACTACACCGAAACAGCCATTTCGGACATTTTGGAAAAGATTTTCGACACTTCCAAAACGAGCATTTTGGTCAAAGACCAACAGATTATCATTGCTCCCAAGGCCATAAAAGAAGAAACAGGAACTGTGAAAGGCAGGGTAACCGACAGCAAAACCAAGGAACCCATGCCCGGAGCCACAGTGCTGATCGGCAGCACCGGCAGCGGAACCATCACCACCATCGACGGCACCTTTGAGGTGACCGTGACCGGCGATGAAAAACTTACCATCTCCTACATTGGCTACAGCCCGATGGAATATACCGTGAAACCCGGCATGACCCTTGAGGTGCAGATGACCGAAAGCGACATTATGATGGGTGATGTGGTGGTGACTGCCCTTGGCATCAGACGCGAAGAAAAAGCTGTCGGGTATGCTGTACAGAAGATGGATGGTGACAAAATTCAAACGGTGAAGCATTCCAATCCCACAACGACCCTCACGGGAAAGGTGGCAGGTCTGACGATTTTCAACAGCACCAATTTCGGTCAGGAACCGGTGATGCTGCTCAGGGGTGAAAACCCGCTGATTGTGATCGACGGTATTCCCAATGCCAATACCACCCTCGACGACATCAGTCCCGACGACATCAAAAGCATCGATGTGTTAAAAGGTGCCACTGCCTCAGCCCTTTACGGATCACGCGGAGCCAACGGCGCCATCATGGTTACCACCATCAAAGGCCACAAAGAAAAAGGTCTTTCCGTTTCGCTCAACAGCTCAACGATGTTTAACATGGGCTTTATTACCTATCCGGAGACCCAGAAATCATACTCCTCGGGCGAACATGGTAAATACAGCGATGACTATGTGTGGGGAGATAAACTCGACATCGGCCGCACAACACGCTTGTGGGACCCTTTTGAAATGGTTTGGAAAGACAGTGTGCCCCTCGTCTCAAAGGGAAAAGACAACCTGAAGAACTTTCAGGAGCTGGGGATGATTACCAACAACAACATCAACATCATCAACCAGGGTGAAAACGGAAGCATCAGGGCCTCTGTATCACATGTGTATGAAAAAGGGCAATTTCCAAACCAAAAACTTAACAAAGCTACCTATTCCTTAAGTGGTGAAATGAAGCTCAAGGGATTTACGCTCGAATCAGGCATCACCTATTCGAAACACATCTCTCCCAATATCAGAGGCAACCAATATTCCGGCGGATTTCTGTACAACCTGGTTGGCTGGGTTGGCGCTGAATGGGACGTGAACGAATATAAAAATTACTGGATGGAGAAGGACATCTCACAAAACTGGTTCAACACCGTTTGGTACGACAACCCCTGGTATCTGGCCAATGAGGTCATCACCACAGCCGACCGCGACATCATGAGCGGCTTTGTATCGGCATCGTATCAGGTTAATCCCTGGATGAAAGTGTTGTTCAGAAGCGGCCTCGATTCTTACCTGAACCGTCACATCTCGCGTAACCCGATCAGCTCGCGCAACTCATGGAGTTCGTATGGTTACTATGCCGAGGAAAAAACGACCGGCTACAGCCTTAACAACGACTTGCTCCTCAATGTGGATAGGACATTTGGGGATTTTCAGCTCGAAGGTCTGGCCGGTGGTACGATCTACTTCAAGAAAGACGATTATTTCCAGGCCAATACACAAGGAGGCCTTTCCGTACCCGGGTTTTACTCGCTCCGGGCTTCAAAAAACCCCATCGAATGGGATACCGATCTCACACGACAGCAGGTTAACAGTTTGTTCGGACGGGTCAGCATCAGCTACAAACGGATGGCCTACCTTGACGTGACCGGCAGAAACGACTGGAATTCAACCCTTTCGGAAGAGGAACGATCCTACTTCTACCCATCAGTATCGGGAAGTTTCGTGGTGTCGGAGATCTTGCCAGCCACCAGCTGGTTGGATTTTTGGAAACTGCGTTCATCCTGGACTGTAACCAAGGCAACCCCGGGCATCTATGACATCGCCACCAATTTTACCGTCCAAAACGAAGTGTGGGGTGGTTATAACTCGGCATACTTCCCGGTGGATTTGCGCGGTAGCGACATTGAACCCACAACTTCCCAAACATTTGAAGCCGGAACCGCAGCAGTGTTTCTGGGCAACAGGCTGAAGTTCGATTTAACCTATTATCAAAAGCGCCGCTATAACCTGATCGATTTTGCCGATCTGAGTGAGGCAACAGGCTTTTATCAGAAATATGTCAACATCGACACGGAAACAACGAAAAAAGGGCTTGAACTCACGCTTGGGGTTACACCTGTTTCCACCCGCGACTGGAAGTGGCATGTGAACTTCAACTGGGCCAAGGACATCACCTACTACACGAAGCTCGACTCCCTTTATGCCGAGGATCTGCCCTGGATCAAGGTTGGAAACCGCATTGATGCCTATACGGTGTATGACTGGCAGCGCGATGCTGACGGAAACATCATCCATCAGAATGGCATGCCTGTTATTTCCGATTACCTGAGCGTGCATGGCTACAGCAACCCCGACTGGGTGTGGGGCATCAATACCGACCTTCAATACAAAAGTCTCACCTTAGGTATTTCGGTTGACGGTCGTGTTGGCGGTCTTTCGTTCTCACGGCTCGACGCACTGCTCTGGCACTCAGGAGCCCACATTGATACCGATAACCAATGGCGCTACGATGAGGTGGTGAATGGGCTGACAAACTATGTAGGCCCCGGAGTGAAAGTAGTTTCCGGGACAGTGGAATACGACACCTACGGTCAGATTATTTCCGACACGAGGGTGTTTGCACCCAACGATGTGGAAGTGTCGTACGAAGGCTACACCAGACGATACCACACCGGAGCCTGGTCGTGGAGAAGCCAGAATATTCTTGATGAGACCTTTGTGAAGTTAAGAGAACTCTATATAAGCTGGAAAGTGCCCACACAGGCGTCTTCAAAAATCGGTCTGAAAGACCTCCATGTCTCGCTTGTTGGTCAAAACCTGCTCTATTGGGGAAAGGAATACAAGATGACCGATCCTGACTACGGCTCATCCTGGGACCTTGTGTCACCCTCGATCCGCTACTTTGGCCTTAATCTTAAGACAAACTTTTAATCCTGCAAACCATGAAAAAAGTAATCATATTCATCCTCCTGATCAGCGTCTCATGGTCATTCAACGCCTGTTCGAAATTTGATGATATCAATACCGATCCCAATCAAACCTCTCAGGTGAGCCCTTCGCTGCTGGCGACTAATCTGATCCTGCAAACCACCGAATATCCGCATGTGGGCGTTGATTTTCTGTATAAAGATATGCTGGCCAAATACATATCCTATATGGAAGGGGCCAACAACTATCAATACAACAAGCTCGACCGCACCAGTTTTGCTTCACTGGTGAAGCTTACCAATGTTAAAAAAATGCAGGAAGCCGCAGAAGGCTCTGTTACCGACAGCACCTATCTGGCACTTGGCCATTTTATCCGGGCCTATACCTTCTTCAGACTCACGCTGGCCGTTGGCGACATCCCTTACAGCGAAGCACTGCAGGGCGAGCAAGGAATCATCAACCCGAAATATGACACCCAAAAAGAGGTTTTTCTGGGTATTCTGAACGAATTGGACGCTGCCGCCAGGTATTTTGAAGCAGGTCGTAATTTTGAAGGCGATCCGATATACAAAGGCAAAATAGCCAAGTGGCAGGCCGCCTGCAACAGTCTTAGTCTCAAAGTATTGTCGCATCTCTGGAAAAAGGCCTCCGATCCCGACCTCGATGTGATAAACCGATTCAACAATATTGTTACCAACGAACCACTTTTTCAATCGAGTGCCGACAACTTCCAGCTTGTGTATTCGAACCTCGAAGTTGAAAACTATCCTTTCTACAACAGCAACTTCAGAAAATATCCCATCATGAGCACTACCCTGATCAACAAAATGAAAGAGCTCAATGATTACCGGATGTTCTATTACGCCGAACCGGCTTTGGCACAGATAAACAGCGGCGAGGCACCATCGAGCTGGAATGCCTATGTGGGTGTTGACCCATCCGACAACTACAGCAGCATCGCTGCACGTTATGTGGCCAACGAAATCAGCGGGGTAAATCCGCGTTATTATGCCCTTCCGCAAGGCGAGCCTACCTTTTTACTGAGTTATGCCGAACAATGCTTCATCATTGCCGAAGGCATACTACGCGGCTGGACAGGCGGAGATGCCGGTGAAACCTATAAAAAAGGAATCATTGCCGCCATGCAGTTCACGGCACTCAACACCCCCGACGATCCGAAATACCATCACGGCATGAAGATCACCACGGCCATTATCAATAGTTATGTTGCACAACCTTCTGTAGTACTGAGCGGTACAACCGAACAACAACTTCAGAAAATATGGCAGCAGCGTTATTTCATGGGATTCATGCAGGATGGCTGGAATACCTATTACGAATACCGCAGAACCGGCTATCCCGTTTTGCCCATCAACCCGGCCACCAACCTGAACGGCATTCCAACACAACTACCATTAAGGTGGCTTTATCCATCGAAAGAGCTGACCTATAACAGACAAAATGTTGAAGCTGCATTGAGCCGGCAATTCAATGGCAACGACGACACCAACGAAAGTATGTGGATTCTGAAAGATTAACAAACCATTCAAATAACCAGTAATTAATAATCATTAAAACTACCATTATGAAAAAAAATCTATTCTTGATGATGTTTTTGCTGCTTATCGGCAGTACCACCTTTGCCGTTGTGCCTGAGAGGGTTGGCTGGTGGAAATTTGATGACCCGATGAACATGCTGGCAGCAACCACCGGTGAAGCACTTGTGCTGACCGGAACGCAAACCTCCGTAAACGGGCCCGTGGAAGGCAACCTGGCTACAGAGCTTGGACTGGGCAGCCATTTGATAATGACCCATGGCATTGCTGCCAACGGAGGTGGCAGTCTGGTGAATGAGTATTCGCTGCAGCTCGACATTTTGATGCCAACGGCTTCGATGTGGCATGCCATTTATCAAACCGCAGCCGACAACGCCAATGATGCAGAGTTATTTATCAATGTGGACAACCTGATTGGCGCCTGGCGCTATGGTTATTCTGAAAATGCCGTGGCCGAAAACACCTGGTACCGGATGGTTGTATCGGTGAAGAACGGTGAATTCTTCAAAATTTATATGAATGGTGAGCTTTGGGTTGACGGCGCAGGACAAGAGATCGACAGCCGCGACGCACTCGAAGCAGCGCTTTTGTTGTTTGCCGATGAAGACGGTGAAGACAACACCATGGTATGTTCCGAAGCCGGCATCTGGAATGTGGCGCTCACCGCGGAAGAAGCCCTCGAACTCGGCGATGCCACCACCAGCCCAACAGCCGGTTTTCCGGTGAAAAAAGGCCACTGGATGTTTGACGACCCACTCGATATGCTGAAAGCTGAAGTTGGTAACCCACTCACGCTCACCGGCACACAAGAATCTGTTGCCGGACCGAAAGACGGAAATCTCGCCACCCAGATTGGCCTTGGCAGCTACCTGACTATGGTTCACGGCATGGCAGCCAATGGTGGCGGAACCAAGGTAAATGAGTATAGTTTTCAGTTCGACTTCTCCATGCCTGAAGGAGGTATCTGGCATTCATTCTTCCAGCTGACACCCGACAACAGCGACGATGCCGACCTGTTTATCAACACCTCCAACGCCATTGGCGTGTGGGAAGCAGGCTACACAACCAATACTGTGTTTGCCGACATCTGGTATCGCATGATCGTGAGCGTGAAAAACGGAGAGTTCTTCCGGATTTATGTCAATGGGGAATTATGGCTCGATGCTGCAGGAAGGGAACTGGACGGACGTTACGGACTACTGGAGTCGCTGCTTATTTTTGGCGACAACGATGGTGACGACGGATTAATCAAATGCTCCGAACTGGCCATCTGGAATGTAGCCCTCACTGCCGAAGAAGCTGCCTTACTGGGCGATGCCACCACCTATACCGGCATTCATCAGCATGAGCAAAATAAGAGCGCACAACTCGGACAAAACTACCCCAACCCAACTTCAGGAATTACAGTATTCCCTTATCAACTGATTGAAAACGGTGTGGTTACATTTGAGATTTCTGATTTGACAGGTCGAATCCTGCAGCATGAAAGCCTTGGATTCCGCCCGGTAGGATCCTACAATTACCAGGTGGATGCGGCACAGCTGCCCGCCGGTATCTATTCGGTGAGCCTGATGGTGAACCAAAGCAGAATCGTGAAAAGAATGATGGTTGCACATTAATTACCATTGGTTTGTGAATGTGAGGAGGCTGCCCTGAAAAGGCAGCCTTCGTTTTTTCCCCGCAGCCCTCTAGCCGCTGTTTCGGCAATATTTCGATGCAAGGCTGATGGATTGAGTTCGGATAGCTTCAACTCTTTTCTCGCTCTGGCTGGAATCTTGAGCAAAAGAAAAACAGCGGAAGTGCCCAATCCAAAAAGGCTGTGTTGTCCGGTTAACAAACCTGGATCAGCTTATGCCTTCACAGAAGTCAAAGAAAGCAAAGCAACAAGATGAGGCAGATTTTACAGCCGTGCTCAAGGGCATTCTTCAGATTAGCCCAATGAATTTGTATTTAAAGCATTTAATTGAATTATTCTTTTACTTATAGGCTGCTGAAAAACACTCCGAACGCAATAAAGCAATCTTTTCATCCAACTGTCACAAGTTGAAAAGTTTATGTGTTTGTTTCAACCGGAGCTAAAAAAAGTTTAACCACAGACCGCTGAGTAGGCGCAAAGGGTTGGCACATTGTTGTTTATGATTAGCATACAAAGCAAATGAAGCGACGAGGCGAATCGAAATCATTGATTTCTCTGTGTCCTCCACGCCCCCGACAACTGTCGGGATGGCGGACTTTGCGGTTAAAAAAAAAGAACGCTACAGGAGCCTTTTCATTCAATCCCAGCTTCGAATTTCGATTGGGATGCGGGCCTTTTGAGCTGAACTTTGCAAATGCATGCACTATGAAACAGAAAGCCCGAGTTTATTTATTGATATTGGTGTACTTAGGAGTTTTTCAACAGACCCAATCTATTCAAGGACAGGAATAAGCAGCAGTTAATAAATCACCGGCACACTATTTGACCAAAGTAATTTTCCTGGTTCTGTATTCATTGCCCGATTCCAGACGACAGGTGTAAATACCTGCAGGCAAAAAACTGCCGTCGAAGAAAACGTGGTGGGTTCCTGCAGATCGTTCCTCATCTAACAGTCTGGCAATCTGTTTGCCACGGCTGTCAAAAACCTGCAAGCTGACCTTTGAAGGTTGATTGAGAAAGAAACCGATCTGTGTTGAGCCGGTGAAGGGGTTCGGATGACTATCTACAAAACCAAAGTTTGCAGCAGGATGGTCATCCAGACCCTGCGGATCGAGATACAAGATGGTTATTTCGTCAGACCACTCGCTCCAGCGGAGGTTTTGATCGCGGTAACGCATCCGTGCATAATACGTTTTGGAATTCTCAAGCGTACCATGCGGGATGTCGCACAATGTCAGGTCAGCACCTGTCTGCTGATCGATGGGTTCAAATGACGGATTAACCCCATAAATATTTTGCCAGTGGCTTATTTTCGAAAAAACGCTCTCTTCGTATTGGCCTTGCGAGCTGCTTAACTGAAACTGTGCCGACATCAGCGCATCAACGCCGACGAAAGGCGAAGCCTGTAGTCGGAAACTGTTGTCGGATTGATTGGCAGCAGTCAGGATAAGAGGTTTTTCGGGTATTGGCTGGTTGAGTTTCCGGTGCCAGCTGTCAGCCGGACTATTGGTTGCGGCCACATCGCTGTTTCCCAGGTCAAACATCCTGCCTTCGAAGCTTTTGTTTGCCAGGTTAATGTCAAACAGAACATAGAAATGATGGTCGAGCGAGATGTGGACCTCCGGATAATCGATGTTGGTATATTCACCCCACCGGTCGCGGTTGCCCCCCCCGCCCCCGACACAACTTATCCTGAAATCGCCGTCGGTGGTATTTGACTCAATCACACCCCTTTCGTAGGCATGTGTATGTCCGTAAGAAAGCTGTTGAACCTTGCTGTAATTTTTGAGTATCGGCAAAATCTGTTCTTCAACATAGGCTGTATTGCCTTCCACCCATAACTCGCTGAAAGGCGGATGATGTAAAAAAACAAAAACGAAATGGATCGAATCATCCTGCTGGGCATTTGCCAAGGTAGCATCAAGCCAGTTCTTTTGTGTCGTTCCGTAATTGTTAATCATATTGGTATTCAACCCTATCAGCAAAACACCGGGCAGCCGGTAAGCCCAGGTTTTCTCGAAAAGTGCATGGCCCGCAGGGAAACCTGAAATGGCATCATACTTAACATATTTGTAGTAATTCTGGTGTTCCATCTCATGATTGCCTGCCACCGATTGAAACGGAACAAAGGCTGAAAGTGCGGAAAAAGGTCGGAAAAACTGCGTACTCCATTGGCTGATAACGCTTCCGCTACCAACGATATCTCCGGTGTGCATCATCAGCTGTATGCTATCGGCGAAATGGCTGCCAAACATTTCCTGCATTTTATCTCTTGCTGCCCTGACAATTGTTCCGGTGCTTGCGGAGTCATCCTGCGTGTCGCTGAAAAGCAGGATGCGGATGTGACCCTGAAAATCTGATGCCGGCAGGGTTCGGAAATGAAACAAGCCGGAAGCACCGCTGCCGGAAACGATTTTGTAATAATACCTTGTACCGGGCTGAAGGTTATTGAGTTGTACACTGTGCCAGCGGTAAGCTGAAGAAACGTTCTCGCTCGTTCCCATTGTGCTGTTGCCCAAAGCTTCTGATGGTCCATACTCTACTTTGGTGAGGTTTGAAAGCGGATCGTGCCATGAAACTATCACCGACTGAGTAGTGAGCGACTGCAAAAAGGGGAATAAAACCAATTGTTCATCGGGTGCTGTGCCATGCGCAAAGCCGCCAAGGGCTTCCACTTCGAATGGCGTAAGACAATAATCCCATATGGCCAGCTCCGACACGAGGATATCGTTATCTTCGGCGTCCTCATCGGCAAACATCAACAAGGCGTTATCCAGTGCAAAACGGCCATCAACATCCTGAATGGCGCCCTGCATGATCAATTCGCCATCAAGAAAAACATTGAATGAAGTACCGTTATCAACTGCGACAACAAGTCTGTACCATTCATTTGGCATGATTGTCCCGGTTGTGTAACCAACTGCGGCAACCCCAATCTGGCCGGAAGGATTGATGAAAAAATCACCGTCATTATTGTTTAATACACTTGTTTGAAAAAAACTATGCCAGATATTGAGTGATTCTACTTTAAAATCAATTTGAATGCTGTATTCGTTTACCTGGTTTCCACCACCATTCTGACTGATTCCATGCAGGAGTCTGTAATAACTGCTGACTCCAATCCTGGCTGCAAAATCATTGGTTTCAGGGCCATTGACTGCCTGATGTGTGCCAACCAAAACCAAATCCTCTCCAAAACCGGGCACTGCTGCAGTGAGGTCGGCAGTGTTGTTGAAGTTCCACCAGCCAACCCGCTGAGCTTTGAGGACAGGACTAAATGAACTCATTGTAAAAACAAATATCAAAGTCAGTTTGAATAGTGATATTTTCATATTAAATATTTTGATAATTCATAATAAATACTTGCATTTCAATCTCTTTCAGCTTCATTATTAGAAATTAACCGAAACCAAGCGTAAATTTAAAAAATAATCCAATATGAAAGAGTATTTTGATAAATAATATTTCCAATTCGAGCCGGTTGACGAATTAATGAAAAATAAACAAGATGAGCCGGGATAAGGCAATGAATGGAAGCAATTGCTATCTTCGTGAAAAAAAAAAGATGGAGATCATACTCATTATTTTAGTGGCTTTTGCAGCCTCCCTGCTCACTTTCTTTTCCGGTTTTGGACTCGGGACCTTGCTTGCACCTGTTTTTATGTTGTTTTTCCCTGTTGAAGTGGCCATTGCGCTGACGGCTGTCGTTCATTTTTTCAACAACCTTTTCAAGCTTGCCCTTGTGGCACGCTTTGCCGACAAGCAAGTATTGCTGCGATTCGGTGTTCCTGCCGTCGCAGCAGCTTTTGCCGGTTCATGGTTGTTATTCAGGTTGAGCGACTTACCGGAATTGTTTGCCTACAATCTTCAAGGCAAAACTTTTGAAGTATCGCCAATTAATTTCACGATGGCTATTATCCTGTTGTTTTTTGCCATGATGGATCTGTTGCCATTTTTCAAGAAGTTGCAGTTTGGTCGGGATAAAATGCTGATTGGAGGGTTATTAAGTGGCTTTTTCGGAGGTTTGTCAGGAAATCAGGGGGCACTACGCACAGCCTTTCTCGTAAAAGCGGGACTTTCAAAGGAAGCCTTTATCGGCACCGGTGTTGCGATTGCCGCCTTCATCGACATCACCCGCCTGAGTGTTTACGCCTCAAAATTTGAACAATCGGGACTTACCGACAACCTGGGTCTGGTAGCAATTGCTACACTTTCGGCCATGGCAGGAGCCCTGACAGGAAATAAATTACTCAAAAAAGTAACGCTTGGCTTTGTGCAAGCCTTTGTGGCTGTGATGCTGATCCTTATTTCCCTTGCACTCGGTGCCGGCTTGATCGGATGACAGGCCCGGCCACTAATAAATTGACTGATTTTGAATTAACCCGATTAAGTGTATGAAAATTTATCATCTGAACGAGATGAACAGCCGGCAATTGATCCCCGGATTTCATGTTAAATTCATTCACAGCGAAAACCTCACCCTGGCAGACTGGTACATAGAGGCAGGCTCGGCCCTGCCAATGCACAGTCATCAGCAAGAGCAACTGATGCAGGTCGTTTCGGGAACTTTTGAATTTCAGCTTGGTGATGAAACCACAACGCTCAGCGCGGGCATGGTGGTGGTGATTCCTTCGATGGAACCCCATGCAGGTAAAGCTATCTCCGACTGCCGGCTGGTGGATGTGTTTTATCCGGTTCGGGAAGAGTACAGGTAATTTTCGGGTAAACATAAAAACTTGACACTGCGTCGGATCGTGCTTATTTTTGTAGAAAACTATTGAAAATGAACACATCCATCTTTCAACACCCCTGGTTTTTTCGTCTGGCAGTGATCTTATTCCTCATCGGAACCATAGACCCGCTGGAAGGTTCGGTACTGATTGCTGCCGGAGGGATTATGATGGCTATCCACACACGCTTGGTATCCCAGCCCCAGGCGCGCTGGTATCTGGCCGCCTCCATCCTCATCATTGCAGGTGTAATTTACATGTTTTATGTTTCCTCGCTGGGAGGTTTCGGTGGCAACAGCGGTCGGTCATGGTGGTGGGCCACGCCCATACTACCTTACCCGATTGGTTGGCTGATCGTTGTTATCTTATTACTAACCAATGTGATAAAAAAACAAATTCATCATAGAAAAGGTCTGAAAACTGAGCCAAATCCCGGTTGAGCAATCTTTGAGCAAGCAGGATCAGTCTTCCGATACTGTCCGGCGCAGATACACATCCATTTGCGGAAAGGGTATTACGATGTTGTTTTCCTTAAAAATATTGTAGACAGCAAGTGCAACCTCACTTTTTGTTGTTAATCCCAATTCATACGGAACCCAGAAAAGGAGTCGGAAATCGAGTGAACTTTCACCAAAAGCTTCGAAGAGTGCCAGTGGCAAAGGTTCCTTGAGTACATTGGGATTGGCGTGAGCAGCTTTCGACAACAGGCTGATCACCAGATTTGGATCGGTGCCATAGGCTGCACCCACTTTGACTTCAACTCGACGGATGTTATCTGATAAAGTCCAGTTTATCAACTGATTACTTACCAGGTTTCCATTGGGAACCACTACCTCAGCTCCATCAAAAGTCCTGACATTTGAAGACCGGATTCCAATCCTGTTAACAGTTCCAAGTAAATTCTCGACCTCAATGGTGTCGCCAACCTGCAACGGCCGTTCGTAAATCATGATCAGGCCCGAAATAAAATTGTGCACGATGTTCTGCAAACCAAAACCGATACCTACACCCAGGGCACCGGCAATAAATCCAAACTTTCCAAGATCGATACCTGCAGTGGATAAGGCAAGTAAAAATCCCAGGCCAAGGATAAAGTATTTAATTGTGAGAGAGATAGCTGTGGGAACACCTTTCGGAAGATCGGTTTTCTTTAGTGCCCTTTCGATAAGCCATTTTAACAAACTTGTAAAAAGATAGGTGATAACAAGTATTAAAATAAATGAGAGGACACGCCCGTAGGTGATGGTAATGTCGCCAAAAACACGCTCTTTTTCCAGAAAATCAGAAAAACTGCTGAAAACCAATCTTTCGACTTCAAAAGAAACGCTGAGCGAGAAAAACCAGTAAACGACAGCCAAAAATTTCAGCATTGATACAACTTTTTGCTCGGCTTTGTCAAAACCCGGATGATACTTCTCAGGCTGTTGTTGCCGGAAATATTTGATGGCAGCATGAAAGATGGCCATAGTAATCAGGTAGAGCCCGAAAAGCAGCACAGTAAACTCAGGCACATGAATGCCAACGGCGAGCATCAGCACTGAAAGGTCGTAAAATCCTGTAAGGTTGGCAAAAAAGGCAATGGTGTAGAAAACAAAAATAGTACTTGCCAGCAACAGCCGGGTTTGACGTATATAGCCCAACTCACTGAATCTGAACCATTGATACCTTCGCATATAAGGAAAAGCCAACACGATGCCGAGGATCGATTCCAGCAAAACATAATGCCGGGTGACGTTACCAAAGTACCAGGCGAATACTTCAAGGTCGTTGAGGGCAAGTAAAATCACCAGACGGAAAATAAACCTCCTTGTCTCTTTGTCGATAAATCGTTTCAGGATAAAGAACATATTCACCAGGAGGATCAAAGTGATCAGGTGATTGAGAATCAGCGGATAAAAGGGAAATAACAGATGGAAGAAAACGAGTGCCATCGTGATGGCTGTCAGCAGCGGATGACCTTTAAAGATCCTGAGGATCGTCTGATGGCCAGGTTCGGAATTGTCAACATCCAGTTCGAGGTAGCGCTTTCTGATCCAAAAGAAAGACAATAAAAACAAGCCAACGACAACAAGGTACAGCGTTAAACTCTTATTGCTAAAATAGTTAACAATAGTTTTCCGCATTTCGATCCAGGCTTTTTTCCAGCGGCCACCGAAGTTGTTCGTATCGTTTGGACCAATATTTACCTGAAAAAGATTTGGCTCACTGGCAATCAGCAAACTATCACGCCGGTTGCTTTGTTGTTTGTCAATTTCCAGCCTGATTTCATTGCTGAAGGCAATGAGGTCGGTCATATCGTCCTCAAGTACGAGGTATTCACGCTTCAGCAGCTGAAACTTACTTCTGTAAACTTTGGCCTTTTCGATCAATTCCGCAATTCGAATGCGCAAGTCGTTGGGAACCACTTCATAAGACTTATGACTCAATGTGCTTTCCCATTTTTTGATGATGCCATCAAGCATATCAATTTGGTTTTGTGTGCCCTGAATCCGTTTGTTCACGGCAATCTTCCACAATTCCAGTTTCAAATAAAAACCACCCCAAAGTCTGTATGAACTTTCCAGAAAATATTTTGAGAAGTTATTTGGGTCGAACGACTGAAAATCTGCTGCTTCCTTTTCAATCCTTCCCGAAAACTGCCTGAAATTGTTTTCAATCTGCTCGATTTCTTTGTCGGGCACCAGCAAAGCATCGAGTTTATAAAACATTTTGTAGGTGCGCTCAATTTCAAAGTTGGCATCAATCAGGGGAACGATGGCAGCTTCAGCAGCGGATTGTGATTTATTTGAGGATTCCTGTTCCTGTGCAACGAGGCTGCATGGTGCAAGCACAAGAAAAATCAGGTAAAACAAAACCTTAATAGTCAGCGTCTTCATCGGAGATGGTATTGAATTTGGCAAGATTGCGTGAATCCCGTTTTGCAAATATTGCAAATAATCCACACTGAAAACCAAACAGCTGAAAAAATCCTTTTTTTAGCTTTTCATTCCGAAAAGAAAAGAATTCTTCGGAGTGTCAGCAGAATTCGGCGTTTTCTTCGCGCAATATTTCACCTACAAATTTCTTGATGTCATAGCTTTCGTTGAAAACTTTCCACAACTCGTGCATCAGCGGGAATTCACTCATTTTAGCCTGTTCTGCCTGCAAAAGGTCGTAAAAAACGTTGACAGCGATCCGGCCTTCCAACACAACCTTTTCGGATATTCCCTGCGTGAAAAAACCTTTTCCGATCAGCAGTCCGAGGGTTCGGTTGCGACTAAGGTCGTTGAGCGCTGTCAGGGAGAAATCGCCGAAGCCGCAATAATTGAAGATCGTTTCATTTCGGCCGCCAAATCTGACCATCAGCCTGCGCATCTCGTTGATGGCCTTCGACAACACCAGCGAGCGAAGGTTGGGCGAGTCAAAATTGGCATCCACAATGCCAATCACAATGGCATAGATATTTTTGAGTATGCTGGCAAACTCCACGCCCCTGACATCGTTGGTAAAATCGAGGTAAATCGTGCTGCCTTCAAACAAATCGCGAAACATATCAAACGTGGCAACATTTTCCGATGAAATGGTAAAAGCAGTGGGTTGCCGGTTGATGATCTCGCGTGCAAACGAAGGTCCTTTCATCACCACAACAGGGTTTGAAACAAGGCCGGCAATCACATCTGGGAGCAGCTGATGATTTGGACCAAACCCTTTGGCAAGATTTACCAATATAGCCTGATGATTGATAAAATCTTTGTTTTCAACGATATAACCCGCAATGGTGGTGGAAGGTATTCCAAAAAAAATTACATCAGCTGCTGTAAGAAGCTGCTTGTTGTCGCTGGCCTTCAGAAGCGGATGCAGTTGCAGATGAGGAAAATAACTACTGTTGACGTGCTGTTCATTGATGGATTGAATCACTTCCTGTTCAATGGACAACAAGCGCACGTTCAGGTCTTCATCGGCAGCCAGAATATTGCCAAGAGCCGTTGAAATAGCGCCACTTCCAACAAAAACGACCTGTGTTTGATTTTTACTCATAGCTTTCAATTTGCGTTCGCCGCCGCGAAAATAGTTATTTTAACTTTGATGCTTCCACTGAAGTTAACTGACAGGCTTGAAGCTGGTAAACATTTTTATTTAGTTTTGTCGCCGGTGTCGCATTGATGCCCGCAAAAACCGGATCCACATGAAAAAACTTTTAATTCTTTTCGGACTGTTTTTTTTCACCCTTCTGCGACTGACTGCCCAGGAGCAAAAGGTAGTCTATGACAGCCTGCTGGCTCAAAAACTTGGGGCTGATGCCTATGGGATGCGCTCCTATTATTTCGTACTGTTAACCACAGGCCCGGTAGTATCAGAGGATAAAACCTTGACTGACAGTCTTTTTTCAGGGCACATGCAAAATATTGGCCAGATGGCCAAAGACGGTAAGCTTGTTGTCGCCGGGCCGTTTTTCAAAAACGATCGGAACTACAGGGGAATTTTTATTCTGTCGGCGAAGGATGAAGCCGAGGTCAATGAGTTGCTTCAGGCCGATCCGGCCATCAGCTATGGTTTGCTGGCTGCCGAAATAACCCGGTGGTATGGTTCGGCGGCATTGCCTCTTTACCTTGAAACGCATGAAAAAATCAGTACTGTCAAGTTCTGACTGACACCTCTTCACCGATCTCGTTATCGCCTTTCAAAGACGCTGATCACGCTGTCTTTTCTGCCTCAGCTTGAAAAATATGCTTATTTTTGCAAGCCCAGATCATGATCACAGCCTATGCTTGCATTGTTTTATAAAGAAATCAGCAGTTTTCTCAGCTCCCTGACAGGATATCTTGTCATTGGAGTATTTCTTTTGTTAAACGGATTGTTTCTGTGGGTTTTACCGACAGATTTTAATATCCTGGATTTTGGTTATGCCAGCCTCGACAGCCTTTTCATCATCGCCCCCTTCGTATTTCTTTTTCTTGTTCCGGCGGTAACGATGCGTTCGTTTGCTGAAGAAAAACGTCATGGCACCATCGAGTTGCTGTTTACAAAACCTCTAACTGACTGGCAGATTGTCATGGCGAAATTCCTCGCCGGACTGAGTCTTGTCGTGATTGCCCTGCTACCCACAATGCTATATGTTGTTTCGGTTTACAAACTAGGCTTACCTGTTGGTAATCTCGACCTGGGTGGCATAGCGGGTGCTTATACAGGACTATTTTTTCTTGCAGCTGCCTTTGTCGCAATCGGACTTCTGAGCAGCAGTCTGACTGATAACCAGATTATTTCGTTCATCCTGGCTGTACTGATGAGTGGTTTCATGTTTATCGGTTTCGACTTCATTTTCTCACTCGGCTGGCTGGGGTCATTCGATCTTTTCATCCAGCAGCTGGGTATCGAAGCACACTATAAATCAGTGAGTCGTGGCGTGATTGACACACGCGACCTGATTTATTTCCTGAGTGTCATCACCCTGTTTCTCAGCCTGACAAAACTTTCACTTTCCTCACGAAACTGGTAAAAGACAAAGATGAAGCACGAAAACACCAACGGCCTGAGAAAACGCAGTGAATGGACGAATTTTATTGTCATTGTTGCTATATTGGCTGCCGTTAATATCCTGGGGAGTTTTGTCTTTACCCGTTTCGACCTCACTGCTGAAAAAAGATACACCCTTTCACCGGCAACAAAAGCCTTGCTTTCGGAAATTGACGACATCGTTTACTTTAAAATTTACCTTGAAGGAGAATTCCCGGCCGGCTTCAAAATGCTGCGAAAGGAAACAAAGGAGATGCTGGACGAATTCAGGGCCTACAACAAACTGATTGCCTACGAATTTGTCAATCCCCTTGCTGATGTAAGCAGCCAGGAAAGAAATGAAGTGATCCGCAGCCTGGCCGAGCGGGGTATTGAGCCAACAGAGCTGCAAATGCGGACTGCCGATGGCACCGAACAAAAAATGATCTTTCCGGGCGCCCACGTGATGTACAGAGACACGGAATTACCCCTCGACCTTCTTGATAACCAAATCAATACCGCTCCTGAGACCGTTTTAAACAATTCTGTTCAGAACCTGGAGTTCAAACTGGCCGACATCATACGCAAACTTTCACAACTCCAGAAACCTCAGATCGCCTTTATTACCGGTCACGGTGAGCTCAGTGAGGCTGAAACCTATGACATCATCCAGACACTGAAACAACATTACCAGGTGGAGCTGATCAATCCTGCAGGTCAGATCAGTGCACTCACACGTCGTTCCGAACCTGACAAACAAGGAGCAGTGCGCATCCTTCCCAATTTTGCAGCCATCATCATTGCTCGTCCCACACAGGCTTTTGATGAAAAAGATAAATTCATCATCGACCAATACATCATGTATGGCGGCAAGGTGCTTTGGCTCATCGATCCAATTCAGGCAAGCATGGACAGTCTGCAGATGAATGAGTCAACAGTAGGTGTTGATTATCAATTAAATCTTGATGATCAACTTTTCAAATACGGGGTTAAACTCAACAAAAACCTGGTGCTCGACCTCAACAGCGCCTCTATCCCGCTCCGGACCGGACAGGTGGGTGGTCAGGCGCAGATAGAGTTCTTCAGGTGGAATTATTTCCCCTTGCTAAACCAGGCTTCCAATCATCCGCTTGTAAGAAACCTCAACAGCATCAAAGCCGACTTCGTAAGCTCCGTTGATACTACCTCAGCCGATCTGGTGAAGAAAACACCACTGCTCAAAACCTCTGATTATTCAAGAATTTCAGGAAGTCCGGTGCTGATAAGCCTGGCGATGCTGCGCGAGAAACCCGACGAAAGGCTTTACAACAGAAAAGGCCTTAATGTCGGTTGGTTACTCGAGGGGCAGTTCAGCTCGCTCTATGCTAACCGAATCTCGCCCGAAATCAGCGACAGCCGCGAGATCGGATTCCGCGATGCCAGTTACCCAACTGCAATGATCGTGGTTGCCGACGGCGACTTGATTCGGAATCAGTTTCATGTGCCTCAAGGCTATCCCCTGCCGCTTGGCTTTGATCAGTATACCCGGCGGACTTTCGGCAACAAAGACTTCATCCTGAATGCCATCAGTTATCTGGCTGATGAATCAGGTTTGGTGAGCATCCGATCCAGAGAACTTAAAATCAGGCTGCTCGACCAGAAAAAGTTACAGGAAGGAAAAATTACCTGGCAATTAGTAAACACCGGATTACCCATCCTGCTGCTGTTGTTAACAGGCATCATCTATCTTCAACTGAGAAAGCGCCACTATGGCAGAAAATCCACGCTCTGAACATGATCCAATGAAAAATAACCGCCTCGCCCTTTTGATTGCCGGCCTGCTTCTGGCTGTTACTGCCCTGCTTTTCTGGAGCAGACAAAGCAACAACACCCTTCCCGATGATGCCGATTTTGCAGTGTATGATACTGCCAGCGTAACCAAAATCTTTATTGCCGACATGGCTGATCATGAGGTGTTACTTGAGCGTACCGGCGAAGGCTGGCAGCTCAACAAAACCTATAAGGCACAAGCCCGCAAGGTGAGCGAGCTACTCAACACGATGATGAAACTCAGGGTGAGAACACCGGTTTCGAAGGCTTCTCAGGACAAGGTGATTACCAGAATGGCCGGACTTGCGGTGAAAGTCGAGGTGTATCAAATGCTGCCCCGGATCAACCTCTTCGGTAAAATCAAGCTTTTTCCGAGAGAAAAACGAAGCCTTGTTTATTATGTAGGCGATTCTCCCAAAGATAACCTGGGCACTTTTATGATCAAAGAAGGCGCTGAAACAGCCTACATCATGCAGATAACAGGATTCAAGGGATTTCTCACCACCCGCTACTCCCCTGCCACCGACGACTGGAGAGACCACACTGTGTTTAATACAAAACTGAATGACATACAGTCGGTTCGGCTCGAGTTTGGACAGCAGCCTGAAGAGAGTTATGCCGTCAACCGTCTGCAAAAACACCAATATGAAATCCTTCGCCTGCAGGATCAGACCCGCCTGCCAGCCTATGATACCCTACGTCTGCTCAACTTTCTCACTGCCTTCAGCGATATCAGGTTTGAGTCGCTGCTCAACAATATGCCGGAAGAAAAAATCGACTCCATTACCCGTTCGCCCTACCTTCACAAGCTGACACTGACCGACTCGAAAGACCGTAAATTCGTTGTAACAACTTTTGTAAAAAAGAAACTTTCACAAAATGTGTATGAAAATGAAGCCTTTGCCCCTGTCGACCTCGACAGGATGTATGCGCTTGTCAACGACGAAAAGGATTTTGTATTGATACAATACTATGTGTTTGACAAAGTATTGCGTCCGGCGAGCTACTTCGTACCAGGTGCTCCCGAATGAGTCACGAATGAATCGGAAACGGATTTGGCTGACTTAATTCTACGGAATAACCTCCACGTTTTTGCTAATCAGCCTGTTGACGCCGGGGTTGATGATTTCCAGATGTATTGTACCAAGACTGTCAGCCAACAGCTTAAGTTTTTGGCCATTGAGCATGGGCAACAATTCAGGACAAACCAGGTTTTGACCTGATTTACGCAAGCCGATTACCTGAACCAAAGTGCGATTGGTTTGCTCTTCACTATAAAACCTTGAAAAGCGGTAGCAGCCATTTTCTCCGATTATACCATAAAAAGTTACTTCAAACTGATTGTTAAGCTTCACGGTATCAGCCACCTGAATGCTGTCGACTGTGATCAGGTATTCCTCTTCCGTAATTCCTGTATTCCTTTCACAACTGAGATTGAGGACGACAAGGACAAGCAAGGCAGCAGCCGAAAAAAGTAAGAAGGCTGACTGTAACGGGAAATATTTCATTTTCAAATGTTGTTGATGCATTGTTTTAATAGCCATAAGCCCGGCCTTCGATTTTTCTTACATTCACTTTCATCACACAAACCTGGTTTACGGCAGGATCGCTGAAACGGGTTACCTGATCGGTGTATTGCCTCATAATGCTTTCCAGCGCCACCAGTTTTTCGCTGAAATCATCCACAAATTCAAGCTGTCCGTACAGAATAACAGAGCGGTATTTCATGGAATAGCTGCATGCTATCTCGCTGCTTTGCCAGCGGAGCTGATGGTCGGTGCTGAAAGAAATGCAAACATCCGGGTGTTGTTTCAGGATGTCAATTTTTTTTCCTGACGGTGCAGAATGCAAATAAACAACATCCTTTTCATACCCAAAATTCATGGGGACGACATAAGGAAGACCCTCATCGTCAACCATTGAAACATTGCAAACAGAACATTTCCTGATGATGGCTGTCAAATCAGGTTCGAAAGTGATCGGGCGGTTTTTCATTCAGAAAAAGGGCTATAATTCCAGTGTAAAATTAGCCAAAATGTCAGTATAGAGCCGAAAAATTTATACCAAACAAAAACTCAGGAATCAGATCCCCGGTTGCGTCTCGGTATATCAGCCTCAGACCAATGTCGAGCGGGGCAGGCACATTCAACAGGTGCCAGTCGGCATGAAGTTCAAGGCCCGCCGAAGCGAGTGAAGTCGAATAACCATGGTGACTACCGGAAAGATAATCCACAAACAGAGCGGCCCTGACCCTTTTCACATAAAGCACTGTCTGCCAATTCCATTCAGGGTACCAAAGCGGCATTACATAGTCAGTTCTGAAGGAAAAGACCTGATCGAAGGCCAGATTCTGATACCCGCGCGGGTAGGCTGCAATGCTGGCGAACTGACTGTCGTCTTCGGTTTGCTTTTGAAAAGCCCCATACCATTTTATTCCGTGATGCCGGATCAGACCCGGAAAGAAGAGGCTGAGGCCGGTGTAAAATTGTGAGGATACATTGGGAGTAAAAGGAGTGTGCCGAAAAACAGCCTGAATCACCTGACCCCAGGCGGGATAAATATCGCGTTGCGAAAGCCGTGCCTGATTGTAAAAATAGGCACTGTAAGTGAGTGTGTTAAGACTTTTCTGTGTGAAATCAAGCGGAATCTCCGGTTCCATCTCCCTGTTTATCTGCCTGAAAGCTACGGCTGGTCTCAGCCCCCGCAGCCACCTGTCGCGTGTAAGGTTCAGGGGCAGCGCGGCACTCAGGCTCCAGTCGGTTTCCATCCACTTGAGGTCGGTGAGCTTTTCTTCGTAATAGGTTTTCGACCTTCTCAATCCGTAGCTGAATCCGGCAGTTAATTCAGGATAAAATCCAAGATAACTGATGTTAGCAGCAACTTTTCCGGTTTGCTCATTCATGTCATAACGGTAGCCAACATCAGCCACCATGGTACTGAGTGCGTTTTGCGACAATAAACTAAGGCCTGGTGCAAACTGTTGGTTATCAGCCTCAATATACAGAGGCGACCAGCTGTGAAAGTTGAATAAATGACCTGCCTTCCTGTAGTTCTTCACCGGAAAAACACCGTTGCCAGCTTCATGATCGTCCAGGTTGAAGTGTACTGAATCGCTTAATTTACCGGCAATTGCAAAGGAAGGCTTCCGGTTAAAATCTGAGGGAAATACCTGAATCTCTGCAATATCTTTACTGCGAATCACAAAGCCGTCAGCTGAGTAGTCGGCCAGCAACAAAGCTTTTCCATTGGAAGTCAGGCAAGCATCGACAGTGGCAAAACGCCCGCTGTAAATCTTTGTCAGCTTTTGTTCCTCAGGTCTGTAAACAAAAATACTGCTGTTTCCTTCCCAGTCGCCCTGCAACAAAATCCCGTCTTGTGTGGTGGCGCTGAGCATGAAATCGGTAAAGGTGAAGTTTGAAACTGCAACAGCTTCAGTTGTCCCCATAACCAGCTTCATCAGGCATTTACCTTTGCTGCCCAAAGCAGCAAAATATAAAGTTGTGCCATCGGGCGACCACCTGGGAGTGGAAAAAGCCAGGCTGTCGGATCGGTAACTGAACACTTCCGCCCCGCTTTTCAGGTCGATGAAAACGATGGATGACCCATCCTGTGAATCCATCGAAACAGCGGCAATGACAGTTCCACCCGGTTGGATATCAGGTGCAAAATAACGGGATTGGTGCGTTAGCTGTTTGATTTTTCCGGTAGTAAAATCAAACAGTTTAATCACACTGAAGCTTCTGTTCGACCAGCGGATATCTTGTTGGTATTCGGCCCAGGCAATCAACGAATCCGTTACCGAAAGCCACGGATGGAGCAGCGTTCCAGGACGCACCAAAAGCCTTTCTGTGTTGTCGCTCACCCTGACAATTGCCGGCACATCATCGATTTTCTGCCTGATGGCAATCACAGAACCATCGGGCAGGCTGCGGATAGCCCGGTAACTTGTAAAGAGCGCTGAAGGAGGTAACAAGGGTGAGGCCGTATCAAAAGGAATCAGCGAATCGCTGCTAATCCATTTATTTTTAAGCTCTTGAAGTGTATTGTGATACAAGCCCTTTTTATTCAATCCGCTTAGCTTTTTAAGGCCGGCAGAAAACGGATTGAGCCTCCAGGTTTGCCTTGCGGTCATATCTAGCGCCCGGAGCCAAATGTCGTTTCCGAATTTATTCCGGTTGTAGCCAACCAAAAAATAACCAAGTTCATACACATCAGGCACTTTATCGCGATAAGATCCAAAATAGGCTTTGTCGTAACTGTAAATACCCTTTTCGACCAACTGAGCTTTCAATCCGGCCTCAAAAACCGATTGTCTGCCCCTCCCCGAACTGGAAAAAGCCGTCTCTGTGACCACAGCGTCACCCTCGATAAACCACAAAGGCAGAAAAAGCCCGGCAATGGCAGCTGCTCCCTGTTGGCCGGTGAGCAGTCCAACGAACTTTCCAAATCCCTGGTTCATTTTACTAAACTGCAAAGTATGTCTTAACTCATGCAGGCTCAGCTGCTTGTACCACTCCTGCGAATAGCCGTCCTGCGGGCTGATGTGATAAAAGTCGAGCCGGCGCGGAGCCCAAGCCGCAGTGGCATTGCTGATCACCGAAGAGGTATGCAGGATCAGGTTGGTAGGTTTCACATTAGTTTTGAGATCAGCAGCAAGATGAGGATAGCTGAATTCCAACAATTTAGCAATTCTGAAGGCTTCAGCTTGGTTATTATCCGGAAAGATCAGTCTGAACTGCCCGTGTCTGAATTGCTTCCACTTCACCGAAGCCGGATCCTGACCGCTCAGATAATACTGTGCATGCAAGGCTGTGCTGACAAAAAACAGCAACAACAAAAGGTATCGTATTGGTTTCATAAGACGCATACTAGAAGTGGATTACCGCAAAGCTACCTTAAATAGGTTTCGCTGATCAAATCGCGAAAAATTTCCCAATGACGGCTTTTCCATGATGGAGCCGCACTGACGACCAGCTGAAGCCCGTTTACCGGATGCTTAAACGACAATTTAACGGCGTGCAGCGCGATGGAGGCGTCTGGCAGCGCACGACGGTCGCCATATTTTACATCGCCAAGGATAGGAGAACCGATTGCCGAAAGTTGCGCCCTGATTTGATGGTGTCTGCCTGTATGGAGCTGCACTTTTAAAAGACAGAAAGAATCCGACACTGCCATTACCTCATAATCGAGCCGGGCCAATCTGGCGCCGTTCCGTGTAGCTTCGGTAATATAGGATTTGTTCTGCGCTTCGTTTTTTAGCAGAAAATGTTCAAGACTGCCCGAGGCCGCTGCAGGTTTATTTCTCACTACGGCCAGATACACTTTGTCAAGCTCACGTTCGCGTACCATGGTGGTAAGCCGGCTCAATGCCTTACTGGTTTTCGCATACATGACTGCACCGCTCACAGGCCTGTCAATACGGTGCACCAAACCGGCAAAGACATTGCCAGGTTTGTGGTAACGTATCTTCAGGTAACGTTTCACCTCCTCAAGCAAACTTTCATCACCGGTTTTATCACCCTGAACGATTTCCGATGGCAGTTTGTTTACAACCAGCAGGTGATTGTCCTCATACAGAATGCGTTCAGACAGAGGGATCAGCATCCTGCTCAGTATTGTTCCTTCTCCGAAGGGAAACTGCGAGATTTCACATCGCCGATATAATTCCCCACCGAGCCCCTGATTTCGTCGTAAAGATTGTGGTAACGGCGTAAAAACCTGGGCGAAAACGACTGATTAATACCGAGCATGTCATGCAACACAAGCACCTGACCATCAACGCCATTGCCTGCACCAATTCCGATTGTTGGTATGCGTACCGACTGGGTGACTTCGGTAGCCAGACGGGAAGGAATTTTTTCAAGAACGATACCAAAACAGCCCGATTCTTCAAGAATCTTGGCATCGCGGCGGAGTTTGTCGGCTTCACGCTCCTCGGTGGCCCTGACCACATAAGTACCAAACTTATTGATACTCTGAGGTGTGAGGCCAAGGTGGCCCAAAATGGGGATACCGGCACTGAGAATCCTGTCGATCGACTCCCTGATTTCTTCGCCGCCTTCCATTTTGACGGCGTTGGCTCCCGATTCTTTCATGATTCTGATGGCCGACTGCAATGCTTCCTTCGAATTACCCTGATAGGTACCAAAGGGCATATCCACCACCACCAATGAACGTGTCACAGCCCGCATTACAGACGAAGCATGATAAATCATCTCGTTGAGGGTGATGGGTAAAGTCGTTTTATGACCTGCCATCACATTTGAAGCACTGTCGCCAACCAAAATTACATCGATGCCCGATTCGTCAAGAATCTTTGCCATTGAATAATCATAAGCCGTCAACATGGCAATTTTCTCGCCTTTCAGCTTCATTTCCTGAAGGACGTGGGTAGTGATTTTTGGTATATTTCCTGAAAGATACATGCTGTTTGAAAATTAGTTCATATTCAGATCAGGGGGCAAAGGTAAAGGTTTTTACTGCGGTTGTCAAAAAAGGAGGCCCGCTGGAGCAAGATGTTTTTTGCAATAGCAAAAAGTTCCGGCAATTCGAAGAACATTCAAAAAAAACAAGTCACAAATCAGCTAAAACATGCAACAAGCAAGGCTCCGTAGCGTTAAGATTGTTACTTTTGTCATCAAATTTTTCAAAGGCATGCGTTTTTTTTACCAATTACTGATCGCAGCAGCGATGCTTATCCAGCTGGGTTCTTGCAGCACTGATGTCGATAATTACGCTGATTACAAAGATATTACAATTGTATATGGCTTGTTGGAGACCAATCAGGACACTACTTTCATCAAAATAACCAAGGCATTCCTCGGCCCCGGCAACGCCCTGCTGATGGCAAAAGAAGCCGATTCGAGTAATTATCCGGGTAAATTGAATGCCCGCCTTCTTGGTAAAAAAAACAACATTGATCTACCCGAAATCGTGCTGGATACCATTACGAGACGCAACAAACTGGCCGGGGATTCGATTTTTTATTTCCCCGAGCAAAAACTCTATTACACCACAGCGTCGCTCGATGCCGCTGCAACCTACACACTCCGGGTCGAAAGAGACGCGCACACCGTTGAAGCAAGCACCAAAATGGTACAGGAGTTTTCAATCATTCAGCCTACCAATCGTTTCAATTTTGCTTCAACAGCAAGCACTTCGGTTAAATGGCGTGCCGCAACGAATGGTAAACTTCATGAAGTGGTTGTCGTTTTCAATTTTGAGGAATTGTGGCCCGGGAGCAGTGATACCCTTAAAAAAACCATGGTTTGGAATATGGGAACAGCTTCTGCCAAAACAAGCAATGGCGATGAAGATCTTGAAATCACTTACAGCGGGGAGGAATTCTATTCACGACTCGCAGGTGCTATTGATGTGAACGCCCTCAATGTGAGGCGATTTGCAGGTAATGTTGATCTTTATATTTCGAGTGGCGGCGAAGACTTAACAACTTATATCGAAGTGAATGCGCCCAGCAACAGCATCATACAGGAGGTTCCACAGTTTACCAATATTGAAAACGGAGCCGGAATTTTCTCTTCACGAAAAACGGTCAAAAGATCCTATAAAATGACCGTACAGAGCGAAATCAAACTGGTTGAAAGTTACCCCTGGGGCTTCGAAATCAAATTGATACCCTGATATCATTCAACCCACTCATGGCTCTACTCGAAATTTGTGCTGATGGAGTGGCTTCTGCCCTTGCGGCTGAAAAAGTAGGAGCCCACAGAATTGAGCTTTGCGTGAGTCTTGAATCAGGAGGTCTCACGCCTTCGGCAGCTATGCTTGCTTTTGTCAGGAGGCAAATCAACATTCCTGTTCATGTGCTCGTGAGGCCCCGTCGAGGTAATTTCATCTATAGTTCGCAGGAAGCTACCATCATGCTCTCCGACATCAACACCATCAGAGACCTTGGTTTTGAGGGGGTTGTTGTTGGCGCCCTTGACAAGCAAGGCAAGCTAGATCAGGCTCTGATGCATGATTTGATGCAGGCAGCAGCGGAGATGTCGGTAACCTTTCACAGAGCCATCGATGTGGCGCATCAACCATTTATTCTGATCGAGAAACTGATTCAGCTGGGTGTCGGCAGAATACTGACATCAGGAGGATATCCGACCGCTTTGGAAGGCAGCGCACAAATTGCCGCATACCAGCAAGCTTTTGGCTCACACATCAGCATTATGGCCGGAAGTGGCGTCCATTCGTCAAACGTCAGACAGCTTATCAACACGACAGGCATCACTGAAGTTCACGCATCAGCCAAAAGCAAACAGATCACTGAGGTTCAGCATCAAATTCATCCGGTTCTCGCAGAAGATCACTGGACCTTTGAACCCGATCCTGAAGAGGTTAAAGCCCTTTTATCAGCATTGCTGTAAAAAAGCTTTCACCCTCTTGCACCGATTACTGCCTCACAAGCCTGAGCACCTTCAACCCTTCAGCTGATTGTAACTTAACAAAGTAAGTTCCAGCCTTCAATGTTGAAACATCGATCATATCAGTCAATTCAAAACTTGTAAAATCCAATACCAAGGCACCTGCTGCATCAAGAATCTGCAAACTGAAAGGGCCTTTGGCAGCGGTTTGGATACTCACCATCCCAGATGCCGGGTTGGGTGACAGACTCACCGTTAGGAAATCTTTCTCGTTCAGGCCGGGTACTAATTCCAGGAATACAACGACAGACACGTTCTGGTCAACGATTTCGGTTGATCCCTCAACAGAGGCATGGGCACTTTTACTTACAAGCCAGGTGTAGGTGCCGGGAACAAGATTGCCGAAAATTACTTCTCCGTTGATATCAGTCAATTGATTCTGACCATTGCTGAGTTCAATCAAAGCATCGGAAAGCAGGCCTGCCGCATCACTCACCTGAAAAGCAAGGTTATACACAAGCAATTCCAGGGTTACTTCCACAGTCACCGGGCCATCCACAACTTCTACCTCGCCACTTGCAATAGCGTAGCCATTTCTCACAACTGAATAGGAATATATTCCCGGCAAAAGCGCCGTAAAAAGGTAATTTCCCGGATTGTTAGTGATTCCGTTGAGGGTGATCACAGCATCTGTGACGGCATTGCCCTGTTGATCGTTCACATTAAAGGAAACATCCCAGCTAAGAGGAACAAGCTGAACAGCCTGATTCACCGGTTGATCCACAACAGACAATTCGCCAAACGCGGTTTGATACAAGGGATGATGAATTTCATAAGGATAGGTTCCGGGAAGCACACCTTCGATCACATAAACGCCGGCTGGCAAAACCGTTCCGGCAAAATTGACTACCGCATCCGTAACAGGAGAACCATCAGCGCCGGTTATACCGAAAGTAACCACAAAGGTGGCTATCTCCACCGTTACATTAACCGTGTAAACAGCCTGTTGCCCGTGAGGTGTGATGATGGTATAGGTTGCGGGTTGAGAAAAGTCGTTGGCAATTCCACTTGCGGGGTCAGAAATGACAGCAAAAGGCAGGGTGATCTGTGGAATCATAGCAGTGACATTGGTTGCTGCCGGAACTGTAAGCACGATTGTAAGATTTTGTTGGTCAATGAGTCCCGTCACGTCGGTTGTTAGACCCGGGTTTTCGGCTGCCAGAAACACAAAGCTTTCAATCACCGGTTCGATTGTCATCAAAGGGAGATAAGTGACCAATCCAAGTCCGGCTTGATCTGGCTGATGGAAAATATTGGCCTCAGCTACGGCAGGGTCGTTGGTTCCCCAATAGTTACCGATGGCACTTACCGGATTGGTGGTATTGTTGTACAAAGCGTAGGTGGAGCCGCTGTTGCCGTTTTCATAAAAAACATTTTCACCGTGATCATCCGCTGTACCAAGATTGGGTGAGGCAATACCCTGTATGGTGATACCCCATAAATTGCCTTTGATCAGGTTGTTGCGGATGATGGCGGTATTACCGCTTCCGCTGGCCTGCATGTTGATTCCACTGCCACCGAGGTTCGGTTGATTTTGTATGTCATTATCAATGAACTCGTTGTGCTCAATAATTGTGCTGATATTGCTGCCAATCTGGGCAAAGCCATAGCGGTTGTTGTACACATAATTTCCCCTGATGACTGCTTTTGTGCTACCGGCAGCAATGAGGTTGCTGATGCCGATTCCACCGGCATTGTCATAAAATCCTTCGATATAATTGTCGATGATATACAAGGTGTCGGCGTTACCCGGTCCGATGTTGATCTGAGGACGGTTTGAATTGTCGGTGGTATTGTGATAAATAAAGTTATTAATAATGTGAGGGGAGCCCGAAACATTGGCACCGGATCCGATAGCTGAACGGGCATTTTCGGCAAAAGTATTGTTGGTGATCACAGGGCTGCAGCCGCTGTAGGTGATTACGGCAGAGACATTGGATGAACCATTCTTTCTGAAAACACATTGATCAAAAACCGCATCCGAAGCAATCAGCTGAATGCCGCCACCATAAGAAACCACCGTATTGCGAAAGAGGTTTGCGGGTGCATCTTCAAATCTGAATCCTTTGAAGTTGGTGGCTGAGGTTGTGGTGTCGGCAGCCGTAAAGATAACCTGGCCTGTTACCGGATCAGATATCAGCGTTCCGCTGAACTCCAGCCTGATACCATTGGCCACACGAACTACTGCAGGCTCTGTGATTCTGAGGGTATCAGTGGCAGCAACCGTGAGGGTATTGTTGACGAAATAAGTACCATTGGAGAAAGTAACGACACCACCCGAGAGCGACACCAGTTGATCGAGCGTGAGACTGAGCTGGTTGCCGGGTGTAATGTACTGCGTCTTAGCCTGAATAAAGAAGAATGTTAAAAAGGTAAGAAAAATAATGCGTAAAGTTTTCATAAGTGATGCTATTTACAAAGAATGTAATGAACAGCAAATTTAAGCAAAACAGGCGGCATAAGTGTGAAAAGAAAGGATTTTATGTTGGCAGACTTGCCAAAACACAAGCTAAAAGCTTATCTTTGAGGTTAAACTTCAACACTTTTCAGATGAAAATAAAATTTCTTGGAGCAGCCGGTGAAGTAACAGGCAGCAAGCACCTGATCACGACTAAAAGTGGGAAGAAAATCCTGCTCGATTGCGGCAGTTTTCAGGGTAAAGGCCTCGAAACCGATGCGCTCAACCGTCAACCTGGTGTAGATGCAGCTGGCATCGACCACATCATCCTCACCCATGCTCACATTGATCACTCCGGTTTGATTCCGATGTTTTACCGAAACGGCTTCAGGGGTTCGGTCGTCTGCACCCATGCAACCCGCGATTTGTGTGCTATCATGCTGGCTGATAGTGGTTTCATTCAGGAACATGATACAGTCTGGTTCAACAAAAAACGTGCCCGTCAAGGCTTACCACCTGTTGAGCCACTTTACACACAACAGGATGCGGTGAACTGCATGGAGCTCTTTATTGGGGTGGCTTCCAACAGGAAATTTAACATCGATCAGCATATCCGACTGAAATTTACGAACACCGGCCATATGCTCGGCAGTGCCTGCCTCAGCCTCGAAATAACAGAAGAAGGACACACTACCAGAATTGCCTATACCGGCGACATTGGTCGTCCGCGGCATTATTTGCTGCAGCCTCCACTTCCCTTTCAGCAATGCGACTACCTCATCACCGAGTCTACCTATGGCAACCGCCTGCATCAGGACAGAAAAGGAGCAGAAGAAACCCTGCTGAAGGTTGTCAGACATACCTGTGTCGAAAAAAGAGGCAAACTCATCATCCCGTCATTTGCTATTGGCCGGACGCAGGAGATCGTGTTCGTGCTCAATAATTTTTACAACGACGGAAGTCTTCCGCGAATCCCCGTGTATGTTGACAGCCCTTTGGCGGTTAACGCGACTGAAATATTCCGGATGCACGTGAGCGAACTCAATGCGGATGTGCAGCAAGTGTTGAAAGACGATCCTGATCCATTCGGATTCAATCATTTGCATTACATCAAAGATGTTGAATCTTCCAAAGCACTGAACGACAACAATGAGCCCTGCATCATTATCTCTGCCTCCGGGATGATGGAGGCCGGACGAATCAAACATCACCTGGCCAACAGCATCGAAAACCCGCGCAATTCAGTCCTGGTGGTTGGCTATTGCTCACCCAACACCCTGGGTGCCCGCATCATTGAGAGACAGAAAGAAATTTCAATTTTTGGTAAAATACATGCGCTTCATGCAGAAGTTTTTCAAATTGATGCATTTAGCGGACATGGCGATTATGAAGAAATGAAGCACTACCTGCAATGTCAGGATAAAACGAAATTAAAAAAGGTCTTTCTTGTTCATGGCGACGCAGATGCCTCGGAAGCCTATCGAAAAGTGCTTGAGCAGGATGGATTTCAGCAGGTAGAGATTCCAGCGAAGGGCGAAGAGTTTAAGGTATATTGAAAAATTGGGTTGTCAGGTGTTCGAATTAATAAATACGATCAAAATGATTTCCCTCAGGTAAAAAAACAACCTGACTTTTCGCGTACTTCACAATGACACGTGTGACCGGAAATGAAAAAACAGCACCCTGTTGGGTTTGTACTTCTTTCAAACAAAGTGGGACACTTGTCCTCGCCAGCAGTTCGTCATAAGTTATTGTATATTCATTGCCCGAAAAATCAATAGCGGTAACTGAAACCTGGCATTTTCTGGCTTTGCCATTGTTATAGATAATCAAAGTCGTGCTTTCATTATTGTGATGCATAAAAGATACATTGAAAAAATCCAACTCACCAGGTGGTTTTTTGATTAATTGCAAAAATCTCATAATGATTATTAAATATTGGCTGTTGCAAACCCTTTGTTTCTTGGAATCCGAAATATCAGGCAAATTTAGGATGATTTTGACTTTAGTTAACAAGCAAATATCATGTTTAGAAAAATATTTAATGTGATATAAATCACTAAATCAGGGGAATAAACAAACCAAAATAGCCCAATGCAATAAGCCACCAAGCCAATGATACTTTTAGTCAGCTGAATTCGGTTGCAATTTTTTAAAGAGGTAAAGAACTTCCCTGGAATCAAACCAGATATTATTCCAATTCAGCAGCTGCGCAAAGTTGGATACGCTTTTGTATTGCAATACGAAACCCGATTTTTCCAACTGACTGAGGCATTCTTTCTTTTGAAGGTCAATCTGTCTGCAAACGAATAGATTGACTTTTTCAGTTTGTAACAGGCTGTCGTTGAGCTGACAAATATTTCTGATTTGAGTAAAAGTGATTTCTTTTTCCAGATAAAACTTTTTGGGAATACTTTGCCAGGGATTGTATGGGTTGCCCCAGCTGCAAAAAATCAAATGCAACGGCTGGTGTCCTTCCTGCCTGTGAATGTGTTCCATGACAGCTACCCTGCCCAATCCGGCTGGCTTGAACAACATGGTTGTCAATGCAATCGTGTTAAAGGCGACGAAAACCAGCAATACAGCCATGCCGGTTCTCAAAATCCAGCCCGCTTTCAGTTTTGATTTTATCAAAATCCAGGCCTGATGGAGAAGTGTTGGCACTAAAAATGCAATCGGAAAAAGAAAACGCATTTCCTTGTGAGGGATCAGCGAATGAATTAGCAGAAAAGGGATAAAAGCCCAAAGGATTGGATTTCGCCAATCGTTATAAAGAAGAAAAATCAGGGACCCTGTCAGGGTTAGCCCAATAATAAATCCCGGAAAGAACAAAATCTGCCACAGGTAAAAATACCAGGGTTCAACGCCGAAGCCCGTTCCGGCAGAGTCGATAACCGCCATGAGGTAGATCCAGGGCGTAAAAACCCATTGTTCGTAAAACCAGGAATCGATCAAAAAACCCAAGCCGGTTACTGCCAAAAAACTACCAGACATGATCAGCAGATTTCTGAAAGTCTCTCTTTTTATCCATGTCAGCCAGGCAAAAATTCCCAAAACGGCAAAAGCCATTTGAAATCGGAAAAGAAATGATATTCCGAGCAGTAAACCTAATTTAATTGGATTGATACTTTTGCCTTCAGGATTAAAAAGAAGACCAATGCCACCAAGCAGGAAAAGTCCCGACCATGTTTCGGAAGAAAACCTTACAGCCAGAAATGGGACAAACCAGGTAAAATACTGAAGAAGCTGAAAAGCGGGAAATGAGTTTGATTGTCCGTAAACATACTGAAGTCTGCGTGTAAAAAAAGTTAGAAAGATAAAGCTCAGTAAGGCAGAAAGCAGCCGCAATGCAAAAGTCTGCATATAAGGATCGCTGACACCGGCTGCCTGAAGGGTGCCAAGGCATACGTAGGCGATGGCAGGCTGCAAAGCCGGACGCATTCTGACCTGAAACTCCCAGGCAAGTTCACCTGCATGGTGAGTTCCAAGCTTAAAGCCGGCAAATTCGATGAGCTGATAATGCTCGTCGGCATGATAATATCCTGTGCTAAACCAGGCTGTTGTAACAAAAATCAGTGCTACTGCTATAGAAAACCACCAAAATTTAGTCTCTTGAAATAGGTTCATTTTTTTTATTTGGTTGCAAAGGTACCGATGCCTTTCCAAAAAAGGGTAAAAATTTAAAGGACGATTTTCAAAACCGGAGTTCGTCGTTCAGCAAAATAAAAAAAGCCTCTGGTGAAGAGGCTCTTTTAAAATGATGTAAAGGCTCTGAGGTCACTTTAATGCTCTAAGGCGCCGGAAACGATGGATTCATAAATTTCATAGGTGTCGGAGGCAATCATCAATTCTTCGTCTGTTGGAACGACAATCACCTTCACTTTAGATTCAGCCGTGCTGATCAGCAGCTCCTTACCCCTCGATTTGAGTGAAAGTTCTTCATCGATCTGCACCCCGATAAAACCAAGGCCATCGAGTGATCGGGTGCGTGTAACAGTGTCATTTTCGCCAATTCCACCGGTAAACACAATCAAATCAACCCCACCCATGGCGGCTGCATAAGCGCCAATGTATTTGCGCACACGATACTGATACATTTCCATCGCTACCTTTGCACGTTCATTGCCGTTTTCTGCAGCTATCTCAATGTCGCGCATATCGGATGATACACCTGAAACGCCCAACATACCGGAGAATTTGTTGACCAGGGTACTCGTGTATTGAATACTTGTTTCTTCCTTATCTGCGATGAAAAGCAAGGCACCCACATCAAGGTCACCGGCTCGGGTACCCATGATGAGCCCTTCAAGCGGAGTCATACCCATCGAAGTATCGACAGATTTACCGTTGCATATGGCAGCCATTGAGGCACCATTACCCAGGTGACAGGTGATGATTTTCAGTTCATTGATGTTCAGACCCAGGATTTCACAAGCTCTGGCCGACACATACTTGTGGCTTGTGCCATGAAAACCGTATCTTCTGATGCGGTATTTCTCATAAAGTGCATAAGGAATGCCATAAAGATAGGCTTTGGGGGGCATGGTTTGGTGGAAAGCGGTATCGAAAACACCCACCTGAGGAACCTCGGGCAACAGTGCCTTCATGGCATAAATACCTTTGAGATTGGGTGGATTGTGAAGAGGCGCCAGGTCGATGCATTCTTCCAGGGCACTCACAACCTCATCGGTAATGTATACGCTGCCGCTGAACTTCTCTCCGGCATGAACAACCCTGTGACCAACAGCGTCGATTTCTTCAAGCGAGCTGATGCTGCCATATTTCCCGCTGATGAGAATACCAAGCAAAAATTCTATGCCCGACTGATGGTCAAGAATTTCACCTTCGATCTTTGCTTCAGCTCCGTCAGAACGTTTATGCTTGATGGAAGCACCTTTCAATCCAATCTTGTCGACCAGGCCTTTGGCGAGCACCTGTCGTGATGGCATTTCAAAAAGCTGATATTTGATGGAGGAACTTCCGCAGTTTAATACGATGATCTTCATGTGTATGATGTTTATATTTTTCTGTATCCAAAAGGCTGAATTATTTGATTACAGCACAGGTAACCGTCTGATCAACAGGCTTCCCTGCTTTGTAGTTATAAAATCCCCTGCCGGAAATTTTGCCCAGATAGTTAGCCCTAACCAGTCGTTTGATGATGGGTGAAGGTTTGTATTGCTTGTCGCCAAACTCCTGATAGAGGTTATCCATATATTTCAACACTTTATCAAGACCAATCCGATCGGCCATTTCAAAGGGTCCGAACAAATAGCCTGATTCGCGCATGGCCATGTCGATATCGCTGACGGAAGCCACACCTTCCATCAAAATTTCACATGCTTCGTTGATGGTTGTGACAAGCATTCGGGTGACAATATTGCCGGGTGATTCATTGACACGGATGATTTTTTTGTTGATCATACCGGCGAACTTGACAACCTGATCAAAAGCTTCATCTGATGAGTTTATTCCTTTAACAACCTCAATCACATTACTTTTGTTGATAGGAAGGATGAAATGGATCCCAATACCCCGTTCCGGATGTTTGAGGGCGGCCGAAAGATCGGAAAACATCAGCGTGACGATATTGGAGGAAATGATGGCATCAGGACGCACCACTGCTTCAATGTTGCGAAAAATTTCTTTCCTGATCTCGAGGCTTGTACCTTTTTTGCGTGAGCTGATTGATTCGATCACCAGGTCGCACTCGGCCAGATCGTTGTAGTCAGTTGTGCCTTTGATACGGCTCAGGATGGCTCGTTTTTCGCCCGGCGTGAGGCCCCAGTGGTTAATGGTTTCATCGAGTTGTAAGCCGATTTGCACATAGGCATCTTTGACCCTTTCTTCTGACAAGTCGAGAAAAATAACATCAATGCCATATTCGCTCACTGTCCGGGTGATTTCCTGGCCAACAGCACCGCAGCCAACCACACCCACCTTGTGTATCATTCCTTTTGTCTTTGGTCTTTGACCCAGACTAAAATCTTCAAGTGTTTCGCTCATAAGTTATTAGATAGATAATTTATATTTCATTCAAAAAGAAGTCTTTAGGCTTTCATTCCTTTGGCCTGATTGACAGTGATTGCAACCAGATTAACAATATCTTCGACGGAACAACCCCGGGATAAATCGTTGATAGGAGCAGCCATTCCCTGCAAAACGGGGCCAATTGCTTCTGCGTTGGCAAGTCGCTGAACCAACTTATAGGCGATATTTCCTGACTCCAGTGAGGGGAAGACAAGCACATTGGCTCTGCCGGCAATTTTTGATCCGGGGGCTTTTTTCTTTCCGATGGATTCGATTATGGCAGCATCCGCCTGGAGTTCGCCCTCGATGAGCAGTGCCGGGTTCATCTGCTTCGCCATGGCCGTTGCCTCGATCACTTTGTCGGCTTTTTCATGCTTTGCACTGCCTTTTGTCGAAAAACTCAGCATCGCCACACGTGGTTCGATACCGGCAATGTTTCGGGCTGTTTCAGCTGAGGCAACAGCAATCTCGGCAAGCTCCTTCACCGTTGGATCAGGATTTACGGCGCAATCAGCAAAGACCAATACACCCTCATCGCCAAACTGCCTGTCCGGAACGATCATGATGAAAGCACCTGAAACGGCGCTGAATCCGGGCTGGGTTTTTACGATCTGAAAAGCAGGCCGCAATACATCGCCGGTTGAATTGTTGGCTCCGGCAACCTCGCCATCGGCATCGCCGTTTTTGATGAGTAAAACTGCCAGATACAAAGGGTCTTCAACAAGTTTGACTGCCTGCTCCGGTGTGAGGCCTTTGGCTTTGCGCATTTCAAACAGCATCGAAGCAAAATATTCTTTGCGTTCGTGGTTCAACGGATCGATGCACAATGCCTTGTGAATGTGTTTCAAATCCCAGTGTGCGGCATTGGCTTGCATTTCTGCCACGTTCCCAAGTAAAATGATTTCGGCCAGATTTTCCTCGAGCACGATGTCGGCAGCACGCATGGTTCTTTCTTCGGTGCCTTCAGGTAAAACAATGCGGACATGGCTTCCTTTGGCCCGTTCTCTGATCGTGTGGATGAGATTCATGAAGTGAATGGTATATGTTAGTTTCAGGCCGCAAAATTACCGCTTTTTTCCGAAAAGAGACGCTGAAAGCCCAGCCGATCATCTGAGTGTCTGATTTGTAATGAATTGATATAGTGTAATATAAAAAATAACTCTTCTTTATAATCAATATAAATTACTACTTTTGCACGTTTTTTACCCAAAGCATGAACACGGAGACATCAACAACGGTCAACTTTCAGGAAAGTCTCTATGGCAAACAGGAGATCGTACTTCCGGCTGTGGAAGAAAAGGTGTTGTTTGCCCTGTCGGGCGACAGCCTCACGGGCCATTGCTACCTGCCTGAAAAAATGCAAAAAAAGCAGTTTATCACAGCAGGCAAAAATTCGGCTGTTGTTCAAATC
>JANJXG010000112.1 GCA_024709145.1 Bacteroidales bacterium | reverse complement strand
TTTTTTTGAGTAATTTATCTGTTTTGATTATATTATTGGCTTTGCCCCTTTTTTTTGTTACTTTTTCACAAAAACCAAAAAAACACGACCTGCCTTCCGACACCTTAAAATCTGATGTACTAGGTGGTCTGAAATGGCGTGGTATCGGCCCTGCCTTTACCTCAGGACGTATTGCCGTTCTGGCCGTTAACCCGGAAAATCACAGTGAATATTATGTTGGTGTGGCCTCCGGTCATATCTGGAAAACGAACAACAATGGCACAACTTTTACACCAGTTTTTGACAATTATGGTGCATACAGTATCGGTGCACTGACAATTGATCCAAACAACACACAGGTTGTTTGGGCAGGCACCGGTGAAAACAATCATCAACGTGCACTCGGCTATGGCAACGGTGTTTACAAATCGGAAGATGGTGGTAAAAGCTGGAAAAACATGGGTTTAAAAGACTCCCGCCAAATAGGGAAAATCCTGATTGATCCGCGCAATTCCGACGTTGTTTATGTTGCAGCCGAGGGTTCGGTATGGGGCCCGGGAGGTGAAAGAGGTCTATACAAATCCATCGATGGCGGTAAAACATGGGAGAGAATCCTCTTCGTAAGCGAAAATACCGGCATCAACCACCTCACGATGGATCCCCGCAATCCGGATGTGATTTATGCCACTTCAGAGCAACGTCGCCGGCATTTCTATACCAAAATTGGCGGAGGTCCTGAATCAGCTGTATATAAAACCACCGATGCCGGTAAAAACTGGCAAAAACTCACCAACGGAACACCTTCGGGTCATGTTGGAGGTATGTGCATCGAAGTTTCACCGGCCAACCCCGACATTGTGTACCTGATTGCAGAAGCACAGGACGAAAATGGTGGCTTTTTCAGAAGCACCAACCGGGGTGCCAGCTGGAGTAAAATGAGCAGTTATACAAGCAGCGGACAATATTTCAACATTATTGTACCTGACCCTGTTGATGCTGAAAAGGTTTACAGCATGGAAGTCGTGTCAAAAGTCACAACTGATGGTGGCAAGACCTGGAACAATATCGGCCTGAAAAACAGGCATGTGGATGATCACTGCATGTGGATTGACCCAAGTGATACCCGCCACTGGACAATCGGCGGTGACGGTGGATTGTACGAAACTTTTGACAACGGTGAGAATTATATTTTCAAGAGCAACCTTCCTGTAACACAGTTTTACCGGGTTAATGTCGACAACAGCCTTCCATTTTACTGGGTCTATGGCGGCACTCAGGACAACAACAGCATGGGCGGACCATCGCAAAATATCAACAGCGCTGGTGTTGCCAGCGACGAATGGGTGGTGACACTTGGCGGTGACGGATTTTGGCAGGCCATCGAAAAAGACAATCCAAACATTGTGTATTCTGCTTATCAGTACGGCAATATCTACAGATATGACAAAGCAAGCGGCGAAGCCATGAAAATTAAACCGGAACCACGCAAGGACGAACTTCACTACCGCTGGAACTGGGACAGCCCTTTTATACTTAGCAAACACAATCAAACCACCCTCTACATGGCTGCCAATAAAGTGTTTAAAAGCACCGACCGTGGTCAGAGCTGGGAAGTGATCAGCGAAGACATCACCCGAAACGAAGACAGGAATCAATTTAAGGTCATGGACAAATACTGGCCGTCGAACGCTGTGGCCAAAGATGTTTCCACATCGCAATGGGGCACTGTTGTCGCCCTGGCCGAATCGCCTGTCAAGGCTGGCCTACTCTATGCAGGAACGGATGATGGCCTTATTCAGATAAGCGAAGATGACGGGAAAAACTGGCGCAAAGCAGAAAATTTCCCCTCCGTGCCAAAATATGCTTATGTGTCGGATGTATTCCCGTCGCGCTTTGATGAAAACATTGTTTATGCCACTTTTAATAACATCAAAAGCGACGACTTCACCGCCTATGTATTGAAATCGACCGACAAAGGCCGCAGCTGGACATCCATCTCGGCCAACCTGCCCAAAGAAACAGTGCATACCATTGCACAGGATTTTATCAATCCTGATTTGTTGTTCGCCGGAACTGAATACAGTTTTTATTTCAGCGTAGATGGAGGCAAAATCTGGACAAAACTTACTAATGGCATGCCCGACATCGCTGTACGCGATATTGCCATTCAGGAACGCGAACACGATCTGGTTGTAGCAACCTTCGGAAGAGGATTTTATATCTTACATAATTACAGCCCGTTACGCGAAATCAATGCCAAAAAACTTCGTGAAACTGAGGCCATTCTCTTCCCTGTTAAAGATGCATTGATGTATCTGGAATCAGATTCTCGCTACGGACAAGGCTCGATGTATTTTACCGCTCCCAATCCAGAGTTTGGCGCTACTTTTACGTATTTCCTCAAAGAAACACCCAAATCGCTGAAACAAGATCGTTTGAAAAGGGAAAAAGAACTTTTTGAAAAAGGAGAGCCGATTCCGCAACCAAGCCGCGAAACCTTGCTTGCCGAAGCTGATGAACAGGCGGCTTACCTGATCTTCACGATCAAGGATGCAGATGGAAACATCGTCCGTAAAATTTATCAATCGCCACAAAAGGGCATCAATCGCGTCAACTGGAAACTGCGTTTCGACAGTCCTTCAGCCCGCACAAGTGATAAAGCTGAATTTAAACCTACCGACAACAACCGCGACGGTCACATGATCCTTCCTGGAAAATATTCCGTTGAAATGTCGTTGAATGTCAATGGAACTGAAAAAAAACTGGGTGAAACACAAACGTTCAACGCTGTTTTGCTCAACAACACAACCCTTCCGGCCAAAGATCGTCCGGCACTCAATAGCTTCTATGCCGAAGCAGCCCATGCCTGGAGAATTGTGGACGGTGCCGAACGCTTTGCAGCCGAATTGCGTAAACGCAACGAAAACATCCGTCAACTGTTGCATTATACCTATACCGCGCCCGATGCCCTTCGCGAAAAAACCCGCGATATCAGCCGGCAACTAAAAGCCATTGATTTCCTTCTCAACGGAACCGAAGCAAAAGCCAGTTTTGAAGAAGTGCCACCCGAACAAGTGTCGGTCAACTACAGACTTGGTGTTGTTCTGGCAGGAATCTGGGGCTCCACCAGCGAGCCAACCAAAGCCATGCGTGAAAACCTGTCAATGGTAAACGAAGTCATTCCACAGCTCCATGCCCAATTGCAGGCAATTGACAATGAATTGGAATCCATCGAGTCAACCCTCGACGACCTCAAAACTCCCTACACACCAGGCAGGTTGCCCCGTCTGGAATAATGTTTCCCAGCAATTAAATCAAAGCCGGTTTAGCGACCGGCTTTTTTTGTTGAAACCCTTTTTTAGCTGATTCTGGCGTCCTGAGTCAAATCTTTGATAACTTTGACACCAAAGAAAAAAAGAATGAAAAATGTGTGTCTGCTTTTCATTCAAACATGAAGATATGTATATTTGTTGCAATTAACAAAACACCAAATTAACTACTAATGGAAAAAATTACCGTAATCGGTGCAGGAAATGTTGGAGCCACCTGTGCCAATGTGATTGCTCACAAAAACTTGTGCAAAGAAGTTGTTCTGGTCGACATCAAGGAAGGCATTGCAGAAGGCAAAGCCCTTGACATCTGGCAAACTGCGCCTATCAATCACTTCAACACCAAGGTGATAGGATCAACCAACGATTACTTGAAGACCAAAGGATCTGGGGTAGTAGTGATCACTTCGGGTTTGCCACGCAAGCCTGGTATGTCGCGCGATGATTTGATTAAAACCAATGCCGCCATTGTAAAAGAAGTCACCGAGAAAGTGGTTAAATATTCCCCTGACGCCATTATCATCGTAGTTTCAAACCCCCTCGACGTAATGACCTACGCTGCTTACCTGGCCAGCAACAAACCATCACGCAAAGTATTTGGCATGGCCGGAACGCTGGATACTGCCCGCTACCGCGCCTTTATTTCCGATGCCCTCAATGTATCACCCAACGACGTGCATGCCCTGCTCATGGGTGGTCATGGCGATACGATGGTTCCGCTGCCACGCTACACCTCTGTCAATGGTATTCCGGTAACCGAGTTACTGGGCAAGGAAGAGCTCGACAAAATTGTAGAAAGAACAAAAAAAGGTGGTGGTGAACTTGTAAACCTGATGGGAACCTCGGCCTGGTATGCTCCGGGAGCCGCTGCTGCTCAGATGGTTGAAGCGATTGTTGACGATCAGAATAGAATTTTCCCTGTGTGTGCACTCCTGCAAGGTGAATACGGATTAAAGGATGTTTACCTTGGTGTTCCGGTTAAACTGGGTCGCCGCGGTATTGAGGAAATCATTGAGGTTGACCTCAATAAAGAAGAGAAAAAACTCCTCTACGATTCTTCTGATTCCGTCAAAAGCGTGATGAAAGTCCTCGACGACATGCAGCTTTTTTAATCGTAAATAACATTAGTGTACAAAGCTGTCCTTCAAAAGGGCAGCTTTTTTTTGTTTCTTTGCAAACCCGGAAATGTCATTGTAATCCTTAACCCGCATGAAACGTGTCGTTGTATTAACAGGAGCAGGCATCAGCGCCGAAAGTGGCATCAGCACCTTCCGCGACCACAACGGACTATGGAAGACTCATCGGTTTGAAGACCTTGCAACACCCGAAGCCTGGGAGCGTAACCCGCAGCTGGTGCTCGATTTTTATAATATGCGCCGTAAGCAGCTTTTTGAAGTCGAGCCAAATCAGGCTCACAGGGCGCTGGCCGGACTCGAAAAACATTTTCAAGTCTTTATCATCACACAAAATGTTGACGACCTGCACGAAAGAGCTGGCTCAACCCACGTGCTTCACCTGCATGGTGAACTGAAAAAAGCACGCTCAACAGGCAATCCAGAGCTCGTTACCGAAATGAATCACTGGGAATTGAAATGGGGCGACAAGGCTGCTGACGGTCATCAGCTCCGCCCTCATATCGTATGGTTTGGCGAAGCCGTTCCCAACATGGGTGATGCCATCAGATTGGTTAAGAAAGCAGACATTTTCCTGGTTGTCGGCACCTCCCTTCAGGTTTACCCAGCTGCCAGCCTGCTTGATTATGCGTTGCCCGGTATACCTTTTTACCTTATTGATCCACAGGCAGCATCACCAAAACATCTTCTACACATCAAAGTACTGCGCGAAAATGCCACTTCCGGCGTGCCGCTGGCTGCAAGCGAAATCATCCATTTATATACCCACTCATGAAAAAATTCTTCCTTGTTTCAATCCTTATGTTCGCCACCTTCGTCTCCTGCAAAAAGGACAACAACCCTGACTATTTGTCGATTGACATTGCCAAAATAACTCAATATCTTGATGAGAAAGGCATTACAGCTCAACGGCTGGAAAGTGGCTTATTCTATACCATCGAAATTCCCGGAGGTGAACAAAAGCCAACAGCAAATTCAACGGTGACAGTAAGTTACAAAGGCAGTTTGCTGTCAGGGGAAGTGTTTGACGAGGGCGCATTTTTTACCTCTCCGTTAAACAACCTGATCGATGGCTGGATACAAGGCATCCCATTGATTGGGGCCGGAGGAAAAATCATGCTTTATATTCCCTCTCCACTAGGCTATGGAAGTCGCGCAACTGGCAGCATCCCTGCCAACTCCCCATTGATTTTTGAAGTCAGGTTGCATTATTTTTCCGATTAATATTGTTGGAGCAGATGCATTCTTTATCTTTAGGGCATCAAATTAAGTGGTTATGTCAGAGGAGTTTCGTTTGATCGAGCATAAGGCACGTCAGTTTTGCGACTATCAGGAAAGGTGTATCAGCGAAGTAAAAGAAAAACTTGACAGCTGGCAGGTGAAACCGGAAATAGCAGCAAAAATTATTCTTTCACTCGAAGAGAAAGGCTATCTCGACGAAGACAGGTATGTGAGAGCATATGCCCTGGGCAAACTTAGACACAATCAGTGGGGACGCAACAAAATACTGTATATGTTGCGAAAGAAAGGAATACCCGACCTGGTGGCAGAAATCGGACTGAAGGAAATTGACAGTGACGAATACCTCGATATTCTCAAAAAACTATTGAAAAACAAAAAGACGAAAGCCTCCGATAAAGCAACTGAAAAAGCCAGACTGGCACAATATGCCATAAGCAAAGGCTTTCAGCCCCATCTGGTATGGCAAATCCTTCAGGAAAAAGATTAATCAGATGTTAATTTTGCTACCTTCGCAAACTGATTATCAATCAAACATAGTGACATATTCAAATTTATCTGCATGATCAACACCGAGCAATATAAAGAGTTGGGTAAGAGGCTTGAAGCTTTGAGGAGGTTTCTTTGACGTGGACCGGAAGCTTGTCGAAATAGAAGAAGAAGAAGAAAAAACCCTTGCCCCTGATTTCTGGGACGATCCCAAAAAAGCTGAGCAACAGCTTAAGCTCATCAAAGATAAAAAACGCTGGACTGATGGTTATTCAGTTGCCACGCACTTGTTTGAAGAGCTGACAATGGCACGCGAATTCTACGAAACCGGCGATGCCGACGCTGCCGAAGTGGATGCTGCCTTTGATGCCTGCCTGAAGCAAATTGAAGACATGGAATTCATGAACATGCTCAGCAACGAGGAAGACAAACTTTCAGCCATCCTCAACATCAATGCCGGAGCCGGAGGTACCGAAAGCCAGGACTGGGCCGAGATGCTCATGCGCATGTACCTGATGTGGGGCGAAGACAACGGCTACAAGATGAAGCAGTTAGACATTCAGGAAGGCGAAGTGGCCGGCATCAAGAGTGTTTCACTCGAATTTGAAGGCGACTACGCTTTTGGTTACCTTAAAGGCGAAAACGGTGTTCACCGCCTTGTGCGGCTCTCCCCGTTCGACTCGGCCAACCGCCGCCATACCAGTTTCGCTTCGGTGTATGTTTATCCTGTTGTGGACGACAACATCAACATCGTGATCAGTCCGGCTGACATTAGCTGGGACACATTCCGCTCCAGCGGACCGGGTGGTCAAAACGTAAACAAAGTTGAAACAGCCGTACGCCTGAAACATGCCCCCACCGGACTGGTAATTGAATGCCAGGAAACACGCTCTCAAGGCCAAAACCGCGAAAAAGCCATGCAAATGCTCCGTTCCCAGCTCTATGAAATGGAACTGCGAAAAAAACAGGAAGCCATTGATAAAATCGAAGGCAATAAAAAGAAAATCGAGTGGGGCTCGCAAATCAGATCGTATGTGCTGCATCCTTACAAGCTCGTGAAAGATAACCGCACCGGCTTTGAGACTTCCAACACACAGGCTGTTTTGGATGGAAAAATTAATGATTTTCTGAAATCATACCTGATGGAATTTGGTCGCAACCCTGAGCCCGAAAGCTATAATTAGTAGTCATGATTCGTATTTACCACAATCCGCAATGCAAAAAATCAAGGGCCGGACTCGCTTACCTGCAAGCCATAAATATTGATTTTGAAGTGGTTGAATACATCAAGCAGCCACTCCCGGCCGACCGACTCAAAAGGCTCATTGCCAAAACAGGCTTAATGGCCACCGACCTCATCCGCGTTCAGGAAGATGTTTTTAAGCAGCAATACAAAGGGAAGGAACTCACCAACGATCAATGGATCGAAGTGCTGGCAGCCAATCCCAGACTACTCAAACGCCCCATCGTGGAGCTGGATGAAAACGCCGTTTGGGCCGATCCGCCGGAAAATATTGAACATCTCTTCAATTCCCCAAAAAAATAATCCTCATGATCGAACGACCACACACCCAACTGCCCGTATGGCAAAAAACCATGCAACTGATTCACCTGGTATATACTGTTACAGGCACATTCCCCGAATCTGAAAAAGAAGGACTCGGCCGAAAAATTAAAAACCGGCTCACTGACATCCCTGTAGCAATTGCGTCTGCCCTTGCCAACGGGTTGCATCAGGCAAGCAGCGCCCATTTGCGACAAGCCCTGGATGCCATCACCGAGGTGGAGACCTTACTGCTTGTTGCCACCCGCGTAAGCATATTGCGACCTGCCGAGTTTGAGCAATATCAGGATGAATTGATTGCCATTCAGCAGGAAATCAGCTTATTGATCAATCGCATTGACAAAAAGAAACGCTCATAATTACAAACCATTAAAACTACTTCCATGAAATTCCGCATCGAAAAAGACACCATGGGGCCGGTAGAAGTGCCCGCTGAAAAATACTGGGGGGCACAAACCGAGCGCTCACGCAACAACTTCCGTATTGGTCCTGAAGGTTCCATGCCTAAAGAAATCATCAGCGCCTTTGCTTACCTCAAAAAAGCTGCTGCCATCACCAATATGGAGCTGGGTGTGCTGCCAAAAGAAAAGTGCGACCTCATTGCTGCCGCCGCAGATGAAATCCTTGCCGGCAAACTCGACGACAACTTTCCGCTCGTGATCTGGCAAACAGGCTCAGGCACACAAAGCAATATGAATGTGAATGAAGTGATTGCAAACCGCGCCCATGTGATTGCCGGTGGCAGCCTCGATGACGCCAAAAAAGCCATTCACCCCAATGATGATGTAAACAAATCGCAATCATCGAACGACACTTTCCCGACCGCCATGCACATTGCTGCTTACCAAATGGTAGTTGAAACAACCCTGCCAGGTCTGAAAAAACTGCGCGATGCACTCAACGAAAAGGCCGAAGCCTTTAAAGACATCGTCAAGATTGGCCGCACCCACCTCATGGACGCCACACCACTCACCCTCGGACAGGAATTTTCGGGTTATGTGTCACAGATTGATCATGGCATCAAAGCACTGAAAAATACATTGGAACACCTGAGCGAGCTGGCGCTGGGCGGCACTGCCGTTGGAACCGGCATCAACACACCCAAAGGATATTCTGAAAAAGTTGCGGAAAACATCGCCAAACTCACCGGACTACCCTTTGTTACAGCACCCAATAAATTTGAAGCCCTCTCGGCACACGATGCCATCGTGGAGACTTCCGGAGCACTCAAACAACTGGCCGTGAGCCTGATGCACATCGCCAACAACCTCCGTCTTTTGGCTTCAGGGCCACGCTGTGGCATTGGTGAAGTGATTCTTCCGGCCAACGAACCCGGCTCGTCCATCATGCCCGGCAAGGTGAATCCCACCCAAAACGAAAGCCTATCGATGGTGTGCGCACAGGTGATAGGCAATGATGCTGCCATCACCGCCGGTGGCATGCAGGGTCATTTCCAGCTCAATGTATTCAAACCTGTGATGATTTACAATCTTTTGCAGGCAGCAAGGCTGCTTGGCGATGCCTGTGTGAGCTTCACCGAACATGCTGTTGAAGGCATCGAAGCCAACGAAGAACGTATCAAGCAAAACCTCGAAAACTCTCTAATGCTCGTCACAGCCCTCAACACCCACATCGGTTACGATAATGCAGCCAAAATTGCCAAAAAAGCCCATGCCGAACACAGCACCCTGCGGCAGGCTGCTCTCGAGCTGGGATTGCTCACCGACGAACAATTTACCGAATGGGTCGATCCTAAAAAAATGATCTGACGTTTCGTTTACTTATTTGTTATGAAATAAAACCATGAAACATCACGCGATTTTCTTTACATTTCTTGCTCTTGCCTCAATCATAGGTTGTAGAAAGGATAGTAATAAGATCACTTACCACACAACCTATGTCAATGATACGATTCTGACAAAATATTTCTTCAAGCAAGGTACATATTGGGTTTACGAAAATCAAAGTAACTTCCTTGATAGTGTTATTGTTACGAGTGAAACTAATGGGTTTACTACAATTCCATGTCCACATGGTTGTCCGGGAGGAGGAAGTTCACGTGATGAATTCTATAAAATGAATCTTTTGAATTTCTCAAATAACAATGTTTCAAACTATTATTACCGGTCTAATTATATAAAATTAAATGGCGGGGGCGAATATGGCCAATTAGGTCAGCCCATTTTCATATATAATGGAGCCGTGAATCATAGTTTTAATGGAGCTACAATCATTGATAAATATGATAGTATGACTCTTTTAGGAGCAAAATTTCATAACATTACAAAAATGAAAATCACTGCTGAATTGCAGTATCAAAATGAGTTTTTATTTGACACATATTTGTATTTTGCTGATGATTTTGGGTTAATAAAAAAGGAAATTAACGATACGATAAACGGATTTCAATCCTGGAACTTGAAACGATCTCATATCGTTAAATAAATTACATTGCATAACATTCAGTCAACCAATACCATGCTAATATTAGCGGTACGTATCGAAGTCTTATCTTTGCTTCGGATGACGGCAACACAATAAAACGACTGGAACAAGGATGTTCCAGTCGTTTTTTTATTTTGCTTTAAGCTTTCTTACCAGCTTATATCCAATGATATCTACATACGAATCTGGCACAGTTGAAACCCTTTAATGAATTGCACATCCTTATCAAAGCCATTCATATCCCTTGTTACGATAACACATTTTCCGGCTCCCTCGGTCTTAAGAAACTGGTGTAAGGCACGACTATGGGCAGGCTTGTCACCCATTTTTTTATATTTACATTCAATCGCAATACGCTCAACCAACTGATTCACAACAAAGTCAACTTCTGTTCCATTTGTTGTACGAAAATACCGAACCGAACCGCCAGGCATCAATTTTCTTGATAACTCCATGAGCACATAATTCTCAAAAAGGGCTCCGCTGTCAACTCGAAACTGCATTTCGGTAAAATCACCCTGGATCATGTTTCTAAGGCCTGAATCACAGAAATATATCTTCTTCATTTTGGAAATGGTAGTTCTGATATTGGATGAAAATGGTTCTATGAGCCGAATAATGTACATTTGGTGTAATAGCTCAATGTAGTCCTCGCAATGACGGTAGGAGAGTCCCGATTCCCGACTAAGCTCATTGATGTTTAAAAGATTTCCCGCCTGAGCACTGAGCATCCTTAACAGCTTGTTAAATCCGGCCATGTGCTCATTCCTGATAAAAGTCCTCACATCGTGCATCAGATAGGTCTTATAAATATCTTCAAGAATGGCAAGTTTCTGTTTTCGATCTTTGGCTATTGCCGCTCTGGGTAAACCTCCAAAAAGAATATATTCCTCCAATAAATGTTCAAACTGCTGATCAAGAGGCGATGCCGGCGTTTCGGGGCTAAGAGTTAAAAAGAAACGATACAGTTTCTCATCCTGAAACATGAGATATTCGCTAAAGGAAAGCGGAAATACCTCAATCGTTCGAAGACGTCCGGCAAGCGATTCTTCAACTTCCTGTAGGATCCCAAGGCTTGAACTGCCTGAGCACAATACCTTCAGATTCGGATATTTGTCAGTCAGCAACTTGAGCATTGTGGAGATTCCATGTAGGTACTGGAATTCGTCAATTATTAAATAGCCGGAAACGGTATCATTGAGGTAAACCTTAAGATATTGTTCTAATTGCGAAAATTGCATAAAAATGAGCCCTGTTTCAGGGTCCTGACCGTTCAGAAAAAGTTTATCGCCTTCGGCTGGATACATCTGCATCAGGCTCGTTTTTCCGACCTGCCGCGCTCCAATAAGCACAACGATGGGTACTGCCTCAAAACCAAATGAAATACGCTCCAAATATTGCTCCCGCTTAAACATTTTGAAAATTTTTTCAAATATACTATATTTTTACATCCAATCAAAATTTTAGTACTATATTTTTACATTTAATAAAATATTTAGTACTATATTTTTACATATTTGAAAATTTATCCTGGTTAAGCCGGGATTACCTTCAATACAGCGATGCATTTTCAACAGATTTCAATAAATCAAAACGATTGAACATGAAATGATCCGGAAGCTATTTACAGGTGCATAAATCGGGCATACTGTTGGACGAATGTAAACTATACGTTCTGTGGCCTGAAGATTATAAGGCAAAAACGAGGATGTTTCAGCCGTTTTTCATTTCTAACAAACATTGATATATTTAGATATATATCATTGATTACCAATGAACTAAAAATATTTCCATCCAAAATAAATTTTCATCTGCATGTTGACCTGGCAAAAAACACCTTACCTTTGAAAGCATAAACAATTAACAATTTCACCATGAAATCCTTTCTTTCGTCAGGGTTTTCAGCGGCCAACCCAACCAACAAAAGCCGTATTGGTGAAGGCTTCGCGCCTTCCTTCCTTCCTTCCTTCCTTCCTTCCGCATGAAAGCATCTAATTTGTTTGCTTTTTTACCAACAAAATCTTTGTCTTCAACCTCCAAAGCAACTCTCAAATTCTCTCTTCTCCACAAAAACAGCCATTTTGAGATTCAAAAAAATGAAATTGTTTTCAATCCTTTGGCTTTCATGAAAACGAAACTTATCATCCTTTTCTTTTTTATCTCAGGTGCAGTTTTTAGTCAATTTGATCTGTCGCTCTCCGCTTCAGGTGGATTGAGCAAACTGAATGATCAAAGATTTCAAAACGAGAACATCGAAAGTAATTTTCGCTTTTCTACCGGACTCGACCTGCTTGTGCAGCTAAACAAAAACAAACACATTCAACCCTTTGCCGGTTG
>JANJXG010000092.1 GCA_024709145.1 Bacteroidales bacterium | reverse complement strand
GCCATACCACCGACTTGATGTTTCTGTAACGATCAATAAACACAACAAAAAAAATCAGCTTTACTCTTCATGGACATTTGGTTTGTATAATGCTTATAACAGGAAAAATCCGGTTTATTATTATCTGGTTGACAACCAAACCAAAGACTTTTTTCAGCCAACCCAATCAAATGCAAGCGATATTGATCCGGCAATGTATCAATTAAGCCTCTTCACAATCATTCCCAACATCTCCTATAAACGCAATCTTTGGGTTGATTCGGACAAATCAAAAAAAACAATTAAACAAAAAATCAATAAGATTCTATTTTATGAGTAAACTCATTTTAATTATCGGTTTCATTGCTTGTAGTGCATTGATACTCAGCGCACAGAAAACAGAGGATATTTCAAGATTGAAAATCAGAATTTCAGCTTGGCCTGGCTCATCAACGAAAAACCAGTTAAAAAAATCGGGCTATGTAAATGCCGAATTGAGCTATCGGATGAACGCGTTTGTCGAAGCCGGACTTTCTACAGGCGTATTTCAAGGCATAAAGTTTCAATCTGATGATGACGGAAATATCACTTCCAAAAAACATTATCTGTTGTATTTTGGTCCTCATGCAAACCTGCATATTATGCCATTTATTATTGATAATTCAAAACTAAGATTTGATTTCTATTTAGCCGGAAAAGCCGGATGGAAGCCTTATTATCCTTATAATGAAAAATTGAAACTTTCTACTTTTTATTTTCTTGGTGCCGGAACGAGTTACTTCATCACAAAGAATATCGGCCTATTTGCTGAATATGGGTATTACAAAGCAGGAAATCTGATAGTTAATGAAAACGAGAATTCAGAATTCCGATTAGGTTTGGTGTTTCAATTTTTTTGATTCGTTTTTAGCGGGAATTATCAAACAATGATGAAATACAAACAAATTACACTAAAATATAATGTCTGTTTGGTTACACATGCTAATACATAGATTAAAATATGACCTAGTACAAGTTCAACTGATAATTCTGATGTTTAGGACTTTCCTGTAATTATTATAGCTATTGAAACGAACTCCTATCCAAAATCTGCCGGATGCAGAAAGGTAGAAAATCAGATTTTTAACAACAAAAAAATCATCCTTATGAAAAAACAAATTTTGGTAAGTCTGGCAGCGGTTCTATTCGCTGTCTTGAGTGTTCGTGCACAAGAAACGAACGAAGAAGTGGTGGGCAGGTTTGAAAACGAACAAATTGTCCTCACAAAGGTGGTGGCGCTGGCAGATCATTTCTGAAATGAACTGGAAAACGATGGAAAGTTGAGCGAACTCACCGCCACCCTACTTCCCGATCAGAAGCATGTGTATATCGGCACCACCGTGAAAGGAAATTCGAAGAAAATATCCAGTGTTGGCATCATCGCCCTGCTTCACGAGGGCAAGGTGTATGTGTTGAGCGGAAAAAGCACTTTGGCCAAATCAATGGATATGAATGGCTTGGGTAGCCCAACTATCAGCTGCAAAGGCGAAGCCTGCACAGCCTGTGCAGTCAGTTTCACAGATACCTACCCCTTTGTGAAATGCGACTGCACCACACCCGATTGCCCGGATTGCAATTGCAATATGAACATGATGGTGACGATGGATATGGGGGTTTTTGAATAGGCGTCTATGTTCCTCACAGGATCAAGCTAAGATCTATGATGAATTATTTAAGCAGAAACTTATTGGTTTCATCCGATGAAGCCCTCATTTATTAGATTTTATCACACCGGCATGTCCAAAAATCTTAAATAATTGGACAAGCAAGCAAATCATGTTCATTTTCTGATTCCGGAAAGTAGAAACGATTCCTCAATGTACTCTCTAACAAAAAAATTCTGTAAAAGTGATTTGACTAATTTACCCGGAGATGACCAATGAAATGTTTTATTTCTCGTTGGCTTTTTGGAGAATCTCATTCATGAGAGTCCCACTTATCCAAACATCTTTATCAATAAGTTCTTGAAGTAACGGCTTTATTGCTGATATTAATCCCATTGACTTCGCTTTTAGCAATATCCCTATCGTTCCTGTAACTTGTAAATCAGCATGTTTGGCATGAAACCGCCCTAGTTTTTCATCCAAAATAATAAGATCAGCTCCAATTTCATTCGCCAATACAATTGCTTCAGCTTCGCCTGTGTCAAGTTCAAGAAAATATTTTAGTGCTTTCTTATCCTTAATCTCACGTATTTTAATCCATGTTATTGTCGATAAATCTTGGTAGAAAGCCTTGTTTCTGCCAGCTTCAATCTCTTGAAAAACAGCAAAAGGTATTGATATCTCTTTATACAATTCCTTAAGAAGTTCTAATTTGGATAGCTTCAACAGAGAAATTAAAGGAGTTGTATTTGAAACAACCTTACGCATTCATTATATCATTATTGAGTTCATCAATATCAGAAAATTCTATGATAGACACCTTGTATTGTGCAACAATATCCAGGAAGTCTAACCTTGATAATCCTAAAACTTTCGCAGCTATTCCCGAGGAAATTTTACCTAATTCATAAAGCTTAACTAAGGAACTAAGCTTGATTTCCTTCTCAAATTCATGAACACTTAGTTTCATTGAGTTCGCAAGTGATTCCGGATAGGTTATGTTTATCATCCTATTCATAAGGTAAATTTTAGTCAAAGATAGTGAAATCACATGTAAATAACTTGTTACCATTTGATTTTTATACTTCCAATGAAATAGCTTCTGATGCAAAAGTTCAATGCCGGTGCATTAATATTCAATATAACAAGGCATGCCGGAAAGAAATGACAGGAACCCCAGAAAATTGAACCTCCTGTCATGAATGAATTTATAACGAAGCCATCGGGCTTTAAAGACAAGCACTAATAAGTGTCTGTCCATAATGTCAGGTGCTTGAGCTTTAAAGTTCGAGGGCGAGGCATGTGCGGAATGAATGTCACGAGTCCCAAATAAGTCGGGATGACTGACATGAATGACGTACATAACGAAGCAATCGGACTTAAAAGACAAGCCCTAATTATTTTGTTAACTACTTTGCCATCCAATGACTCATATAGGTCATCCATAGCAGACAAAGTCAATGTCATCCATGAGACCAACGGACGGAACAGGCTGTTCAGTTTTCTCCAAAAAATGGACAGACACGCCCTGCATGTTCATTGATTGGTGGAAAACGATGCTTTTGTCCAATATTTTGCAAAAAATGAACAGACGTTGGTAATTTGTCCAGAAAATGGACATATATTTGCTTATTGTCCAGATTTCATGAAATATTGAACATATATGAGCAACCCCATCTTCGACAGGCTTCAACCTTACAATGATTTACCATTGTTGCCTCCAACTAAGGAAATTGAGAATAATCCATTGATTATGAAACATTTGGTGGCGGCATCAAGGGCCTTGGCAACAGTGAATGGCAACCTGCTGCGCTTGCCCAATCCGCTGATGCTGATTAACACGCTGGCCTTGCAGGAAGCCAAAGCTTCCACAGAGATCGAAAATATTTTCACCACAGAAGACGAGCTTTACAAGGCTATCTCGGCAACCAATAAAGATGAAAAAATAAACCCAGCCACAAAGGAAGTCATCAAATACCGTGAGGCATTATGGGCAGGATATCATGTGCTAAAGGTAAAAAAAAACCTTGATGGTGAATTCATTCAACAAATATACAATCAAATAAAAGAGTCAACAGACGGATATCGACCTACTCAGGCTCAGGTGGTTATCAAAAGAGGTGAGAGCGAATTCCGTTCGGGCGAAATCATCTACACACCCCCCAGGGCAGCAGGCCTGATCGAATCGCTCGTAGAGAATATGCTTGAGTATTTGAATGATGATGACAAATACCCCACTGACCCCCTGCTAAAAATGTGTGTGGCCCACTATCAGTTTGAGGCCATTCATCCTTTTCAGGACGGAAATGGAAGGACGGGTAGAATCATCAATCTATTATATCTTTTAAGTAAAGGTTTGCTTAGTCAGCCAGTACTCTATCTGTCAAAGTATATCATTCAAAACAAAGAAGATTACTACCACAGATTGAGTGGAGTAATGCAACGAAACGCGTGGGAGGCCTGGATAACATTTATGCTGGAAGCAACGGAAAAAACTTCGTTGCATACCCATGGACGGATCAATGAAATTCTTGCTCAGATGGAGGCTACACTCGAATATGCCAAAGGAAAAATGAAATGGTACACCAAAGAGCTGAATGAAGTGATCTTCAGCCAGCCCTATATCAAACCTGATTTAATAGGGGATACCATTGGGAAGACTTCGCGCACCACCTTAACCAAATATATGAATGAACTCGTTGCTCACAAAATCCTTAGCACACGAAAAGATGGATTGCGGGTTTATTATATCAATGACGATTTAATCCGTATTTTAGAGGGCTGATTTGAGTTGGTTTCCTGGGATTATTTTAAATTTAACCATTTGTATTCAAACTGTTTACGGTTATAAATCTGTATAGAAGTAGTTCAAGATATGATAGACATGATAGGAGATTACGATCAGGTAACCGGCTACACCATCCGGCAAATAGAAGATGCACTGATAGGCCAACTCACATGGAACGTATGGAAAACTAACATTAAAAACCTTTACAACAATGCAACAAAAGACAATTTGGATGCTCTTTTTGATTATTGGGATTAGTGTTTTGGTTTATTCCTGCTCAC
>JANJXG010000053.1 GCA_024709145.1 Bacteroidales bacterium | reverse complement strand
TGAGACAGTGCCCAGATCGTTACACCATTCGTGCAGGTCGGAACTTACCCGACAAGGAATTTCGCTACCTTAGGACCGTTATAGTTACGGCCGCCGTTTACTGGGGCTTCAATTCAATGCTTCGCCTTGCGACTAACATCTCCTTTTAACCTTCCAGCACCGGGCAGGTGTCAGGCCTTATACTTCATCTTGCGATTTTGCAAAGCCATGTGTTTTTGATAAACAGTCGCCTGGGCCATTTCTCTGCGCCCCACATCACTGTGGGGACCCTTTTTCCCGAAGTTACAGGGTTAATTTGCCTAGTTCCTTAGCCATGGATCACTCGAGCACCTTTGGATACTCTCCTCGACTACCTGTGTCGGTTTACGGTACGGGTGGCCGGTATCTGATGCTTAGAAGTTTTTCTTGGAAGTCTGATTACACACACTATCCGATTGTCCGAAAACGCTCGGTACTATCAGGTCTCGGCATCATCTGCGGATTTTCCTGCAAACAATTTACCTACCTCCCTTTAACCCACTATTCCGTCAGTGGGCGATGCTTTCACTACTCCGTCACTCCATCGCAATACCGGTCAGTACTGGAATATTAACCAGTTATCCATCGACTAGCCTGCCACTACAGCAGGGTCGCCTTAGGACCCGACTAACCCTGATCCGATTAACGTTGATCAGGAAACCTTAGTCTTCCGGTGTGCGGGTTTCTCGCCCGCATTATCGTTACTTATGCCTACATTTGCTTTTCCAGACGCTCCAGCATGCCTTACAGCACACCTTCTACGCCGACTGGAATGCTCCCCTACCACTGTATCTCTACAATTCATAGCTTCGGTAATATGCTTAATGCCCGTTTATTATCCATGCCCGATCGCTCGACTAGTGAGCTGTTACGCACTCTTTAAATGAATGGCTGCTTCCAAGCCAACATCCTAGCTGTCTATGCAATCAGACCGCGTTTGTTCAACTTAGCATATATTTGGGGACCTTAGCTGATGATCTGGGTTCTTTCCCTCTCGGGCGTGGACCTTAGCACCCGCGCCCTCACTCCCATAAAACATGTCATAGCATTCGGAGTTTGTCAGGGTTTGGTAGGCGGTGAAGCCCCCTAGCCCAATCAGTAGCTCTACCTCTATGACACTATACTATGAGGCTGCCCCTAAAGGCATTTCGGGGAGTACGAGCTATCTCTCAGTTTGATTAGCCTTTCACCCCTACCCACAGCTCATCCGAAGTCTTTTCAACGACAACCGGTTCGGTCCTCCATGTGGTGTTACCCACACTTCAACCTGGCCATGGGTAGATCACAAAGTTTCGCGTCTACCCCCACTGACTATCAGCGCCCTATTCAGACTCGCTTTCGCTTCGGCTGCCCCCGTTAACGGGGTTAACCTCGCCAGTGAGGAGTAACTCGTAGGCTCATTATGCAAAAGGCACGCCGTCACGGATTATCTCCGCTCCGACCGCTTGTAAGCGTATGGTTTCAGGGTCTATTTCACTCCGCTGCTCGCGGTTCTTTTCACCTTTCCCTCACGGTACTGGTTCACTATCGGTCTCTCAGTAGTATTTAGCCTTAGCGGATGGTGCCGCCAGTTTCAGACAGGATTCCTCCGGTCCCGCCTTACTCAGGATCCTGCTATGCTATATATACCATTTTACCTACAGGACTATCACCCTCTATGGTCCAGCTTTCCAGCTGTGTTCTGTTATAATATATATGTGCAATATCGCAGTCCTACAACCCCCAACATGCCGTAACATCTTGGGTTTGGGCTGTTTCCCGTTCGCTCGCCACTACTTGGGAAATCACTATTGTTTTCTTCTCCTCCGCTTACTAAGATGTTTCAGTTCAGCGGGTTAGCCTCCCGCTTATAGCGGGATATCCTGACTTCTTCAGGATGGGTTGCCCCATTGGGATATCTCCGGATTATCGCTTATTTGCAGCTACCCGAAGCTTTTCGCAGCTTATCACGTCCTTCTTCGCCTCTGAGAGCCTAGGCATCCCCCATACGCCCTTATTTACTTTCTTCCATAAATAACGTCTATATCTCGATGCTCACAAAATTCGCTGCTCACGCAGCTCTCTTGCTAAACTCGTTTGTGTCTCCTTATCATGATGTCAAAGAACTTTATGCTACTTCTTCTGTAGCTTCTGTGGAGAATAAGGGAGTCGAACCCTTGACCTCTAGAATGCAAATCTAGCGCTCTAGCCAACTGAGCTAATTCCCCAAACGTTCAACCAACTACGCTTTTCTTTTTATCTCTCCCCGGTATGCTCCCTAATGCCGACACATGCTCCCGATAGTTATCACAACAGTGTAGTGCCCGCTTTTGCTGCACCTCTGTCTCTCTGCTATCTTAAGCCGTGTCCACATCCGATTTCCCGGGGCATTTGCTGTAGTCCCGGGCAGACTCGAACTGCCGACCCCTACATTATCAGTGTAGTGCTCTAACCAACTGAGCTACGGGACTGCATTATCTTATTCGCTCGACCTGACTTCTCAGCCTGATTTCGCTTCTGCCCAGGCACGACCTTCTTTGGTCATTGCCTCGTGTTTGGGTTATGTGTTTCTCCTGTGTTTGAAGCCTTCAAGAAACCCTTGGCGATACAGTTATCTAACCGCTCGCTTTGAGAAGTGTTTATCTAAAGTAAATCTCTCCAGAAAGGAGGTATTCCAGCCACACCTTCCGGTACGGCTACCTTGTTACGACTTAGCCCCAGTTACCAAGTTTACCCTAGGCAGCTCCTATTACGGTCACCGACTTCAGGTACCCCCAGCTTCCATGGCTTGACGGGCGGTGTGTACAAGGCCCGGGAACGTATTCACCGCGCCATGGCTGATGCGCGATTACTAGCGATTCCAGCTTCACGAAGTCGGGTTGCAGACTTCGATCCGAACTGAGACCAGCTTTTGAGATTAGCATCCAGTCACCTGGTAGCTGCCCTTTGTACTGGCCATTGTAGCACGTGTGTAGCCCTGGACGTAAGGGCCGTGCTGATTTGACGTCATCCCCACCTTCCTCTCTACTTGCGTAGGCAGTTTTCCTAGAGTCCCCAGCTTGACCTGATGGCAACTAAGAATAGGGGTTGCGCTCGTTATGGGACTTAACCCGACACCTCACGGCACGAGCTGACGACAACCATGCAGCACCTCGTAATATGTCCGAAGAAATATAGCTTTCACCATACGTCATACTACGTTTGAGCCCAGGTAAGGTTCCTCGCGTATCATCGAATTAAACCACATGCTCCACCGCTTGTGCGGGCCCCCGTCAATTCCTTTGAGTTTCAACCTTGCGATCGTACTCCCCAGGTGGATCACTTATCACTTTCGCTTAGCCGCTGACTGTGTATCGCCAACAACGAGTGATCATCGTTTACAGCGTGGACTACCAGGGTATCTAATCCTGTTTGATCCCCACGCTTTCGTGCATGAGCGTCAGTTGTAACTTAGTGAGCTGCCTTCGCTATCGGTGTTCTGTAGCATCTCTATGCATTTCACCGCTACATGCTACATTCCGCCCACTTCAATTAAACTCAAGACATACAGTATCAAAGGCAGTTCCACGGTTGAGCCGTAGTATTTCACCCCTGACTTATACGCCCGCCTGCGCACCCTTTAAACCCAATGAATCCGGATAACGCTTGCATCCTCCGTATTACCGCGGCTGCTGGCACGGAGTTAGCCGATGCTTATTCTTCAGGTACCTTCAGCCCCGCTCGCAAGCGGGGGTTTATTCCCTGACAAAAGCAGTTTACAACCCATAAGGCCGTCTTCCTGCACGCGGCATGGCTGGTTCAGACTTGCGTCCATTGACCAATATTCCTTACTGCTGCCTCCCGTAGGAGTCTGGTCCGTGTCTCAGTACCAGTGTGGGGGATAACCCTCTCAGGACCCCTAGCCATCGTCGCCTTGGTGAGCCGTTACCTCACCAACTAGCTAATGGCACGCATGCCCATCTTTAACCGCCGGAACTTTAATCATCATAAGATGCCTTACAATGATCCTATGGGGTATTAATCCGAATTTCTCCGGGCTATCCCCCTGTTAAAGGTAGGTTGCATACGCGTTACGCACCCGTGCGCCACTCTCGAAAAATATTGCTATCTCTCTCCCGTTCGACTTGCATGTATTAAGCCTGCCGCTAGCGTTCATCCTGAGCCAGGATCAAACTCTCCATTGTATATAAAATCGTTTGTCTGTATCTGCAAGATTTACTCTATCTTCTCTTCTCGACCCGGTCAACTTCCGTATCTCCAGGGTCTCTCTCTTTTTGGCTTCATTTCTTTCAAAGAACTTCTCTTAATTAATATACCAAGTCGCCCCGGTTATATCTTGTCTTCTCTCTTTTTTTCCCCTCACGCTTTCTCTCTCCTCTTTCCGTTCACCGCGATTGGGAGTGCAAAAGTAATACCTTTTTTTATTCCTCCAAATGTTTTTTAATAAAAATTTTATCCGAAATTATTTCCGTCTGATCTTCAAGTATTTAAAAATGAAAAAAAATGAATTGAATAAAAAATCAGGTTGAACTAAACAAAAAATCCTTCCCGAATAAAGTGAATTTCCTTCCTTTTTAATGTAACAATCATCAATTTTCAATGAACCTAGCTCCATTTAGGGTTGGCGAAGGTAGGCATTTATTTCTTCCATCGAGAGAAAAAGTAATATTTCTGTCGGGAAAGTTGATTATTAATCCCAGGTTATCCTGTTTCTGGCAACAGCAATCACCAACATCACCTTAATCTGCTCTGGAATCCGGAATAACCGGAATAATAGGACATTTATTTTACTGAATGTTGGCGAATCCAGCTATGAAATCATTCTTTATGAACAAGGATTTTTTCCATTTAATTGGCCGCCAAAGCCATCAAAACATAGCGTGATGCGGAGTTCAGGTAACTGGCAGATGGTATCTGAAGCAGCTACAGCAACCAAAACAAGTTGGAATGCAAAATTCAGTTAACACTGTCACAACTTCGAGAACAATAACTCCATATGAATTTGTCAAAATAACAGAACAATATAGTAACTGGTTGACCATATCGAGTCCCTTCTACTGTACGACAACGATGACTAACCTGGCATTAGGTAAAACAAATGGGATTGGAAATTGCGTGCTTTGGTCAACAATGAGTAATTCAAGATTTCGCAGCTTCTCGATTTCAGTTGGTAAAAGCAACAATGCCTGATTGTTGCTGATATCCAGCTCAACCAGGTTGGTTAACTCACCAATGGATGCCGGCAGTCTGTTGATGAAGTTATTACTCAGATGCAAAAACCTGAGGTTCTTCAATCGGCCGATGTCTTCAGGAAGTTCTTTCAATTTGTTATAATCAAGATAAAGCTCAGCGAGATTCGACAATTTTGTCAGACTGTCTGGCAGGCTTGTCAGTTGGTTGTTTCTGACAGATAGTTTCTCCAGTTTGTTTAATCTGCCAACCTCTGGAGGAAGAATGACAAGATCGTTTCCGTCAAGAAACAATTCTGTTAGCAGCGTTAAATTCCCAATTTCACCCGAAAGGCTATCCAAATCCTGTCGGTGCAGGATAAGCTGATGGAAATCAGCCGGGTATTTCAAGGCAGTTTCAAAGTTTTTACATTCCTTTCGTGCTGGTCGACGGGAGAATAAGTTGAAATTGAAAGAAACCAGAAACTGCAGACTACTGAATTCGCTTTCGGATGTAGAAATTTTGTAGCGGATACCAAAGTCAATTCCTTTCTGCATCGTGATCCCAAGGCCTGAAAACAAACTGAACTGATTGTGGTACGCTTCGCCTTTTGTATGACTCACTCCACTTGGTGAACCACCGTCTAGCTGATACTTCAATTGAGAAAGCAGGTAACTATATTCAAATACGGCATCGAGAATCAGAAAATCGAAGAGTCGAATACGAGGTCCTGCACTCAGATTAATGGAATGATTACGCCATTTGGTATATGGCGAATCGTAATTTCCACCTATTATTGAGTAACTCAACTGTGAGGTCAGTTGACATTCTGCAGCCACATTATAATGATAGTTTAGACCAAAAAGCGGGAGTGTAACTGGAGTTAGCTTATCATTGCCAGCAATTAGTCTTGATCGGTTGAGCCCTGCTGACAAGGAGAAATACCCTTTGCTAATCTGTTGCGCATCCAATGATTTCATTTGCAACAACAGGCAGAAGGTGATAAAGATTCCAATGAATGACCTGATTTTGATTGGCATGTTTTCCCGGGTTGTTGAACAAAAATAACTGATTTCAACAGAATATCAGCTTCCTGTGACAGGAAAAATTTGTCATGATCCATTACCTTCTGTCAGCAGATAGACCAATCACGGGCAGACAAAGTTCAGCAAACGAGTATTTGAAAACAAAAAAAATCCGGTTCATTTTGTTGAACCGGATTTCATTTCACCTCAGGTAATTACCTGGCATACTTGAAATCTTTTCCCAAATACCTGGCATTTGAGCCCAGGAGTTCTTCAATACGAAGAAGCTGGTTATACTTGGCAATTCTGTCAGTACGGCTGGCCGAACCTGTTTTAATCAATCCGGTATTCAGGGCAACAGCGAGATCGGCAATAGTCGTATCTTCCGTTTCACCCGAACGATGACTCATGACAGCAGTGTAGCTGTTGCGGTAAGCCAGATTAACGGCATTGATGGTTTCTGTCAGCGAGCCAATTTGATTTACCTTTACAAGGATGGAATTGGCAATTCCCTGTTGAATTCCCATACCGAGGCGATTCACATTGGTAACAAACAAATCGTCGCCAACAAGTTGGATTTTGCTGCCCATTTTTTCTGTCATCAGCTTCCAGCCTGTCCAATCGTCTTCAGCCATCCCGTCTTCGATTGAAATGATGGGGTATTTGTTGACCCATGCATTCCAATAATCTACCATTTCGGCAGGACTAAGTTTATCGCCTGTTGATTTGTGGAGGTGATAAACATTTTCTTCGGGTAAGTAGTATTCTGAAGAGGCGGGATCGAGCGAGATATAAATATCTTTTCCGGGCACGTAGCCGGCTTTTTCGATCGCTTCGAGGATCACCTGAACAGCTTCTTCATTTGACTTTAGGTTTGGGGCAAAACCACCTTCATCACCCACATTGGTTGAGTAGCCGGCTTTTTTCAAGACTGACTTCAGGTTGTGAAACACCTCGGCACCCATTCTGATAGCTTGTGTAAATGACTCAGCACCAACGGGCATGATCATAAACTCCTGAAAATCGATGCTGTTATCAGCATGTGAACCACCATTGATGATGTTCATCATCGGGATTGGCAGTGTATTGGCACCAACGCCTCCAACATAGCGGAACAATGGCTGATTGGTTTCCTGCGCTGCTGCATGGGCCACCGCCAAAGAAACGCCCAGTATGGCGTTTGCCCCAAGCTTCGACTTATTTGCTGTGCCATCAAGTTCGAGCATTTTGGCATCAATTTCGGCCTGATCAGTTACATAATAACCGTGCAATTCATCTGCAATAATTGTATTTACATTCTGAACAGCCTGCAGGACTCCTTTACCAAGGTAGGTGCTTTTGTCATTATCACGCAACTCAACGGCTTCATGAACACCGGTTGAAGCTCCTGAAGGAACGGCAGCGCGGCCCATTACACCATTATCTGTTAATACATCTACTTCGACTGTGGGGTTTCCACGAGAGTCCAGAATTTGTCTGGCATGAATGTCTACAATGTGACTCATAATAAATATTTTTAAGTTAAAAGTTTTGTACAAAAGTAATCCAAACAAACGAAAAAAAAGGATAATGAAACGGTTTTCATTATCCTTTTATGCTGCAAACGGTTGCTGTAAACCGATCGAATCAGGCGATTATGCTTGTGTTTCGTCGCTGCTTTCTTTGGAGGCTTCCACTGCTTTTGGCGCAGTGTTCTCCGGTTGAGCCTGTGCTGCTTTTTTGCTGCTGCCGCGACGGGTTGTTTTGGCTTTTTTAGCGGATTTTTTACCAAGAAGGTTCTCATTGAAATCAACCAACTCCATCAGGCAAATTTCAGCATTGTCGCCGAGACGCTTGCCCAATTTGATGATGCGTGTGTATCCACCCGGGCGATCAGCAATTTTAGGCGCAACCGTGCGAAACAACTCGGTTGCGGCTACTTTATTCTGAAGCACGCTGAAAGCAATACGACGGGAGTGTGTTGTATCGTCTTTCGAACGGGTAATCATTGGTTCGATAATGGGTTTCAAGGCTTTGGCTTTTGCCAGGGTCGTGGTGATTCTTTTGTGAAGAATGAGCGAAGCTGCCATGTTCGAGAGCATAGCTTCGCGGTGAGCGCTGGGACGGCCAAGGTGATTAATTTTCCTATTGTGTCTCATTCCGTTAATCCTTTTCTAATTTGTACTTACTAATATTCATTCCGAACTCAAGGCCTTTGCTTTTTACCAGCTCTTCAAGCTCTGTCAGCGATTTTTTACCAAAATTGCGGAACTTTAATAAATCATTCTTGTTAAATGCTACCAGATCGCCCAAGGCCTCCACATCGGCTGCTTTAAGACAATTGAGTGCTCTTACCGAAAGATCCATATCTACCAATTTGGTTTTAAGCAACTGGCGGATGTGCAGTGAGTTTTCATCAAACTCCTCGGTGACAGATTTCTCTTCGGTATCGACTGTAATTTTCTCATCAGAAAACAACATAAAGTGCATGATGAGGATTTTTGCAGCTTCTTTGAGGGCATCCTTGGGGTGGATAGAGCCGTCGGTATTGACTTCGATCAACAGGCGCTCATAGTCCGTCTTTTGTTCAACCCTGAAATTCTCGATATGATAGGTTACATTTTTGATAGGGGTATGAATCGAATCAATAGCAATGGTACCTATTGCAGCATTGGCCACTTTGTTTTCTTCAGCCGGAACATAACCTCTTCCCTTGTTGATGGTGAGTTCAAGGCTAAGCTTTACCGATGGATCCATGTTACAGATCAGTTGTTCGGTATTCAGAACCTGAAAAACGGAAAGAAATTTGTTGATATCACCAGCTTTAAATTGTTCCTGGTCACCAATGACAATGTTTACTCTTTCGGATGTTTCCGAAGCGATTTGCTGCTTGAAACGAATCTTTTTCAGATTCAGAACAATTTCCGCAACATCTTCGACAACACCTTCGATAGCAGAGAACTCATGTAAGACGCCTTCTATTCTGACAGATGTGATTGCAAAACCTTCAAGAGAAGAAAGCAAAATCCGGCGAAGCGAGTTACCAATTGTGATGCCGAAACCAGGTTCCAGGGGGCGGAATTCGAAAACACCTCTTGTGCTGTCGGCTTCAACCAGGATAACCTTTTCGGGCTTTTGAAACGCTAATATTGCCATACTTTTGTTTGAGTGTTAGATAGAAAAAATGCTATCGGGTTATTAATCAAAGCTTATTTGGAGTACAACTCGACGATGAGCTGTTCCTTAATTGTTTCAGGAATATCTTCCCTGTTAGGGTAGCTCATGAATTTTCCGGCGAGCTTCTCTCCATCCCATTCAAGCCAGGGGAATCGGTTGCTGTGACCCTGTGTTGCGTTGATGATGATTTCCAGCGTCTTTGACCGTTCACGAACTGCCACGATATCACCCTCTTTCACGAGGTAGGAAGGAATGTTAACAACGCTGCCGTTTACTGTAATGTGGCGATGACCCACAAGCTGACGCGCGGCGCTGCGTGAAGGGGCAATGCCGAAACGGTAAACAACGTTATCAAGGCGCGACTCGATGAGTTGGAGTAACACCTCACCGGTGATACCTTTTTTCTGGGCTGCTCTTTCAAAAAGAATGCGGAATTGACGCTCAAGAATGCCGTAAGTGTATTTGGCTTTTTGCTTCTCCTGAAGCTGTACGCCATATTCCGACTGTTTTTTGCGGCGTTTGGAGCTGCCATGCTGACCCGGAGGGTAGTTCTTCTTTTCGAAGGCGCGATCGGGGCCAAAAATTGGCTCACCGAATTTTCTTGCTATTTTTGATTTTGGACCAATGTACCTAGCCATAGTGATAATTTTTTTTAATGTTACAGTTCTGTTACACTCTTCTTCTTTTGGGTGGACGACAGCCATTGTGTGGCAATGGTGTAACGTCATTGATTTCGGTCACCTCAATCCCGGATGAGTGAATGGAACGGATGGCGGATTCACGACCGGCGCCAGGTCCTTTTACAAACACCTTAACTTTTCTTAATCCAAGGTCATAAGCTGTTTTGGAGCATTCTTCTGCTGCCATTTGTGCGGCATAAGGTGTGTTTTTCTTGGAGCCTCTGAAACCCATTTTACCGGCTGATGCCCATGAAATGACCTGTCCGCTGTTGTTTGTCAAAGAAATGATGATGTTGTTAAAGGAGGCTTTGATGTAGGCCTTGCCGGTTGCTTCAACTTTAACAACACGTTTCTTTACTACTCTGGTAGTCTTTGCCATAATAATCGTTAATTTCTAATACTGTTTGATATGATCCGAATGCTACTTGGTAGCTTTCTTCTTGTTTGCAACGGTCTTTTTACGTCCTTTACGGGTACGTGCATTGTTCTTGGTGCTCTGTCCGCGAAGCGGAAGTCCAAGACGGTGACGGATTCCACGGTAGCAACCGATGTCCATCAATCGTTTGATATTGATTTGTACTTCACTTCTCAATTCTCCTTCTACCTTGTAGTTGGCAGCGATGACTGTACGAACATTGTTCTGCTCGTCATCGTTCCAGTCCTGAACCTTTTTATTCAGGTCTACTCCGGCATCAGTAAGAATTTTCTTTGAAGCACTTCTTCCAATACCATAAATATAAGTGAGTGCTATTTCTCCCCTTTTATTATTCGGGATATCTACACCAGCGATCCTAGCCATAATATACTGTTTTTATTATTTGAAGCTTATCCTTGTCTCTGTTTGAACTTCGGGTTCTTTTTGTTGATCACATAAAGTCTGCCCTTGCGGCGGACGATCTTACATTCGTCGGATCTTTTCTTAATTGATGCTCTTACTTTCATGTTAGTTTTATTTGTCGAAGACTTCAGCAGCCTCCATTCGTTTATGATTCGATTATTTATATCTGAATGTTATACGGCCTTTGGAAAGGTCATAGGGTGAGAGTTCAAGTTTCACGCGGTCGCCTGGAAGTATTTTGATGTAGTGCATTCGCATCTTCCCGGATATGTGCGCGATCAGTGTGTGCCCGTTTTCGAGCTCTACCCTGAACATCGCATTGCCCAGTGACTCTATTACTGTACCATCTTGTTCAATTGACAATTGCTTTGCCATATCTAACCATTCAATTTATTTAATACTGATTCTATCTCTTCAAAACTTGATAAAACATCTGCTTTTCCATCCCTGATGGCCACCGTGTGCTCGTAATGTGCCGACGGCATCCTGTCGGATGTCCTGATGGTCCAACCATCGGCTTCCTGTGTTACTGATCTGCCTCCAAGGTTGATCATCGGCTCGATCGCAATAACCATGCCAGAGCGCAGCTTGATGCCATTTCCACGTTTACCGTAATTTGGCACTTCCGGTTTTTCATGGAGTTTTTTACCCACTCCATGTCCAACCAACTCCCTGACGATACCGTAACCAAACTGATCGATGTACGATTGGATGGCAAAACCAATATCGCCAACCCTGTTCCCGTCAATCGCCTGTTCAATACCCAGGTAAAGACAAGCTTTCGTACGTTCCATCAGCAGTTTAACATCTTGACTCACTTCTCCAACAGCAAAGGTATATGCCGAGTCGCCGTAAAATCCGTGTTTCAGCACACCACAGTCTACCGACACCAGATCTCCCTCTTTGAGGGCACGGTTACCTGGTATTCCATGTACTACCTGCTCGTTCACAGATATGCACAAGGTACCCGGAAATCCGCCATAACCTTTGAAACCCGGGATCGCCTGATGATCACGAATAAAGGTTTCAGCCACCTTGTCCAGCTCAGCTGTCAGCACACCCGGTTTCAGGTGTTTTGCAACTTCAGCCAATGTTTTACCAACAAGCAAAGAACTTTCGCGCTGTAACTCGATCTCTTCGTCAGTTTTGAAATAGATCATTTCAGTTTATATTGTTAACCCATATTCATGGCAGGGCCACGGCCCTTGATTCTGCCAGATTTGGTTAATCCATCATAATGACGCATCAAAAGATAGCTTTCGATTTGTTGCAGTGTGTCAAGTGCCACACCAACAAGAATCAAAAGTGAAGTACCGCCATAGAACGTTGCAAAGGCAGTGCTGACACCCATCTGTCCGACCAAAGCGGGCATAATGGCAACAAAAGCCAGAAACAACGATCCGGGTAAAGTAATTCTTGAAAGAATGTTATCCAGATACTCAGCAGTTTTTTTACCTGGCTTGACGCCGGGAATAAATCCACCGTTTTTCTTCATGTCTTCAGCCATTTGATTTGGATTAATCGTGATGGCTGTGTAGAAATAGGTAAACAAAACGATGAGGATAAAGAAAACGAAGTTGTACCAGAAACCGTTGATATTGGTAAACGCAGCAGCGAGGCCGGTGAGGCTCTCGGAATTGGCAAAACCAACCAAAGTTACCGGAAGAAACATGATCGCCTGAGCAAAAATGATCGGCATAACGCCGGCTGCATTGACCTTGATAGGGATATATTGCCTTACTCCGCCATACTGACGATTTCCAACGATTCGCTTGGCATACTGCACCGGAACACGTCTTGTTCCCTGAACAAGCAGAATGGTAAGCAGTATAACAAGCACCAGAACCGCTAACTCAACGACGAAAAATACCAATCCACCACCCTTCTGTTCCATTCTTGAGAAAAACTCGGCAAAGAGTGCAAACGGCAGGCGGGCAATGATACCAATCATAATGATGAGCGAGATCCCGTTACCAATACCTTTGTCGGTAATCCGCTCTCCCATCCACATAACAAACAGCGTACCAGCAATGAGGATAATGGTGTTTGAGACCCAGAAAAAGGCCGATGGGTGAGTGATGGTAGGATCAAAAGGAGCAATGGCCTCATTGGGCAATTGTGAAATCATATTGGCAATATAGCCAGGGGCCTGCAATGCAACAATAGCAACTGTGAGGTATCGCGTAATCTGGTTGATTTTACGTCTGCCACTCTCACCTTCACGCTGTAAGCGCTGAAAGTAAGGAATGGCCATACCCAAGAGCTGAATCACAATGGATGCCGAAATGTACGGCATGATACCCAATGCGAAAATGGAAGCATTAGAGAAAGCTCCTCCTGAAAACATGTTCAACAACCCTAACAAACCGCTGCTTGTCTGCGATTGCAGGTTTGCCAGCATATTGGGATCAACACCTGGCAACACTACATAAGAACCCAGACGGTAAATCAAAATGATCAGCAGGGTATAAAGGATACGCTTACGCAATTCTTCAATTTTGTTGATATTACGTAAAGTTTCGATGAGCTTTTTCATTCAGGTTAGAGTTTTACGATATTACCACCTGCTGCTTCAATGGCTTGAGCAGCTGATGCACTGAATCCATGGGCATGAACCTCCAGTTTAGCTTTCAGCTCGCCTTTACCAAGTACTTTCACCATTTCATTCTTTGAAGCCAGACCATATTGTCTGAGGGTTTCAAAGGTGACAACAGTCAAGCCGTGGTCATCAACGAGTTTCTGCAAGGTTTCGAGGTTGATGGCATGATACTCTTTCCGGTTGATATTTTTAAAGCCAAATTTTGGTACCCTGCGCACGAGCGGCATCTGACCTCCTTCAAAACCGAGCTTTTTGGAAGTTCCGGACCGTTGTCCGGCACCTTTATGTCCACGTGTGGAAGTTCCACCATGGCCCGAGCCCTGACCACGTCCGATGCGTTTTTCGCGCTTTACTGATCCTTTGGCAGGTTTTAGATTACTTAAATCCATGTTAATCTCTATTTGCTTGATGACTCAATTTCTACAATTCTTCGATTTTCAGCAAGTGTTTGACAGCGTCAACCATTCCTGCGATAGCGGGATTCATTTCGACTTCAACCGATTGATTGAGTCTTTTAAATCCAAGGGCTTCCAGGGTAGCTTTCTGGCGTTTTGGACGTCCTATTCCGCTTTTGATTTGGGTGATTCTAACTTTCTTCATGGTTGAATGGATTAACCGTTAAACACTGTATCAAGTTCAACACCACGCACTTGCGAAACAGTGTAGGCATCACGCATTTTTGACAATGCATCGAATGTTGCCTTTACTACCGAGTGAGGATTGGATGAACCTTTTGATTTTGCCAACACATCATGAACACCTACACTTTCGAGTACGGCGCGCATAGCACCACCGGCGATAACGCCTGTTCCGTGTGATGCAGGTTTGAGGAAGACAAGCGCTCCGCTGTATTTTCCATATTGTTCGTGAGGGATTGTACCTTTACGAACAGGAACTTTGATCAGGTTCTTCTTGGCATCGTCAACACCTTTGGCAATCGCTGCCGTTACTTCCTTGGCTTTACCAAGACCATAACCCACAACGCCGTTCTCGTTACCAACTACCACAATCGCAGAGAAGCTAAAGGTACGTCCACCCTTGGTTACTTTGGTAACCCGCTGGATGCTGACCAAGCGATCTTTAAACTCGATTTCGCTGGATTTTACTCTTTTTACGTTTACTTCTGACATAGTTTTCTAGAATTTTAATCCTCCTTCGCGCGCTGCTTCAGCTAACGATTTAACTCTTCCATGATACAGGTAACCATTGCGGTCGAACACCACTGCTTCGATACCGGCAGCTTTTGCTTTTTCAGCTACCAGACCGCCAACAAGTTTAGCTTGTTCGATTTTGGTTACTTTCTTGTCTTCAAAGCCTTTTTCGGTTGATGAAGCAGCTACCAGTGTTCTGCCGGCAGCGTCGTCAATCAATTGGGCATATATCTGTTTGTTGCTTCTAAAAACTGTCAGACGCGGACGTTCGGCGGTGCCGGCAACGATGCCCCTGATGCGCTTTTTGATGCTTACCCTTCTTAAACTCTTTTTTGTACTAGATGACATTTTTTCTGGTATTTAAGCCTGACTTACAAGCATGATTCATTGATTACTTACCTTTACCTGCAGTTTTTCCAGCCTTGCGTCTCAATACCTCGTTCTGGAACTTGATACCTTTGCCCTTATATGGTTCAGGTTTGCGGAGTGAACGAATTTTGGCTGCTACCTGACCAAGCAATTGTCTGTCGATGCTCGACATCTTGATAATCGGGTTTTTACCTCTTTCGGTGACGGTCTCGATCTTGATTTCTTCGGGAATTTCGAAGAACACATTGTGTGAGAAACCAAGAGCCAGTTCGAGTATCTGTCCTTTGGCATCAGCTTTGTAACCAACACCTACCAATTCCTGAACGGTATGAAAGCCTTCTGAAACACCTTTAACCATGTTGTTGATCAAGGCGCGGTACAGCCCGTGTTTGGAGCGGTGGTCCTTTTCGTCTGAAGCTCTTTCGAGGACAATTTCCTGATTTTCTACTTTAATTGTAACAGCCTCATCAATCTGCTGTTTTAGCACACCCAGTTTCCCCTTCACGGTGACAACGTGATCCTCAGAAACTGAGAGTTCGACACCTGCGGGGAGGCTAATGGGAAGTTTACCTATTCTTGACATGAATGAAATCTCCTTTTATTAACTGATGTAACACAAAACTTCACCACCTACATTGAGCCTTTTGGCTTCCTTGTCGGTCATAATACCGTTGGAGGTGGAAATAATTGCAATTCCGAGACCGTTGAGAACGCGTGGTAAACCGTCTGCGTGCACATATTTTCTGAGACCCGGACGTGAAACACGTTCGATGCGGGTCATGGCCGGCATTTTTGTAGCCGGATGATATTTAAGTGCGATTTTGATGACACCCTGTTTTTCGTCTTCCTCAAATTTATAATTGAGGATATAACCTTTTTCAAACAGAATTTTAGTGATTGCCTTCTTAACGTTTGAGGCAGGCACTTCAACCACCCTATGCTTAGCCATAACTCCGTTTCTGAGTCTGGTCAAATAATCTGCGATTGGATCCGTATTCATTTCTATGCTGCTGTATTAAATTACCAACTTGCTTTTTTTACACCGGGAATCAATCCTTTCAGTGCCATTTCCCTGAAATTGATACGGGAAATGCCGAATTGCCGCATATATCCTTTCGGGCGGCCTGTAAGCTGGCAACGGTTGTGCAAGCGAACAGGAGAAGCATTCTTGGGAATACGTTGCAATGCTTCATAGTCACCGGCTTCTTTTAAGGCGGCACGTTTGGCTGCGAATTTCTCAACCATTTTCTGTCTCTTACGCTCGCGCGCTTTCATCGACTCTTTTGCCATGCTCTATGCTTTTTTTTGATTCTTAAAAGGAAGGCCAAATTCTTTCAACAATGCCATTGCTTCCTGGTCGGTTCTTGCAGTGGTCACGAAGGTGATGTCCATTCCATTGATTTTATTTACTTTATCGATATCGATTTCAGGAAAAATAATCTGCTCGGTGATCCCAAAGCTGTAATTTCCTCTTCCATCAAATCCTTTGTCATTGATACCCCTGAAGTCGCGGACACGGGGTAAGGCAACAGCTACCAATCTTTCGAGAAATTCATACATCTTCTCACCCCTTAATGTGACCCGCACGCCGATGGGATTGCCTTTACGCAGTTTGAAGTTTGATACGTCTTTCTTCGACACTGTCGCAACAGCTTTCTGTCCTGAAATGGCGCTCATTTCTTCAACTCCGTAATCAATGAGTTTTTTATCGGTGAGTGCTGCACCAATGCCCTGGTTCAAGGATATCTTCACCAGGCGTGGAACCTGCATCACAGTCTTGTAATTAAACTGTGTCATCAAAGCAGGCACGATTTCGCTGCTATATTGTGCTTGTAATCTGGGTTTGTAGCTCATTACTTAATAACCTCCCCTGTCTTTTTTGAATAACGGACTGATTTTCCTGTCTTTTCGTCTGTCTTGCGTCCAACCCGGGTAGCTTTTCCTTTTCCGTCAACCACTTTAAGGTTGGAGATGTGAACGCCTGCCTCTTTCTGAACGATACCACCTTTAGGGTTTTCGGTATTCGGACGGGCATGTTTCGAAACGAAATTGACACCTTCCACGATGGCATTCTGTTTCTCTACGTTTACGCTCATCACCTTACCTTTTTCACCTTTGTGGTCACCGGAGATAACGACTACGTTATCACCTTTTTTGATATGCAACTTGGTCATGTCTTTTCAGCTATTATTTATAACACCTCCGGTGCCAATGAAACGATTTTCATAAATTGCTTCTCCCTCAGTTCCCTGGCCACCGGGCCAAAGATACGGGTGCCGATCATTTCGCCTGCATTGTTGAGCAATACCACTGCATTGTCGTCAAAACGGATGTAAGATCCATCGTTGCGACGTGCTTCCTTGCGGGTGCGAACCACTACGGCTTTCACCACGGCTCCCTTTTTTACAGTTCCGCCGGGAAGTGCACTCTTGATACTGACGACGATTTTATCGCCAATACGGGCATATCTTTTTCCGCTGCCTCCAAGTACCCTGATGCAGAGAACTTCTTTGGCTCCGCTGTTGTCAGCAACAGCACATCTTGATTCCTGTTGTATCATGTTACTTAGCCCTTTCGATTATTTCAACCATTCTCCAACATTTATTCTTGCTCATCGGGCGAACCTCCATGATGCGTACGGTGTCACCCACATTGCATTCGTTCTTTTCGTCGTGAGCCATAAACCGGCTTGTTTTCTTCACAAACTTGCCGTAGATGGGGTGCTTGACGCGACGCTCGATCTCCACAGTAATAGATTTATTCATCTTATTACTGGTAACGACGCCGGTTCTTTCTTTTCTTAAATTCCTTGTTTCCATCTTCTTACAAGTGATTATTGTTTATTAGTAGCTTCTTCCGTTTCACGTTTCTTCAGCTCGGTCAAAATGCGTGCGATAGTACGACGATACGTTTTGATTTTATTCGGGTTCTCAAGCGGAGAAACTGCATGATTGAGTTTGAGGCGCACCAATTGCTTTTTTTCCTCATCAAGCCTTTCCTTCAGGTCAGCTGTGCTTAACTCTTTGATTACTTCTTGTTTCATAGCGGTAATTAATTTGCTTCGACGTAATCTCTACTGACTACAAATTTGGTTAGGATAGGTAATTTCTGGGCAGCAAGGCGCAAAGCTTCGCGGGCTGTTTCCAACGGCACTCCTTCGGCTTCGAAGAGGATGCGGCCAGGAGTTACGGGAGCTACGAAATATTCCGGTGCACCTTTACCTTTACCCATACGTACTTCAGCGGGTTTCTTGGTGACAGGCTTATCGGGGAAAACCCTGATCCAAATTTGGCCTTCACGTTTCATATGACGTGTAACTGCCTGACGGGCGGCCTCAATCTGACGACCTGTGAGCCAGGCATTTTCCAGTGCTTTGATGCCGAATGTACCGAAAGCCAGCTGATGTCCGCGTTGTGCGATGCCTTTCATCCTGCCTTTCTGGTGTCTTCTGAACTTAGTCTTTTTTGGCTGTAACATTGTTACTGGATATTAAATTGAAAAATACTTATTTACGTCTTCCTCTCTGACGGGGAGCGGCTCCTTGTGTTTTTGGCATCACTGCTTTCTTCACATTGCCTCCTACCGTACTTGGAACGAGTTCGGGTCTGCCATAGATTTCGCCTTTGCAGATCCATACCTTGATGCCAATGCGGCCATAAGTGGTGTGGGCTTCTACCAGGGCATAGTCGATGTCGGCACGCAAGGTATGAAGCGGAATACGTCCTTCCTTGTATGATTCGCGACGGGCCATTTCAGCTCCGCCCACGCGACCCGATATCATTACCTTGATCCCTTCGGCACCAATGCGCATACTTGATGTAATGGCCGTTTTGATGGCGCGACGGAAGGAAATACGTCCCTCAATCTGCTTGGCAATCGTTGCTGCCACGATGTAAGCGTCAAGTTCAGGTCGTTTGATCTCGCTGATGTTGATCTGAACTTCCTTACCGGTAAGTTTTTTCAACTCTTCCTTCAGTTTGTCAACTTCCTGTCCACCTTTTCCGATGATCATTCCCGGACGGGCTGTCGAAATAGTTACTGTTACCAGCTTCAACGAGCGTTCGATAGAAATCTTGGAAATACCGGCTTTTCCCAGACGGGCATTCAGGTATTTGCGAATTTGGTCATCTTCAACCAGCTTGCCGGAGAAATCTCTTCCGCCATACCAATTGGAATCCCATCCTTTGATGATTCCTAACCTAAGTCCTATTGGATTCGTTTTTTGTCCCATTCAAAATATTGCTTAAAGGATTGATCTTAAATTTCTTATTCGGCTGCTTTCCTGGTGTCGAGCAACAGGGTAACATGGTTTGAACGCTTGCGGATCCGGTGTGCACGTCCCTGTGGTGCAGGCAACACACGTTTCAGCATGGCACCGCCATCCACAAATACTTCTTTCACGTACAGTGTGTTGTAATCTACACGTTCGCCGGCATTCTTGGCTTCCCAGTTTGCAATCGCAGAGCGAAGCAGTTTGTACAAGCCTTTGGATGCTTCTTTTGGTGAAAACTGAAGCGCATACAATGCCACCTCCACATTCTTACCGCGAATCATATCAGCAACCAAACGCATTTTCCTCGGTGAGGTTGGAATATCGTTCAAAGCTGCCATGTATTGGGTCTTCCGAGCCTCTTTTCTTTCCTCAGCTCTCAGGTGTTTTCTAGCTCCCATTGTTTCCCTTTTCTTTATTTTTTACCTTTATCTTTTTTACCAGCATGGCCTCTGAAGATACGCGTTGGCGCAAACTCACCAAGCTTGTGACCTACCATATTCTCTGTTACATACACCGGAATGAATTTATTCCCGTTGTGAACAGCAATCGTTTGTCCAACAAACTCAGGTGCTATCATCGAGGCTCTCGACCAGGTTTTGATCACAGTTTTCTTGTTGGATTCAACGTTATCCATTACCCTTTTTTCGAGTTTATAATGGATGTATGGACCTTTTTTAAGCGAACGACTCATTGTATGATTTTTTCTACCTGGTTATACTATTTCTTTCTTCTTTCAATGATATACCTGTCGGAAGCATTCTTCTTGCTCCGGGTCTTGTAACCCTTGGCCGGAATACCCTTCCTTGATCTGGGGTGACCTCCGGTTGCACGGCCTTCACCACCACCCATCGGGTGATCAACAGGATTCATTACAACACCCCTCACCCGCGGACGGCGTCCTAACCAACGGCTGCGACCTGCCTTGCCCGATTTCTCGAGGTTGTGGTCAACATTGGATACCATACCAATCGTGGCTTTGCAGGCCTGCAACACCATGCGGGTCTCGCCTGATGGCATCTTCAAAATGGCGTATTTACCATCTCTCGACATCAACTGGGCATAGCTTCCTGCGCTTCGTGCCATTTTGGCTCCTTGTCCGGGACGAAGCTCCACATTGTGAATGATGGTACCAAAAGGTATTTCACTCAAAAACAATGTGTTGCCTACATTGGGTGCAATTCCCTTTCCGGCGTTGATCTCCTGACCAACTTTCAGTCCGTTTGGTGCAACAATGTATCTCTTCTCACCATCGGCATAAAATACCAGGGCAATGCGGGCAGTGCGGTTAGGATCATACTCAATCGTCTTCACAACAGCAGGAATGCCTTCTTTGTCACGCTTGAAGTCGATGATTCTGTACTTCTGTTTATGACCACCCCCAATGTTTCTTACGGTCATTTTACCATTGTTGTTACGTCCACCGGAACTCTTTGCCGGGGCGACCAGCGACTTTTCAGGCGTGCTGGCAGTGATATCGTCAAACGCACTGATGATTTTGAAGCGTTGACCGGGGGTTGTGGGTTTGAATTTCTTTAAAGCCATTTATCTAAATGTTGCTGAAAAAATCAATAGTTTCACCTTCAGCCAAAGTCACAACTGCTTTCTTGAAGGCAGATGTTTTTCCGGCAATAACTCCTGTTTTAGTAAAGCGTGACTTACGCTTTCCATCATAATTCATCGTGTTTACCGTGCTCACTTTTACCCCGTAAAGGTCGTTGATGGCCTTTTTGATCTGGATCTTGTTCGCACGTTTGTCAACGATAAAACCATATTGCTGAAGCTTCTCGCCTATGGCTGTCATTTTCTCCGTGATGATCGGTTTTACAATGATGTTCATCGTGTTAAGCGATTTAATGTTCTTATTAAGCGAGTAACTCTTCTACAGATTTCAACGAGCTCTCGATGAAAAACAACCTGTTGGCGTTGAGAATCTCATAAGTATTCAGGTTGTTGGCCGTGGTAACTTTGGTTCCGGGGATGTTCCGGGCCGAAAGCACCATGTTCATGTCAACACCGGCAGTAACGATCAGATTCTTTTCTCCGTTCACCTTAAAGTTGTCGAGAATGGCTGCAAACTGTTTTGTCTTTGGACCTTCAAAACTGAAATCTTCCAGGATCACAATCTGCGCATCTTTTGCCTTGTAGGCAAGAGCTGATTTACGTGCCAGCTGTTTAACTTTCTTGTTGAGCTTGAAACTGTAGTCTCTTGGTTTTGGACCAAAAACACGACCTCCGCCAACAAAAACGGGTGATTTAATGCTGCCTGCGCGGGCTGTTCCGGTACCTTTCTGACGTTTCAGTTTCTTGGTGCTTCCCGAAACTTCACCTTTTTCCTTGGATTTGTGTGTTCCCTGACGCTGATTGGCAAGGTATTGCTTCGCGTCGAGATAGATGGCATGATCATTCGGCTCAATCCCGAAAATCCCATCGTGCAACTGTACCTTTTTGTCAGTTACTTCTCCGTTAATCTTATGAACTACTAATTCCATCTCTCAATTTTTAAGAATCCGTTTTTTGGACCTGGAACTGCACCCTTCACGAGCAACAAGTTCTTTTCCGGAATAATTTTAATAATCTGCAGGTTGATGAGCTTCACATTTTTGCCTCCCATACGGCCAGCCATGCGCATTCCTTTAAATACACGGGCCGGGTAAGACGAAGCACCAACCGAACCGGGTGCCCTTAACCTGTCGTGCTGACCATGGGTTGCATCTCCAACACCACTGAAACCATGACGCTTTACAACACCCTGAAAACCTTTTCCTTTGGAGATACCGACAACGTCGACAAACTCTCCCTCCATAAACACCTCAACAGTAACAACCTCACCAAAGGTCTTTCTGTGCTCAAAACGTGTGAATTCCGAAACACGACGTTTGGGTGTGGTGCCGGCCTTGGCAAAATGCCCTTTCATGGCCTTGGGGGTATTCTTCTCCTTTTTTTCACCGAATGAAAGCTGCACGGCCTCATAACCATCCTTCTCAATGGTTCTGATCTGCGTTACAACACATGGGCCAGCTTCGATCACCGTTACCGGTACATTCTTACCGTTGGCATCGAAGATGCTGGTCATCCCGATCTTTTTTCCTAATAATCCTGACATATCACAAGTCTTTTTTAATTTCGTTTACCTCTGCGTCAGCTCGGTCAAACTTTGATTTCAACTTCTACCCCACTTGGCAACTCAAGCTTCATCAGTGCATCAATTGTTTGTGATGTGGAGCTGTAGATGTCGAGAATCCGCTTGTAAGAAGATAACTCAAACTGCTCCCTGGACTTCTTGTGCACGAAAGTTGAACGCAACACGGTGTAAATCTTTTTATCGGTAGGAAGCGGAATTGGTCCACTGACTACAGCACCCGTCGTTTTTACCGTCTTGACGATCTTCTCTGCTGATTTATCAACCAGGTTGTGATCGTACGACTTTAATTTTATTCTAATCCTTTGGCTCACTTTGTAGATGATTATAATTATTACCTATTTGATAATCCCTTTTGCTTTATTAATCACAGCTTCCGCGATGTTGTCGGGGGCTTGTGAATAGTGACTGAATTCCATGCTGGAGTTGGCTCTGCCCGAACTCAGGGTCCGAAGCGAAGTAACATATCCAAACATTTCGGATAGCGGCACATCGGCTTTGATCACCTGCACGCCGATTTTGGCTGCAACTTCACGTAAAACCGCGCGGCGTTTGTTAAGGTCGCCCGAAACATCTCCCAGATAATCATCGGGGGTGTTTACTTCTACCTTCATAATGGGCTCCAGTATCACCGACTTGGCCTTTCTGCAAGCTTCCTTAAAGCCAAGACGGGCTGCCATTTCGAACGAAAGACTATCGGAATCAACCGGATGGAAAGATCCGTCGATCAATTTAACTTTCATGCTGTCGAGTGAGTACCCGGCCAATACACCATTGTTCATCGACTCTTTGAAGCCTTTCTGGATGGCAGGAATGTATTCCCTTGGAATATTACCTCCCTTTACCTCGTCGATAAACTGCAAGCCAACCACACCTTCGTCAGCCGGTCCGATCTCAAACTGTATGTCAGCAAATTTACCGCGGCCACCTGTTTGTTTCTTGTAAACCTCGCGATGGAATGCACTGCCGCGCAAAGCTTCTTTGTAGGCAACCTGTGGTCTGCCCTGATTACACTCCACTTTGAATTCGCGTTTCAGACGGTCAACCAAAATTTCCAGGTGGAGCTCGCCCATCCCTGAAATGATCGTTTGTCCCGAATTCTCGTCGGTCTTCACCTTAAAGGTAGGATCTTCCTCGGCAAGTTTGGCCAGAGCCATACCCATCTTGTCCATATCGGCCTGTGTTTTGGGCTCAATGGAAACGTGGATTACAGGCTCGGGGAAGGTCATCGATTCCAATACGATGGGATGCGTCTCAACGCAAAGTGTGTCACCCGTGCGGATGGTTTTGAAACCAACAGCTGCGCCAATGTCCCCTGCTTCGATGCGATCGAGTGGATTCTGTTTGTTGGCATGCATCTGCATGATACGGGAGATACGTTCTTTTTTGCCTGTGGCAGTGTTAAAAACGTAAGAACCTGCATCGAGTGATCCGGAATAAACGCGGAAGAAAGCAATGCGGCCCACGAAAGGATCGGTAGCAATCTTGAAAGCCAATGCGCTGAAAGGCTCACTGGGATCTACTTTGCGGGTTTCTTCCTTTTCGGTGTCGGGGTTGATACCGGTAACGGCATCAATGTCCAGCGGGCTCGGCAGGTATTGTGCAATACCGTTGAGCAACATCTGTACCCCTTTATTCTTAAATGAAGCGCCGCACATTACCGGTGAAATACGCATTTCAACGGTTGCTTTGCGGATCTGGGCTATCATTTCATCCTCGGTGATAGAGTTCGGGTCGTCCATGAACTTCTCCAGGAGCTCGTCGCTGTCTTCAGCCACGCTTTCGATGAGTTTCAGACGGTATTCTTCTACTGTATCAACGAGATCGGCAGGTATTTCAACTTCATTCATCACCATGCCTTTGGAACTGTCGTCCCACACATAGGCTTTGTTGGTAATCAAATCGACGATACCTTTAAAAGTTTCTTCCTCTCCGATAGGAATCTGAAGCGGAATGGGGTTTGCACCCAGTCGTTCCTTGATTTGCGTCAGTACACTGAAAAAATCGGCACCGCTGCGGTCCATCTTATTGACGAAACACAAACGGGGAACCTTGTATTTATCAGCCTGACGCCAAACGGTTTCCGACTGAGGTTCAACGCCACCTACGGCACAAAACAGAGCGACTGCGCCGTCAAGAACGCGCAGCGAACGCTCAACTTCAACGGTGAAGTCAACGTGACCGGGGGTGTCGATGATATTGATTTTGTAATGATCGTTTCTGTAATCCCAAAAAACAGTGGTTGCGGCTGAAGTGATGGTAATGCCACGCTCCTGCTCCTGAACCATCCAGTCCATGGTGGCAGCTCCTTCATGAACCTCACCAATTTTATGGCTGCGGCCTGTATAATAAAGAATACGTTCGGTAGTAGTAGTTTTACCGGCATCAATATGGGCCATGATACCGATATTGCGCGTAAATCGAAGTTTGTTTGCTATGTTGTGGTCAGATGCCATTTGAATCTTTCTCGTCTTTTTTTAGAACCGGAAGTGTGAGAAGGCCTTGTTTGCCTCAGCCATTCTGTGGGTATCTTCCTTTTTCTTGAAGGCAGCACCTTCTTCTTTATAAGCGGCTAAAATCTCGCCGGCCAGTTTCTGTCCCATTGTTTTCTCGTGACGTTTTCTGGCATAACCAATGAGGTTTTTCATGCCGATCGACATCTTGCGTGTGGGCCTGATTTCAGATGGAATCTGGAAGGTGGCACCACCAATACGGCGACTCCTTACCTCAACGGCAGGGGTCACATTGGCAAGGGCTTTCTTCCAAACTTCAACACTGTCTTCATTGGTCTTCTTGGCCACGATATCCATGGCTTCGTAGAAGATTTTGTATGCAACATTCTTCTTGCCTTCGTTCATGATGTTGTTAACAAATTTTGTCACCAACACATCGTTAAACTTGGGATCAGGAAGAATAATTCTTTTTCTTGGTTTAGCTTTTCTCATTGCTAACAGTTCTAAGTCTTAATAATTATGAGGACTATTTCTTAACTTTCGGGCGTTTGGTGCCGTACTTTGACCTTCTTTGCTTCCTGCCTTCCACGCCGGAAGTATCGAGCGCACCGCGGATGATGTGATACCTTACACCGGGTAAGTCTTTCACACGACCACCACGGATCATCACGATGGAGTGTTCCTGGAGATTGTGGCCTTCACCAGGAATGTAAGCATTTACTTCTTTCTGATTTGTTAACCGAACCCTGGCTACTTTACGCATAGCTGAGTTAGGTTTCTTGGGCGTTGTTGTGTACACGCGCACACAAACTCCACGACGTTGAGGACATGCATCGAGGGCAGGAGATTTACTCTTGTCAACCAGCTTCTGGCGTCCCTTGCGCACTAATTGTTGAATAGTAGGCATTTTGTACTGATTAATTTTTAGTTATGAACCCCTTTTTTGGGAGTGCAAAAGTACTATAATTTTTTTAAAAACAATTCCTTGTCAATCACATCTTTGGGAAATAGTCATAAGGAGGGAAAAGCCCTTTGTCAGGCTTGTAACCCCACAAAAGCCCGATCAGAACGTCGATGGATGGCCTTTGTGTAAGAAACCTATAACGGTTAAGCTTTTCAGGTTCCTTTTAACTATATCGTTTCCAATATGTTCCAACTCTATTTGAATTGGGGCTGCAAAATTACACATTTATTTCTTACTTCCAAATATTTTTTGACTTTTTTATGCAGTAAATCATCAACATATCTTTTGCTACCACCTCCCTGCTTTCCCGTGACCGGTCTTTTTGCATCCATCCCGTGGCCTGTCATCGCAGCCGTAATAAGATTCCGAAAGGCTTGGGCCAACTCATCAACACAGCCGGTCATGCCCTGCAGGCCTGTCAGCTCGGTCGTCGTCAGTCAAAATTTCCTGCAACATTTTCAGCTTAGTGGTTCAGCTTGCTTTCTGTTTTGGAACGACACCATATATATAGTGCTTGTCTTTAAAGTCCGATGGCTTCGTTATGTTCGTCATTCATGTCAGTCATCCCGACTTATTCGGGACTCCTGACATTCATTCCGCACATGCCTCGCCCTCGAACTTTAAAGCTCAAGCACCTGACATTATGGACAGACACTATGTAGAGACGTTGCTGTTAAGCCCGGCATGATTTTTTGATCCTGGTTTCCTAAATCCGTGCATAAGGACTGGACTGTCCGATACTGGCAACAGATCAATATTACTTTGCCCTGCAGCTCAGCTTTCGATTCTTTCTTAAGCTCTTTATAAATATTTTCGCCACGCTGTGGCTATAACTTTGAGATGTAGCGCAACATAATATCCAACAAAAGTTTCTAAACCAATTTCTACCAATGTCCTTCATAGGAAAGATGGTATGATTAAAATACATGTCATTGTAACTATAATTAGAACTTTTCGAAAAGCCCTGTGAAGTTATCATTAACCAGGCATGAAATGAGCAGTATTGCTGATCGTTGTGCTTGGCGGCAAAAAACTTGTCCTGCCTGCCGGATCTGTTTTCTTCCTATCCTTATTTATGAAGCACGATAAATAAAAAAATTAAAAAGAGGCTGTCACCATATTGTGACAACCTCTTATGTTTACAAAACGATTGAAGTTACCGGCTCATAACCCTCAGGCTGCAACTGCCTGTGGGACCAGCGCAAAATCAACCGCAAGTGATTCACCTTCACGAATCGTGAATGCAACCTCCGTACCAGGCAGGTACCCTGGTGCAACACAGCTTAGCTGATAGGAACCCGGATCAATTTCATCAAGTAAATAATAGCCATCAGCATCGCTTACAGCATCCATTCCGGAGACATTCACCAAAACAATTTTGGCATTGTGAACAGGCTCACCAGTGTTTTTGTCAGTTACTGTACCAGAGACATCCGTATAAGTTTCGGGTTTCGGAATCCCTTTCTTTCGTTGCCTCAGCATACGGTAGCGTTCACACATCACTGCATTTGTTTCAGTATAATCTTGCATCAACCAGTCAAACTCATCGCGGAGCATCATGGAAGCCTCAGACAAAAGGGTGTTCAGACGGTGTTGATCCACTTTGCGCAGATCAGAATGTTCTTTCGTGAGGACACGAATGGCTTCTGTATCTTCTGCAAGTTGGTTTAAAACAACCAGACGTTCTTGAGTAAATCCCACAGAGATCGCTTCCTGCGCATGCTTTCCGACATAATCCAACAGCACGGCAGCAGCACGACTGGCGAGGCTGGCACTGGGTTTTTTGCGCATTTGAGTGATAAAGTAGGCAAAAGTGTTTTCAATAGTAACATCATTCAGCTTTTTAGCCATACTAGCCGCACGAACAATGGATGATTTGATGTCGCGCTTTATGCGTGCGTTGTAGGCGCTTCGTTGATTGATGAAGATGCTTTGCGGAATTTCCAGTTTATTGTTGAGATCAATAATCTCATTGACAGTCTGGTTAAAGGTTGCGATTCTTTCACTGTCGTGTGCCACGCCAGCAAAGACGGATTGATATTCATTGAAGAGGAGGACTATATTTCTAAGCTTTTCGATGCGTTTATTTTGGGCATTCATAAAATTAATGAGTTTTTGAAGTAAATGATATTTTTTTTGAGTACGCTTAAGGGTTTGGCGCTGAATGGTGAACGAAACTGATGAAGCGCTCACGCCTGACTTTGCTTCAACCTGACCGTTCATTTAACGGGAGGGGGCAAACTCTGCGAACATTTGCCGATCTTGATAAAGGATTCACGATTTCGGTCAGGCCACAACCGCTGATTGTGTTTGCCGGGCTGAGGGTCATCCGTATGTTTGGCTGCAATTGCTGCCAGAACATCAAATTTTCTGTCAGCTTTGTAGATGAACTGTGTCATCAATTCGGCCACCAGGCCTTCGCCCACAATTAACTGGAGTTCCTTTGCAAGCTCCAGCATCGACTGTAGCATCAGCAGGTGATTGCTCAACACTGATTCGGGTTTCAGCACCTGCCACGAAGTCATCCGAAACAAGATGCGTCGCAGCAGCTGCCTGAACTCACGCAACCTGAGGGCTATCAGCAAAACCAATAGCTTCATCAAAATGCGCAGTATCTTACGCCTGCTGCCTGGCCCAAATCGTTGAAAACCTTTCATTGCTTACGTCTTTGGGTATGACTTTTCCTGACAAAATCCCCGGAGGTCTTTCTGATCCTGGCAGACTGACTCCCTTCAGGAACAGAAACAAAAAGCTGATTTACACTGTAAAGTAGTTTGATCCCTTCTAGTTTCCTTTGTTGAGAATACCAATAAGGATCGCCAACAAACAGGATTGCTTTCAGTCTTTTAGCCAGCATCACAGCACATTGATCAGTGAGGCTGCGACCATGTTGTTGCATTTGAGTAGCATTGATTTTTTCAACAGCACTCAGCTGCTCCACTTTCAACTTGGCTGGCTGGCCGGTTTTCAACAGGATGTCCTGATAGTCGTTGTGTACTTCATCCAGCACCTCGGGCATGATGTGCAAGTAATAGAATCCGGTCATCAACAGCTTCAGCTCTGATAGCTGCAGTTTGTTGACGGCCATGGCATCGCCGATCACAAGTCGTCGGTAAGCCTGGTGTTTCATTTCTTTTTCTCTTTTCATTTTAATTGGTTATTGGTTGTGAATGTGTAAATAAAATTTCATGCTGTAAGTCTGATTGTCTGCATTGAAGCAGTTCCGCAGCCAGGCTTCGTGTGATGATATTGCGTGAAAGAGCCTGCAATACAAGCCGGTGAAACCTTAATGGCTTTTCAATTCCGGGATAGGCACCCAGGCCGTTCTCCAGAGGGTTGTCCTGAAGGGTATTCTTGAACTGGGTATAAATTGGCTGACCAATGATTTTGAGTTCAAGCATGCGGCGCATGACAGCACCCAAACTGATGCCCCATCCGTTTCGAAGATCTATTACTTCACTCAAATAGAGACTTTCACGTTTTTTACCTATTAGCTGCACCAATGCTTTCTCGGGCATCAGTGCCGCCCCGGCAAACCGCATACACATACGCTCGCGATCAGATGACTTCATCGATTCGGGAAAATGAAGCAATAGCCCGGCAAGCTGCGAAAGCATCGTAAATCGTTTACGCTCGGCATTAATCGTTGAGTTAAGCACAATGACCGGCTCACCGGGACCCAGGCTTGCAGTTAATCCATCCAGTTCGGGCACAAGATTCAACTCACATATCCTAAGGTGTCGCTCCTCAAGCAAGGCAGTTATCCCCGGTAATGGACCTTCACCGAGTCGCCAACTGCTTCGCCAGATGTCGGCCGCATCCTCCGACTCCTGCTCGTTGCATACGGGCATCAGGTCGAAAGCGGGTTGAAAATCCTTGTACTCTAAAAGCATCATCTCCAATTGCCTGTAGTCCTGCATCTGTTGGTTTACTCCTTCCGCAATCAGATTGGTCTGCCGCTCGCTGAGCTCCGACCTGCTCCTGATCATACCGCTTACTTTGGCATTCACCATGATGGGCTTGTACAAATAGTCGGGACGCAACTCTAGTGCCTCTTCCAGCAGTTTTAATGTCTTTTCGCGGGGCATGACCAGGCCGGCTTCAATTTTCGCAATGGTGGCTTTGCTCACCCTGTTGCCCGTATCTTCCACAAGCTGATCCATCGACTTATCGCGGAGCGTCCGGGCCCTGTATAGGTTCTGTCCGATTGTAATTGGATCTGTTATCATGTGTTATATTTATATGGTGTTTACAATTTATTCCGATTCATTTCTGATATTGAATTAACATCGATGCAAATTTACCTGATTGTTGTTAACTATGAATGATTCTAGCTTTCAGTAAGATTCAATTTTTCAACAATCAGTTGTTAATAAATTGGAATTACATCAATTTCTTCGTTTATAATCCTTATTTTCAATACTTTAAATCTATTCATGCCTAAATACACTGATTTTTTTGGCACGACTGTCATATTTCTTACAAATGATTCAAATGCTTTATATATCATTGAATACTATTGCATTATGACGTACCGCAACAATTCATCTCCTGATGTAGATTTTTCCGCCTTTAACATTCTTGTAAAAAAAAGTTCAGCGTCTAGTATACTTAAGTGGTCAATGTTAACAAATGAAACATTATTTCTATGATTCGTTTATTTTTATGAAACCGCTTACAGAATGCTTTATTCCGGCATATCTTTATTGTCAGAATTCTTTTTAATTGTGCTCCCTAAATCGAATTCATTCATCAACATAAAGTGAAAACTCCGGTAAAATCCTTTACTAAATGTACGAAACCTAAAGCTAAATCCTTGTAGCGGCCCGCATGGTTCACATAATGTTTCGTTTCCGCTGCAACCCTGGCTTGCCTGTACTGGATTCAGGCTCTCTGTTCCTACTTCGCAACCTGCGGTCAGCTATAAATCTGAACCGAAGCAATTTCATTCAATTCCGGCTTCGAGTTTTGACCGGGAGACAGGCATTATGAATTGAATGGATGCAAATGCGAAAAGCGTAAAAAACAGACTTTATGTATTGATATTGATTTACTTAGGGGTATCCAGCAGGCCCTTCTTAAATGTTTATAAGCTGACCCTAAATAGGGTCTGCTGAAAAACTCGCCGAACATCGTAAAACAATCTTCTCATCCACCAGTCACAAGGTGTTAAGTTTATGTATTCGTATCAACCGGAGCTAAAAAAGTTTAACCGCAGAGACCGCTGAGTAGGCGCAAAGGTCGCAATGTACTGACACATTGCTGTTTATGATTAGCAAACAAAGCAAATGAAGCGAGGAGACGATTAGTAACCATTGATTTCTCTGCGATCTCTGCGCCTACTTGGCGGTCTCTGCGGTAAAAAAAAAAGAATATTACCGAA
>JANJXG010000046.1 GCA_024709145.1 Bacteroidales bacterium | reverse complement strand
ACCGATATGCCCTAGCAGCGCCGTATGACAACCATGCGACTGTCCAGGCCGGCCTGGTGATTATTTGACCAGCGGTCTGAAGCCCAGCAGTGGCGGGCGCCGGCGCGTTTGTTCCCAGCGTTATCCACAGAGTTCTCCACCTCATCCGGGCATAACTTGCAGGACCGAAGTGCCAGCAGATGGCAAAACGTCATCTCTCGACTCATCAGTCAAAAAATGCGGCTATTCAACGGGTTGGGGCGGTGCGCAAGAAATATCGGAGGCTGTTGCTCAAATTCTGAGCGGCCGCCGCGGGGCCGCATGGCAGCGGCCTCGCGGATCATCATGCAAAGGTTATCCACAGCGGCGTCCACAGTAATTGTGGGCAAACTCGATGCTCAGTCGTCGAGCGCTTGCAGCTGGCTGCGGCCGCGGCTGATATCGGCATGCGGGTCGTGGGTTCGAATCCCGCCCGGATCACACAAACGCCTCAGAAATGAGGCGTTTTCTTTTTTTAAAGGCTAAATTGCTTATTTTTAATAATTTATTTATTGAAACTCATCTGGAATTTTTACATATTTTGGCGTTTTTTCGAATTGTTGCACAAAAATTACACAAATGATCGTAAATTGACTGAATGAATCCAAACCGACCTTTGATTATAAACCGCCAACAAAGTCTACATTTGCCGCAGTAAAACAATTAAATACCATGTTTAGATTAAAATTAACACTACTCCTTCTTTGCCTTTTAACTGGATTTCATTTTATTGCTGCTCAAAACCTACAACCAGGTTTTGATAAAGATGAATACCATGAGCTAATGCTTATTTCGGTACGCACAGCCACAGATTCAATTTATATGAAGCAATTCAGCGCTCCCAAAAAGTTCACGATGGTTTATCAATCTGAGCCTATTGGATTGGACAACAGCTGGGATTTATGGGTCAATGAAGATAAACAGGCCGTTATCAGCCTCCGGGGAACTACCGTTAAAGCCGAAAGCTGGCTGGCCAATTTTTACGCTGCAATGGTACCTGCAACCGGTGAACTTAGACTATCGAAAGATGAGAAATTTACCTATAGGCTTGCTGACCATCCAAAAGCAGCTGTTCATGTAGGTTGGCTTTTAAGCCTTGCATACCTTAGTAAAGAAATCATGCCAAAAATCGATACTTGCTATGAAAAAGGTATCAGGGATTTTTATCTCATGGGCCATAGTCAGGGAGCTGCCATCAATTACCTGCTTACCTCCTACCTGCTTCATCTACAAAAAGAAGGCAAACTTCCTGCTGACATGAAATTTAAAACTTATTGCAGTGCTGGTCCCAAACCCGGAAATTTATTCTATGCTTATGATTTTGAATCTATTACAAAAGACGGATGGGCTTTCAATGTTGTGAACACTGCCGATTGGGTTCCCGAAGTCCCAATATCGATTCAAACCCTTCATGACTTTAATGCTGTCAACCCCTTTGCCAATGCAGACAGAGTAATCAAAAAACAGCGGTTTCCGAAGAATCTTGTGGCAAGGCATATCTTCAATAAGCTTGATAAACCAACGAGAAAAGCCCAACGTAACTATGAAAAATATCTTGGTAAAATGACCTCGAAAATTATTTTAAAATTCTTACCTGATTTTGAACCACCAGCTTATTTTTCGTCAAATCATTATGTGAGAACTGGCCAAACCATTGTTTTAGTGGCTGATGCGAACTATTACAAACAATTTCCCAACCAATCAGAGAAGATTTTTTGCCATCATGTGCATGATGCTTACCTTTTTCTGCTCGATAATTATCAGAAATGAGAGGTTGAAATTTATTCTTTCAATCTAAGTTGCTTGAAATTTTCAAGAATATGGTAAACAGCCGGACAATATACAGCGTTTACAGCATGTAAGCTGATGTTGCTTCTAAAAGTAAATTGATCAGTATGTGGGTATTCTCGGCAGGCTTTGGGTCTTACTTCATAAATTCGGCAGGTATTGTCGACCTCCAAAAACGGACAGGGTGACCGATTGATAACCATATCGCCATCTTCATCCCGACAAGTAAAAGCAACCCTAAATTCATCTGGTTTCATCCGAAGCTTTTTAGCTATCCGGTTTATATCGGTATCATTAATTCTGGCAGGTATGGATTTACAACAGTTGGCACAATTGAGGCAGTCAATCTGCTCAAAAGCAAGCGCATGGAGTTCATTGGCCTGCTCATTCAATTTCTTATTGTGACTTTTTTGAAGTCCGTTAAGAAGTTTTATTGTCTCCTGCTGGTATTTCTTTCCGAGTTTACCAGCATCAAGCTTTTCCCTCCAGATTTGATAATACGACACAAATCCCTGCTTAACAGGATGTTGTGAAACATACCCTAACCTAGGTTTTGTCGGTTTCATCAATTACTTTCATAATTATGGCTGATCTGTTTACATTGTATATTTTCATGGCAGGAGTTTGATCCTCCTTCAGATAAGAAGGATAAGCCTGTGAAGTATCAAACCTGCCAAATCCACCATAAGATACATCATCTGTACTTAAAATCACCTCATAGTCTCCGGTTTGTTTCACTGGGATTTCGTAATCAGGTAAAGCATTGTCAGGATGCCAGTTAAAAACAAAAATGAAATTGTTTCGTTCAAAAACCAAGGTCTTATTCTGTTCATCGGCCCACAACAACCAAGGTGGTTGACTAAGCATGATGTGAGTTGTTTTCATGAGTTCAATCATCGCTTTGTCAAAATCAGCCAACCAATGATACTTCAGGTATTTTTTTTCTACCAGTGACCATTGTCTGCGTGCATGTTTGTAACTCCATTCATTACCTGCCCGGGGAAAATCAATCCATTCCGGGTGACCAAACTCATTTCCCATAAAATTTAACCAGGCTTCACCACCAAGAGATATCGTGAAAAGCCGGATCATTTTATGCAAAGCCAATCCCCTGTCGATGATTAGATTCTCTCTGTCCTTAGCCATGAAATCGTACATCTCCTTGTCCATTAACCTGAATGCCAATGTCTTGTCTCCAACCAATGCCTGATCATGTGACTCTGCATAAGCAACGGTTTTAATCGTAAACAAGCGATTGGTCATTGTATGATACATTTCATGAATATTCCAGTCGTCATCACGCTGTTCTTTCAGGAGTTTAATCCAATAATCGGGAAGTCCCATTCCCAGGCGATAATCAAAACCGATTCCACCATCTTCAACAGGTTCACACAAACCTGGCATTCCACTCACCTCTTCAGCGATACTAATCACATGTGGATTGATTTGATGCATCAGGGTATTAGCAAGTTGCAAATATGTAACAGCATCATATTCAACACCTTCTGTAAAATATTTCTCCGGTGAATCAAACGTTACACCATTACCGTGATGAAAATACAACATCGAGGTGACGCCGTCAAACCTGTAGCCATCAAACCGAAACTCCTCGATCCAATAGCGAACATTAGAGAGTAAAAACTGCAAAACTTCGTCTTTGCCATAATTGAAGAGTTTGGAATCCCATTGTGGGTGGTCGCCTCTTTCACCCGCATGGGTATAGAGATAATCAGTACCATCAAATAGATTTAACCCTTCGCGAGTATTCTTAACAGTATGAGAATGAACAATATCCATTATTACAAGCAAACCAAGACGATGTGCTTCATCAACCAATTCCATTAATTCTTCCGGTGTGCCAAAACGAGAGCTGGGAGCAAAAAAACTCGAAACATGGTAGCCAAATGAGCCATAATAGGGATGCTCGGCAATGGCCATTAGCTGAAGCGCATTGTAGCCGGCCTCAACAATTTTTGGTAATATATGAATTCGAAAATCCTTGTAGCTCCCAACGCCTTCACTTTCCTGAGCCATCCCGATATGTGCTTCATAAATCAACAATGGTTCCATTCTACGCAGACTCTGATTGGGATTTTTAAATTGATAAGGAGTCGATGGGTTCCAAATCTGGCCACTGAAGTCTTTGGTACTTTCATCCTGAACCACACGTTTAATGTAGACCGGAATCCGTTCAATTTCACCCTGTTGACTTCGGACAATCACTTTGATCAAACTTTGGTGCCTGAAAGTTGAAGCATAGGTTTTGTCATCCAAAAAAAGCTCCCAGATACCTCTTCCGTTGTTAATCAAAGGGTGATCGTAGCGATTCCACTGATTAAAATCTCCAAAAAGAAACAATTGTGATGCAGCAGGAGCCCATTCTCTATACCACCAACCCTTTCGCATCTGATCGTAATTAAATCCGAAAAGATGATCAGCCGTGGCAAAAGCTTTGAGACTTCCATAATAAGTATTGATGTGATCCAATCTGGATTTAAAACGCTCGTAACGCTCAAATACAGCTTGACTTACAGGCTCAAGCCATGAATCATTTACCACGATCGGCATTTTTTTTGCTTTCATAATCAGAGATTTAAATTGAAATTATCAATAGTTGAAAGGCTTAAGTTCAAAAATAGCGTATTGCGAAGGTTGAAGCCTGATTTGAATCCCCTCCTGAGCCAATTCTTTTGTACTGAACTGAACAGTTTCATGCACACCAAGCAAATCCTCAGCACACATCAAATGAATGGAAGTATTTGACAACTCCATTAATTGAAGTGAATCATCATGCATATTTACGCGCATTGCCCGGCTTTCGAAGCGATTGAAATTGATGACAATTAATATATTCTGGCCTTTGGTAAACCGAAGAAACGCATAAACAAAGCGTGGATCAAAATCGGTATACCAGGGATTGGCCCACATCAGATCATAGAAATCGCCTTCTCTCAGTGCTGGCTGTGTAAGGCGCAAACGCAATAATTGACTGTACTTTTCACGTATTTTCTTCTGATCAAACGTCAACAAGGCCCCATCAAAAAGGCCATCGTTCATCCACTGTTGATGTTGAGGCATGTGTGCGTAATCAAAAATGGTACTACGACCATCATCACCGCTATAGCCTTGACTACCAATCGCCTGCTCGCCAACTTCCTGACCATTGTAAACCATCAGAGCACTCGGATGCATCAAAGCACACAATGCAAAGGCAGGTAAGGCACCGTTTGCATCACCAAAAAACCTGGGTGATGCGAGGCGCGGTTCGTCATGGTTTTCCATAAACCGAATCATACGATGATTGTATCCTTCCAGCATTTTCCAGCAACTGCTGAGTGATTCAGCTGCATGATTGTGAATCAATACATCATGTAACCGGTTGTAAAGGCACATTTTGTCATACAAGAAATCAAATCCGGCATGAATAAAAGATTCATTCAGAGCTGGTTGATAGATTTCTGCTATCATTATTAGGTTTGGATGTTCCTTTTTTAGCCGACTTACAACCCATTCCCAAAATGGCACGGGAACCATTTCAGCCATATCAACCCGAAATCCATCAATGCCTTTTGCAGCCCAAAATGTGAGCACCTCAAGCATACGTTGCCAGGTACCTGGAACGGGATCAAAATATGTTTGTCTATCATTCAGATAATCTATACCATAATTTAATTTTACCGTTTCGAACCAGTCATTAAGGGAAGGCATAGCCGAAAAACAATCATTTCCTGTAGCTTTGGCAGGTTCTTCTGAATAATAACTTGTTGATTGATAAATACTTTCTGCCCTGAAAGGTGGGAAAAAAGAACGTTCGGGTAAATAATAAAAATTATTCTGCGGATGAAATGCAAGCTGAACATTGTCGTTCTCTCCGAAATCCTGAATTCCTTCCGGCTTCGCTACCGAACGATATTCGCGTGCAAGGTGATTTGGTACGAAATCGATAAAAACACCAAGTCCAGCTTGGTGAATTCTTTCAACCAACGCCTCAAATTCGATCATTCTATGAGGAACTGAAACAGCCAAATCAGGATCTATGTCATAATAATCACAAATGGCGTATGGAGATCCTGCTCTGCCTTTAACGACAGCCGGATGGCTCGATGGGATTCCAAATTGCCTGTAGTCAGTAAGTTTGGCATGACGAATTACACCGGTGAGCCAGATATGGGTTATCCCAAATTCCTTTAATGTAAGGATTGCTCTTTCATCTATATCAGCAAGTTTGCCACATCCATTTTCTTCGATGCTGCCATTTAGTGATAGATTCTTGGATTTATTTCCAAAAAGTCTGGGAAATAACTGATAAACATTGATCATATGATCTCGTATTGCTCAACAAAGATAAGTGCTAAAGCTGTCGATTGTTGGATCAATTACCAAAAAGGGTGAAAGAAAACGGTTCATTTTCTAATGAAGCCGGTTTCGCTCACCCCCGGATGAAAAAAGTCAAGGGCTTATTTCATCTTCCAGACGTTTCTGGTACTATGCTTTCCTCAGCTCATAATTCATGCCGATAAAAAGGTCGGCAGTAGGTTTTAGAAGCTGGACTTCCTGATGCTCTTTTTCCAAAACTTGCATACGGTATTCATTCTGTGGCTCTTTGCCCCTGACAACCTGCGCCTTTTTTGTTTCATGATAGGTTAACTCAATAAAAACTCGCAGGTCAACATCCGGAACTTTGATGGCATATAGGCCATCAATGATCAGCATATCGATTCCGGCATAATCAGTAGTTAACTGGTCAATTTGCTCTGTCACAAGGTCAACACATGGACCGGTAGAAAGCGCTCCATCTTTAAACTCTCTGATGTTACGCGTAATCGTTGCCCAATCATATTCGCCGGGTCCTACCACTTGCTGTATTCCATTCGTTTTGCGCCATTCGGTGCGTTCGAGTGGGTGAATACGGTAATAATTGTCGATGTGCAATGGCTTAGCCATGATACCGTGTTTACGCAAACCTTTGGCAATGACATGTGCAAGCTCAGATTTTCCTGAACCAGACTCCCCTGAGATGGCAACCATCATTTTTGGTTTTCGAACTTTAAGAATTTCCTCAATGATGCCTTCACCGGCTTTCTGATGCTTTTCAGCAATCAACAATACATCTCCAAGCATATATTTAAATTGTTTATGAATTCATTTAGATTAATTTGCATTTAGTATTGTTTACAGATGATATTTATCAAGTGTTGCATCGAAATCGAAAAATAAATGGATGTTTTGCTTCAATGCCTGAACCATTTGGTGTTCACGTTCTAGAATCTGACGCCGAAACTCGGTCATTTCTTCCTTTTGACTGTAGGCTTGTGCTTCTTTCGTTTCATCATAAGTCAGCTCGATGAAAACCCTGAAATTGGACTGCTTGAGTTTAGTAGCATATAATCCATTAATTATCAATACATCAACTCCTTCAAAAAAAGTTGTAAGGGTATCCACTTCATCCGTGATAAGATCGACGCAAGGCATTGTTGATTCCCTGTCATGGTAAAAATCATCGATTACATGGTTGATTTTATTCCAGTCGTATTCCTCTGGTCCCACTGATTCAATGCCGTTCAGCCGACGCCAGGCTTTTCTTTCTTTTGGAGACACTTTATAAAAGTCATCAAGGTCAATGATTTTGGAGGTAATCCCTTGCTTTTTCAATTTGTGAGCAAGTGCGTAGGAAAGTGTTGATTTTCCTGAACCAACCTCCCCACCAATAGCCACAATAAATTTGGGCTGAAGTACTTTTTGAAGTTCTTCTGCCACAAGTTCTGCTGCCTGTGTGTGCTTACGTGTTACAGTAATTTTATCGTTTAACATAACTATATTGTTAAAAAAATCTTGATTAAAACCTTCAGGATGATATTTCAACCCATTGATTTTGAATTAATTCCACTGATCTTCCTGAAACTATTACCATCGTATCCTGATTGGCTAAAATACGGCTTTTGACCTGAGAAAGTTCAAATTTGTAAGAAACACCCTTAAATGTCAATCCAAACGCCATGCTTTTCCAATTTGGAGGAAGTTCGGGATTGATTGTCAGCATCCTGCCTCTGAAATTCAGGCCGGCGAAGGTGTTTAAGGCAATCAAAATGGTTCCGGCCATAACTCCTGCGTGTATTCCTTCGCCGGTTGTACCACCTTGAATGTCAACATAATCACTACCAAGAGCATCCTTGTATAGCTCCAGACTGAGTTGTTTCTCACCTACCATGGCTGCAAGCCGCGCATGCACCACCCTGCTGAGTGTCGAGCCGTGTGAGGTCCGCTCCAGGTAATACCTGAGGTTGCGCTGCAAGTAATCCGGTGGCAGATGGTAACCCATTTTATTCAATAACTGATCCACTTCCAATTGATCAAGATTATAAAATGTCATAAGCGTATCGGCCTGTTTTGCAACTTTATAGGCATCAGGTGATTTTCCTTCAGCTTTCAGTATACGATCCATCCGATAGACATTCCCGTACTTTTGTTTGTAAAAGTTCCAATCCAGTTCGGCCAAATCAAAATATCCGTCATATTGTGCAATCACGCCCTCTTCGTTGATGACCAGATTAAGCGATGATGCGATGGAGGCCCATCTTTGCAGTTCACTCGTTTCGAATCCCAACCGTTTTAGCACCGATTCACCAACCGAATCTTTGATTTCGATGGCTTTTCCAAACATCCAGGCAACCATCAGATTGGTATAGCTGTTATCCTTTAAACCACCGGCATCGCTGTCAGGCATATGTTCATGAAACTCGTCTGGACCCATAACACCGCTGATTTCAAATCTGTTGGTGAGAGGATTTAATGTAGCCTTGCTGGCCCAAAACCTGCAGATCTCAAAAAACATCTCAGCGCCATATTGAATCATAAATGATTCATCATTTGTGATCCAATAATAATCCCAGACATTGTAGGCAATGGCAAGGGAAACATGTCGTTGAAGCGAACTATGGTCATCACCCCACTTACCTGTAAGTGGATTTAAATGAAGCACTTGGGTCTCCTCACGACCGTCACTACCACTTTGCCAGGGGAACATGGCCCCTTCAAAACCATGTTGACGGGCGTATTCTTTTGCCTGAGGTAGTCGTCTGTAACGATAAAGTAGCATTGATTTGGCTACTTCAGGCAGCTGTAAATCATACAAGGGTAAAATGAATAATTCATCCCAAAAAATATGTCCCCGGTAAGCCTCCCCATGCAATCCACGAGCGGTGATGCTCGCATCGAGTTTTTCATTGAAATGCGAAACCGATGTCAGCAAATGAAACAAATGTAACCTCAGGAGCTTTTGCGACATTCGGTCGCCACCAATGTTAACATCGAACTTTTTCCACAACCCCTCCCAGCTAATCTTACTTTTTGCCAGTAATGAATCAAAACGGAATGTTTGATTTAATGACTCCAGTGCTGTATCAAGGGCATTATCAACAAAATCTTCCTTATCCGAACATATAGACACGATTTTTTCTAATTGAATACACTGATTTTCATAGACTTCCACCTTAAAAAGATGAAATGATTTTCCGGTTTCAATTATCGATTCAGGTTCACTTGTCGATTTGATACCGTCCACAAAAAGAAGCTGAAGAGCAGCTTCACCAATTTGATATTTGGACTGGGTTGTTTCAGCCAAAACAAAAAGCCTGTTACCATCGACTCCTGACTTCAAGGGATTTAAATGACGCTGATTGAGGGATTTATATCTTTCAACACCCTCATTGATCAGAAGTGCATCGATGCCGCTGCGTATTTCAATCCGACCACTGTAATTGAGAGGTTTAATTTGATATCTCAGGCCAGCTAAATGAATGTTCTCCATGCTGACAAATCTTTCAGAAACTATTTCGGTCTGGCGTCCATTGCCATCCTCCACAATCATTTGTTTTGTCAGCAATCCTGATGATAATATCAGCGTACGCCTGATTGACCTGATTTTAAATTTTTTGGTACTAAACCAATCTTCGCCGTCAATACGGAAACTTACTGGTAACCAGTTTGGTATATTGACAAAATCCTCATTTTCAACTTCACGCCCAGACACGTTGGTTATTAACCTGTTATACATCCCGGCCATATAAGTTCCAGGGTAATTGACAGCATTGGCAACCGACTCTTCCAGCGCACCTCTTGTTCCGAAATATCCATTTCCAACTGTTAGTAGCGCTTCTCTGGATCGCTCTTTTTTTGTGTCATAATCATGGTAAGTAATCGACCATGAATCAGCTTCCAAACCTTTACTAAACCATTGATTGAGGTCAGATATGGTTATTTCGGACAAATCCTCAACCACAAGATCAGCACCATTAACAAGCAATTCTTCCTTGTTTTCTTCACGGGCAATGCCTAAAACCAAACCGAAATTACCGTTTCTGCCTGCCTGAACACCCGAAACAGCATCCTCCACGATAATCGACCGCTCATAATCACAATGCAGGTTTTTTGCGGCTGTGGTAAAAATATCAGCCTCTGGTTTCCCTTTCAATCCCATTTCAGCCGACACCACACCATCAACGCGCGTTTCAACCAGATGGATTAAACCCGCAGCCTCGAGAACTGCTTCACAGTTTTTACTCGATGAGGCAACTCCAACCCTATAGCCTTCGGCTTTTAACTGCTTCATCAAAGCAACCGTTGAAGGGTATACTTCCACACCATCGCGCCTAAGCACCTCATTGAAAGCATCGTTTTTCATGTTTCCGAGACCACATACGCTCTCCATCGAGGGTTTGTCACCAGGTTCTCCAAAGGGAAGGGTTATCCCTCGGGATGCCAGAAAATCAGCTACTCCTTTATATCGTGGTTTCCCGTCAACGAAGGGAAGATAGTCGTCTTTATGCGTAAATTCCTTATATTCAATTTGATGTGTTTCGCTGTAAGCCATAAGAAAATCATCAAACATTTTTTTCCAGGCCGCACTATGCGCTAAAGCTGTTTTGGTAATAACACCATCCAGATCGAAAATTACAGCATCAAACATTTTGTGTTCCATTGTCATTTATTATTATATCATTATCTAAACAACTACAAACCAATTATATCCATATGAATTCACTACGATTTCGTGTGAATTCATTTGTTCGCCTGTGAGCAAATCGACCAACTTAACCTTTTCAATTAGCAAACTGAACTTTTTAGAATGGTCAGACAAATTCTGAACGACGATGATCTCTTCGTCTTTAAAAACCCTCTGATAGGCAAGTATTTCCTGATCTTTTTTACCATACGCTGACGATGCGTCAAGAAATTGGATTGTACCTCTTCCAAAGGCTTTTTTACCATTTCTTACATGAAGCATTCGCTGAATTCTTGAAAATACCTTCGACTGAAATGTCTCAGGATCAGCCAATTGTTTTTCTCTTAAGTCCCACCTGATTTTTCCTCTTACCAAAAATCGTGTATCATCTTTTCCAACAAAAGCCGACATTTGCTTGTAGAACTCTATATCGTTTTCTTTACCAAATTCATCCCCGTAATAAATCACGGGAGTACCGGGTAAACTGAGCATGATAGAATAAGCCAAGCCAATGCGACGATCGTCAAACTGAAAAAGATTAGCTAAACGGGCTGAGATTCCTTCACCCAACCTGAAATCCCAGGCAGCTTCATGACAATAGTTTTCATGGATATACTTTCTGTCTTCTTCTGAAACATAAACCAGCTCAAGGCTCAATTCGTCGTGACACCTTAAAAAGGTAAACCACTGACTGCCCTCGGGCAATTCAGGAGTAACACATGGATGCAGAATGCTTTTGATAGGTTTGTTACTGTGTTGTGCAATGGATTTATAAAACATAGGCATCACCGGAAAATGATAGGCCGCATGACATTCATCACCCTGCCCCATGTATTCTACTACAGTGGCCGGCTTTTGGCAGGCTTCTGCAAGCAACAACGATCCTGGTTTAACATAATCTAGCACTGCTCTGAAAAATTTCACAACCATATGTGTTTGAGGAAGGTTTTCACAATCAGTACCTTCTTCTTTCCACAAATACGGAATAGCATCCGCCCTAAAACCATCAACACCAATACGTTGCCAATACAACATATTTCGGGCCATAGCAAACAAAACCTCTGGATTTCTATAATTCAGGTCGGGTTGGAAGTTAAAAAAGCGATGAAAGTAATTGGAATCACCAAGGGGCTCCCAATTACTTTCCTCCATCCCTTTAAAAATAATTCTGGCATCTTTGTACAAACTCGTATCTTTCGACCAGATGAAATAATCACGGAAAGGGTTATCTTCCGATTTGCGCGCCTCAACAAACCAGGGGTGCTCCTCAGAACAATGGTTGATGGCAATATCAAAAATCACCCTGATGCCTTTTTGATGCGCGGCATCAAGGAATCTGCCGAAGACTTCCTCCTGTTGTTGTCTGCTGAATCCAGGTTCAAGCCCAAGTAAATCATGTCTGATCAGATCATAATTACGGATATCAAATCCGGCATCGCGCATCGGTGAGTCCAAAATTGGCAAAAGCCACAAACATGTAACACCCAAACCATGCAAATAATCCAACTTGGATGTTAATCCTTCGAAGTCTTTACTGTAAAGATCCACATATAATGAGTAAACGACAGCATCTTTATACCAATCTGAAACTGAACCATCAGGAACAGCTTGAACTTCAAGGGAATCAAGAAATTGATCCAGTTTTTTCTTTTCATGATCCGGGTATAACTGACCCCAGAGTGCGTGTAATTTTTCTTTAATACTCATTATCAATATTTTATGGGTTAGTGAAAGTTCAACAAAGATAAGCATTCATCCTGAGTCACCCTATTGTTAGAGCAATAACATTGGGTTCATTTGTCCGCAATCGGTTACGGGAAATTGTTATTAATTGGCCCTAACAATAACTTTCATTTCGAGCTTAAACTAAAGTCCCAACTCGGACGGCTGGATTGATCCGGCCTTTAAGTGAATTCGGATCATTTCATGGTATTCCGGTTCAAGGTCAAATAGCCTCAGGGCTGATTTTGCGACCGGATTTAAGCGAAAATTCCAATGCAAGGCTGCCTCAATGAGCAAATCTGTTGCTTCATCATCCAGATAATTTATACGCATCAAGCTTTCGATGGCCAGAATCCGGGTTTTAAAATCGTACTGTTTGCCGATATAGGAAATCAATTCAGTCAAATGTTTTCGTTTACCTGAACCAATGGCAGTTTCGAGCCAGGCAATCCGGACAATTTTTCCGGGAAAACCTTCTGCCTGATCAGTCAACCTAAGGTAATGATCAATTCTCCCAGGGTCCAGCAAATGTAAAGCTTTGAGTGCCATAGCCTGGTTGCTGTAGGAGCTGTCATTCAGGCAACCCATTATTTGTTGCCTCAGACTGGCATGATGTTGCTCAAGGTGTTGTAAAGCAGCCCTTCGCACCAAAGGTTCCTGATCAGACAATGCCTCGCTGAAAATATCCAGAGCAATGTCGCTTTCGTCCAAGGCAAGTTGTTTTAAAATCTCTGTTCTGATCATGTGAAACGTATTGTTTTTCCAGGCTAAACTCAATACTGATCTTTTTTCATTGGGTGGAATGGAATCAATTTCCTTAAGTGCCCTGAACCGATCGATCATACCTGGTGTATTCAAAAGCTGATCATAACGGTCGTGACGGCTTCTGACATATGTTTCCTTCTTCAGGATCCTGTTACCCGGATCAAACAAAACATACAAGACAGGCATCTCTTTGGGAATCACAAAAAATTGCAATTGACTGTCATTCAAAACTGAAAACATTTTCCTGCTGCCGTCAGCATACCCGATCTCAAAATGCAACATTACTTTGAAGGGAGGGTTTTCGGAATCAATAAGTTGGAGCTGTTCAACCTTAAACAACAAACCAAGTCCATTATCCTCATATTGAATGTGATAATGAGGTTCACCTCCACGGTATATCCATTGCTCAAAAAACCAATCAACCGATATTCCAGTTGATTCATATACCGCCTGTATGAGATTGGGTGTCCAGACTTCCCGGCCCTGATGTTTTTGAAGGTAATATTGGATTGCTTTTTGAAAGTTCTCTTTCCCAAGTTCATCGCGAAGCATGTCCAGCACAAGTGAACCTTTTGGATACCAACGCTCTACGCCTCCCTGACTACTTCCAACAGCGTACTGATCCTTCAATGAAGCGGCAAGTGTGCGCTGCATCTCTTTCCAGCGTTCCCATTGATAATGATTCTCCCCAAAAATTTCTTTTTCAAAAAGCTTGGCATAATATGTAGCAAAACTCTCAGTCAGCCAAACATCATTGGGTCGCAAATGAGAAACATCATTACCGAACCAGTTATGAGATAGTTCATGAATGTTTACGTTGATATAATTCCGCTCCCAGAAAGCATTTCTGTCAATGTGCATATAATCACCATACACGGTTGATGTAGTGGTTTCCATCCCACCATACAGGTAATCAGCCACGGGAACCTGCCTGTATTGTTTATAGGGATAAGGAGTACCAAGTTCATTTTCACAAAACGTAAACATTTCATTCATAAATTGATAGGTGACCTCAACATCTTTTTCTTTTTCGGGATAAAACCAAAGTTCTACAGGTGTTCCTGTATCTGATGTGAAAGAACTCCAGGAATACTTTCCAATTACCAGGGCGGTTGAAAAAAAAGGATGTTCTCTGTCGAGCCGGTAATGCCAGGTTTTTGTTTGGTCTCCGTTTTCAAGAACATTAATTCGCTCTCCATTTGTAAAAACCTGATAGTCTTTGTTGAACGTAATTTCAAAATCCATTGTAAGGCGGTCGTCAGCAAAGGGTAGCCAACCATAAGGGCGGTGTGACCAAATTTGACGTCTCATTGTAAATGTACTGTCGTCCCAGCCAACAAAATACATTTCCTTTTCAGGCTTCACAAGATAACGAATTTCCAGCTGATGCAAAACGGTGTCTGATTGCTGAAATTGATTATTATAAACAACCAGCAGGTCATTATTATAAGACCACCTTGCAACCTGCTCATCAAGCGTTACACTTTCAATCTGAAAGCCAGGGCAAGCCAAAACAATTGAATCGACCTCGCATCTCAAGTGCTTAAAATCCAGCACTACTTCAACATCGAAAAACCTGGTAAGTGTATCAATCTTAACTTTAGCATGGATGTGCTTATAATCGACAAGTTTTGTCTTTAAAAACCGGCCCGGATCGTTCATTGTGTTGAACTCTGAGGCAATCAAAGCAATCTGAAACCATAGAAAGAGAAAAAAACTGACAATAGACACAATAGATGTTCTGGTCATGATTCGGGGGTTAATGATAACAAATATAGTAAAGAAACCTGGCTATAGACGAAAAAGGCCGCCCGAGAAACATCAGGCAGCCGTTTCGTTTTGGATGAAAATGATTACAATTGTCTTTCTTTGATTAAATTCAGGGCACTTCCGGCTTTAAACCATTCTATTTGGTTGCTGTTGTAGGTGTGATTTACCTTAAAAGTTTCACTATTGCCATCAGCATGTTGTAAACGAACAGACAATGGTTTACCAGGTTCAAAATCAGTCAATCCCAACACTGAAATCCGATCAGATTCCTGAATCTTGTCGTAGTCAGCTTTATCAGCAAACGTGATGGCCAGCATACCTTGTTTTTTCAAATTGGTTTCATGAATTCTTGCAAACGACTTCACGAGGACAACTTTTGCACCAAGGAAACGTGGTTCCATAGCAGCATGCTCGCGTGAAGAACCTTCGCCATAATTTTCGTCTCCAACGATGATGGATCCAAAACCTGATTCACGATAGCTTAAGGCAGCAGCAGGCACAGTGTCAATCTGAGCGGTAATCTGATTTACAACAGCATTGGTTTTTTCACCGAAGTAGTTTACAGCTCCGATTAAAAGATTTTGTGAGATATTCTCAAGATGGCCACGATATTTAAGCCAGGGACCAGCCATTGAAATATGATCGGTTGTGCATTTCCCCTTGGCCTTTATTAATAAGTACATGTCATGATAATCCTTGCCGTCCCATTTTGCAAATGGTTTGAGCAACTGTAGTCTGTTTGAATCAGGCGAAACCAATACCTCAACTTTGCTACCATCTTCAGCAGGTTCCTGATAACCATTATCTTCCACTGCAAAACCTCTTGGTGGTAAATCAATGCCCGCAGGTTCGTCCAGCTTGACTTTTTCTCCATCTTTGTTGATTAAATAATCTGTCAACGGATTAAAAAGTAGGGAACCTGCAATGGCATAAGCAGTTACAATTTCGGGGGAGGCAACAAATCCATGGGTATTAGGGTTGCCGTCGTTTCGTTTGGCAAAATTCCGGTTAAAGGAAGTCATGATTGAATTTCTTTCCCCTTTGTCAGCATTGTGACGGGCCCATTGCCCGATACATGGCCCGCAGGCATTGGCCAAAACTACCCCGCCAATACCGGCAAAGGTATTCAGATACCCATCGCGTTCAACGGTATAACGAACCATTTCCGACCCGGGTGTCACGGTATATTCAGCCTTTACCTCTAACTTTTTTTCAACAGCCTGCTTTGCCAGAGAGGCCGCCCTAGAAATGTCTTCGTAGGATGAGTTGGTACAGGAACCAATCAAACCAACTTCCAGCTTTTCAGGCCAGCCATTCTTTTTAACAGCTTCGGCAAACTGAGAAACTGGTGTAGCCAGGTCCGGCGTAAACGGTCCGTTGATATGCGGTTCCAGTGTAGTAAGGTCTATCTCGATCAACTGATCAAAAAACATTTCAGGATTTTCGTACACTTCAGGGTCAGCGGTGAGATAGTCCATAATTTTGTTGGCTTCATCTGCCACCTCGGCTCTGTTGGTGCCACGCAGGTAAGCCTCCATTTTTGGGCCATAGCCAAAAATGGATGTTGTTGCACCAATTTCAGCACCCATATTGCAGATTGTTCCTTTACCTGTGCAGGAGATTTCTTCAGCCCCTGGCCCGAAGTATTCCACAATCGCACCTGTGCCACCTTTTACGGTCAAAATGCCTGCTACCTTAAGGATGACATCCTTTGCTGAGGTCCACCCGCTTAATCTTCCGGTCAGCTTTACGCCAATCAACTTCGGAAATTTCAATTCCCAGGCCATACCAGCCATCACATCCACAGCATCGGCGCCACCTACACCTATGGCAACCATCCCAAGCCCGCCTGCATTCACGGTATGTGAATCTGTTCCAATCATCATACCACCCGGAAATGCATAGTTCTCCAGCACAACCTGATGAATGATACCTGCACCCGGTTTCCAAAAGCCAATACCATATTTGTTTGAAATGCTTGCAAGAAAGTCAAAAACTTCTTTATTCGCCTGGTTTGCAGTCTTCAAATCCTCTTCAGCTCCTAATTTGGCTTGAATCAGGTGATCACAGTGAACCGTTGATGGTACTGCAACTTTCATCTTTCCAGCCTGCATAAATTGCAACAAAGCCATTTGAGCTGTAGCGTCCTGCATGGCAACACGATCCGGATTGAAATCAACATAAGAATGCCCGCGTTTATAGGCCTTAGCCGGAAGAGATTCGGCCAGATGTGCATACAATATCTTCTCAGTAAACGTCATTGGTCTGCCCAACAATTCCCTGGCAGCATCTACTCGCTCGGGCAACTTTGCATAAACTGCCTTAATCATGTCTAAATCAAATACCTTCATCCTGCTAAAATTATAGATTCGTTTCGTGTTAATATAATAACAATAAAATCAAGCTTTTAATGCAAATTTAAACATTTTTTTCAGGTTTAATAGCTTTAGTCAGTTATTACCTGTTAAAATCTGATGAGTTTGCCATGTCTAATTGGTATGCTGTCGGAAATTATCCGGAATATATAGATACCGGGCCTGACTTTCCTACCATTGGAATCGCAACCATTCCAGTAATAGAGATGTTTATCACCAATTTGCTGGTCAGGTAACGACTGAAAAACAGTGTTGCCCTGGGCATCTGAAATGTTCAAAACACTTTGCCGGTTGGGTTCCAGTTGAACCTCGATGGTGACAATTCCGTTTGATGGATTTGGGTAGAGGTTGGTTGTTTTCCATTCTTCCTCCGGTTGTGTTGCTGTCGTAAGCTTTCGTATTTTGAGTGCCACATCGTTGGTGAGGGATTCGATAATTATTTCCAATCCTTCAGCTCCAGCTGCCAATGTCACAGTTGAATCGATCAAACCAGAAGAGGTATTATACCATTCAAGTTGAAAATTTCCTTGCCCCAAATCAGTTTTCAAACACCCGGAAGCCATTGAAGGAGCAACACCGTAATCATAAAAAAATTTCCAGTTATGCTGGCGGTTGTGAATCCAAATAAATGCGTTGTCCGAATCCTGAAGTCCAAACGCTCTGATGGCCGGCATTGTATTCTCCCAGATTATTTCGCTAATCTCCAAAACGGAGAAAAAACCAGAACCTGCATTATCCAGCTTGAGGGTGTGTTGTCCTGCCGGAACTTCAATCAAATATTCAGTATAGGGAGATGCTTCTTCCTCCAGAATGATGGAGCCATCCAACGTTAGCTGAAGCGTTGAAGCAATAGCCTGAGCTCCTGTTACAACCTTTAAAAAGGTTGGAAACTCATAAAACATTTCAATCTCAGGTGGTTGCCTAAGTCCGGCGAAAATGGAAACCGGACCATATAAGTTCCGGGTTAAACTATCAGCTGCGGGTATCAATTGACCTGTTGCATGAAGCACAAATTGTCGTGAAGGTGCCCTTGCCGACAAATCAGTGTATTTAGGCGAAAGTACATAGTCAGTTCTGGTATCTGAAACAGTTCGAAAGTGAATGGGTAAATAATTATGATCCGACAGATTTTCGTTTTCCATATACCTGGCTACCGGTGTAAAAAGTGGATATAATTGTAAAAAATCGATGTAATTTTCCCAAAACCAGGGCACTATTGTGGCTGGCGAACCCGATAGTGCGGATGTCCACAATGCATTGTGAATCGCTAAACCCTGAGGATCCCACAGAACAAGTGAATCGCCGTTATGACCAAGACCAAATTCACCAACAACCATTGGTTTCGAATATTTTTGGCTGTACATACCAACCTGACGAAACACATCTCCTTCAATATCAGAAACTTTATCATAAATATGCATTTGCGTAAAGCCAATATCGGAATGCTCCCAAACCTCAGGATTGCTTCCTGTCAATGCAAAACCGACCGAAATCAGGTGGTCATTCTGATCAATTGATTTTAAAAAAGTTGCCATTTGATTTCCCCAATCGGCGATAATGGATTTGTAATCGCTATACCATGGAAAATTGTCAGCTTCAGAAAGTAGCTCCCAACCCATGAGGTTTGTTGCATAACCAAAGCGGGCATTGAGGTATCTTAACCTGTTTTTGAAAGCATTTCGTGCAGCATCGTTGCCAAAAAACTCATATGGCTCGTTACACATTCCGCCCTGGCTGACATTGTAGGGATTTGATGTCCAATCTTCTGCAGAATAACCAAAGTTAAGTTCATTGTGAATGGAAAAAGCCAATTGCAAAAAAATATCGAGGCGACCTGATTCTCTGAATATACTATCCAGCAAAAATGCCTGCCGTTGTCTGTTTTCATAATTTTTTAATCCATTGGAGCCCCATTCAATCTGATAACCCCATGGCGTCATCATCAGTTTGGCAAAATTCATTTCATGCGCATGAAGCTGTTGCAAATAATAGCCCATTGCATCACTGCCGTCAACCTGGTTTGCCCAGGCAATATTTTCACCCACCAAAAAGATTGTTTGGCCATTTTCATCCTCCAAAAAAGTTGACCCTTCAGCAGGTCGTACAAACCCCCCATGCGATGATGGCAGGCAATCAAAAATATAAGCTGATGTAACGTCGACGCCATAAACATCCTCGATTTTTACAGTATACTGCCAGTTTCCAATTTGGTGAGGCGTAAAACGTATTCTCCAATGCGGAGAGCCTGTAGGTTCCAAAAGTCCGTCAGGAAGAGAGATGAAATGTTGGTAATAAAATGCATCGCATGCAATTGATTCTCCATCAGGCGACTGAAAATTTGCGGTTATCATCACTGAATCAAAATCAAACCGATTTAAAACCTCCGTTTGCGCTTCAATTAATAGTTCGAACACTTCAAACTTGCCCACGCTCTGTTTCACTGGCTGAACCTGTAGAATCAATGGCGGATTTTCAGCAATCAAAGATTTGATAAGCAGCAAGTTAAATGTAATGATTAGAAAATATTTCATGTATTTAATATCAAAAACTTCACTTAAAGTAAAACCAAATTTAAAACAAAGATCAGGCCATCCACTAAATTTAACATTATAGTCGCATTGATTCATTTCGTACCCAACCTGAAATCCTAACCAATCAATGACATCAATTTGTATTTTTGCCAATGCAATGCTAAATCCTAAATGATACCGGCATGATCAAACTTTCAATAGTTATTGTTAACTATAACGTGGAGTACTTTCTGGAGCAGTGTCTTTATTCTGTTAGAAAGGCAACAAAAGAACTGAATGCAGAAGTATTCGTTGTTGACAATAACTCGGTTGATGGATCAATAAAGATGGTAAAGGAAAAGTTTCCGGAGGTATATCTTATTGAAAACAAAGTAAATACAGGTTTTAGCAAAGCCAATAATCAGGCAATCATCCAATCAAAAGGCGAGTATGTTTTGTTGTTAAATCCCGACACTGTTGTGGAGGATGACACTTTTCACAAAATTATCACCTATATGGATGCCCATCAGGAAGCAGGAGGTTTGGGCGTAAAAATGGTTGACGGGCAAGGCAAGTTTTTACCCGAATCTAAAAGAGGCTTACCCACGCCGGCTACGGCTTTCTTCAAGATTTTCGGACTCAGCAGGCTTTTTCCAAAATCTGAAAGATTTGGACGCTACCATTTGGGATTCCTTGACGAGGACTCAATTCATGAAGTGGATGTTTTAGCCGGTGCTTTCATGCTGCTACGAAAATCAACTCTTGACAAGACAGGATTGCTTGACGAGACTTTTTTTATGTATGGAGAAGATATTGACCTTTCGTACAGGATAAACCTGGCTGGTTTTAAAAATATTTACTTCCCCGAAACGAGAATCATTCACTACAAAGGTGAAAGCACAAAAAAAAGCAGTGTGAATTATGTGTTTGTTTTTTACAACGCCATGATCATTTTTGCCAAGAAACATTTTAGCCAAAAAAGAGCAAAGACCTTCACATTTCTGATTAACATTGCTATTTATTTTCGGGCTCTACTCGCCCTGCTTTCGCGCTTTGCCAAAAGTATATCCCTACCCTTTTTCGATCTGGTGTTTTCAGTCACAGGACTGATTTTGATAAAAAAATACTGGGGATCACTCACCATTTATAAAGAAGGAGGAACCTACCCTTTTGAACTGGTGATGGTCGTCATACCAGTTTATGTTACAATCTGGCTGATATCTGTCTTTCTGGCCGGAGGGTATGACAAACCATACAAAATAAAAAAGGCATTGCATGGTAATCTGATCGGGACGATTTTTATTCTGATCATTTACGGACTGCTTCCAGAAACTTACCGCTATTCGAGAGCACTCATTTTGCTTGGATCACTTTGGTTTACCTTTACAATTTATTTCAACAGGATATCCGGGTATCTGCTTCATTTTGAAGGGTTTGTACTCAACGATAAAGAAAAAAAACGCTTTTTAATCATTGGAAGTCAGGAAGAAGCGCTCAGAGTTGAGTCCATTCTGAAAAGTACCAATCTTAAAACTGATTTTATTGGCTTAATTTCAATTGACAGTAAAGCCAAACCCAGAGAATCATTCATAGGAACCCTCGAACAGGTGCCGGATATTATCAACATTTACCAGATTAATGAAGTTATTTTCTGCTCCAGAGACATCAATCATCAAACCATCATCGATAAGATGACCGAATGGCACAACAGCGGCATCAATTATAAAATTGCACCCGAAGATAGCTTATCCATTATCGGAAGCAATTCGATCAATACAAAAGGTGACTTGTATACTATTGCTATTCAAGGCATTGATACTGTTGGAAATCGTCGAAACAAACGTTTTCTTGATGTAACTTTTTCATCAGTTCTTATTCTTTTATTTCCTATAACTTTGATTTTCATTCCGAAAGGTCATCAGACACTTAGAAATGCATTTGGGGTTCTTTTAGGTAAGTTATCCTGGGTTGGATATTGTCCGGTTTCAGGACACACAATACGTCTGCCTTCGGTCAGACAAGGGGTACTTACCCCGGAAGATGTTTTTAGTCAACCGATTAGCGATGAAGAATTACGGAACAGAATCAATCTTTTGTATGCGCGTGATTACAGTATTTACAAAGATTTGAATATTATTAGCAAAGCTTTTCGGAAAACAGGAAGAAAACTTGCAAGCAGGTTTTGATTGACCAAGTAAGAAAAACCGTACCTTTGCACCTCATTTATCCTAAAGGTTCATTCAATTTATGCTCAGCAGAAGGCATCTACGCGTTAAAGTTCTACAGGCCCTCTACGCCTATTTCCAATCAGGCAATTCTCAAATCGATCAGGGTGAGAAACAATTACTCCTCAGTATCAACAAATTGTACGAGCTTTTCATCTATCAACTTTCGTTTCTTGTCGAGACTGCAAGGTTTGCAGAATTTCGTCTGGAAGAAAACAAAGGCAAACACCTGCCAACTGCGGAAGACCTGAATCCAAACATGCGTTTTGCCCAAAACAAGGTGCTAAGTCTCATTGGTAACAACCGGAATTTTCTAAAAAAGGAAAATTTATACAAGATTAACTGGTCGGATGATAAGGAACTTGTTCGTCGGTTTTATATTATGATCAGAGAATCGGAGGCTTATGAGCAATACATGAGCAAACCGAAAGGCACTTTTGAAGATGACAAAAAGTTTGTCCTGTATCTTATCGAGAACCTTTTCGCAGACTTTGAGCTTTTGCAGAGTTTTTACGAAGAGAAAAGCATTTATTTTGTTGACGACTATCATCTCGTAAGTTATCTCGCTATGAAATTTGTAAAGTTTCTCGACAAAAACTTCGACGAATTCTCTCCCCTTCCCGATTTGCTTAAAACTGAGCAGGATGATGACAACGAAGACCTCGAATTTGTAAAAATCCTGTTCAGACAAACGATTCTTCAAAGTGAAGATTGGGGTAGGTTGATCGCCGCTTCTACTTCCAATTGGGAACTGGAGCGGATTGCCGTCATGGATGTATTGATTTTAAAGATGGCCTTAACTGAGTTAACTGTTTTCAAATCAATACCTATTAAAGTTAGCATGAATGAATACATCGACATTTCAAAGTATTTTAGCACTGCGCGCAGCAAAGTGTTTGTGAATGGCATTCTCGATAAGCTGATTGTCGACATGAAAGCCTCCGGCCAAATTGTCAAGACCGGAAGAGGGCTACTGGATTCTTAGCATCTCCAAGTCAGATCACTCTTTTAACCCTTTAATTTCATATCTTTTGCAATAGTAAGCAAGCGTTGCCGTTTGAATGGAAAAAAATGACCAATCACATCAAAGCAGGGAAATCAAAAGGTAAAAGAATTTTCACCCCTACTCAAAAGAAAAGGGAGGAAATTGCCAATACTTTGTCTCATGCAGCAGGTATTCCAATCTCTGTTGCAGTAATAACCCTGCTGGCAGTTTTCAGTGCTTTGTATGGAAATGTCTGGCACATTGTGAGCTTCAGCATTTTTGGCACAACGATGTTGATTTTATACATTGCTTCTACAGTTTTTCATGCCGTTTCGAACCCCCGTCTGAAGTATTTCTTAAACAAACTCGACCATTCAGCTATTTACGTCCTCATTGCAGGATCGTATACACCTCTGGCGCTGACTACTTTACGTGGACCCATCGGATGGACTCTCTTTGGCATTGTTTGGGTTCTTGCCATAGGAGGGGTTGTTTATAAAATCTGGTTCTACAGTCCAAAATATCGAAAACTTTCAACCTGGCTTTATGTTGCCATGGGCTGGTTGGTTGTGATTGTCATTGGCCCTGTTATTGAAAATTTACCCGACCGATCCTTATGGCTTCTGCTTGCCGGTGGAATCAGTTATTCAGCAGGTGCCTTGTTTTACCTGCGGAAAGGTCAGAAACTCTTCCATTTTATTTTTCACCTATTCGTCCTAGCAGGTAGCATCCTTCATTTTCTGGCCTTCTTAATGATGCTTCCATTCAGCTAATTACTGTCAGGAATCAGTTTTAGTTCATACATTTTGGCAGTTTCCAGTTGGCCTAAGTTGAAATGATCTCGATTGTACTGAAGATGAATATAATCCGCTGCCTGATTACAGTAATATTTACTTGCCGGTATGCCCGACACGCCTGTTGGAATGGCAAGATATGACTCCTGTGGATTTCCCATGGTAAAAATATGACGCTGTGAAGCACCATGAACAACTGCAAAAGGTTTATGAAAGTTGTATGCAGTCGGGTTTACGGTATGAAAACTTCCTCCAACAACAAAAGGTCCTCTGTTGAAGGTAAAAATCCGATTCAATAAATCTACTTTTCCCAAAGGGTGTTGCAAAACAAGTTGGTGCAATTTTCCCCATTCCCAGGAAGAAACATCATCTCCAAGGATTTCAACCAATTGATTTACTGAGGCTTTAAACGCCATCACAACAATTTCATCAAAACTTTCTTGATGCTCGGTTGTTGATGCCAGATCAGACCATGCCGACTTTTTGCCTCGCCACATTCTGTCAAATATATGCCGCATCAATCCTCCTGGAATCCGTTGGTAGGCTTCTTCACCCATGTCATCGGCCAACATCAGACGCATAAATTGAAGGTAAAATTGGTCGAAAATAGCAGGTTGCGGAAGACTGGCAGCCATGTTCCCATCCCACTCAAGGAGAAGCTGCAATGCTTGCTGTTGTGTAGGATTCAACTCCTTTGAATCCGAAAGGGTTGATGTTAAAGCAGACAGATTTTTAGCAGCAAACGAAGAAACCTGATCACCTTGCATCTTCATAAAATATTGTGGGTCAATCCTGTTCTCTTGCTCCAACAGCTCTCTGATGCGATCAATCCTGCTAGAATTGTCAAACCAGTGTCCGATGAAATGCTTGTAATTAGTATCGGTTGTTCGGTTATTTGCTGAAGAAACATAGGCCTGAGGAGGATTGTAAGTGTAGGGTAATGAATCGAATGGCAGATAGCCCAGCCATTCATAATCACCACTTTCACCGGCAACAGGTAGCATCCCATTTCCATTCTTTCGAACCGGCACAGCGCCTGCCGTTTGAAGCCCGATATTTCCGTTTACATCTGCAAACACCACATTTTGGCTCACAGACAACATGGTGGTCAGAGCCTCCCTGAAATCATTCCAGTTCTTGGCTTGATTCAACAAATAGACACTTCTCAATTCATTGCTGTAGTCGTTTCCGGTCCATCGCATAGATATCAGTTCTTCGTTGATTTCTTTCACCTCAGAAACAATTGGCCCGTGATGAGTGAACCTTAATAATCTGGAAACTGTATCACCACCTTTTACAGCTATTTTCACATCAACTACATCCATTGGCAGACTTTTCCCTTCAAAGTAATAATGGTCCTTCTTGGTTGAATCGGGCAGCTCGATGAAAAAATCCATTTCATCAACATACAAATTGGTCATTCCCCATCCAATGCTGTCGTTGTGGCCATTGATGATGCAAGGTGCACCCGGAAGTGCTACGCCTGTAACATTTAGCCTTCCTTCGATGAGCTGATGGAGCGGATACCAAATACCAGGTGCACCAAAACCAAGATGCATATCATTGGCCATCATAGCTTTACCTGAATTACTTTTTTGTGGCCCTACTGCCCAGTTATTACTTCCACTCACGATCTCAATGCCCAATTCCTGCAAAGCATCGTTTCCTTGGAGTAAAGAAAAAGCTGTTGGAACCGACCTCTGCTGGTGAACGACACTTTGTTGAAAGGCAAACTCAGGTAACAATTCATTCCACTTATTCTCAGGTAACTGCTTCCTCAATTGATGAAGCACAATTTCGTTTTGCCAGGATCCTGACAAATCCCAGGCCATATAACCAATGAGATTAACCGTGTGATAAGGTTCCCAAGGCTCCGGCCTGTATTGAAGGATTACAAATTCAGGAGGTAAGTTTCTGCCGTTCTCAGCAAGAAAAGCATTCACTCCATCAGCGAAAGCATTGATGCACAACAAGATACTATCAGGTGTTTGTTCCAGTACCTGATGAGACTTCTTCGACATGCGCAACGCCCGAAGGAGATAATCTGTTTTAACCATATCCTTTCCAAAAATCTCGGAAAGCCTTCCCATTGTCACCCTTCTGAGCAAGTCCATTTGCCAGAGACGGTCTTGCGCCATGGCGTATCCGGTTGCGAAATACAGGTCATGTTCGTTTTTTGCTACAATGTGGGGCATGGCTTGAGCATCCCTGATAATCCGTGTTTCTGCCCTAAGACCTTTTACTTTGAGTTCACCTTGATACTCAGGTAAAGCTGAAGTAGAAATGTAACGTACAAAGACCAAAACAGTAACCCCCAACATGGCAATGACAACCGTGGTGATGAGAAGAATCTTTTTTAACAACTTCATAACAAGTGTATTGTATAATTCTATTGAATTTTTTTCTGCAGGTTTGGTGAATTATGCTCAAGGATTTCTTCAAGAAAGCTATTCATTGTCATACTGAAGGAACGCATTCTTTCGGCGATCACCTCACTGAGTCCATCAACCGATTTTTGACCTTTCTCATCTAAAATGACCGTCGATATCCGCGTGAAATCAGGAAGGTCGGCAACTTCAACTGTCGGGTCATCAACAAAACGGGCGGGCACAAAACGCATTAAAGCATCGTTACAATCAACAGCTTTCGAAACTGCTTTAGCCGAGGCTTCATCATATATAAACCTGTTGTCATATTTCACAGTGGGATAAGGGTTTTCAAGTGCAAGCAAGAATGGGTGTTTGAAGTTTCTATTGACGATTGCATGTCGCAACTCTTCCCATTGAAACTGCTCAAAAACACTGTGCTTGTTTGACACAAGCTGAATTGCATCTTTAACATCCTGCTTCCAACCAAAAATAGCTTTGATATTCATCCAAATCATTTTCAGAGTCGATGTGCCGGGCAGCGGTTTACAATGATAAGGCATCGTCAGGTCACCTGCGTAATGCATGGCCCAACCAGCAAACCGCCATCCCCAATATGACTCGCCCTGTCCGAATGCAAAAACAGAAAGTGCGTGATATAAATTTACACGGTAATCAACAAAGGTTTGTTTAAGAAAAGGACCGAACAAATAAAGCACCCCTTCTTCATGGTAAAAACCCATATGAAATGGTGCCTGGCTGCTATATTCAAGCTTTGGATTTCCAAATGCTTGTTTACCAAATCCATAAACCTTTCCGTACTCAGTTTCATTGTCTTCAAACAAACCCAGATCAAATCCATAATCGGGCTCATCTGTGGCACTGTTCATTACCTGAAACGGACTTACCTGCTCTCCTGCCACCACCGACACATATCTGGTTTGGCTCATGACACCAACATCAAGCAGTGTGGTTACTTCAGAAGGGCTGATAAGTTGGAGGCCAGTATCACTCTCTAAAGGCATTAAATGCAGATACAAAGGCATCCTGGCATGTGGGTTGACCCGGATAGCCCGCAAAAACCTCAATTTGACATTACTTTCATCTCCAGTCGCTTCAAACCGAAGCGTCGCCGGGAGGGGCAAATAATTAGGCAAATTGGCTTGAGACCATTTTTCATGTTCAGCCAAAAACGCTTCCAATGCTTTTTCATTTTTCAAGATAAAGGATTCAAGTGTTCTTGCTTCCACAGCTTGCAAAGTAAGCCACGCAGGATGTCTTTTCAACGCAGTGCCCACAAGCATCGGGTGTTCCGACCAACCATAAACGGCATTGTTTCCAGTAAAGGCAAGTAGTAAAAAAATAATGACAGCTAATTTCCTTTTTTGCATTGTATCAAATTCTTCCTGCAATAGTAATAAATGTTCGTTTACGATGCCAATATTCAATCAGGCAGTCAGAAAGAAAATCTTAAAAAGTTCAGAAAGAGTTCTAACCAATTAGAAATTTAAAAAAAAAGCCCGGAGTTCTCCGAGCTTCACTGAAATTACATTGTCTACTGAATTCCGAAAAATTTCATATTTGCATTGAGCTCATCTTCCATTTTTTGCTGGAAATCCTTCATATCCCTTTTTCCGGCAATATCCGAAAGTCGCTGCAGCACGGCCATAGCTTCCTGCATATTGGTATCGTAATATTGAATATACTTTCCTTTCAAACTGGTGTAATAATTCAAATCATCGAGATATCTTTCAGCAAGGAGTTCCATCACCGACATGGCTTTGGCAGGTGCACCTGCCTCAAAATAGATATCTATCCAGGGTAACATGAAATAATCAAAAGCAATTTTTTTATGTGGGAAGAACTCAATGCTTTTATCCAGGGCGATAATCGCCGAGTCCTTTTTGCCTTCATTCAGCAAAGCCTGGGCAAGACGCATATAACTTTGTTTGGCCAATGCCGAATTGCGGTAACTTTCGCGATCGATGGTAACATCCGGTTTTTCCAGATTTCCCCACCTTGCTTTGTTTATGAGCAAATCATATGAGCCTTTGGCATAAACACCACCCATATTTTTATAGTATTCAGGGGCCAAAACAGGCATAAATTTGTAAACAACGCCTTCCATGTGACAATATTTATCCACATTGAATACCTTACTTACGCTGTTGGGATTAGCAAAGTAAATTGGTCGTTCCCAGTTATTTGTTGCGATAAGATCGAGAAGCATCAGGTCGTTTTTGTACAAACCGTTTTGGTTCACTTCCCATTCAATGACATCCACAATCAGGTGCTCCATTTCCTTTGGGACAATGCCACTTTTTATTACCGCTGCTTTGTCGACGGTTAGTTTAAGTTTCTTTGCTGGCAAGTAATTAATCATCTCGCCCGATTGCAATGGTACTTTCGTCTGTTCACGGTCATCGGCCACAAATTCTATGGCTTCCTTTAATTCAACCGGACCTGCAACCCTTTCAAGAACAGGAATATACTCATTCACTCCCTTGTTGTATTGATCGGGGGTGAGCGTTAGAGGGAGCCTTTCTGATTCATAAACTTTTTTACCCAATTGATGAACATACCAATCACCGGAAGCAAGCATATAGTTTACAACACGCATATCGGTTCTGAAATTCTCTACTTCCTGTACATACCAAAGCGGGAAAGTATCGTTGTCTCCGTTGGTAAAAATAATCGCATCGGGGTCGCATTGGGCCATATAATTCATAGCAAAGTCGCGGGCAGGATATTTCCCCGACCTGTCATGTCCCTCCCAGCCTTCAACTGCCATGATTCCCGGAACGAGAACCAGACTCATCACGGATGCTGCCACGACGGTTGTAACTGTTTTTTGTTTTAGGAATTTTTGAATCAGTTCAATTAAATACAAAACCCCAAAACCTATCCAGATTGCAAACGCATAAAAAGATCCGGCATAGGCATAATCCCTTTCACGAGGCTGATAGGGTGTTTGATTAAGATAAACGATGATGGCAAGACCAGTCATAATAAAGAGCAGAAACACGATCCATGTATCTTCGGAGTGCTTTTTCAGATGGTAAAACAATCCTGCCAAACCAAGCAACAAGGGTAAAAAATAAAACCTTGCCCGGGCAGGATTTTTCATACTGTCAGGCAGATTTGTCTGACTGCCGAGACGTGCATTGTCGATAAAACCGATTCCACTAATCCAATTTCCATTTTCAATTTCTCCCTGACTCTCAACGTCATTCTGCCGGCCGGCAAAATTCCACATGAAATATCGAAAATACATATGAGTCAGCTGATAGCTGAAGAAATATTTCAGATTTTCACCAAAAGTGGGTTTGTTTATCACTTCCGTGCTTCCGTCGCCTTTGGTCACCCTCAAAGGTATCCCTTTGCTTCCGCCGTACTGCTTATAAATACTGATATGACTTTGCTTCTGATTGCTCCACATTCTTGGAAAAACAGTTGTAAATCGATCATCATAAACAGGCTTGGTGCCCCTTCGGTGATCCGTTATCACATATTTGCCTGACTTAATATCTTTTACGTAAACCGGTGACCCATCTTCATAATCAACTACGGGCGCACTGTAATATTGCCCATGAAGGAGTGGCCAATCGCCATATTGCTCCCTATTCAGATAAGATAGCAATGATATCGCATCACTTGGTTCATTTTCATTGATCGGTGTGTTGGCATTTGCCCTGATCACGATCATAAAAAATGAAGAATATCCGATCAAGATAAACATAAGCGACAAAATGATAGAATTCAATATCACTTTCCCTTTAAGACGAGTATAATAAAGACCGAAAACAATCGCAGAGATGAGTAAAATGAAGTAGATAATCGTGCCGGTATTAAAGGGCATTCCCAATGAATTGACGAATAAAAGTTCAAATTTACTGGCCAGGTTGACAATCTGTGGAATCAGGAAACTCATAATAAAACCCAATATCGCCACAGATACCAAACCTGAAAGAATAAATCCCTTTGTAGTTGGTTTGAACTTTTTAAAATAAAAAACATATACAATTGCAGGTAATGCCAGCAAATTCAAAAGGTGCACTCCGATTGACAAGCCAATAAGGTAGGCAATAAAAATCAGCCACCTGTAATTATGTGGTTCATCTGCTACCTGTTCCCACCTTAAAATAGCCCAAAACACAACGGCAGTGAAGAAGGACGACATGGCATAAACTTCGCCCTCGACAGCTGAAAACCAAAATGAATCGCTAAAAGTATATGCAAGAGATCCAACCACGCCGGCAGCGAGAACTGCGTATTGATTAGATTTATTTTCGGCCTCTGAACCCTTCATCATAAATTTACGTGCAAGTAAGGTGATGGTCCAAAACAAAAATAAAATTGTAAAGCTGCTCGAGAGTGCCGACATTGCGTTGATCATAAGTGCAACTTTACTGGTATCTCCAAAGGCAAAAAGGCTGAAAAACCGGCCAAGCATTTGAAACAAAGGAGCTCCCGGCGGGTGTCCTACCTGCAATTTGTATGCTGTAGAAATATACTCACCACAATCCCACCAGCTCGCCGTGGGCTCAAGTGTAAGAAAATAAACAATGGTTGCGATGAGAAACACCAACCAACCAATGAGATCGTTAAGTCTTTTAAAATCCATTATATCAATAATTTAAACATGTTATCAGGTACTTAGGCCGATTCTTGCCACAAAAATACATTTTACTTTTGATTTGCCATGATTCAGTTGTTAAAGTCTGGCCTATTTGTGAAATGTTGTGGATTTTTAACAAAGCAATCAATTGATTTCCACTACGGCTTTTCGGCCGGGATATTGAACCGAAAAACAGAACCTTCACCAACTTTACTGTTTATACTGATGTTTCCACCCATGCGCTCTACAAACTCTCTCACAAGAATTAATCCAAGTCCGGAGCTTGGTTCACCATCAGTACCCTTCCGTCCTTTGTTTTCTACTACAAACAATTGTTGCTGCATCTGGTCTGTCATTCCTATTCCTGAATCAATTACTTCAACACCAATCCATCCTTCTTTTTGGGTTGCCCTTATTTCAATCCTTCCTTCATGGGGCGTAAATTTGATCGCATTGGAAATGAGGTTACGCAATACGGTTGAAAACATGTGCTGATCAGTATACAAAAGCATTTTGCTTTCAACTAATACTTTTGTCATCAGCGATTTAGATTGAATCTGTGCTTGATAATAATTCAGATTACGTTGAATCAAATCATCTAATTTATAATAATCCGGAGAATATTTTAATGTTCCACGCTGAATTGAAGACCACGAGAGAAGGTTTTCCAGTAATTCAGCCACGCTTTTGGCTGCCCGGTGCATGGATGTTGCCAGATTTTTAAGTTCAGCCGGATCAAAGCCATAAGAATCTTCTGCCAGAATTTCTGTCAGCAATAAAAATGAATTGAACGGACTACGCAAATCGTGCGCAATAACCGAGAATAATTTGTCTTTTTCCTGATTCGAACGTCTTAAGTTGGCTTCTTTATCCAGCAGTTGTTCCTCGAGATTTTTGATATCCGTGATGTCGCGCGAAACACCTGCCAAACCGATAATTTTTCCGGTAATGTCGCGCAACGGTACTTTTGAAGCCGTAAACCACCTCCAACCCTTGGATGTTTTGATATACTCCTGTTTGCTAACCAACGATATTCCTGATTTCATCAGCTTTTGTTCATCTTCGTATGAGGCTTCTGCATGTTCATTGTCAAAGAAATCCGCATCCGTACCTCCGATGGCTTCTACCGGATCTTTCAGGCCGAGTGTAGCTGCCTGCGCTTTATTGACCCTGATAAACCGACTATTCAAATCTTTAAAATAAATGGTGTCGGGAATGTTATCCATTAACGATTGAAGCAAATCACGCTCACGCTTCAGGTTTTCCTGCATCTGCCTGCGGTCGGTTATATCTTCGATATAGCCTTCCAAAAACAAAACTTGGCCCTTATCATCATAAACAGGTCTTCCGCGTTCCCAAACCCAACGTTTGGTGCCGTTGGCAGCCAAAATCTGATATTCAGCTTCGAAATCAATGTTATTCGAGATCACCTCTTGCCAGCGAGACCATAAAATCTCCTTGAATTCAGGCATAATTACAGAGTCAAATGTTCTTTTGCCTTCAGTGAAAATTTCAGGATCATATCCTGTAACCCTGATTGAGCCAAAGCTTGCAAATGTTATGTTGTAGTCCCGACTTGCGTCGCAGCGATACATCATACCAGGCAAAAACCTTACCATCGCAGATAGTTCTCTTTGTTGCTCAGCCAAAGCATTTTCAAGGATTCTCCGCTCGGAAATATTCTGATAAAATCCAAAAACCATTACACTGCCATCCAATAATCTTACCAGGTTGGCGGTGATTGCGATGGGTATTAGCTGTCCGTCCTTTCGTTTTCGTATTGTTTCCTTATAGATTGATGCACCATTCAAAACCTGTTTTCTAAGTTGTGATCCTTCCGGTTCCATCCCGGCAGGAAATATGAGGTCAAATCCATTCGGTTGAGAAAGTTCAGCTTTGGAATATTGAAACATTGAGAGGAAATTATCATTGCAATCGACCAATTCCTCCCGATCGTTCATCAGGATTACACCGAATGGCAACTCCTTGAAAAGTGTCTGGAAATAAAGTTTTTCCTGTTCAAGTTGCTTTCTGATTTCCAGATTAGCCGTTATATTCTGATAAATCCCAAAAACCTGTTTTTGTCCTGATGCTGTAACAATTGGAATACCGGTGACCGAAACATCAATCACCCTTCCGTCTGATGTACGTCTTTTCGTTTCTTTAAATATTTCATTACCTGCATATACACGCTCAGTTAATATGCTACCTTCTGATTTAAGTTCTTCAGGCACAATTAAATCATTGATAAAGGAATGCCTGATCTGTTCAGTATTGTAATTAAAAAGCTTTAAAAAACCGGAATTCGCATCAATTACCTGATCATGCTCGTTTAAGACAACGATGCCAAAAGGAATGCTTTCTAGCAACTGCTTAAAGTAATGGTTTTCTGCTTCAGCAAAATGATTGTTTATAAGTTTTTTAGATAATGGATTAATGACAGCTAAATAGAGATCTTCCTCCCCGATTAACGCAATTTTTTTGAGCTTAACATCTACACTTAGAAAGGGAATCAGAACCAAAATCTCTGACTTGAATTCAAGAACTTCGTTTGACTTCATTTTTGTCAGGTCAATATCTTGAAAGCCATTGAATACTCCGTAAACCGAACTAAAAGTATTTGGTTTCAACGCACCACCCAGGAGCTCTATCAAGGCAGGATTAAGGTAATTAATATTTTTTTTTGCATCTAAGCCAATGATGTAATCAGGTAAAATATCATATGCCTGAAACAACAAGCTTCTGCTCATTTCAGCGTTCATCTTTAGAAATTTTGAAAAAAAACAAAGTGCAGATGCCTCGAGTTTTTGTAGAGTAAAACAGCAGACAAAGTTAAACAAAAAAGCTGCGGACAAAAAAATTACCTTTCAATAGAAATCAATTTCTTTGTAAGCCTCACTGCATTCTACACTAAATGTGATTGATAGGCCCTATGTCGCAAAAGATGGTCAACACATACCAGAGCGGCCATCGACTCAACAATCACAACAGCTCTCGGAACAACACACACATCATGACGACCTTTTGCTTTCATTTCTACTTCCAAACCGTCCTTGTCGACTGTAATCTGATCCTTCATGATAGTTGCCACAGGTTTGAAAGCCACCTTGAAATAAACTTCCTGTCCGTTTGTAATTCCACCTTGTATGCCCCCCGATCTGTTTGACAAAGTTGTAACTCTCCCCGCTTCGGAAACGAACTGATCGTTTTCTTCTGATCCTTTGTTTTTAACGCCTGAGAAGCCTGATCCATATTCAAAACCCTTTACTGCATTAATGCTCAGCATTGCTTTTCCAAGATCAGCATGAAATTTATCAAAAACCGGCTCACCCAGGCCGGTTGGTAATCCTTCAAGATGACAATAGATGACACCTCCAAGCGTATCGCCTTCCAACTTTGTTTTTTCGATCAGTTTTTGCATTTTATCAGAATAAGCAGGTTCGGGACACCTTACCAACGATTGCTCAATTGCTATTGAATCCGGAACAGGATAAACCGGCGATGGAATTTCGATTGACCCGATAGAACCAACATAGGCAGTAATTTCAATTCCAAATTTGTGTAAATACTGCCGTGCTATCGCCCCTGCAACTACCCTTGCAATGGTTTCACGGGCTGAAGACCTCCCGCCTCCGCGGTGATCCCTTATCCCATACTTTTGCTGATAGGTGTAATCAGCATGTGAGGGTCTGTAAAGATTTTTTAAATGATCGTAATCCAAAGAGTTTTGATCAGCATTCCAAACGATAAAAGCCAATGGAGTTCCAGTGGTAACTCCGTCGAGTAAACCAGATAGAATCTCCAATCGGTCGGCTTCATTCCGGGGGCTTGCCAAATGGGATTGCCCGGGTCGTCTTCGATTCAAAGCCTGTTGAATTTTTTCCAGATCAACAAACCAACCCGGTGGTATACCGTCAATCACACCGCCGATGCCTTTTCCATGCGATTCCCCAAAGGATGTCAACCTAAACAATTCACCAAAAGAGTTTCCTGCCATATAATGGTTTTTGCAAATAAATTGAATTCTAAACAAGACACGATTGGAGAATTATATACTGTTCAAGCTTTTTTTTCATCCAATTGTTTCAGTCTGTAAAGATACTGTAATTTTGCAGGCCTAAAATTTCCTTGAATGAAAAGCCTGTCTGTCCTGATTTTGCTTGTTTTAAGCTCTATTACTTATGGACAAAAAGTCAGCAAATCCGAACGTGATCTCATTGGATCAGGGCCAAACTCCACGCCAATGAAGGTTATAAAGGTTACTGACAGCGCTGAACTTCAAATTCTCCGAAAAAAGAGCATTGTCATCACAAATCCAAAGGCCAGACTCTGGAAAAAACTAAGTGAAAGAATGCTTGCAACGGTTACCAACCCCGAAACTAAAGGCGTCGGGATTGCAGCTCCACAGATAGGCATTAATAGACAACTAATTCTTGTTCAACGGTTTGACAAACCCGAACAAACCTTCCAAACAATGATTAATCCCACAATCCTTCATGTTTCAGATTCCACCTGGTTTCGAATTGAAGGCTGTCTGTCGATTCCAATCATACGTGAGGAGGTTAAACGTCCATGGGAAGTTACAGTTAGCTTCACCGGACTGGATGGCAAGCAATATTCAGAGAAAATATACGGATTTACAGCACGGATCTTTCTTCATGAGTTTGATCACCTGAACGGAAAGTTATTCACGGATTATTAAACAAAATCGATAACATCAAAAAAATGAAACCCGCTTTAAACTTTAAGAAACTCCTTTTTTTAGTTCTTGTGATGCTGGGCATGGTTTTTCAATTTGCATGCACTGATAGTAATCTCCAATCAGAATATGATTTTCATGAAATTTCGGCTGATTTTAAATCTTATACTGCCTTTGATTCAAGCAGTTTCTGGGTTTATGAGAAAACAACCTCCTCCGTTGATAACATAGATACTGTGTTTGTAACCAAAGTAACCTATGACAGGCGATTCCATATTGATGTAACGACCACCGGCTACTTTTATGACGCCATCGAACTCTCACTTAAATCGTCATTCATTGGCTTGACAAAGGCTGAAACATCAGCAGGAGAACCATATCAAAACTCGCAGATGAATGAGAATTACCGTGTTTACTTTTTAGACGGCACTTACTATAGTATTTTCACACCAAAGTTTCCTCTTGATAGTGTTCAACTGCTTGGTGAAGCTGAAGGTAACTATACAAATTTGGGATTCTATCCTGAAATTTCGATCAGCGGAACAACTTATCAGGAAGTATATCACACTCAAGTCATAAAAAACGAAGGTCTGGCAGAAGAGTTTGTTATGGAGTTTTATTTTGCCAGGAATTTCGGCCTTGTCAAATACATCAAGAAACAGCCTTACAATGGTGTTCAAATTGTTGATGAATGGGTATTAAAAGATTCCCGGCTGATTCCCATCTCAAAGTAAGGCTATCTTCTTCGATCCAGTCTATTTAATGCTTCAATAGACAATGCATGGTTCTCCTCACGTCGTAGCACCTCAGTGTATACCTCACGTGCATTCAGATAATGTCCCAATTCTTCCAAAGCTCTGCCTTTGTTATACAGAGCATCGACATAATTCGGATCCTGTATCAGCACTTCATCAAAGAATTTGACAGCCTCTTCCGCCTTATTTAAGTAAACCAGATTAAGATAACCAAGATTGAAAAGAACATATTTATTATCTGGAACCTGCATTAAAAGTGTATCGTAATGCTTCAGGGCATTTTCAATCTGATTATTATCCTGAAGGTAAAGTGCCAATTGATACCTGGCCTTGTGTAAGTCGGGATACGTTTTGATTGCTTTGTTCAGATAGGCCTCTGCCAGCGGGTTACGCTGATTTGTATAAATAATCCCTAACTGCAGCATGGGTTCTATGAAGTCTTCTCGTTGATCAAGTGAAAACTGAAATTCCCTGATTGCATTTGCAGTGTCTTGTTTAGCCAAAAAAATTAATCCCTTTGCAAAATGCGCATCCGGATTGACCACATTTACTGCAAGCGAGCGATCAGCATACATCATGGCGGTCGTATAATCCTTCAGTAAAAGATTTAACTCTGACAGTCTGAAGTACGGAATGGAATTAGTCGGATCCAGTTCAGCGGCTTTCTGAAGGGCCAGGTTACATCCATCCGTCTGACCCATATGAAGGTAAATCTCAGCCAATGTTAGAAAAAACAGAGGCACTTTCCCATTCAACTGGAGAGCACGGTTAATATCAGCAAGTGAATTTTCAATTTGGTTGTCAAATAGATAAATTCTTGAGCGCTCATGAAACAAAAATGCATCTGATGAATCTGCACTAATTTTTTTGGTCAACACATCCAAGGGATTTTCTGTGATTTCCACAGCGGTCACTTGTTTTGGTTCCGACGATTCACATGAAGCAATGCCAATGAGGAGGATTATGAATAAATATCTCACTTTCATAAAATTACTGAAGAAAGAAAACAAATCGTTTTAAAAAAACATAACCGCCTCCTCAAAGAAAAGGCGGTTGAAATTCAAATTTTTCAGAAAATCAGGCATTTTTTTCAAGTGCCTCACGAATTTTCTGTTCCAGTTCATCAGCCAGTTCAGGATTCTCAATGATCAGATTTCTTACCGCATCACGACCCTGTCCAAGTCTGGTTTCTCCATAGCTAAACCATGAACCGCTCTTTTTTATGATATTATATTCCACTCCAAGATCGATTATTTCACCAGTTTTTGAAATTCCTTCGCCATAAACGATGTCAAATTCTGCTTTCCTGAAAGGAGGGGCCACTTTGTTCTTTACGACCTTAACTTTAACCCTGTTTCCAGTAACGTTCTCACCCTCTTTAAGTTGGGTTACTTTCCGAATATCTAACCGCACTGAACTGTAAAACTTAAGCGCATTGCCCCCAGTAGTAGTTTCAGGGTTTCCAAACATAACACCAATCTTGTCTCTTAACTGATTAATGAAAATGCAGACCGCCCCTGTTTTACTGATTGTGGCCGTAAGTTTTCTCAATGCCTGCGACATGAGTCGTGCCTGCAAACCCATTTTTGAATCACCCATCTCCCCTTCAATTTCGCTTTTGGGTGTAAGAGCCGCAACTGAGTCAATCACAATAACATCAATAGCTCCGGATCTAATCAGATTTTCAGTGATTTCAAGTGCTTGCTCACCAAAATCAGGTTGAGATATCAGCAGATTTTGAATATCAACACCAAGTTTTTGGGCATAAAAACGGTCAAAGGCATGCTCAGCATCAATAAATGCTGCAATGCCACCTGCTTTCTGCGCTTCGGCAATTACATGCAAGGCCAGTGTTGTTTTACCTGAGCTTTCAGGACCATAAATTTCGACAACCCTTCCTTTTGGCAAACCTCCTACTCCAAGAGCAAAATCAAGTCCAATTGATCCCGTTGAAATGGCTTCAATTTTATCGATCGCATCATCCCCAAGTTTCATGATGCTCCCTTTACCATAGGTTTTTTCAATGTTGCCCAAAGTTGATTCAAGGGCTTTAAGTTTTTCTAAACGCAACTTGTCTGCGTTGTCTTTCATCTTCTCTGTAGTCATGTTTTCAAGTGTATAGGTGAATAATTTGATTAAAATGATCGTCAGTTTTTACCTTTTTGATTACTTCTTCTACAAATCCTTGCTCATCAATGAGAAATGTTGTCCGTAGCAGTCCTTCATAGACTTTGCCATACATATTCTTTGCACCCCAGGCTCCATACTTTTTAGTGATTTCCAAAGAAGTGTCGGAAATTAGCGGAAAGGGTAAGTTATACTTCTCAGCAAATTTACTATGTGAATGCTGATTATCCGGACTTACACCTATTACAACAAATCCCTTTTCCAAAAGTACTTGATAGTTATCTCTCAAATTACAGGCTTCCCTTGTACAACCAGGGGTGTCGTCTTTAGGGTAAAAATAAAGAACAACTTTCTTTCCAAGATAATGCTCTGTATTTATCTCATTTCCATTCTGATCGACGCTATGAATGACTGGTGCCTTTTCTCCTTTTTGAATCATTTGGTTGAATATTTACGATGAACAAAATTAACAATTATCAATTAACAAACAGTAAAATGATTAATTTGTTAGTGTGCTCAACAATTTCTCTGAAAATAATCACAAAAAAAAGTAGCACCACATGAATTACACAGCGGTTTTCTTGCCTTGCAAACATAACGACCATGTAAAATAAGCCAGTGATGAGCTTTTGGAATAACTTGCTCCGGCAAATATTTAATCAATTGCATCTCTGCATCTTTAGGATTTCTTGCATTCAAGGTAAGTCCAAGGCGTTCAGAAACCCTGAAAACATGTGTATCGACAGCCATTGCCGGTTTATTGAAAACCACTGATGCAATCACATTGGCGGTTTTTCGTCCAACTCCTGGTAAAGTTTGCAAAACTTCGACATCCTCCGGTACGATTCCATGAAACTTTTCATGTAACATAACTGCCATACCATGCAGGTTTCTTGCCTTGTTATTGGGAAACGAGCAGGATTTAATCAACGCAAAAATTTCTTCCGGACTCGAAGCAGCCATTTTGTCCACGGTTGGAAAAACCTTAAACAGTGCAGGGGAAATCAAATTTACACGTTTATCAGTACATTGTGCCGAAAGGATTACAGCAACAAGTAACTGATATGGAGATTCAAAGACGAGCTCTGTTTCAGCCACAGGCATATTCCGTTCAAAGAATTCAATGAATGCTTTAAACTTTTCTTCAGATTTCAAAGCAAGGATTTCTTAATTTAAAACAATTTCAGAAATGACCCCACTGGAGGTCTGCTTTAACTCAAATGTCGCAGCATACCAACACAATGACCTGATTGTTGATGCTTTAGCACCCTTTCCAGAAACTTTTCTTAATGATTGTGAAATACTTTTTTCAATACCCGAAAAATCCTTGGATTCAGAAGTTGAAAAAAAATGTTGAGGGGTAAAATTATTCTTCATAGACTACATTTAGTAAATATACTCTCAAACGGAAGAACATGGAGAATTATTATTTCGAAGAAGAAATAAACTAAAAAACCCCATACATAAGGTGTATGGGGTTTTAGTAAGGGGCGGCGACGACCTACTTTCCCACATTTTACTGCAGTATCATCGGCGCTGACAGGCTTAACTTCTCTGTTCGGAATGGGAAGAGGTGGACACTGTCGCTATAGTCACCAAAAGATCTTTTGTTCCTTTGATTTGACATGTATAAGAAGACATCAAACAAGCTTGAACTTTCAAGCTGTATGATTATTCAATTCCTTCTGTGAGTTGATCGTTTACAAACGTTACCTATGCTTTACTTTATGTGAAGAAAGCTTACGGGTAATTAGTACTGCTCAGCTTTGATGTCACCACCTTTACACCTGCAGCCTATCAACCAGGTCATCTTCCTGGACCCTTAAAGGAAGCCTCATCTTGAGGTAAGTTTCGTGCTTAGATGCTTTCAGCACTTATCTTCACCAAACATAGCTACCCTGCGATGCAGCTGGCGCCACAACAGGTACACTAGAGGTTTGTCCAACCCGGTCCTCTCGTACTAAGGTCAGCCCCTCTCAAGCTTCCAACGCCCACAACAGATAGGGACCGAACTGTCTCGCGACGTTCTGAACCCAGCTCGCGTGCCACTTTAATCGGCGAACAGCCGAACCCTTGGGACCTTCTCCAGCCCCAGGATGTGACGAGCCGACATCGAGGTGCCAAACCACTCCGTCGATATGAGCTCTTGGGAGTGATCAGCCTGTTATCCCCGGCGTACCTTTTATCCTTTGAGCGATGGCCCTTCCATGCGGAACCACCGGATCACTATGCTCTACTTTCGTACCTGATCGACTTGTTGGTCTCACAGTCAAGCACCCTTATGCCATTGCACTCTGCGCACGGTTACCAACCGTACTGAGGGTACCTTTAGAAGCCTCCGTTACTCTTTTGGAGGCGACCACCCCAGTCAAACTACCCACCAAACAATGTCCCCCACCTGTAGCGGGGTTAGGCATCAAATAAACAAAGGGTGGTATTTCAAGGTTGACTCCACATGAACTAGCGTCCCTGCTTCACAGTCTCCCACCTATCCTACACATCGTTTATCCAATGTCAATGTTAAGTTATAGTGAAGGTGCACGGGGTCTTTCCGTCCCGTTGCGGGTAAACGGCATCTTCACCGTTACTACAATTTCACCGAGCTCATGGCTGAGACAGTGCCCAGATCGTTACACCATTCGTGCAGGTCGGAACTTACCCGACAAGGAATTTCGCTACCTTAGGACCGTTATAGTTACGGCCGCCGTTTACTGGGGCTTCAATTCAATGCTTCGCCTTGCGACTAACATCT
>JANJXG010000027.1 GCA_024709145.1 Bacteroidales bacterium | reverse complement strand
ACAATTGAGCAGGTTCCGGTAAAAGAACCTGCTCAATCAAGGATGAATTATTAACCTTATTATTCAAGAACTGCGATTGAATTTTGCAACAGTTTAACAGTGTAGGTCGGATTGTGAATACCAAGACTTCCGTCTTCACTGATAGCCCTGTAGTTAACCAACGCACCTGCAACTGCAGCCGGATAGGTTCCTGAAATTGAGTTGTCGCTTCCCGGAGCGGTGATACCTTTTGCATCGAGTTTAGCTTTGAGCTCAACCAGGAGGTCGGCAACCTGTGTTTGGAGTGCAGTAACATCAGCAGCCAAAGCAGCAGCGTCGGTATGGCATGCAACACAACCGGCAGTGTTGAGGGCGTTGCTGGCATTGCGCATCCACATGGTGTGTCCGCCTGACTCAGCACCTGTTCCGGGAGCCATGTGGCAGGTAACGCACTGATCGGTAATCATTGTGGTGTGGAGGCTGTTTGAAAGGCCTTCACCAACGTTGAACAAACCTTTTCCGGTGATCATATTGGCTTGTGGGCCATGGTGAACACTGTAGCGTGTGTTGGTGATGGTGATATCAGGGCCGCCGATCACAGGGAAGTTGGAGATGGTTCTGCCCTGATGGCAGGATGCACACTGGCTTCCTTTTCCAAAATCGAATGATTCTGTTGTGTTATACAAAGCTACCGGGCCGCTCATAGTAAGCGCCAAATCGGCAGGAGTGTATGTTTCGTGAATTGAGTGACAGGTGTAGCAGTTTGGTGGATTGGGATTCTCAATCTTGGCACCGGTTGCCAACGGGTCATAGGTACCATCGAGTTTTCCGCGATATCCCTGGCTGGTGTGGCAAACTGCACACTCACCGGTGTTGCGGTTAAAGGCACCGCCAGTGGCATGGAATGAGTTTTCCCATTGCATGGTGCGGGCAGCTAATACCTGTGTGTTATCATGGCAGGTGATACAGGTGGCTGTGCCGTCCTGACCATCGATACCGTCTTCTCCGTCTTTACCGTCTTTACCATCTTTACCTGGAAGTCCGGCAGGTCCTTCTTTCGTACATGACATAAACGACATGGATGCCACAAGGGTCAATCCAAGCATCCAGCTGATCTTGTTCATAACTTTCATCGATCTTTGATTTTTTGGGTTCATGATGTGTTAAAATCTTGTCTCGGTTCTGCTTTAATTCTCTTCACCGATTTTACATGGCAAGTTTACCCCCATTTCTGAAACCCGACAAGCCGGTTTCAGTGATATTTCACGCCTTATCGATAGATATATATTAATGTGTGAATTGATGTATATCAATATTTACATGTATCTTTTACATTAAAGTTTAAATATCAATTGGTTATAAAATACCTTCCCAAGATTGGCCTTCTTCCGTTCTTTGCATGATTTGTTAAAAAATGTTATCAAAACACAAAACTTCTTAACGAAAATTCTGCTCGAAAACACGGTTAAAAATATTTCTGCCGGCAGGGTGGAAATTGCTTTTCTTTACCTTTGCCAACCCCTACACACAACTTACCGGCTATGAAAGCTGTTGATACCATCCACCTTTTTGAAGACCTCAGCCAGGAGCTGATTTATTTTTTAGCCGAGCTGAAGCCGGATGAATGGAATACGCCCTCCCCCATCGCCGGGCGCAGCGTGAAGGATCTGGCTGCCCACCTGGCAGATGGGTCTATGCGCCGCATTTCGATGCAACGCGATCATTATTTTCCGGCTCATCAGCACGATCTGACGCAATACGAACAACTGATTGACTATATACAGGAGCTCAATCAAAGCTGGATGGAAGCCATGCGAAGACTCAGCCCAAGGGTGATCATGGAAATGATTAAGAAATATGATAAAGAAGTGTTTGAACTTTTCTCGGCGCTGAAGCCTGAAGACGACGCCCTTCTGCCTGTTGCATGGGCCTATCAGCAAGTTTCACCCAACTGGTTTGACATCGCCCGCGAATACACCGAAAAATGGCACCACCAGATGCAAATGCGCATGGCCACCGGCCGAACCCTGCTCATGAGCGAACGCTTTTTGAAACCAGTGTACGAAACCTTTTTACTTGCTTTGCCGGCTCATCTCAACCACCTTGCGCTCTTTTATGAAAACCATTTACTTGAAATAGAAATTACAGGCGAAATCAGACTTCGCAACCGTTTGCATTGTAAAAACCAAGTTTGGTCTTTTGTGGATTTAACGGCAACCACTGCGCAAACAAGCCTCAGGATTCCCGCTTCTATTGGCTGGATATTGTTCACAAATACTGACAGAAACATAGGTAACTACCTGAATAATATTGTATTGGAAGGAAATACAGAATTAGGTTATGCTGTTTTAAACTTGAAAACTGTTCTTTCATAGTCCCGGCAGGGCTTGTGTGACCTCTTGCCCGATCGTGAACAGATAAGCTTATTTTTGCCGGCAACCGTTTAAAAGGAGTCTTACCTCAAGAAGGTGTCCTTGCCGACGTTTATGAGAAAAATTCAATAAAAAGAGATATGTGTGGAATTGTAGGTGTTTTCGACTTAAAGACTGATCCTCAGGTGATCAGACCACAGTTGCTTGATATGTCAAAAAAAGTCCGCCACCGCGGTCCCGACTGGTCAGGAATGTTTTACGGCGAGAAAGCGATCATGGCACACGAGCGGTTGGCCATCGTTGATCCCATTTCAGGTGGCCAGCCACTTTACAGCGAAGATAAAAATCTGGTGCTGGCAGTGAATGGTGAAATATACAATCATCTCAGCCTGAGAGACAACCTAAGTCAGGAATACCATTTCCAAACCCATTCGGACTGCGAAATTATTCTCGCACTTTACCGTGAAAAAGGCCCTGCATTTCTCGAAGACCTCAATGGAATTTTTGCTTTCGCTCTTTACGACAACATAGAGAACACCTACCTCATCGGTCGCGATCACATTGGTATCATACCTTTGTATACAGGATGGGACAGGCAAGGCAATTTTTATGTTGCCTCTGAATTAAAAGCCCTCGAAGGTGTTTGCCCGCAAATCGAGGAGTTTCCTCCGGGTCATTACCTCTACAGTCGTGATGGCAAACTCACAAAATGGTATAGCCGCGACTGGACCAACTTCGATGCAGTCAAGGACAACAGCAGCGATAAGCAAATGTTGCGCGAGGCCCTTGAAGCGGCCGTGCATCGCCAGTTGATGTCGGATGTGCCTTATGGTGTATTGCTTTCCGGCGGTCTTGATTCCTCCGTTATCTCTGCCATTGCTGCACGCTTTGCAGGAAAACGCGTTGAAACCAACGACCAGCAACAGGCATGGTGGCCCAGGCTTCACTCTTTTGCCATTGGATTGCATGGCTCGCCTGATCTTGCTGCAGCACGAAAAGTGGCCGACTACCTTGGCACGGTTCACCACGAAGTAAACTTTACTGTTCAGGAAGGTCTCGATGCCATCAGGGATGTGATTTATCACATCGAAACCTACGATGTGACCACCGTAAGGGCTTCAACACCTATGTACCTGCTGGCCCGGGTCATCAAGTCGATGGGTATTAAAATGGTGCTCTCAGGCGAAGGCGCTGATGAGGTTTTTGGCGGCTATCTTTATTTTCATAAAGCACCCAACGCCCATGCCTTTCATGAGGAAACTGTAAGAAAACTGAGCAAACTGCATCTTTATGATTGTTTAAGAGCCAACAAATCACTGGCTTCATGGGGTGTTGAAGGTCGTGTACCTTTTCTCGACAAGGAGTTTCTCGACGTAGCCATGCGGCTCAACCCCGAAGACAAACGACCGTATAACGGCCGCATTGAAAAATGGATTCTGCGCAAGGCCTTCGAAGATTACCTTCCTGCCGAGGTGGCCTGGCGTCAAAAAGAACAGTTCTCCGACGGGGTTGGCTACAACTGGATCGACAGTCTGAAAAAGCTAGTGGCAGAATTGGTTAGCGACACTGAAATGGAAAACGCCAGATTTCGTTTCCCTATCAACACACCTCAGAGCAAGGAAGAGTATTATTACCGCTCCATTTTCAGCGGACATTTTCCTTCTGACGCGGCTGCTTCCTGTGTGCCATCGGTGCCATCGGTAGCATGCAGCACTCCCGAAGCTTTGGCCTGGGATGCCTCGTTCAGCAAAATGATCGACCCTTCGGGCAGGGCTGTTGCAGGCGTACATGTGGAATCATATCACAAGTGAAATCTTGTTTTACAACCACTTGTTTTTTCTGAATGAGCGAACCATCAGGGCGCTGATAACCACCATCAACAGCCAAACGGCGGCATAGCCCCATTTGAGTTTCAGCTCAGGCATATAGTCAAAATTCATCCCGTAAACGCCCACAATGAAGGTGAGTGGAATGAAGATTGTGGATATAATCGTGAGCGTTTGCATCACCTTACTCATACGCAGGTTGACCGTTGAATGATAAATATCTTTCAGTCCGGACACCAGGTCGCGGTAATTTTCGATTGTTTCATACACATGCATTACATGGTCGTAGACATCACTGAAATAGGTTCGCTGACTTTCATCGATGAGCTTACTTTCGGTTTTGAGAAGGGTGTTGAGCGCTTCGCGCAGCGGAAACACAGCTTTTCGCATCAACAGTAAATCTTTTTTCAATTGCTGGGTTTCTATCAGGCTGTTCTCACCCGTGTGCCTGATCAAGGCGTCTTCGGAGGCATCAATGGTTTCGGCCAGGTCTTCCATCACCCGGAAATAATGATCTACCATTACATCAGCCAGGGCATACATCAGATAATCGGCTCCATTGGTTCTGAATCGGCTGTCAGTTACCTGAAGGCGTTTGTAAACCATGTCAAACATCGGGAGATCACTTTCGTGAAAAGAAATCAGGAGTTGGTCGCGAAGCACAAAACTCACCTGATCGATGATAAAATCCGAAGGATCATCAGATGGGGTGATAGCCTTCATGGTAAAAAAAATGAAATCGGCACCAATTTCAGCTTTGGGCCGCTGTCCGGTATTCAGGATGTCTTCGGTAAGTAAAGGATGCAAACCAAGAGCAGCAGCAAGTTTTCCGATAAGGCCGGTATCCTGCAATCCGGTGACCTTTATCCAGTTACAACGCCCGGGAATGAGTTTCTTAAGAATTTCTTCCCCGCTGATCTCCGAAAAAACGTCGAATGCAGTTTCATCATAACTGATCAAATCGATGGTTGTTCCGGCAGTTTTCACATTTCCGATATGCACCAGCGATCCCGGAGGCAATCCGGCCTTGCGCGATGAACCTGGCTTCCCCAGCCGGGCTGTGCTTTTTTTGAGTTTTTTCGGTTTCATTCTTCGGTGTTTTTTGTCGTTGAGCAAATATAGGCAATCCTGCTTTCACAGCATCAATGCCCGTTTACAAGCTCTGACAGACCTCACGGAAAAATCCTGACTAGCTTATTTTTAGCCTCAGCTTGCGGTAAAAAAGGAATTGTTGCAAATATTTAATTAAAATGGTTTGATTGGTCTTTTTTTGTTTGCAGAAAGCCCGATCTGCATGTAAATTGCGGCTTCATCCTGATTCATCACAAAAGGTGTTACCTATGAAAATCATTTGCCTTGGAAACTACCCACCCCGCCAGTGTGGCATCGCCACCTTTACCGAAAATCTGGTGAAAGCCATCCTTGCGGCTGCCGGCCTCCATTCCATTGAAACCGACATAGAGGTGATTGCCATGAATGATCGGGACAATACCTATGATTATCCCGGGATTGTCACTCAAACCATTGCCGACCAAAATCTTCAGGCCTATGTCGATATGGCCGAAAGGATCAACCAATCGGGTGCAGGCGTATTGCTTGTTCAACATGAATATGGCATCTTTGGCGGTAATAGCGGGCTGTTTCTTCTTTCACTGCTCCGCAAAGTAAAGATTCCGGTTGTGTGTACCTTTCACACCGTTCTCGAAAAACCAGGTTTTCATCAACTGGAGGTATTGACGAGAATGGCTGAATATGCTTCCAAAGTGGTTATTATGAATAAAATAGCCATTGATTTTCTGGTCAGAATATACCATGTTCCAATCGAAAAAATTGTTCTGATTGAACATGGAACACCTGATTTTGAAGCTCTTGCATCCCAATTGGAACCAGCCCCTGATCTGTGGTCAGGACGAAAAGTCATGATGACATTTGGACTTATCGGCCGCAGCAAAGGCATAGAAACAGTGATCAGGGCATTGCCTGTCATTACACATAAACATCCTGATTTACTTTATGTCATCTTAGGAAAAACCCATCCTAACATCGTGAAGTATTCCGGCGAAGAATACCGGCAATACCTTCAGCAGCTCGTATGCGATCTTGGCATGGAGCAATATGTGGTTTTTATGAATGAATACGTAAGTGAAATCAGACTGATGTCGCTGCTTCGATCAGCAGATGTTTACGTGACACCTTATTTAAACAAAGCCCAGATCACAAGTGGCACACTTTCGTATGCCGTAAGCAGTGGCTGTGCTGTTTTTTCAACACCCTACTGGCATGCCGAATCCTTACTGGAAGATGAAAGAGGATGGCTTTTTGGGTTTGGAAATCATCAGGAACTGGCTTCGCTGGTGTCAGATGCCTTCTCCAATCCAAGGCTGATGCAAAGCCGCAGACAAAAAGCTGCCAATTATGGAAAAACCATCTCGTGGCCCAAAACAGGATTTGCCTACCTTCAGTTGTTTGAAAATCTCAACAGCAATCACGGTGTGAAAGGCTCCCGCACAACAAATTATCCACTGTTTGATGTGTCACATCTGATACGTTTAACCGACGATACCGGATTGTTGCAGCATGCGCATGGGATGCTGCCTGCCTACAGGCACGGTTACAGCCTCGACGACAACAGCCGGGCCATGCTTGTAGTTATAACAGCCTATAAACATGATCCTCAACCTGTTTACCTTGATCTGTTGATTCGCTATTTTGCATTTTTACGGTTAATGATTCAAAAAAACGGTCAGGTAAGAAACTACCTCACCTTCGACAGGCAACAACTCGAGGACGACTGCTCCGACGATGCCTATGGCCGTGCTGTGTGGGCTTTGGGTTACCTCATCAGGTATGCTCCCAACGATGCCTTGTTTCAAACAGCCATGGAATCATTTCATAAAATGATTCCGGCAATGAGCCGTATCAGCTATGCCCGTGGTTATGCCAACTGCATGTTCGGGCTATTTCACTACACCCGACGTTTCCCTGATCAGGAGCAGTTTCTGAGCCTGATCAGCGAAGTGGCAGAAGTGCTTTGCCACCGTTTTGAACAACATAGCCGCGAAAACTGGGATTGGTTTGAAGACGCGCTCACTTATGACAACGGCTTAATTCCTGCCGCTTTGTATGTAGCATTTTCGGTGACATCCAGGCCGAAATATCTGGCAATAGCGGAAAAAAGCCGGCTTTTCCTCGAAACAAAATGTTTCAGAAATGACTGGCTCTCGCTAATCGGTAACAAAAGATGGCTTCGGTTTGATTCCGAATATGAGCTTTTTGCCCAGCAACCCATCGATGCCATGGCCATGATGATGTTGTATAAAAGTGCCCACCTGGCAACAGGAGAACCATCGCATATTCAACAGATTTTGCGTTGTTATGATTGGTTCCTGGGAAACAACGACCTCAATATCAGTGTATTTGATACTGAAACGAAAGGTTGCAACGATGGTATTGAGCCAGGCAGCATCAACCGTAATCAGGGAGCTGAAAGCACCATAGCCTGGCTGCTTGCCCGGCTGATCGCCAATCCATACCTTCCTTAATCGTTGATGTGGAGTAGTTTTGCCAGACGGATCAGCAGCAAATTCCGATCAATGGGTTTGCGAATGTAATCGGCTGCACCCAGGCGTAAACCACGTGCCTCATCCTCCGGACTTGTATGCCCTGAAAGGAAGATAACCGGTATGCCGATTTCATTTTCCTTGATGTACTCGAGCAACTGATACCCATCGAGATGGGGCATGGCAATGTCAGAAAGTATTACATCAAATTTTCCTCGGGCAATTTTCATCAACGCAATGATGCCGTCAGGTGCAATTTCTACTTCGTAACCTTCCGTCTTAAGTATACCTGCAATTACTTTCTGATTAATTACTTCATCTTCAACCACCAGAATACGTCCTTTCACCATCTTGGCTTCATCGGACTGACTTCTCACCGGATCGGAAGGGATAAGGCTTCGCAGCAGTTCTTCGAGCGGAACGGTGGCATAGGTTGAGGCTGTGTCGGACATGGCATAAGGAATGATCAACTGATCGTTGTTGATGATCGACCCGCATGAATACACCACATTTGGCACATAACCTTCGCGTTCTTCTTCGTTCGGCGAAATGATGGGTTCGGTAAGCTGTCCGATTACTTTGGTCGGATCGTTCAGGTCGAGCAACATGGCGCTGATCACGTATTTTCGCATCGTGCCAACACCGTGTGTGATTACCAGCCAGCCATAGTCGGTTTCGATGGGTGATCCGCAATTGCCCACCTGAATAAACTCCCAGGGAAACTGGGGCGATTGAAGCAATTTTGTCTCATTCCAGTGGTTGATGTCGTCCGAAAACATGATGTAATTGTTCACCCCGTCGATGCGGGCCAGCATGGCATATTTGCCATGAATTTTTCTCGGAAACAATGCCATACCCTTATTTTGAGCATTCTCTCCATGGATTGGCATGATTTTGAAATTATAAAAGTCTTTGGTCTCGATCAGTTTGGGCATGATGCTGAATCCGTTGTAGGCGGTGTAGGTAGCATAATATCTGACGCGACCGTCATCGTCGGTGAATTTTACAAACCTGGCATCTTCGATGCCGTTGCTTTCGGCAGCAGCAATAGGAAAAATGACCCTGTCGGAAATGCCTGTATCCAGTGAAAAGAAAATTTCATAATGTGAGTCGCCTAACCAGCTGATGGTTTGAAGCATTTTACGCTGTTCTTCACCCAGACTGAGTTCTCGCTTTGTTTCGTCAATGGCCCGAAGCAGTTCGTTGTAATCAAACTCAAAACGCAATTTGTCCATGGTATGCTTCACTACCGGGTCATCGGCATGCATCTCGGATAACTTGGCACAAAATTCCTCCTTCTTGTAGATATAGTTTTTTACGGCTTCGGCTTCGTCAATCAACCGGCCTGTCGGGATAAGACTAAGGTTGTTGTCGGCATCAAGCACGCCGCCTCTGAAAACGATGGACGAGATATGACCTTCGCCTGTGGCTCTGAAACTGATGATTACCCTCTTTTGACCCTCGGTAAGGCCCGTTTGATCAGGATCTTCCACCATTGAAGGATTGAAAAAGGCTGCTGACTCTATCGAATATTCCGAGGTGAAGTATGCCCCTATCAGCAGCTGCTTGGCCTGACTAAGCTCGCTGAGCGCCCCGTCCCGGTTCTGAAGAATGTCACAAACCCTCTCAAAATGACGGTGAAAAATCCTTGAGATGTTGCGGTGACGCGCCGAAAAGTCGCGCAGTGTCTGGTTGAGCGACATCCGGGCTGCTTCCTCCGGCATAATTTTCACCTTGTGAATGATAGAGAGAACGCGACTTTCAGGGCCTGGGAAGAAAAACCTGACAATAACACGGCGTGGATCGCTATAGAAGCGCACTGCTTTGCGGTTGATGGTTGTACTCATATCATTAGAAATTTACGGGCTAAGATACGATGTGCCATGAGCCTTTTACAAGGGATTCAACAAAGTCGTAAAAAAAACTTCGGCCACCGAACCTGTCGTGACAACAAGACATTTCTATGTTAACAAACTGAAGCCTTTTGAAAGCATGGCTTTGCGGATCAGTTGCAGCCAGTTGCCGGGCAGCACAAGGTGGTGGTTGCCGAGTGGCTGATTTCTGAGTAGTGTACAATCGGTTTCATCCAACTTCACAAGGATTTGGGTACGGCAGGCATGTTTTAGTTTGGGTCTTTCTGTCACAAATCCACGGGCGAGAAAGGCTTTCGTAAGCGTCACATCCATTCTGAATACAGTCACTTCCTCAAAGGAAAGATCAGCCTGAAGGGCATGTGAGAGGTCTGTCTCATAATGTGTAACAATTTGATAGTCCGAAGAATACTGAAGTGGAGCCGTGCAGTGTGCCAATAAGATCCGGTCATGTTCAACCCTGACAACATTGGCCATCCAGGGAATCAAGCCGGTGAGCTCCCTGAGCAACATCATCCCGCTGATGCTCACCAGATCTCCCTCACAACCTGCTGGTATTCCGTTGTAATTCATCAGTGCTACAGGTAAACAGGCCGTAACGGCTTTTTCACGCACCATTCTGAAACACTGAAGCGTAAGGGCATTAAGCTTGTTGCTGGTTGTTGTTAGTTTCAGAAAGCTGGCCACCGAAGCCAGTTCTTTTTGCTGATTACCCAGGCTTTTAAAAATCTCCGTAAACTGTGAATCGGGCTCGTGCCCAAGATAATCGGATAATTCATCGAAACCAAGTTCCATCAGTTCGAGTCCAAAGCGGTGACGTAAAAGCGCAGCCTCAGGTGATGACGCAACAAGCCAGTCAGAAACCTGCCCTATCAGTCCGATTTTTTGTCCAACCAGGTTGTCAAAAGCCTTTTTCACTTGCAACCATTCTTTGAGCTGCAGTGGAAAATCATTGTCATACATGGCAATCAGCTGTGCCTGAAATCCGTGCTGTGCAGCATAAGCCTTCACCTCAGCAGCAGCGGCCCAGGCATTGTTGCCAGCTCCGGCCACAAGCAGATTAAGGGTGCCGTGCCGCAGATATTTTACAGCTTCCTGCTCCGACCCGCCACTCAGAAAACAAACAAAAGCCGGTCCGTCCTGCGCTTCACCATCGATGAATATATGGTGATCGAGCAGCAAATTCTGAAGCCTGGCGTAAGCTTCAACAAACAATGCCTCCGGGGCACCGTTGTATGCCACACATTTAAATAATGGTAATGTGCCGGTTGCCGCATTCACAATTGAATGATCCATAGTTTCATACATCAGATTGATCGCGTTGTTACCTGAAAAACATCCTGGGTTAACAGAACTCCCAAAGGTAGGCAATCAGGGGCTTCATCCGGTAAGGCCAGAGAAAAAAAACAACACCCTCCCAACATTTCTGTCCACGACGCCAACGATTGCGGTAAATTTAGCTCTCATAAAAAAGCCAGACAACCCATTTTTAATTAATTTTGCCCCGGTTCACAGCTAAAAATCAAGATGTTAAAAAAGATCCAAACAGCCTTAATCTCTGTCTTTTACAAAGACCGGCTTGACGAGATAGTTCTGAAACTTCACCAGGCAGGTGTAAAAATTTTTTCTACTGGTGGCACTTACGATTTTATCCGGTCGCTGGACGTTCCGGTTGAGCAGGTCGAGACCCTGACAGGGTACCCTTCCATTCTAGGCGGACGGGTAAAAACGCTGCACCCAAAAGTGTTTGGAGGAATTCTGGGCCGTAGTGCACTCGCTTCAGATCAGCGAGAAATGGCTCAATACAACATCCCTGCTTTCGACCTTGTAATCGTGGACCTCTATCCTTTTGAAGAAACGGTGTCAGGCACGACAGATGAACCAAGTATTATCGAAAAAATCGACATTGGAGGGATCAGCCTGATCAGAGCCGGTGCCAAAAATTTTACCGATGTGTGCATCGTACCCTCTTCAGGCTATTATGATGAATTGCTCGGTATCCTTTCCCAAGGCGCTGTAACAAGTCTTGAGCAAAGGCGTCGTTTTGCCGGTTATGCTTTTGGGGTGAGTTCATGGTACGACGCAGCGATTTACAACTGGTTTACCAACGGTGAAGCACAGCTCAGACTCAATAGTCGTGAAGCCAGGCACTTACGTTACGGCGAAAATCCCCATCAAAAAGGTGATTTTTATGGTAAGCTCGACGAAGTTTTTGATCAATTGCATGGCAAAGAGCTTTCTTACAATAACTTGCTCGACCTTGATGCCGGCCTGAACCTGTTGGCTGAGTTTGATGAACCCACCTTTGCCATTCTCAAGCACAACAATGCCTGTGGCATCGCTACGGCCGATTCGCTTGAAACGGCCTACACCAAAGCCCTTGCCGGCGATCCTGTATCAGCCTTTGGCGGTGTGTTGGTTTGCAATCGCCTGCTGGATGAAAAAACAGCTCATTTGATCAATGATTTGTTTTTTGAGGTGATTTTAGCTCCTGATTATGAAGAAAATGCACTTAATCTTCTCTATTCTCGTAAAAATAGAATAATTTTGCGTCAGAAAAAGGGCGTGTTTCCACAAAGGCAATACAAGACAATTTTGAACGGACTGCTTGCGCAGGACAGGGATTTGAACAGCGAAACAGCCGCAACAATGCAGGTTGTAACACACAAATCCCCTTCGCCAGCCGAATTTGAGGACCTTGTATTTGCCAACAAAATTGTGAAGCACACCCGTTCGAATGCCATTGTTTTGGTAAAAAACAAGCAATTGGCCGGAAGTGGAATAGGTCAGACGTCGCGTGTTGACGCGCTCAAACAGGCGATTGCCAAGGCACAGGAATTTGGCTTCGATCTGCAGGGTGCAGTGATGGCTTCTGATGCCTTTTTCCCTTTTGCCGATTCTGTGGAGATTGCTTCACGGGTCGGCATCAGTGCTGTTGTGCAGCCGGGCGGGTCGGTGCGTGATGCCGACACCGTCAACTTTTGCAACAGCGCCGGTATCAGCATGGTTTTTACCGGAATCAGGCATTTTAAACATTGATTTGTAATACAATACACCACAAGATATGGGATTATTTTCATTCCTGAACAAAGAAATTGCCATCGACCTCGGGACGGCCAACACCATCATCATTTTTAATGATAAAGTGGTTGTTGATGAGCCTTCCATCGTGGCCATTGAGCGCAATACCGGACGCATCATCGCCGTGGGCAAAAAAGCCATGATGATGCACGGTAAAACCCACGAAAACATTAAAACCATCAGGCCTTTGCGCGATGGTGTGATTGCCGACTTTCAGGCTGCCGAGCACATGATGCGGGAGATGATTAAAATGATTGGCATCAAAGGACGGTTTTTTCCTCCTGCCCTCAAAATGGTAATCTGTATCCCTTCCGGCATCACCGAAGTGGAAGAAAGAGCAGTGAAAGACTCTGCAGAGCAAGCCGGTGCCAAGGAAGTGCGGCTTATCCATGAACCTATGGCTGCTGCCATCGGAATTGGTATCGATGTTCTTGAACCTACAGGAAACATGATTATCGACATAGGCGGCGGAACAAGCGAGATTGCTGTAATTGCACTGGGGGGCATCGTCAACAACAAATCAATCCGTATCGCCGGCGATGATTTCAACGCTGACATTGAAGAGTACATGCGTAAGCAGCATAACATCAATATTGGTGAACGTACCGCCGAACGCATCAAAATAGAGGTGGGAGCGGCCCTTCCGCTT
>JANJXG010000127.1 GCA_024709145.1 Bacteroidales bacterium | reverse complement strand
CGGACATGGTATCAAACCCGACCTGATGGATAAAATATTCATGCCATTTTTTACAAGTAAAAAGGAAGGATCGGGCATAGGGTTGAGCTTGTCGCGCCAGATCATGCAGATGCACAAAGGTGCTATCACCTTCAAATCGAAGCAAGGCGAGGGAACAGTTTTTACACTTACCTTTTAGCACTGCTTTTCGATCAAAAAAAAATAGAGCCGAAACCTGACAGTTCCGGCTCATTTTATTGATAAACTGAAGCAAAAAATGCTTGTTTAAAAGCGTTTGTTGCTTTTTCTTTTACGGTCGGTGTTAACCACGTTGGGGTTTTTACGGCTTGGTTTAGACCAGTTGTCGTCGTCGTCTCTGGTTTCGGTTTTCTTTTTGCGAAACATTCCGCTGTCTTTAGGGCCACGGTCGCCGGCCAATTCAACACGAACTTCTGAGCGGTTTTTGTTGACATTGCCGAAGGCCTCCATCACGAGGTCGACAGCGTTTGCAGCCACATCAACGAAAGAAAAATTGTCCATGATATCGATGCGTCCCACTGTAACTTCGCGTGAGCGAGTTACTTCGTTGATGAGTCCGATCAGGTTGTGAGGACCAATTTTATCTTTGCGACCGATGCTGAAAAACAACCTTTTGAAACCTGATTTGGAGCCAAGGTTATCGCGTTTGCTGCTTTTGCTTTCACGTGGTTCGCGTTCTTCCCATTTATCTTTGCGAATGCGGGCGGTTTTATCGGAGGGATAATCGTCGCGGCGCACCGATTTGGATTCATCCACATTGAGGTCGTGTGCATCGCGGTAATAGTCGAGAAAACGGTTAAACTCCAATGCCACAAAGCGTTTGATGAGCTCTTCGCGGTCCATCCATTCGAGTTTGCGGTAGATGACGGGCAGGAAGGAGTCGATTTCTTCATGCTTGAGTTCAACTTTTTCCATGCGGTCGACATGGTGATACAATTGTTTTTCGCAGACCTGCACACCTGTCGGCACCTTGGCTTTGGCAAATTCGCGGCCCACCTTGCGCTCAATTAATTTCATCTTACCTTTTTCCTTGAGGTTGATGATGGATATACAAGTACCTGTTTTATCAGCTCTTCCGGTTCGTCCGCTGCGATGGATATACACCTCGGGTTCGTCGGGGAGGTTGTAATTGATCACATGAGTGAGGTCGTTCACATCGAGGCCACGTGCGGCCACGTCGGTAGCAACAAGCATTTGAAGACTTCCGCTGCGGAAGCGTTTCATCACATGATCGCGTTGTGCCTGTGACAGGTCACCGTGCAAAGAGTCGGCATTGTAGCCATCGCGGATCAGCATGTCGGCAACTTCCTGCGTTTCCATGCGGGTGCGGCAAAACACGATGGCATAAATACTCGGGTTGTAGTCGGCAATGCGTTTGAGTGCCGGATACCTGTCTTTGGCATGAACGAGGTAAAAAAGATGCTTCACATTGGCAGTGCCGGTGTTGCGGTCGCCCACGGTTTTCACCACTGGTTTGTGCATGTATTTGCTCAGGATGCGTTCCACCTGCTCGGGCATGGTTGCCGAGAACAGGAGCGTATTCTTTTGTTTCGGCATCTCCGAAAGGATGTTGTCAACATCTTCCTGAAAGCCCATATCGAGCATTTCGTCGGCTTCGTCGAGCACGGCCCATTTCACCTGACTGAAATCGGTTTTGCCGCGGCGAATCATATCATTCATGCGGCCCGGGGTGGCCACAATGATTTGCGGGTTGTCGTATAACTGTTTCATCTGCACTTCGATGGAGGCTCCGCCATAGATAGGTACGATGCGGATGGCCGGCATGAAACGGGCAAAATTGGTCAGGTCGCGGGTAATCTGCATGCATAGCTCACGGGTCGGACACAGTATCACAGCCTGAGTTTGTCGCAGCGAGGGATCAATGTAATGCAATACGGGCAAGCCAAAAGCGGCTGTCTTTCCGGTGCCTGTCTGAGCCAGTCCAACCAGGTCGGTGGCTTGTTCGGTTAAAGTGGGGATTACGGCTGCCTGAATCGGCATGGGGTCTTTGAAACCGAGTTCTTCAACAGCTTTCTGCAGCTCGGGCTTAAGACCTAATTCTTGAAAAGTAGGCATAAAAGAAATAAAATTTTGAGCCGGCAAAGGTAGTCTAATAAAGCTAACAAAATCATTTTCAATGAAAAATAATGCTGAAGCAGTATTTGTCGGAAGGGTTGGGCAGGGGAGTCGGGACGCAAAGGGCTGCCGTATTAACGGTGAAGGGAGGCGAAAGAAGTAAGGGGGCAAACGAAGCGACGGGGCGAGGGGGCGACTTTGGCGAACGAAGCGACTTTAGCCAACTTAGCGAAAGCATCGATTTCACATAAGGTGCAGCGTACCGACATATCCAATGAAAAGTATTTCCCGTACATTTTTCGATGGATATCAGTTTCTTGAGATCTAGGCCTTCATTTCTAACCATTTTTTTTTGTGAGCAGGACAGTTTCCATTTATTCTCTACCTTTGAAAAAAACCTGAATCAAAAACCTTAATCGAAAACCCGGCGAAAATCCGACAGTGATAGCGAATCAACCAATAACCACAGACATCAATCATGGAAAATTATCCCAAAAAAACACCCGGAACAATCACGATTGCAACCATTGCCATCACCTATGTTATCGTGAAAATCGTTAGTAAACTAATTGGATTTCATTACGATATCAGCGAAGGAATATTTAATATCAGGTTTTTGTCCGACCTGGCTTTGTGGGTAATTGTTTTTTATCTCGTAAATTACTTACTACGAAAATTTGCTCAAAAATAACCGCCTTTGAAAAACAGGCTGCGGGGCATACCCAGAATAGGTGCATCGAACCGAAATATTCAATGAAAAGTTATTCCCGAACACTCTTTCCGCGATGCAAGCTTTTTCAAGATGAATGACTGCCAATGCCTGCACCAGAAGTGAGCGCAGTGATGTCGATGTTGGTCGTCTGGATTAATCAGCAGTTCCCGATTAATATGGAATGATTCTAAATTGACAGGCAACAATTGAATAATCTATATATGTACTAATTTCGCCGCGTCAAATCTCAACACCTATGCTGTCAGAATTTGGAATTATCCTGTTGTATTTTATTCTCGGGGCCTTTTTTGTAGGTTTTGCACTGGTAGCAGCCTATTTCATCCGCCCGAGCAAACCCAATCCCATCAAAAACTCAACCTACGAATGCGGTGAAATACCCATTGGCGAACCCTGGGTGCGGTTCAACGTGCGCTTTTACGTGATCGCCCTGGTGTTTCTGCTGTTCGATGTTGAGGTGGTGTTTTTACTGCCATGGGCTCTTGTGTTCAAGCAATTGGGATGGTTTGCGTTCATCGAGATGATCATCTTCATCGTGATTCTGGCCGCAGGCTTCATTTATGTGTGGGCCAAGGGCGATCTCGACTGGGACAAACCAAGACCCTACATTGCCAAACTCGAAGACCTGGTTGTTGGAAAGAAAAAATCATAAAGCATTCATTTTAAAGATATGGGACTTCTCAATAAACTCGACGATCCATACGAAGGCGGAGGCATTGTCCTGGGTAAAGTCGAAGAGCTCCTCAACTGGGGACGAAGTAAATCAGACTGGTACCTTCACTTCGGACTGGCATGCTGCGCCATTGAATTCATGGCCATGAACGCCTCACACTTCGATTTCATGCGTTTCGGAACGATTCCGCGCACAAGCCCCCGCCAAGCCGATTTTATCATGATCACGGGCACGGTGACTTTCAAAATGGCCGACCGTATCAAGGTTTTATACGAGCAAATGGCCGAACCAAAATATGTTATCTCGGTAGGCTCGTGTTCCAACAGCGGAGGTCCTTATTGGGAACACGGCTACCATGTGCTCAAAGGTGTCGACCTCATCATCCCTGTGGACGTGTATATCCCCGGCTGTCCGCCCCGGCCCGAAGCCTTTGAGGAAGGCATGATACAGCTGCAGAAAAAAATCAGCCAGCAGGCGATTTTCAACAAAAGAAAGAAACTGGGAATCGAATAATAACCCGACCTATGTCACCACAAGAAATTTACGAAAAACTGAAGAAAGACTTTGGCGACCTGGTAACCGAACTGGTTGATGTGCCGCAAACCGATCCTTACATCAGGGTGCAGCCATCGGCCGTTTTCGACATCTGCCACAGCCTGCGCGATGATGCCGGCCTGGAGTTCGACTACCTGATGAGCCTCAGCGGAACCGACCTTGGCGAGCAGCTGGGTGTGGTTTATCACCTGTATTCGATGCATCATCGACACAAGATCGTGATCAAAACCGAGGTGAGCAAAGAAAACCCGCTCGTTCCTTCCGTAGAGCGTCTCTGGCGTTCGGCCGACTGGCACGAGCGTGAGGCCTGGGATCTGCTGGGCATCCGTTTCGACGGCCACCACAACCACATCCGAATCCTTCTCCCTTACGACTGGGAAGGACACCCCCTGCGAAAAGATTATCAGGCTCCCGAAACCTATCATGGCATGAAAGTGTCGTAAAACCCTGAGATGATGAGCGAAATAAAAAGAATGGACCTCGAATACAGCCAACTTGATTCGGACAGAATGCGGATCAACGTGGGCCCGCAGCATCCTTCCACCCACGGTGTGCTGCGCCTCGAAGTGGAAGTTGACGGTGAAATCGTGACCGAAGTGGTGCCCCACCTCGGGTATCTGCACCGCAGCTTTGAGAAGCATTGCGAACGCATGACTTATCAGCAGATCATCCCCTACATCGACAGGATGGACTACATCTCAGCCATGAACAACGAATGGCCTTATGTGATGGCGCTCGAAAAAATGCTCGACATCAAAGTACCCGAGAAGGTTGAATACCTGCGTGTGATCGTGTCGGAGCTCAACCGCATTGCCAATCACCAGATTGCTGTGGCCACCTTTGGCCTTGATGCCGGTGCTTTTACGCCCTTCCTCTTTTACTTCCGCGACAGGGAGTATATCATCTGGATACTTGAAAAACTCTCGGGTGCGCGTCTGCTCTACAACTATTTCAGGGTTGGTGGCATGGCAGCAGATATCTATCCCACTTTCAAGCAGGAGGTGCTTGATGTGGTGGCAAAGGTGCGCAAAACCAATGCCGAGATCATGAACCTGCTCATCTACAACAGCATTTTCATCAAACGCACGGCCCATGTGGGTATCCTCACCCCTGAAGTTGCCATCAATTACGGCTGCAGCGGACCGGTGTTGCGTGGCAGCGGCGTGGCGCACGACCTGCGACGCGATGAAGCTTACTCTGTTTACGACCGTTTCGATTTTGAAGTGCCCGTGGGCAAAGGCGAAGTGGGTGTGGTGGGCGACAGCTGGAACCGAAATATGGTGAGGGTAAACGAAATGGAACAGTCGTGCCGCATCATTGAACAGGCCATTGCCCAGATGCCCGACGAAGGAGATGTGACTGCACTCATACCCAAAAGAATCAAAATACCGAAAGGTGAAGTGTATATGAGAGCCGAAAACCCCAAGGGCGACCTCGGTTTTTACATCGTAAGCAACGGAACCGACAAACCCGAACGCCTCAAAGCCAGAGGTGCAAGCTTTGTCAACCTCTCCGTTATTCCCGAAATCTCCAAAGGATATATGTTCGCCGACCTGATCCTCATCCTCGGCAGCATCGACATCGTTTTGGGTGAAGTTGACAGATAATTTACCAGCGAACAGATACATACATCAATGGAAAAAACCAATTTTATCTGGGACATGTTTGGCACCAACATCTGGACGGTTTTGGCCGTCATTTCGCTGCCACTCCTTTTTGTTCTCGTTTATGCGCTGATCGCCATTCTGGCCGAGCTTAAAGTATCGGCCTGGATTCAGGAACGTGTCGGCCCCATGCGCACAGGACCCTACGGCATCCTGCAGCCCATAGCCGAAGTGGTGAAACTCATTCAAAAAGAAGACATCACCCCCGACCTGAGCAGCAAGCTCCTCTATAACCTGGCTCCCTTTATTATTTTCACCGGAGCCTATGCCGCCTTCGCTGTCATCCCTTTCAGCGAAGCTTTTGTGCCGGCAGGCATCGATGTGGGACTCTTTTATGTTTTTGCTATCGGCTCCATCAGTGCCATGGGCATCGTGATGGGCGGATGGGCTTCCAACAACAAATATTCGCTGATGGGAGCCATGCGCTCTGTGTCGCAGCTCATCAGTTATGAGATACCGGCAGCTTTGGCCGTTCTTTCCATCGTGGTGCTCGCCTCCTCGATGAATATGCAGGAAATCAGCAGGGCACAAACAGGCTGGTTCTGGAACTGGTTTATTTTCGGCGGACCGGGCGACTGGACCAAAGTGTGGGTCGTACCTTTCACCCTTGCCCTGGCCATCACCTATTTCATTGCCTCGCTGGCCGAAACCAACCGCGTACCCTTCGACATCCCTGAAGGTGAGTCGGAGCTGGTGGCCGGATTCCATACCGAGTACAGCGGGATGAAATTTGCCATGTTTTTCTTTGCCGAATATGCCAATATGTTTGTTGTGGCAGCCATCCTTACCACCATCTTTCTGGGTGGCTGGAACTCACCCTTCGGCGATTTCATGCAAGGCCCCTGGTGGGGAGCCATGTGGTTTATTTCCAAGTCGTTTTTTATCGTGTTGATTCAGATTTGGATTCGCTGGACTTTGCCCCGTTACAGGGTCGATCAGCTTATGTATCTGGGCTGGAAGGTGCTGCTGCCGGTGGCTCTTGTTTGTTTTCTCGCCATCAGTTTATTTGTCATGATCAAATAGAACCTATGCTATGATTCAATACTTAAAAAATATCTGGTCGGGTCTCAGCTCCACTTTCACAGGGATGCGAATCACTTCGGGCCACCTTTTCGTAAAAAAGGTTACCATACAATACCCCGACCAGCGCTTTCCAATTCCGTCGAATGCCCGCAACAGGCTGGTGCTCACACCCGAACGTTGTACGGGTTGCAATCTCTGCGTGGTAGCCTGTCCGGTCAACTGCATCCTGCTCGAAACAGTAAGGGTGGTGCCCGACGACCCACATCAGGAGCTATACGAAAACGGTCAGCCCCGTAAGATGTGGATTACCCGCTACGAGATGGATTTCGCCAAATGCTGTTTTTGCGGTTTATGTCAGGCTGCCTGTCCCAGCGATGCCATTAATCATACCACCGATTTTGAATATTCGGCCTACGACCGTGCTGATCTGTATTACAAATACCAGACACTGACACCCGAACAAGCTGCAGAAAAAGAAAGACTTCTGGCCGAATTCAAAGCCAAAGACAAACCTGCTGTGGCTAAAAAAACGGAGAAAGCTGCAGACCATCCTGTCACGGCAGCACCCGACAAAGCGGCTACCCAAACCTTAACCGACAAAGAACCCGCCCCGGAGGCATAAATAGCATCATAAAGCCATGGATTTAACAACATTAGCCTTCTATTTTTTTGCTGCACTCACCCTGGGCTTCGGAGCTGTGGTGGTGATGTCGCGCAACATCCTGCATGCAGCTTTCAGCCTCCTTTTTACCTTCTTTGGTATTGCAGGCCTTTATGTGCTGCTCTTTGCCGATTTTTTGGCCATCACCCAAATTATGATTTACATCGGGGGTATTCTGATTCTGATCATTTTTGGGGTGATGCTCACCACCCATATCACAGGTGTTGATGTGAAGTCGGGACGCACCGGAAGCATCCAGCTTGGTGGCGCAGTGCTCGTTACGCTGGCCCTGGCCGCCACCCTGATCATCATTGCCACCGGCACTGCCTGGAACGAAAGTCCGGCACCCGAAGTTACTTCCACAGCCGAACTCATCGGCACATCGCTGCTTACACGCTACCTGCTTGCCTTTGAAGCAGCCTCCATGCTCCTGCTCATTGCCATTGTTGGCGCCGCTTTCATTGCCCGCAAAAAAAACTGAAAAATGGAAATCGGATTATCACATTACCTCATCATCAGTGCCTTGCTCTTTTCGCTCGGCCTTTATGGTGTTATCTCACGCAAACATGCCGTGATGGTGCTCATGGGCCTTGAGCTCATTCTCAATGCCGCCAACATCAACTTTGTGGCCTTTGCCCGTTTTGGCGGTATGAATATGGATGGCCAGGTGGCTGCCGTGTTTGTTATTATCCTGGCTGCCGCCGAAGCCGCTGTAGCCCTGGCGATCTTGTTGAATATTTACCAGCATTTCAAACATGTCAACCTCGATGAGGTGGACCAAATGAAAGAATAACGAGCCAAAAATATTAAGACCACTATGACACATGATACCCTCCTAACGCTGAGCGTCTTCGTGCTGCTGACTCCCCTGCTCAGCTTCATGATCAACATTTTTTTCGGAAACAAACTGGGCCGGCTCAGTGGTGTGGTTGGAACAACCATTCTGGGCATCGACCTGCTTATGGCTGCTTTGATCGCTTTCAGTAAGCTGGTTACCTACGGCGGCGAACACATCATTCAAACCAGGTTCGAATGGTTCAGCCCGGGCTCTTATGCCATCAGCGTTGGTTATGGCATCGACAACATTGCAGCCATCATGCTGATGGTGGTAACCCTGATCAGCTTCCTCGTTCACCTTTTCTCCACCATCTACATGGAAGGCGACAGGCGCTATCCGAAGTTTTATGCCTATTTGGGATTGTTCACCTTTTCGATGCTGGGCATCGTGATGGCAAACAACTTCCTGATGATGTATATCTTCTGGGAACTCGTGGGTATCAGCTCTTACCTGCTCATTGGATTCTGGTATGAGAAAGATTCGGCTTCCAATGCAGGCAAAAAAGCTTTCATCACGAACCGCATCGGCGACCTTGGTTTTTTTGCCGGCATCATGATTCTTTTCATGACCTACGGTTCATTCATGTTTGAAGATATTTTTGCAGGCATCGCCTCTGGCACGCTGCCCTTTAACAATCCCACGATGCTTACCCTGGCCGGCATTGGCATTTTCATGGGTGCGATGGGAAAATCGGCCCAGTGGCCGCTTCACGTATGGCTTCCGGATGCCATGGAAGGCCCCACGCCTGTTTCGGCCCTCATTCATGCCGCCACCATGGTTGCTGCCGGCGTTTACCTCGTGGCCAAGGTGTTCTGGATGTTCACTGCTGATGCGCTGACATTCATCGCCATTATCGGGACGATCACAGCTTTTGTGTCGGCCACCATCGCCATCACCCAGGTCGATTTCAAAAAAGTACTGGCCTATTCCACCGTGAGTCAACTCGGGTTCATGATCATGTCGCTCGGCACTGGAGGTTATACCAATGGATTCTTCCATCTGGTGACACATGCCTGGTTTAAGGCAGCGCTGTTTCTGGCTGCCGGCTCGGTGATTCACGCCATGCACCACGCCATGCACCACATGCACGATCATCACAGCGATCCGCAAGACATCAACAATATGGGCGGACTACGCAAGACGATGCCCTGGACTTACCGTACTTTTCTTTTTGTTACACTGGCATTGGCAGGCATCCCGCTCACTTCGGGTTTTCTGAGCAAAGACGGCATCCTGGCCGGTACCCTGGCCTGGGCTAAACTTACCGGAGGCTGGCACTGGATTGTTCCGGTGATGGCGTTTACCGCTGCAGGAATGACTGCCTTTTATATGTTCCGACTTACCATCGTAGCCTTCCACGGCGAACCCAAAACAAAAATTGCAGGTCATACCCACGAAAATCCGGTGAGGATCGTGTTACCGTTGGTAGTGCTTTCGGTGCTTTCGGTCTGGTTCTTTTATTCACCCAACCCCATCGATGCTTCTGTCGGCTGGTTTCATGCCAGGGTAGTACAACCCGAAACAGCTGTCCCTGCTGCCTATCAGTGGGAATTTCTGATTCAGGATCATCAGGCAGCCCCTGCCGAAAATCATGGCAGTCATCATGCACTGAATGCCCTGCAGGAGGAAACACATCATTATCATTATCTGGCCATGTTTCTTTCGCTGCTTATTGCAGGAACGGGTATCGCCCTGGCTTTTGCCATCTATCAGTACAAGCTTATTAGCGCTGATGCCCTCGAAAAGCGCTTTAAGAAATTGCATACCTTCTCTTACAATAAGTGGTATTTCGATGAGCTTTACCATGCCACCGTGATTGCTTTGATGCTTGCTGTTTCCAAGGCTATGGCCTGGTTCGACAGCGTGGTGGTGGACGGCATCGTCAACCTGAGTGCCGGCCTGGCCACCGTGGCCGGAAAAGTTACCGGTCTGTTCGATCACGTGGTGGTGGATGGGGCTGTGAACCTCACTGCCCGTGTGACCGGATTTTTTGGTTCACGGCTACGGAAACTGCAGACAGGTAACATACAGTTTTATGTGGTGATGCTTTTGCTGGGTGTCATCCTGCTATTTTATTTCTTCGTGTAATTATTAAAAAGAATCAACATAACACAAATAAATGCTTGGTACAATGAACTTTCCGATTTTAACCTGGATCACATTTCTGCCATTGGCCGGGATGCTGGCCGTACTTCTGGTACCGAAAGGAAAAGATGAACAAGGACAGGAACTCTCAAAAACGATCATCCGCTGGATAGCAGCCGGAACCACCTTTTTGCAGCTCGTGCTTGCCATCATACTCTATTTCAGTTACGACACAGCCCTGGCGGGTGTAAACGACCTGAAATCGTTTCAGTTTGTCGAAAAAGTGAGTTGGATCAACGCACACCTGCCCATGGTCGGCGACATCAACATCGAGTATTTTCTGGGCATCGATGGCCTGAGTGTACCGATGGTGTTGCTGACAGCCATCATCAGTTTTCTGGCTATTTTTCCCTCTTTTGGCATCAACAAGGCGGTGAAGGGTTATTTCGCCATGTATCTCTTACTCGACCTGGGTATGATGGGTGTATTCACGGCGCTCGACTTTTTCCTCTTTTACATCTTCTGGGAGCTCATGCTGTTGCCCATGTATTTTCTCATCGGCATTTGGGGCGGTCCGCGCAAGGAATATGCCGCCATCAAATTTTTCATCTATACCCTTGTTGGCAGTGTGTTTATGCTGCTTGTGATGATCGGCTTGTATCACAGCACAGGCACCTTTAACCTGGTAGAGCTGATGAATCAGGGTAACTTTATGCCCGGAGGCATATTCAGCGGCACCGGCACCACGCTCAGGCTGGTTGCTTTTATGGGGCTTTTCATTGGATTTGCCATCAAAGTTCCGGTATTTCCTTTTCACACCTGGCTTCCGGATGCCCACGTCGAAGCGCCTACGCCTATCTCGGTCATCCTGGCCGGAGTTTTGCTGAAGATGGGTGCCTACGGCATGATACGCATTGCCTTCCCAATCTTTCCCGATGCCTTTGCCTATTTCCAGACGCTGATCGCCTGGATCGGGATGATCAGCATCGTTTATGGTGCTTTCTGCGCACTCGGTCAACACAAGGTGGGCAAGCGCGACTTTAAAAAACTGATTGCTTATTCCTCTGTCAGTCACATGGGGTTGGTCATCCTCGGCCTGGCCTCCATGCGCCCCGAAGGCATCACCGGTGCCATCTTCCAGATGTTTAACCACGGCATCATCACCGCCATGCTCTTTATGATTGTGGGTGTGATATACGACAGGGCCCACACCAGGGGTCTCGACGACTTTGGCGGACTGGCCAAAAAAATGCCCATCTACACCGGCATCATGGCTGTTGCTTTCTTTGCTGCCATCGGCCTCCCGGGCATGAGTGGCTTCATCTCGGAGGTGCTCGTTTTCCTGGGTGCCTTTAAAACTTATCCGGTGCTTACCGTCATCTCAGGCTTGAGCATCGTGCTCGGTGCTGCCTATATGCTTTGGGCTCTCCAGAAAATTTTCTTTGGTCAGCTGCCCGAAAAATGGCAGGGACCCTGGGACCCCACCGGCCGTATCTATAAAACGGATGATGTGAACCTGCGCGAAATCGTCGCCCTGGTACCGCTGGGTGTTTTGGTCATCTTCCTTGGTGTGTATCCCAACCCGGTTCTCAACCTGATGACCGGTTCGGTGACACAGCTGATAGAATTGATGAAACCTTTCATTCATTAATTTCCGCCTGATGGCCTGGCTACAAACCACAATAAAGAATTGACTATGACCGATATCACACCGTTTACCACCCATCTGCTGCAAAGCATGCAAGCTTTCGTGCCCGAAACGGCACTGATTGTCACCTTTCTGCTTGCCCTGGCTGCCGACCTGATCTGGAAAAAACAAAGGCACATCTCGGGTTATATGGCGCTGGCAGGTTTCATCGTCACCGGATTTCTGCTTGTGCAGCAACAGTCAGTAACTGGCATCACCTTTTCAGGCATGTTGGTGATCGACCATTTCGGAATCTTCATCAAATGGGTCATCCTGCTCAGTGCCATGCTGGTTGTGCTGTTTTCCTTCATCTCGGGCGAGCTGCATCAGGCCTACACACGTTTGGGCGAATACTATATCCTTATCGTGGGCATGGTGTTCGGCATGTTTCTGCTCACCGGCGCCTCTAACCTGGTGATGATCTACCTGGCCATCGAAACCATGAGTATCAGCTCGTATATCCTGAGCGGATACACCAAATTTGTGCGCCGTGCCAGCGAGGCTTCTATGAAATATGTGATTTATGGCGCTGTTTCTTCAGGCGTGATGGTGTATGGTTTCTCACTGCTCTTTGGTTTGACCGGAAGCCTGCAGCTTCACGACATTGGTGCCTACCTGCAACAGCACAGCGTTGACAACCTCACACTGTTGATGGCAGGGATTATGATTCTGGCAGGTTTTGGCTATAAAATTTCGGCTGTTCCGTTTCATTACTGGACACCTGATGTGTATGAGGGTGCACCTGTTACCATCACCGCCTTGCTATCGGTGGCTTCAAAGGCAGCAGGCTTCGCAGCCATGTTACGGTTTTTCAGACTCGCTTTCACAGCTCCCTTTACTGCTGTGGATGCCGACTGGACCGTGATCGGCAGCATCGACTGGCATTTTGTGCTGGCTGTGCTGGCTGTGCTGACCATGACGCTTGGTAACCTCGTTGCCCTGTGGCAGTCGAATATGAAACGCATGCTGGCCTATTCGAGCATCGCTCACGCAGGTTATATGCTTATGGCTGTGGCTGTGCTCAACGATACCGGCGTGGCCGCCATCCTGATTTATTTCTTCACCTATATGATTATGAATCTGGGTGCTTTTCTCATCGTTCAGCTTGTTGCCGACAAAACGGGCTCGGAAGACCTTGAAGCCTACAGCGGGCTGGGATACCGCAGTCCATTGATCGGGGTTGCCCTCACCGTTTTTCTGATTTCCCTTACCGGCCTGCCGCCCACCGCCGGATTTATCGGGAAACTGTATGTTTTTACCTCGGTGATCAGTGCCGGTTATGTGTGGCTGGCCATCGTGGGTGTGCTCAACAGCGTGGTGTCGCTCTACTACTACGTGCGCGTGATCCGGAATATGTATCTGCGCGATGTGGAAAGCCAGGGCTCAAAAATCACTTTCACACCTGCAGTGCTGGCTTTGGTGCTGCTGCTGGCTGTCCCGACACTCATCCTTGGCATCTGGTTTGGCCCTTTGGTCGATTGGGCCAACCTCTCAATGGCTATCACAGCTTTTCATTGATGGATCCACGAAACCAAATCTATACAAATTAATACAAAGCGAAAGCTGAAAGGAAGCCTTCAACAGAGGCTTCTTTTTTTTACCCGCCTGATATCGCTTAGACTGAAAAGGGCAGGCACATGAACCTTGAAGGAAGGCGAACGATGCGACGAGGCGATGGGGCAAATGAATCGATCAGAAATCATCAATTTCTCTGCGTCTCTACGCCCCTGACAGCTGTCGGGATCGTGTTTTCTGCGGTCAAAACAAAAGAACGCTACTGTATCTTTTTCGATCAATCCCGGCTTCGAATTTCGATCGGGATGCATACTTTTTGAGGTTAACAGATTCAAATGCATGCACAAAAAATGCAAAATCCAGGCTTTATTTTATTGATGTACTTAATTTTTTCAGCAGATCCTGCATAAGCAAACTTCTTCAATAGAAATTAATAAAGCTTCGCCCTCAAACTTTACAATGTAAGCCACTAACAATCCCGACAGACACTAATTAAGCAAATCTTAAGATTCCTTTCCCGATGGCCGTTTCTCAATCCTTATCTTTGCTCTATAAGAGGGAACCGTTGTGGTATTCAATTATTTAGAACAATTATAAATAAACCCGTCCGCTGCATCTTTTGTTGCAAACTGACATCCTGAAAATGTTGAATCAATAGATTTGTTGTCCCGCTAAGGGATTGAAATCACCAACGGGTTCACCACCCGTAAAAAAATAGCAAGGCTGCCATGCAAAAGGCTACGCACAGACTTTACCTTATTTTGCTCACCCTGATGGTGGCAGCAGCCGGTATTTACCTCACCGCACTGGGCTGGGATTACTATCAGACAGGACTGGAAGAGCGTTTTTTTCATCAGAGCCACGAACTACTGAAGCCGAGTGGGTTATGGGGACATGGTCTTGGTGTTGCAGGTACGCTGCTGATCCTGGGAGGGGTGTTTGGCTACATGGCAAGAAAACGCTATCGTTTTATGCGACACTGGGGCTTGCTCAAGCACTGGCTAGAGTTTCACATCTTTTTATGCACACTCGGACCTTTGATGATTTTGTTTCACACCTCATTTAAATTCGGCGGCATTGTTTCCATCAGTTTCTGGAGCATGGTAGCTGTCTTTCTGAGCGGTATAGCCGGTAGGTTTATCTATTTGCAGATTCCGCGCAGTATCGAAGGACGTGAGCTAAGTTTGAATGAGGTGCGTGGCATGCGAACCGGGCTCAGCAACGAGATGAAGGCAGCCACCGGCATGGACAGCACCCTGATCGCGCAATTAACCTCCTTAACCGAAAGTGCTGGCACAACATCAAGCAGAAACTACCTGGCCAATTATCTTTCCGACCGAAAGCTCATCAGTCAGGCCCTGAACCTGATGAAGCAAAAAGGACTTGCACCCCCGGTGAAGAAAAAAATAAAGAAATTAATCGCCAGCGAGCTATCGCTCAACCACCGGATTGCCAGGCTACAGAAAATGCAGCAGCTTTTCAGGTACTGGCATGTGGCTCATCTGCCTTTTGCACTGGTGATGCTCGTAATCATGGTGATACATGTGGTGGTAACCATCCTTTTTGGATTTAAATGGATTTTCTGATGGACGAACTGATGCTTGAGCAAATTCTAACCTATACCTTGGTAGCCTTGTTCTGCCTGCTGGTGGTATTTATTTACCTGCGTAAGCAGCGACGTGAGTCGTCCATCGTTGACGAAAAAATTGCCCGTGCCAAAGCCGACGGGCTGTTTGAGCCTGTTTCGCTTCATCCGGTAATCGACATAAACAGCTGCATCAAAACAGGAGCCTGCATTATGGCTTGTCCGGAACAGGACATTCTTGGAATTAAGAACGGCAAGGCCACTACCATCAACGCTTCCCACTGCATTGGCCACGGAGCTTGTTTTCACGCCTGCCCGACAGAGGCCATCAGCCTGGTGATGGGCACCGAAAAAAGGGGTGTCGACCTGCCCCATGTGAGTCAGTCTTTCGAGACCAATGTCAAAGGATTGTACATCGCCGGAGAGCTGGGTGGCATGGGTTTGATAAAAAATGCCGTAGAACAGGGTCGGCAGGCTGTAGAAAACCTTGCAGCTGCTTTGAAATCAAATCCCGCTTTACCTTATGACCTCATCATTGTCGGTGCCGGTCCGGCAGGTATTTCGGCTGCGCTCACGGCCAAAAAAAACAAACTTCGATTCCTCATCATCGATCAGGATTCGCTTGGCGGAACAGTTTTTTCATTTCCACGTTCAAAAGTTGTGATGACCTCTCCGATGGATCTGCCACTTTTTGGCAAGGTTAAGCTCACCGAAACATCCAAACAGGAATTGCTCGGGCTTTGGAACAAGGCCTTGGAAAAGAACAGCATACAAATCAGGGAGCACTGCAAAGCTGAGTCAATCACCCGTGAGCCAGAAGGTTTTAGTGTGCTTACACAAAAAGGAGAATCACTGCGGGCACAATCGGTGTTACTGGCCATCGGGCGAAGGGGATCGCCCCGAAAACTGGAGGTGCCCGGCGAACATCTTGAGAAAGTGGCCTACCGTCTGCTTGAGCCCGAGACCATCGATGGAAAACAAATCCTCGTTGTGGGTGGTGGCGACAGTGCCGTTGAAGCAGCCCTGCTCCTTGCTGATAAAAACAAGGTGGTTTTAAGCTACCGTGGGACGGTATTCAACAGGCTCAAGCCGAAAAACAGGCAAAAAATTCAGGAAGCCATTGAGGCATCTGCACTTGAAGTGTACTTCGACAGTCAGGTGGTTTCGATCGGCCCCGAAAACGTACAATTGAAGTTCATGCAGTCAGAAACAGAACTCAGCCTACCCAACCATTTGGTTTACATCTTTGCCGGGGGTGAACTTCCGACCCGGTTTCTTGAGAAGGCGGGCGTGACAATCTCGCGGAAATTTGGTGAAGTTATCCTTAAACACGGCCAATGATGAAGCTTAAAAGTCAACTTCCGGTTCTGGCTCTGCTGCTGTGGTTCTGGCCCTTGTTCCTCAAAGCACAACTTTCGCCGGGCGACCTGTGTGAGCCACATGCCCATCTCGAAGGTCTTTCAAAATGCACGCTCTGTCACACCCTTGGCAACAAGGTCTCTGATCAGAAATGTCTCGACTGTCATCAGGCTCTCGACCGGCGGATTAAGGCATCCAAAGGATATCACACCTCAGCAGAAGTAGTGGGAAAAAGCTGCGTGAGCTGCCACAACGATCATCATGGCCGCAATTTTCAGATTATCCGCTTTGAGGAAAATAAATTCGATCACAGGCTGGCAGGCTATCCCCTCGAAGGCGCACACCAAAAAACAGCGTGCAGGGATTGTCACCAGAAAAAATTCATCGCCGACAGCGAAATAGCCGCTCAAAAATATACTTTCCTGGGCTTAGACACCGAATGTCTGAGCTGTCACGACGACTATCACCAGCAGTCGTTACCCGCCGATTGCCTCAGCTGCCATGATTTCAACGCTTTCAAACCTGCTCCGCAGTTTAACCACGACAAAGCAAAATTTATACTCCTGGGAAAACACCTTGAAACTGCTTGTGAAGAATGTCATCCGACAACGCAGCGCAACGGCAAAACTTTTCAGCAATTTAACAACCTCAAGTTTGGCAAATGCACCGACTGCCATGAAGATGTTCATGACAACAAATTTGGAAATGATTGCAAAAAATGCCATTCGGAAGTTTCATTCAGGCAGTTAAACAAAAACCATGTGTTCGATCACAACCGCACAAGCTATCCCCTCGAAGGCAGACACGCCACTGTAGCTTGCGCTGCATGTCATAAAAAGCGAATCACCGACCCTTTAAGATTCAGGTATTGTATTGATTGTCACGAGGATTATCACCGAGGTCAGTTTACTGCCTCGGCAGCTACCGCCGACTGCGAAGCCTGTCACACAACCGAAGGATTCGGGTCGTCCACCTACACCCTCGAAAGGCATCAGCAATCCGGTTATCCTTTAAACGGTGCCCATCAGGCCACTGCCTGCTCCGAATGTCACCAAAAATCAGGTGACTGGAATTTCAGAGACATCGGCCGGCAATGCGTAGATTGTCACGCCGACCTACATCAGGGTTTTATACCCGATTCCTATTACCCGGCCTCAGCCTGCACCAATTGCCACAGCGAGGAAAGCTGGGCATCAATCCGCTTCGATCATAACCTCACATCTTATCCCTTGCAAGGCCGGCACCAGGGACCCTCGTGCCGGGCCTGTCACTTCAGCGGCCAGGATCCCGCCAAGCCCGTGCAGCGTTTCAGCGGTCTCAGTCAACAATGTTCTGCTTGCCATCAGGACAACCATCAGGGTCAATTCGACCGCGATGGACTGACAGATTGCCTTCGTTGTCACGACCCCTCCAACTGGAAGGCCGAAAAATTCGACCATACCAAAACCCGTTTTCCCCTCGAAGGAAAACATGCGCAGGCAGCTTGTGGCGATTGTCACAAAACACTGCCTGTTACCGGCAAAAGTTATGTTTTGTATAAAATAAATGATTTCAGATGCGAAGCCTGTCATTGATAGCTGTGCTTTTCATTGCCCTCATCCTGGGTGTGTTTGCACAATCAACACGATCGCCGCACGGTGAAAAACTGACAATCGGCTGTGCTGATTGTCACCATCCCGATGGCTGGAAAATGGTGGAAGGTCGCTTTACCTTTACGCATAAGCAGACCGGCTTCCCCCTCCTCGGGCAACACAACGCTCTGAGCTGCAAGGATTGCCATGCAAGTCTTGTCTTCGATGAAGCTGACCAGTCATGCATCAGCTGCCATACCGATGTGCACCAGCAGACCACCGGGCCCGACTGTGCCCGTTGCCACAACGAAGAATCGTGGCTGGTGCCGGATATGACAGCATTGCACCGCCTCACCAGGTTTCCGCTCACAGGTGCCCATTATGCCGCCGACTGCCGCGATTGTCACCAAAGCAATTCCTCCCTGCTTTTTGAACCCTTGCCTGTTGACTGCTTTTCGTGTCACCAACAGGATTATCTCAATGCCAAAGTGCCTGATCATGTGGCCAACAATTACTCAACCAATTGTGTTGATTGCCACAACATCAACGCCGTAAGCTGGAGCGGTGCCGGTATCAACCATGCCTTCTTTCCCCTGCAGGAAAGCCACAACATCGATTGTGCCCAATGCCACATTCAAGGTCAGCCATACAACAGCATTTCACAGGAATGCAGCAGCTGCCACCTGACCGACTATCAACAGGCAGTGAACCCAAACCACAGTTCTGTTGGCTTCCCTACACAGTGCAACGAATGCCATGACCTGAACCCCGGATGGCGACCGGCCTCTTTCAGTAACCACGACAATCAGTTTTTTCCTGTGTATTCAGGAAAACACAAAGGTGAATGGGAAAGCTGTACCGACTGTCACACCAACAGCAATGATTTTTCGCAGTTCAGCTGCATCGGCTGCCACGAACACAACCAACAAGATATGAACGAGGAACACAGTGATGTGAGCGGATATGCCTACGACAGCAGGGCCTGCTTCGAATGTCACCCCAGCGGTGATGGCGACAAAGTTTTTGATCACAACACCACATCCTTTCCACTTACCGGCGCCCACAACACCATTATATGTGCCGACTGCCATACTTCCGGTTACAGCGGTACCTCCACGGCTTGCCAAAGCTGCCACCAGCAGCATTACAACGATGCTGCAAATCCGAGCCATACCCAACTTGGTCTCAGCCAGGACTGTGCTGAATGCCACACCACCAACCCCGACTGGCAGCCGGCCACCTTTGCACAGCACGATAATTATTTTGTGTTAAGGGGAGCACATCAGCGTATTGCCAGCAATTGCTTCGACTGTCATGAAGGCAATTATGTGAACAGCCCCAACAGTTGTTTCGGCTGTCATGCCAGTGCCTACGATCAAACCACCAATCCGCCCCACCAGCAGGCTCAGTTTTCAACAAACTGCGAGGAATGCCACAGCGAGCAAGCCTGGACGCCGGCCACCTTTGACCACGATCAGCAGTATTTTCCTATCTACAGCGGAAACCATGCCGGCGAGTGGCAAAGCTGCGCCGAATGCCATACCACGCCCGAAAACTTCGCAATCTTCAGCTGCATCGACTGCCATGAGCACAATCAGCCCGATTCCGAAAGCCAGCATGCCGGTATCAGCGGCTATACCTATGCTTCAGATGCCTGCTATGCCTGCCACCCTACCGGAGACGGCGATGCCGCCTTCGACCACAACCAAACCGCTTTCCCCCTCACAGGAGCCCACAATACCGTGAGCTGTGCCGAATGTCATACCTCCGGCTACACGGGTACTTCTACCATTTGTGCTGACTGCCACACCACCCACTACAACCAAAGTGTAAATCCAAACCACCTGGCACTCAATATTCCGCAGGCCTGTGCCGATTGCCATTCAACACAACCTGGCTGGAGTCCTGCCTCCTTTGGCATTCACAACAACTATTACCTGCTCGAAGGGGCTCATCAGTTCATTGCAAATGACTGTGTGCAATGCCACAACGGCAATTACAACAGCACACCCAACACCTGTTTTGGCTGCCACGAGCAGGATTATAACCTCACCAATAACCCACCGCATGCCAGCGCTCAGTTTCCGACTGAATGCCTCAGCTGTCACACCCAATCGGCCTGGACGCCATCCACCTTTAACCACGATGCGCTGTATTTTCCCATCTATTCAGGCGAACATCAACGCGAATGGAACCTATGCACTGATTGCCATACCAATCCCAATAATTATGCTGTTTTCAGCTGCATCGACTGCCATGAGCACAACCAGGCTGATATGGCTGATGAGCATGATGACGTGTCGGGTTATGTGTGGAATTCCAATGCCTGTCTTGAATGCCATCCCAATGGCGAAGGAGATAAGAAAATCAATCACAGGATGTTGCGCGAAATAAAATGATACCTATGAGAACAACCTTCTGCCGGATTCTGTTCCTGGTTACCATTTTGCTGACGGGACATCTCAGCGCGCAAACGCTTGAAGGAACGGTGAGTTATACAGGCACAGCGCAGGTGTATGTGAAGTTTGCCCAAACAGCAAATATCCACCCCGGCGATACCCTTTATGTCGGGCAGGGAAGCGAAAAACCTTTGGCGGCTCTGGTCGTTATCAACAAATCATCCATTTCATGTGTATGCTCACGCATCAGTTTGGTTCAACTGCAAAAAGGCGACAAAGTATACCACACTGCCCCTGCAAAGATCGTGGATGAAGTGAAAGCTGAAACTCCGCTGCTGTTGCCTGATGTGCCGGAGGCAATGACAGAGGACACAAGCCAAAAAGTGCCAAAAGAACAAAACAACCGGGAGACCAGACTTCGCGGAAGGTTTTCGGTAGCATCCTACACCACTGCCTATTCGCCTGAACCCACCGTTTCGCAACGCATGCGCTACACCCTTTCGCTCACCGCCACCCACCTTGCACGAACACCACTGTCCGCCGAAGCCTATGTCACCTTCTCGCACCGCGATCATCAATGGAGCGAAATAAAGAAAGATATCTTTCAGGGACTGAAAATCTACAGCCTGTCAGTCAATTACCAAATCAATCCGCAACACAAACTCTCACTGGGCCGCAAAATCAATCCCAACATCTCACAGCTGGGTGTAAACGACGGGCTTCAGTACGAATTCAGCAGGCGGTCGTTTAGCCTTGGCATCCTGGCAGGCTCTCGTCCCGATCAACAAAACTTTACTTTAAACACCGGACTTCTTCAGGCAGGGGCCTATCTCAGTCATACCAGTAAAAGGGCTGCCGGCCTGATACAATCGTCGGTGGCTTTGGTGGAGCAAACCAACAAAGGATTGACTGACAGGCGTTTTATTTACTTGCAACATGCCAACAGTCTGTTGCCGAAGCTCTATGCTTTTGGTTCGCTTGAGTTCGACCTGTTTCAAAAAGTTCAGGAGGTGAGCAAGCAGCAATTCAGTTTGTCCAACGCTTACCTCTCGCTGCGCTACAGACCCCTGAAGCAACTTTCGCTTTCGCTTTCCTACAGCCAAAGACAAGCCATCATTTACTATGAGACTTACAAGAATATTGTAGAGCAGCTACTCGAACAACAGGCAACACAGGGCGTCAACTTTCAGGCCGATTACCGTCCGGGCAAAATCTGGAA
>JANJXG010000121.1 GCA_024709145.1 Bacteroidales bacterium | reverse complement strand
TTACCCTCGGGCATTACTTTTATTGAGGAAAGAAGCAACGTAACAGGAGCTGTTGTAAGCACAAAAACTTCAAACAACGGTGCATGGGGCGCCACAAATACAGTGAACCCGGTTGGTGGATTAGACAATGTGCTTGTGCTTGAACTCGATACAAGACCTACGATTGCTGTTAACCCTGCAAGTTTGACCGGGTTCGATTACTTCATCGGAACAGGTCCGTCGGCTGAACAATCATTTAGTGTCAGCGGAACAAATCTTACTGCCGGAATCATTGTCAGTGCTTCTGCTTCATTTGAAATTTCGTCTGGTTCGGGTGCTCAGTTCGTTGCCCAGTCACAAATCACAGTACCTCAAGCCGGTGGTGTTGCCAGTCCGACAACTGTCTATGTACGCATGAAAGCAGGTCTCGCGGGAGGTAATTACAACGAAAACATTCAGCTCACAAGTGCCGGTGCTGTAAATAAATCTGTTTCCGTATCAGGTATGGTTTCAACACCCGCAAGCGAACCGACAAATCATCTTACCGGCTTCCAGGCCAATGCCAGCGGAATGACATCTGTTCAATTGAGTTGGGTTGAAGCTATTCCTGCTGCAACAGGCTACCTGATCAAGGGGAGTACAAGTGGTTTTGAAGCCATCAATGCACCGGTTGACGGAACTGTTGAAACCGAATCTGTTCTTGTTAAATATGTGGCCGCCGGATTAGATTTTGCTGAATTTACCGGACTTAATGCTGAAACCCGGTATTATTTCAAAGCATTTGTCTTTAATGGGAATGGTGTGACCATTAACTACAAAACAGATGGTATGATACCAATGGATGATGCGCTGACACAGGGAGCGCCTGGCCTGACCAATATTCTTGTGCCGCAATACATTCAGGGAATGAATGGTACCAATAACGAAAGGTTACCTTTTGCTTTTAGGGTTGAATTGAAAAATTTGGTGCCGAATACCACCTATCGCTACATTAACCAGGCAGTGATTAGCACTGACGATCCAACCACCTCTGGTGCCGGTAACCCGATTTTTGTCATCAATGGGGAATTCATTAGAAGTTCAAGCCCAAGTTTTTCAATTCCAGGACAATATGGTGAGTTCACTACTGATGCTGACGGATATTACAAAGGTTGGTTCATGTTAGAAGCAACCGGCAATAGTCGTTTCACGCCCGGACAACAGGTGATGATGCGCATCCGTTTGAATGACGGCGAGAACGGCACATCAGCTGTTCATTACTTTACATCAGAAACATTGACTGTGCTTGGTTTCGGTGAAACTGCCGAACCAGGTAAAGGTACCGGTGTCAGAGCAGTGTCTTCTGCATCACCCAAAAACTTTGTGTTTGTTTATGACAATGCTTCGGGTAGCGGCAGACCGCTCTATGGAACAAGCGTAGAAACTACAGGTGTTGATTTTGCAGGAAATTCCAGTTATGCAGGATTTTACAGAAATGAAGTGGCTGGTGAGATTGGTTCTTGGGGTGGCATCCTGCCTAATTCAAACATTTATGGTGTGAGAAGAGTTGAAGAAAGGAATCTTCTATCCGGGGATATTGTTGATGTGAAAACCTCTGAAGATGGTTTTTGGGGACTTACAAATACTGTAAATCCATTAGGTGGGTTGAATAACATTTTGATTTTGAACCTAAGCACTAACTCCTCCGAAAGGATAGCCGGTCAGCTTAAGTATTTTAATCCACTTGAAACAACTATGCCATCACCCAATGTTAACAGTGTCTTCTACGTTCAGCTAATGGAAAATGGAGTTGCTGTAAGGCCACGTCAGATGGTGCGCTATAACCAGGCGCTTGGGTTAGATGCCTACTATGAATTTGCCAATGTGGAAGCCGGACGCAGCTATAGCCTGCGTGTGTGGGAACAAACTCAGGACAATTTGTTAGAAGGAACTTGGGCATGGAACCAATGGGGAGGTGTTACAGCGCTTGACGCACTCATTTCCAGTTTAATGACTGCAGAGAGTACTGTAATTGAACAACTTCCCTGGATTGCGCCAACAAGTGTTCCTAATTATAGCGAGCACTTTTTCAATGTGGCTGATGCCAACAACAGCGCCAGCCTCACTGCAGCTGATGCTTTGCTGTTACAATACCGTATGATTAACGAAGCCGGTTATAATCCTTTGCCAGGTGGCAGGCACAACTTTCAGGTGGCTGGGGCGAAGTTAAGCTCGCACAGTGACAAGCAATACCCTCAGGCACCTGCGATTATCTTTTCGCCTTACGGAATCTATGCTGCCGACAGCCACGCAGATGAAGTGTATTATGAAGCTGTTTTGCCAATTACCGAAACAGGCCTGAATGTGTTTAATATCTATTATTCAGCTACCGGTGACCTCAACGCCAGTTATTTACCCGGCCCTGCCATGCGCACAACAGCCACATTGGAAGCCGCAGAAAACATCAGCCTGACTGAAGGAAATGTCATCAGCATTCCGGTTTTAGCTGCCAACACGATGACAACCGCAGCAATGACTCTACAGCTTCACTACAACCCTGAGCAAATTGAGGTTTTGAGTGTGGAAGCTCCCGGACATTATACCATCAGCAACGGTAATATCCTGATTTCATGGTTCGACAAAGATGGTTTTACCTATGAAGCAGGGCAGAAGCTGGTGAGTGTGAATGCAATACCAAAGGTGGCGTTGACATCACCACAGATGCTGATTAAATTAGGCAACAATTCTGAGTTTGCTGATACGCAAGCCACCGTCATAGAGGGTGTTCAGCTTAAAACAAATGCCTATATACATGCCGGTAACATGGATGAAGAATCTGATTTGCAGGCAGTGGTCTATCCAAACCCCTTCAGCCAGGAAGCCCGTATTGAAGCGGAAATTGGTGAGACCGGACTTACAACGCTTGTTATATTCAACCAGCTTGGACAGGAAATTCACAGGAAGGTTTTGAACACCGCATCAGGCAAGGTACGGCTCACCATTTCTGAGCTTGATTTAAATGGTTCAGGCATTTACTTCTATCAACTTATGCATCAAACGCCTGCATCTGTTGTTCAAACGAGAGGAAGCATTGTCTTAAGATAGAGAAACCAGACACTCTAAATCGAACAGAATAAAGACCGGATGGCATCCATTCGGTCTTTTTTATTTTTTAACATTTTTTTATTATAATAACAAAACTTTTTATATTTGCTAAGCCCATTGAGAAATGAAAAAGGACAGGTTGGAAACGGAGCGTATCAATGATGGTGGTTCAACTGAATAAAGGATTTGCTATTCAATATTTTAACCATTCTTAAACAACGATCGCATGACAAAAGTTCT
>JANJXG010000104.1 GCA_024709145.1 Bacteroidales bacterium | reverse complement strand
CCCGGAATTGATCAGGGAGCTTGATGAAGATGAAGACCGACCCGCATTTGCTTTTCGCAAAGCTCCCACCAGCAATAGCAGTGAGATGCTGAGGCCTATGGAATTTGAATATTTCGGCACACACAGGATCATCCTTTTTCATGTGCTGCCCGACTATGCCGCGTTGTATGAGCAAAACAGCAGCAGTTCTCTGAATTTGACCAACCCTTCCACGAGCATCTCGAATGCTTATGGTATTTTTACCGGCCTGAGTTCCGATACGCTCATGCTCGAAGTGAAAAAAGAGTAGTTATTAATGTTTTGATATAAAACCATTTATGATATGAAAAACTGGAAAAAAATCCTCTTGTCTTTGCTGGCTTTCACATGCCTCCAAGCTGTTGACGCCCAAAAAAAAGCTGAACCCATGGAATGGCAAAGCACCGAAGTGGTGGTAGATGGGCTGACCGGGGAATATCCCGAGCTGAGTCGTTATATGTCAGACATTAAGATGCTCTATTACATTGGTAATGACAGTGAAAACCTTTATGTAGTACTCAAGACCTACGATGAAACCATGATGAGAAAAATCATGCTTTCCGGCCTGGAGTTGGGTCTCGACAGTACCGCAAAAAAACGCATGAAATCCGTGTTGACATTCCCTGTAGGACGCGCAATGCTACAACGTAGTCCGGATGAGCGCAAAGACTTCGACCGCTATGAAAACGAGGAAATCCGGGCAAACGAAAAGCGTCCGTCACTTGAAAAAAGACGGCTTCCCGAGCCCGATGCCATGTTGTTAACTGGTTTCAACGACATCGAAGAAGGTGAATACCCGCTGAAAATAGCCGGTATTGAGGTAAAATCCAAAGGACGTCAAGGCGAAGAGTTTGTTTATGAAGCAAAAATTCCGTTGAAGACTTTTTTCAAACCTCTGCTTACAGCAGAAGATAAAGGCAAGGTAATGAGTATAACCTTTCGCCTCCCTCCATTTGAGCGCCCTGAAGGCATACCGGCGCAAGGTCCTTCGCAGCGTGGCGGATCGATGGGTGGTGGTCCGGGCAGTGGCCGCGGACAAGGCCGGATGCAAGAGGGTCAAAGACCTGACTTCGGCATGATGGCATCAGAAATCATCATTAAAAGACAGTTCATACTACAATACAATGACAAATAATCACCCTGTGAAAAACATCATGCAAATTTCTCATTTCCTCAGGCTGATGCTGGTATTGGCAGCATTGTTTTGTGTACAGCGGATCTCTGCCCAGGGGCTCAGCATACAGGGAAGAGTGATCGATTCCGACGAACGGAAACCCGTACCCAATGCCAATATCGTACTTGTTCGGACTGACGATCCGGCTAAAAGCAGAGGCACTACCACCGATGCCAACGGTTGGTTCAGCATTGGAAAACTGCGCACCGCAAGCTATGAACTGAGCATATCATTTGTGGGTTTTGAAACGTATAAACAAACCATCAGGTTGGGCAAGGAAGCTTTGCAGTTGCCTGTGATCGTGCTGAAACAAAATGCGATCGGGCTGAAAGAAGTGGAAGTGGCCGAAGTGGTTGAACGCGTTGAGCAGAAAGGCGATACGGTGCAATTTAATGCAGCGGCTTTTCAAACCCATCAGGATGCCACCACCGAAGATCTCGTCAAAAAAATGCCCGGTGTTACGGTGGAAGGTACCACAGTGAAAGTGCATGGCGAAGAAGTGAAAAAGGTGCTGGTGGATGGCAGGCAATTTTTTGGCGACGACCCGGCTGTGACGTTAAAAAACCTCCCTGCCGAGATGGTGGATAAAATTCAGGTGTTCGACAAAGCCAGTGATCAATCGTTGTTCACCGGATTTCGCGACAACAACGAAGAAAAAACTCTCAACATTGTTACGCGTGCCGACAAAAAGGAGGGTTTCTTTGGTAAAATTTATGCCGGTCTGGGACCCGACGAGAAATACAATACCGGCCTAACCCTCAACCGGTTCAAAGGCGACAGCAGGATTTCGCTTATCGGCATGAGCAACAATGTAAACCAGCAGAACTTCGCTGCATCTGATATCATGAGCGTGATGAGCAACGGCGGTGGTTCGCGCGGTGGCGGGCCGGGAGGCGGAAGCGGAAGCGCAGGATCTCTCTTCTCCGGACAGCAAAACGGTATCGCCAAAACACATGCCTTCGGGATCAACTACATCGATAAATGGTCGGAGAAGGTGCAGGTGAGCGGTAATTACTTCTTCAATAAAAGTAGCCAGGAATTAGAAAGCAATACCGTTCGCAACTATTTTACTACAAATGACTTAAGCTATCTTGAAGACAGCTGGTCAACTAATACTAATCTCAATCACCGGCTTAACTTCAGACTTGAATACACCATGGATTCGTCCAACAGCCTCATTTGGGTACCACGGCTCACCATACAGGACAACCGCAGTGCTTCCACCGTGCTGACGCAACGCAGCAACAGCCTGGCAGGGTCACAAAAAAATACCCGCTACACAACAGCCATTGACAATATCGGTCTCCTTTTTAACAACGACCTCACATGGTTGCATCAGTTTGAAAAGGAAGGCAGGACCCTCTCGCTGGGAATGATAACCCGGATTGACCACCGCGACAATGATGGAACAATTCAAAACAACGGCCTGACCGAAAATCAGCCCGACACCCTGCTGCTCGATCAGACATACAACAGCCAAAGCCGTGGACTCAGGCTTTCGGCCAATCTCACCTATACTGAACCCCTTGGAAAAAACAGTCAGCTGGCACTTAGCTATAAACCGGGATTCACGCGGGAAGATGCGAGTAAATCAACCTACGACCTGATGACCGATCCACAGGCCGGCAGTCCTGACAGCTTGCTTTCGAACGATTATTTGAACGACATCAACAGTCAGCGAGCAGGCCTCAACTATCGTTACCGCCTGAACAAGTGGAATTTTGCTGTCGGAGCTGAGATACAGCAACAAAAACTGAGCGGCAAACAACTGTTTCCTTCAGAAAGTTACATCAGCCACACCTACAATAGCCTGCTGCCATCGGCTTCGGTAACTTTTCGTTCAAAGGAGTCAGGACACCTGAACTTTTTTTACCGCACATCAGCCGGCAACCCCACCATCGCACAGTTGCAACCCGTTGCCGACTTTTCGAATCCACAGATCGTGAAAACAGGCAACAATAGTCTGAAACCCTCCTATGACCACGAATGGAATCTGCGCACGGGCAAAGGAAATCCGCGACAAGCCCGACATCTTTATCTCTACGCTAACGCCCGTTTCAGCAGCGATTACATCGGCAACGCCACAAGTCTGCTGCGAACCGATTCACTTATCAACGGCTTTCTAATCAGCAAAGGCACTCAACTCATCGTTCCCGTTAACCTCGATCGCTATTTTAGTCTGCGCTCCTTTTTAGTTTACAGCTTCCCGCTGTCAAAAATCAAAAGCAATCTAAACCTCAATGCAGGATATACGTTCACGAACAGCCCGTCGCTTCTCAACGACGAACTCAACAGATCAAAAAACCGGGTGTTCACCGGAGGTTTTTACCTGAGTAGCAACATCAGTAAAAACCTTGATTTCTCGCTGGCTTATAATGGCAGTCTCAACCAGGTGCAGAACAGCCTTCCCGCAAGACCTGCCAGCGATTTTTACAACCATCGCATCAGTTTCACCTTTACCTGGAATTTTCTCGAACGGCTCGTATTGAATACCGAAGCCAGTCAGCTCAACTATACAGGGCTCAGCCAAAGCAACAACGAAAACTATGTGCTGTGGAATGCCTATTTTGGTTATAAGATGCTAAAGGACAAATCGCTTGAACTCAAAGCCAGTATTTGGGACATCCTGAGCCAAAACAAGGGCATCAGCCGAACCGTGAGCGAAACCTATACCGAAGACAGCCAGTCGAATGTGTTGCAACAATACGCCATGCTTACGCTGACATGGAACCTAAAGTATTTTAAAAATGGCGGCGAAACCGATCTGCGCGAAACACCCCGGCATCTGCCACCGCCCGGATCGCTGCCACCACCCGGAGGGCCGCCACCTTTTTAATGTGTTTGCATTTGTTTTTTGTGATATGGTTAGTGAAACGAGAGGCAACTCTCGTTTTTTTTGTGAAAAAAGACAGGATATGTGTGAATTCCTACAACCAATTATCATCTGATGAAAGCTGAAATAACCTCAAACCCCACCAAAAAAACCTCACTTCTTCATTCGCATTAATTGTAAACCGGGGAAAATTGAAAAAGCACTGCAATGCCATGAAAAGTTTTTTTCTTAGAAAAGCCATGAAACATACTTTCCAACCAAATCAATCGTTATTGCTTCATAACCAATTCGTTTCATGATGAAAAAAACCTTCGGACTCTTCCCTGTTCTTGTCAGCACTTTGCTGCTGACCTGGTTTTTCTACCAAAGAGTAGGCGGGCTCAATCTGCTGATTTACGACGTCCTTTTTGTCGTCTGGTTACTAGTGACAGGTCAGCCATTGCTGAAAACAAGCCTTCAGAAGTGGGTACTTGCCGGATTTACAGCCACCTCCCTGGCCACCGTCTTTGTGCATTCTGATTTCAGTTATGTGATGCATTATCTCCTCTTTTTTATAATGATTGGTTTGTTGGTTTGGCCATCATTCAAGTCATTGCTTTCAGCACTTTTGCAGGGTTTTGTCAATTTTTTTTATGCACAGTGGTCTTTTCTCAAAAAACTGATGGTTGTCAGGCTCAGAGACAAAAGCCTGGGGTATTATACCCGCAGGGCCTCACTTTTTCTCATTCCGCTGGTAGTGGTCATCATCTTTTTCAGTATCTACCGAAATTCCAATCCGATTTTTGAACGCTGGTTTGGTAAAACCGGAGAGTGGATTGCCGAAATGGTCAGTATGTTTTTCAAATACCTCGACACTCCCCTGTTTGCCACAGTATTCTGGAGTTTTGTTTTCAGTAATTTCCTCCTGTTTCGCAGAACCAATGATTCGATCACCGACACCGATGCCTCGCAGACCGACCAGGCTGTCCGCAACAGGCAGCGGGGACTGCTCGGCTTCAGCCCGGTTTCGCTGAAAAACGAGCTCAGGGTGGCCGAATACATGCTTATTGCCCTCAATGTGTTGTTGCTGGTAATGAATATCAGCGACATCAAACTTGTTTGGTTTGGCTTTGAATGGGAAGGACAATATCTGAAACAATTTGTACATGAAGGCACCTATCTGCTTATCTTTTCCATCCTGATTTCTGTTGGCATTGTCCTTTATTTTTTCAGGGGTAATCTCAATTTCTATAAAAAGAACCGTGTGCTGCGCAGGCTAAGCTATATCTGGCTTGCCCAAAACGCCTTTCTTGCGCTTTCGGTGGGTATGCGAAATTATTGGTATATAAGCTATTATGCACTGGCTTACAAAAGGATTGGTGTGCTTATCTTCCTGATTTTGACTATTTATGGACTTTATACGGTTTACAGTAAAGTATCACACAAAAAAACCGCAGCTTATCTGTTCAGGCAAAATTTTCATGCCTTGCTGCTGGTTGTCAGCCTTGCTTCGCTTGTTAACTGGGACAGTCTCATAGCCCGTTACAACTTTAGTCATGCCGGAAAATCATTTGTGCATTTCGATTTCCTTTCACAGCTTTCAGACCAGACACTCCCATTGCTTGATAAACCCCTGCATGAGTTGAAACAAATTCAGGCTTCCCAGCAAAGCTATACCGCCGAACGTCACGACATCCGTCCCGAACAATACTATGATGCCATACAGGAACGTAAAAAAACTTTCCTTGAAAACTGGGAGCAAAAAGACCTGTTCGAATGGAACTGGCCCGAACACAAAGCCGCTGTCAGGTTAAAAAAACTACCCTAAGCTCCTTTGACCGGTTCACCGTAAATGACCGAATACTTGTTCAAAACGCTGTTTTTCATGCTTTCGGCTGACGTAAATCGAAATAGGTATAATTTTATACCGGCATCCTTTTATAGTTGTTCACAAAATCATTTACGATGAAAAAAGCATTTCTTTTCTTTTCGGTCTTTCTTTTTTCCTTTTTATTACAGGCGCAAACGCCCAATCCGCTCCTCAAACCTTTCGACACACCCTTTGGTGTTCCGCCTTTTGAACAGATTGACAACGAGCATTTTCTTCCGGCTTTCGAAGCCGGAATACGTGAAAATAAAGCCGAAATTGAAGCTATCGTCAGCAATCCGGCTCCACCTGATTTCGAAAACACCATAGTGGCCTACGACCGCTCAGGAGAAATGCTCAGCAGGATAAGCCCTGTTTTTGGCGGTTTGCGAGGTGCCAATACCAACAAACGACTTCAGGAGATTGCCCGTGAAACAACGCCAATGCTCACCGAACACTACAACGACATTCGTTTCAACCAAGGCTTGTTCAACCGCATCAAATCCGTTTATGATCAGCGTAACAGCTTAAATCTCAATCCAGAACAACTGCTACTGGTGGAAAAGATCTACGACGATTTTGCCCGTAACGGCGCTGCCTTGCCTCAGGAGCAACGCGATGAGCTGAAGGAACTCAATCAAAAGATGTCGATGCTTTCGCTCAAGCTGGGTGAAAACCTTCTGGCTGAAAACAATCTCTATAAGCTGGTAATTGACAATAAAGCTGATCTGGCCGGACTACCCGAAGCCGTTGTTTCGGCTGCTGCCGAAGAAGCTGCCAAAGAGGGCATGAACGGAAAATGGGTTTTCAACCTCTCCAAACCGAGCTGGATTCCATTTTTGCAATTCTCCGAACGCCGCGACCTGCGTGAAAAACTCTATACCGCCTACATTCAACGTGGCGACAACAACAATGCTACCGACAACAAAGCACCTTTCATCGAACTGATTGAGCTTCGTCAGAAGATGGCTCAATTACTTGGATATAAGAACTTTGCTGAATATTTTATTTCTGACCAGATGGCTGAAACACCCGAAAATGTGTATGAGTTTCTGTATAAAGTTTGGGAACCATCCATTCAGCGGGCGAAAAAAGAGCGTGATGACCAGCAAGCAATTATCGATAAAAGTGGCAACAACTTCAAGCTGGCCTCCTGGGATTGGTGGTATTATTCTGAAATTGTCAGAAAAGAGAAATTTGATCTCAATGAGGATGACATCAAGCCCTATTTTGCGATTGAAAACGTAAGAAAAGGAGCGTTTTTACTTGCCACCAAACTCTATGGCATCACTTTTGAAAAAAGAACCGACATACCTGTTTATCATCCAGAAGCCGAGGCTTTTGAGGTATTTGATAAAGACAAATCTCATTTAGGTATTTTATACATCGATCCCCATCCGCGGGCGTCCAAACGCAGCGGTGCCTGGTGCGGAACCTACCGCAACGGCAGCTACAATGAAAAAGGAGAGAAAATTTATCCTGTTGTCACCATGGTTATGAATTTCACCCGTCCTGTCGGCGAACAACCTGCACTGTTAAGCTGGGACGAAACACGCACATATTTCCATGAATTTGGTCATGCATTGCACAACCTTTTTGCTGACGGCCACTACAACCGCACCAGCCGATCAGTTCCTCGCGATTTTGTGGAGCTTCCGTCGCAAATCATGGAAAACTGGGCCGGAGAGCCGGAGCTTTTGAAAGAATATGCATTCCATTACCTGACAGGCGAAGTAATTCCCGCCAAGCTGGTCGAAAAACTCAACAAAGCAGCCATGTTCAATCAGGGTTTTGAGAATGCTGAATACCTATCAGCTGCCATTCTCGACATGGACTGGCACACTTCGGCCGTGACAACTTCGACTGATGTGAATACTTTTGAGAATGCAACACTCAGCCGCATCGGCCTGATTGATGAAATTGTACCGCGATACAGGACCACCAACTTCGGGCACATACACAGCACCGGCTATGCAGCAGGCTATTATGTTTACAGATGGGCAGGTGTGCTCGACGCCGATGCTTTTATGGCATTCAAGGCTTCGGGTGACTTATTCAACCAGGAGCTGGCCGAAAAATTCAGGAAATATATCCTCGCCGGAAATGCCTGGTATGAAGGTATGGATGCCTATGTGAAATTTCGTGGAGCAGAACCTTCCATTGAACCATTTCTTATCCGCAGCGGCCTGAAATAAAATTTTCAAATCAGGGAGGTTGTGTCGGGGGCTGGAACCAACTTTGGTTCAGATTCTACAGATATGCCGGATTGTGTCTCGCTTTTTGTTAATTTCGCGGCCTTATTTTAATTTTATCAGGCTCGTTTCACATGGATTACAATTTCACCGAAGTCGAAAAAAAATGGCAGCAATACTGGCGCGAAAATCAAATTTATAAGGTAACCGCTGATCCAGGCAAACCCAAATTCTATGTGCTCGATATGTTTCCCTACCCTTCCGGGGCCGGGCTTCACGTGGGGCATCCGCTGGGCTACATTGCCTCCGACATCTATGCCCGTTACAAACGACTCAAAGGTTTCAACGTGCTTCACCCCATGGGATACGATGCCTTTGGTTTGCCTGCCGAACAATATGCGATTCAAACCGGCACCCACCCCGCCGTGACCACCGACAAAAACATTGAACGCTACCGTGAGCAATTGGACAAGATCGGTTTTTCTTTCGATTGGGATCGTGAAGTAAAGACTTGTGATCCGTCCTATTACAAATGGACACAATGGACTTTTGTCCGCTTGTTTGAGTCGTGGTACAACAAAAAAAACAACAAAGCAGAGCCCATACAGACCCTGATTCACCATTTTGAATCTTTTGGAAGCAACGGCCTTTTCGCAGCAGCCTCGGCCCACGAAAGCTTCACAGCTGAAAACTGGCGTTCGATGAACGAAAAATCCCGTCAGGAGATGCTCATGCACTACCGCCTGGCTTACCTTGCCGACACCGTTGTGAATTGGTGTCCTGCCCTTGGTACTGTGCTTGCCAACGATGAGGTGAGCGAAGGTCTATCGGTGAGAGGTGGCCATCCTGTTGAACGCAAAACAATGAAAAACTGGCTGTTACGAATTACAGCCTATGCCGACCGACTGCTCGAAGGTCTCGATCACATCGATTGGAGCGACTCCCTCAAAGATATTCAACGGAACTGGATTGGTAAATCAACCGGCGGTTCACTCTTGTTTGAGGTGGATGGCAGTAATCATCATATCGAGGTTTTTACCACGAGACCTGATACTATTTTTGGTGCCACCTTTATGGTATTGGCTCCCGAACACGAGCTGGTGAATGCCATCACCACTGTCGGACAACAGGCAGAAATAGATGAATACGTTCACCGGACCAAAAACCGTTCGGAACGCGAGCGCATGGCCGAAGTGAAAAAAGTGAGCGGCGCCTTCACGGGAGCTTACGCACTGAATCCTTTCACCGGAAAAAAGATACCTGTCTGGATTGCCGACTATGTGCTTATGGGATACGGCACAGGTGCCATCATGGCCGTACCGGCGCACGATAGCCGCGATTTCGCTTTTGCACGGCACTTCGGCCTGGAGGTGCTGCAGGTGATTCAAAAACCCGGTGAAGCACTAAGCCATCCGGATAACTGGGACGAATCTTACGATTCCAAGGAGGGTGTGGCAATTAACTCAGGTTTCATCAATGGACTTGAGGTGAAACAAGCCATTCAGGCAGTTGTGACGGAAGCCGAAAAACGCGGCATCGGCACAGCCCGCATCAATTACCGCCTGCGCGATGCCAACTTCAGCCGTCAACGCTACTGGGGCGAACCTTTCCCGATTTATTACAAAGACGGCATGCCTTATGCCCTGCCCGAAGATCAGCTGCCTCTTGAACTGCCTGCCGTGGATGCCTTTTTACCCACCGACACAGGTGAGCCTCCGCTGGCACGTGCCATAAACTGGAAAACAAAAGAAGGTTACCCGCTCGAAACCAACACCATGCCCGGCTTTGCCGGTTCAAGCGGTTATTACCTCCGCTACATGGATGCACAAAATAACGAACGCTATTTTTCGGAGGAAGCTGTCAACTATTGGCAAAATGTTGACCTGTACATGGGTGGAGCCGAACATGCCACCGGACATCTTATCTACGCCCGTTTCTGGAATATGTTTCTCTTTGATATTGGAATGGCCGTGAAGTCCGAACCCTTCCAAAAGCTCATCAACCAGGGAATGATTCAGGGCAGATCGAATTTTGTTTTCAGGGTTAACCTTGAAAAGATGGCAGAATATTTCATGTGGGAACAACTGAAGGATCGCAAAACCGGGGTACTCTTCGAAAAAGATTACCGTGATGGAAGCCGGAGGTTCGACTTCTACAGCGCAGAAGCTAAACTGATTATCGAGATTAAAGGTCAGAAGTCACTCGAGAAGCTGGTTCATCCTTACGAGGAATACTGCAAGGAGCGCGGCCTGAAATTGCTTCTCATCCCCATCCGCGACTTTTTTAACATGAACGAAATCATGCAGCGTGTACGCCGCGTCCTCGATGGAGAAGAAATTCCGGCCTTTGTTGAAAAAGAACCCATGAATCCGGTTCCTGTTTATGTTTCAAAAAATTACCCGGGCCGTGAATTCTTTTCCGAGCCCATCCATGTTGACATCAACCTGGTTCATAATGATGTGCTTGATACAGAGGCTTTCTGCAACTGGCAACCACATCTGGCAGGTTCTCAGTTTATCCTTGAAGATGGCAAATACATCTGCGGATGGGAGGTTGAAAAGATGTCGAAATCGAAATACAACGTTCAGAATCCCGATGACTTGATTGAGCGTTATGGCGCTGATACACTCAGGCTTTATGAGATGTTTCTTGGTCCGGTGGAACAGTCCAAACCCTGGGACACACAAGGAATCGAAGGCGTATTTCGGTTCATCAGAAAATTCTGGCGGTTGTTTCACAGCGAAAACAATGAATTTGGCCTGTCAGAAGAAACCCCAAACGAGAAAGAACTGAAAGTACTTCACAAGACCATCAAAAAAATCGAAGAAGACATTGAGCGATTTTCTTTCAACACAGCCGTTTCGGCCTTTATGATCTGCACCAACGAGCTGAATGAACTCAAATGCAACAAGCGTAAGGTGCTGGAGCCCTTGCTGATTATCCTCTCGCCCTATGCCCCTCATTTGGCAGAAGAATTGTGGCAGCTTTGCGGCCATCAGCAATCGGTAGTGATGCAACAATTTCCGGCACCGGATACGCGTTACCTTGTGGAAAACAGCTTCAGTTACCCTGTTTCCTTCAACGGTAAAACCCGGTTCAAAATTGAGCTTCCGGCCGACATGACCGCTGCTGATATAGAGCAGGCAGTGCGAAATGCCGAAGAAACGAAAAAATACACCGAAGGCAAACAAATCAAAAAAATCATTGTTGTTCCTCAGAGAATTATCAACATTGTGATTTAATGCCACATCGCCCACCTTCACCTTTCACACGCCGACGCGATCTTTTACTGCTGCTGATTCTGCTGCCTTTCATCTATTCGGGTAGTCTGACAGCTCAGGTAAGGCAATCGCATATCAACGAAGCTTTTGGAGAAGGCGAGCATACACGCTACCGGGTTTATTACAGTTCGCTGCTCACAGGCAATGTCACGGCCGGTGAGGCAACCATCGAGGTGGAATCGGCACGCAAAAAATTCTTTGACAAAGAGGTGTGGCGCATCACTGGGACCGGCGTCAGCAAGGGAGCATTTAACTGGTTTTTTAAAGTGAAGGACCGGTTTGAATCGTTTGTTGACAAAGAAGCCTTGATTCCGTATCATTTTGTGAGACGTACCCGCGAAGGAGACTATGTGAAAGATGATGATGTGTTTTTCTATCATGAACAAGGCCTGGCTACCAGCCGGACCGCTACCAAACCCATACCAGCCAACGTTCATGATTTTGTGTCGGCTTTGTTCTTTATGCGTACCCTGAATGTTGAAAATTTTGACGCCGACAGCAGTTACTACCTCGATTTCTTTCTCGATGATTCTGTCTATGTGAGTAAAATAAAATACCTCGGCAGAGAAGTGATTGAAACCGAACTGGGAGAGTTTCGCTGCCTCAAAATCGCTCCCATGATGGCCACCGGCAATGTTTTTGCCAATGCCTACCCCATGTTTGTGTGGGTGACCGACGACAAAAACCATTTACCTATCCTGGCTGAAGCCAAAGTAGTGGTCGGAAGTGTGAAAATGGAGCTCACTGCCTTCAAAAATCTGCGAAACCCCCTTACCTCAAGGTTGAGTAAATAACGAGACAAAGAGCAAAACGAAGCCGTAACCCGATGAATTGCCATCCGGACTTTCACTTTGGCCTGATATTTGTCATCTTTGTCATTCATAACACCGAAAATTGAATATTCATCAAGAAATTGATTCGTTATGCATAAAAAACTGTCGCTGAACCTCTTGCTTTGGTTCTTAATTACCTCACCGGTTGTCTTCGGACAAGAAGCCGGATTTGACCAATGGTGGAAAGAAGCCGAAAAAGCTGCCGAAAAAGGTTTACCAAAAACTGCCCTTGAAAGCATCAGCCTGATCAGGGAAAAAGCCCATGCAACCCACGACAATATTCAGCTAATCAGAGCTAACTTATATCAATACAGCTTGATGCAAACATTTGAGGAGGACCATCTGGCCAAAGCCATCGCACATGCCGAAACACAGCTACCCCTCATCAGCAGCCCTGAAAAAGAGCTGATGCATTCGCTGCTTGCCGAGATGTATTGGTTTTATTACCAGCAGAACCGCTTTCAACTGCTCGACAGAGCCAATCTTCAAACTGCCGGCAGTGACGATCTCAGTGAGTGGGATTTGCTGACCCTGCGCAATGTAATCAACGACCATTACGAACGCAGCCTTCTTGCTCAGTCGGCACTTGATACCATACCTATCGAGCGGTATCAAAGCTTGCTCAATCCCATCCAAAAGGAAGCGATGATCCTTCAACCCACCCTATTCGATTTTGTGGCTGCGAGAGCACTGGAGTTTTACCAAGCCAAAGACGCCGGACTCACCGAAGCAGTTCGGTTGCAGCGGCTGAATCAGCGCGAACTCTGGAATCCTGTGGTTGATTTTACCACCCTTCGCCTTCCTATGACCAATGCAGAGCCTTTTGACGAACTGCGTTTAAGGCAGAAGTTGTTGCTGTCGAACCTCAAACAAGGTCATACCGACGCCCTTATCTGGAATGAGATCAAAAGATACCGTCTTGTTCACCATCACTGGGAAAATGCCACCGAGGCAGATTCGCTGTTGCTCCGGGCGCTCCGTCAATTGCACACAACTTTTGCCAAACATCCTGCTTCGGCAGAGATTCTGGCTGAAATGGCCACTTTCCTGCTCGAAAATCCTGATGAAAACAAACGTCAGCCGGCTGTTGCCATCGAACTGTGTCGTGAAGTTGCCGCAGCCTTTCCCGAAAGTCGGGGAGGAAAACGGGCTGCCGGTCTGAGCAGTCAAATTCTTCAAAAAGATCTCAGTTTTGAGATTCAGCGCGTACAGGTACCCGGACAAGCCATTCCTTTGCGTTTGCAATACCGCAATGTTACTGAACCCACACTAAGGATTCTAGCCATTACAAGCGAAAAACTCGAAAACATCACAGCCCTGCGCACTCAGGAAGAACAGATTCTGGCTTTTTTATCACTTCAACCCGTTTTCACAAAAACACTCAGCCTTCCTTTTGAAGCCGACTACAAAAGTCACTCAACCGTAACCGATCTACCGCCACTCACCGAAGGATTGTATGTGCTTTTGGTTGCCGATAACCCGGCATTTGAGCCCGGAAAGATCATTACCTACACCTCTTTTCAGGTCAGCCGGCTGGCTTTCATCAACAGGAAAGATGAAAATATCAATACCTTTTATCTTCTCGACAGGGAATCGGGTCAGCCGGTCAGCAAAGCCATCATCAGGGTAATGGGTCGGGAATATGATTACACGCAAAAGAAATATCTGGTAAGCGAAAAAGCCAGACTGATTACAGCCAGAGATGGTTCTTTCAGCTTTGGACCGGAAGAAATTCAGCAAAGGAACCAGGCGTTTTTTATCGAAGCCGCCAAAGACAATGATACCCTATACAGCGACAGCTATTTTGACGTTTATCAGCGACCAAAAAACGAACGCATTCAGCAGCGTACTTGGTTTTTTACTGATCGGTCCATCTACCGCCCCGGACAAACAGTTTTTTTCAAAGCCATCAGCCTTGAGCGAACCGGTCAGGAACCCTGGAAAATTGAAGAAAACAGAACCGACATTGTCCGCCTTTACGATGTAAACAACCGGGAAGTTGCATCCATCACCCTCACTACCAATGCTTTTGGGTCTTATGAAGGCAGCTTTATCATTCCGCAGGGGCTTCTGACAGGAAATATGCGTCTTGCAGGGCAATACGGTGGCACCTACTTTACTGTTGAAGAATACAAACGACCCACCTTTGAGGTAGTGATCGAAACAGCAGCCAGACAGTTTAAGTTAAACGAAACAGTGGCTGTTGGCGGTCAGGCCCGCGCTTTTGCCGGCTTTGGCCTCGACAGCGTTGTTGTTGAATACACCGTTGCCCGCGAAATAAGCCTTCCTTACCGGAGATATGGATGGCCGGGCTTTTTCCCCCCGTTTTCATCTGACAGAAAAATCATTGCAAGCGGTACAACCTTTACAGGTCTCGACGGGAGTTTCGAAATCCGTTTCGACGCCTTGGAAGCAGCCGAAACCAATCTGTATCCTCAATCGGTTTACACCTACACCATCGAAGCATCCGTGACCGACCGCAATGGTGAAACCCGGCAAGGCAGCACAAACGTGAACGTGAGTAACAGGGCACTGCTCATCGGCACCTCACTGGGTGAAACAGTGGAAGCAAAGACAACGTCGTTAATCCTGCTTAACACAAAAAACCTTCAACATCAGGCTGTTGATGCCAGGGTTGACATTAGTTTTTTCAGGTTGAAGCCCCATGAAACCATCCTCAGGCCGGCGCTTTGGCCGCATACTGACAGGCAGTATTTTCAGCAGGAAAAATACAGACTTATCTTTCCATTCGACGACTTCACCACCCCAAATGACAGCGTCGTAAGAGAAAAAACCCTTGTTTGGGAAGGTATGCAACAAGTGAAAGGAAACGGATCGCTGTTTCCCGCCGAGGCAGTGAACTGGCCTGAAGGCGAATACCTCGTTAGGATCAGCGCTGTCGACAATTTCGGTCAGCCTGTAACTTACGAACAAAGTTTCAGTCTGTTTAAGAACGACAGTCGTAAAATGCCTGCCAAAGAACTGGCCTGGTTTCACCTGAGTCATCAGGAAGCCCAACCCGGCGATACAATTCTTTTTTATGCAGGCTCGGCTGAGAAGTCAAACCGGGTACTCATCGAGATCAGGTCGGGCAATGAAATTGTCTATAAAAAATGGCATCGGATCAGCAACAGCCTCAAAACCATTCCATTCGTGGTGGAAGAGAAACACCGGGGCAAACTACGCTTCGAAGCCGCCTTTGTGAGACATAACAGGCTGATGCATTTCGCTGCTGATGTCAATGTACCGCACAACGATAAGATGCTTGACATTCAACTGCTCACCAGTCGCGACAAGCTGGAGCCCGGTGCCGAAGAAAACTGGACACTGGTGGTGAAAGACCATCAGGGAAGAGGAAAAACATCCGAGATGCTCGCAGCGATGTATGATGCCTCCCTCGATGCCTTCCTGGGTCACAAATGGACTTTCGATGTTTTACCTTACCCTGTATGGCCTCAGGCCTGGTCTTCCGATCCGGGATTTCTACTATACGGAAGTAATGTATTGTCATGGTGGCCACCCACCGATCTTTCGCTCACTCCCATCGAGCCACATACAGTCAATTGGTTTGGTCTGGGTCCGTCGTACAACTACTTTGGTCGCGGAGACCTCCCTTTGATGATGCAAAAAAGCCAGCATCAGCACGACGAATCATCCGTTGCAATGGAAGCTGTCATTGGTGAAGCTGCCGATACTGCAAATGGGACTGACACTGAAAATACCGGCAAAGCAACTGTTGATAAAGCACAGGCAACCTACCTTCGGTCTGATTTCAGGGAAACAGCCTTTTTCTACCCCAGACTCACAACAGATGAAAACGGCCTTGTCAGCTTCAGCTTCCGCACACCTGATGCGCTTACCCGTTGGAAACTGATGCTGCTGGCTCATACAAAAGGTCTTGAAACCGGACTGAAAGAAATGGAGTTTACAGCTTCGCGGCAACTCATGATTATTCCTAACCTCCCGCGCTTTTACCGTGAAGGTGATACGGTGCGTGTGAGTGCCAAAATCATGAATACCGGCAATGACGTGCTCAATGGCATCGCCAAAATTAAAATCAGCGATGCTTTGAACGGCAATCTGATCACCATAGCCGGAAATCCGGGCGACAAGGCATTTTTGAACCTGCTTCCCGGACAAAGTAAACAACTTAGCTGGGAAATGATCATAGGCGAATCGCATCCGCTGCTGGCGGTGCAACTCAGCGCCACCGCCGGAAGTTATACCGACAGTGAACAAAGGTTGATTCCGGTGCTGCCAAACGGCATCATAGTCACCGAATCGATGCAGCTTCACATCCCTGGCAACAGCACCCAAAGCCTGACGATTCAAGGCCTTAAAGAGGCACGCAGCGGCGAAAAAAACCTGCGGCTTCACCTCGGTTTCACCACCAATCCCGCCTGGTATGCCGTGAAAGCACTGCCATCAATGGCTGAAAAAGGAACCGACAATGTGGATAATATCTTCAACCGCTACTATGCCAACAGCCTCGCAGCCTGGATTGCCAACAGCATCCCGGGCGCCATGGAAATAATCAATACCTGGAAAACACAGGGCAGCAAAAGTCTGATTTCAAACCTCAGCAAGCATGCCGGGCTCAAGGCCGTATTACTGGAAGAAACGCCCTGGGTGTTTGATGCTGCCGACGAAAGCAGTCAGCAACAACAACTCAACCTGCTGTTCGACCTTAACCGTCTGCGGTATGATCAGGAGGAAGCCCTCAAAAAGATTCAACAGCTTCAACTTCCCGATGGATCCTGGTCGTGGTTTCCCGGCATGCCCGGAAGCAGGTATATTACCCAAAATGTCGTGGCAGGATACGGTAAACTTAAAAAACTGACCGCCCTTTCCGTTGCCGGCAACGAGATGGAAGCTGTTGTGGCCAAAGCCTTGATTTATCTTGATGCGAATACTTTGTTGGATTATAAAAAGATGACCGACCGTCACGAACTGAGTAAGTATACACTTCAACGTCAGCATCTTGACTACCTTTATGCACGAAGTTTCTTCCCCGGCCACACTGGCAACGACGAAGTATCGGCCATGACAGATTTCCTTCTTTCACACACAGCCACCGACTGGAAAACGCTTTCAAGCCACGATCAGGCGATTGCCTTGCTTGTCATGCTGCGCAGTGGGAATCAAACTGCAGCCGACGCCATCATGGCCTCGCTGCGCGAAAGAGCCATCAGCCACAAAGAGCTGGGTACCTACTGGAAACGGGATAATGTAAGGTTCAGCCAGCAATCCGATACCAGGTCGCAGGCTGCCATGATCGAAGCCTTTGAAGAGGCCGGTGCTGAAAAGACCTTTATGGACAGTATGCGTCTTTGGCTTCTGGCACAAAAACGAACCCATAAATGGGAAACCAATACTGCGACTGCCGATGCCATCTATGCTCTGCTCATGAACGGAAACAACTGGCTGATCAGAAATCAGAACCTCAAGGTTACTGCCGGCAACCAATCCCTTGTTGCGGATAAGATTGAAGCCGGCACAGGTGATTTTGATTTCAACTGGTACGGCAGCGATATCAGGTCGGAATTGGCAGACATCGTCATAGAAAATTCACAACAGACGCCAGCCTGGGGCAGCGTATTCCGGCAGTATGAAGTAGCAGCTGATCAGGTGAAGCCTGCTCAAACAAGTCTTTCGATCCGGCGCGAGCTTTACATCGAACAGGTCGGAAAAAACGGCATTGAACTGGTCCCGCTCAATGAACGGCAACTCAGGGTTGGTGACAAGCTGAAAGTCCGTCTCATCATTTCCACCGACCGCGAGCTGGAATACATCCATTTAAGAGACCTGCGTGCGGCAGCGCTGGAGCCGGTTGAAACCTTATCAGCTTACCGTTCCGAAGCCGGGTTGTCCTTTTACCACGCACCCAAAGACGTTGCCACCGATTTCTTCTTCCATTACTTACCAAAAGGTAAATCAATCGTAGAATACACCCTCATTGCCACCCAGGCCGGCACCTTCTCGAATGGCTATGCCTTAATACAGAGTTATTACGCACCGGAATTTTCGGCTCACAGCAACGGATTACGCATCGAAGTGCGCGAAAAATAATTATACAAACTGTGACCTTAGAGATGTTTCCTGCGATCCTGGTTTTAGGGCATAGCAGGTAAGATTTCGTTTCGGTGAGCTTAACCTGGCGTTTTTATAAGTCTGTAAGCTGTCGCAGCTTTGGCAGGTCAGGGATTCACCCACATTTGCACAAAGCAGAAATCAACGATCAGGGCTTGTTGATAAACCCGGCAGGTTGATATTGCTGTTAATAGTGTCTGTCCATAATGTCAGGTGCTTGAGCTTTAAAGTCCGAGGGCGAGGCATGTGCGGAATGAATGTCAGGAGTTTACTAATGTAAATGACTGAGATGAATGACGAACATAACGAAGCCCTCGGACTTTAAAGACAAGCACTAAATAGTTTTCTAAACATTGCTACTAAATCCGTGCACAAGAAAAAAACTAAGCATGAACTATCATCTAAACCCCAATATAAATGGGTTTTTCCAGCTAACACTGTATCATTTATCGGGTGTATTCCAAAAAAAAAGCGGACTAAATTTCAACATTAGTCCGCTTCCTGAAGGCATTGAATGCTATTCTTTGGGTGCAGCAATCCTGGCTGCCAAAAACTCGCGGTTCATGCGGGCGATGTTGGCAACAGAGATTTCTTTGGGACACTCGGCTTCGCAGGCATAGGTATTGGTGCAATTTCCAAAACCAAGCTCATCCATTTTGGCGACCATTTTCTGAACCCTTTCCTGTGCCTCGACACGACCCTGCGGCAGCAAAGCAAACTGTGAAACTTTAGCCGAAACGAAAAGCATCGCGCTGGCATTTTTGCAGGCCGCCACACAGGCACCACAGCCTATGCAGGCAGCAGCATCCATGGCAAGGTCGGCATCGCGTTTTTTGATGGGAATAGCGTTGGCATCGGGAACACCGCCGGTTCGTACCGAGACATACCCGCCGGCCTGAATAATGGCATCGAAGGCTGAACGATCGACCATCAAATCCTTGATAACCGGAAAAGGCCTTGCCCTCCAGGGTTCGATGACAATGGTTTCGCCATCCTGAAAATTACGCATGTGCATCTGGCAGGTGGTGATACCACGATCGGGGCCATGCGGCCTGCCGTTGATATACAGGCTGCAGGCACCACAGATACCTTCGCGGCAGTCGTGATCAAAAGCTACCGGATCGTCGCCTTTGGTAACGAGCGACTCATTTAAAATGTCGAGCATTTCGAGGAAAGAGGCATCATGCGAGATGTTCTGCACCTGATAGTTGACAAATTTCCCTTTCTCTTCGGCGGAGGCTTGCCTCCATATTTTTAGTGTTAGATCCATGATTATCGTGTTTTATCTTGATAGCTTTTGACGTTTATTTGTAGTTACGCTGTTTCACTTCGATGAATTCAAACACCAGCGGTTCTTTGTGCAGGGCAGGTTCTGCTTTCTCCCCCTTATGTTCCCATGCAGCCACATAAGTGTAGTTCACATCATCGCGTAACGCTTCCCCCTCGGGTGTTTGGTATTCTTCCCTGAAATGGCCGCCACACGATTCTTCTCTGCTGAGGGCATCGCGTGCCATCAATTCACCCAGCTCGATGAAGTCGGCCACCCTGAGTGCTTTTTCCAGCTCGGGATTCACCTGTTCATTCCTGCCCGGAACTTTCACGTTATTCCAGAAGTCGTCCCTGAGCTCCTGGATCATGCCAATGGCTTTCATGAGGCCTTCCTTGTTGCGTGCCATGCCCACATAATCCCACATAATAAGACCAAGCTTACGGTGATAGCTGTCAACAGTATTTTTTCCGTTGATGCTTAGCAGCCGGGCAATGGTATCGTTCACCTCTTTTTCGGCTTTTTCGAACTCAGGTAAGTCAGTCTTGAAAGCAGGCACCCTTATTTGATCGGCCAGGTAATTCTGAATAGTGTACGGCAACACAAAATAACCATCGGACAGGCCTTGCATCAGGGCAGAGGCACCAAGGCGGTTGGCGCCGTGATCGGAGAAGTTGGCTTCACCGGCAGCAAACAGACCGGGAATGGTAGTTTGCAATTCATAATCCACCCACAGACCGCCCATGGTGTAATGAACAGCCGGATAAATCATCATGGGTGTTTCATAAGGATTTTCGTCAACAATCTTCTCATACATCTGGAAAAGGTTGCCATAACGGGCTTCGATCACATGTTTGCCCAATCGTTGTATCGCATCGGCAAAATCGAGGTAAACGGCAAGGCCTGTTGTTCCGACACCAAAGCCGGCATCACAGCGTTCCTTGGCAGCCCTTGAGGCCACATCGCGCGGCACGAGATTCCCGAAGGCCGGATAGCGCCGCTCGAGGTAATAGTCGCGACGATCTTCGTTCAGTTCGGTGGGTTTCATCTGGCCTTTGCGTATTTTCTCAGCATCTTCGGCAAATTTGGGAACCCAGATGCGTCCGTCGTTGCGCAGGCTTTCGCTCATCAGGGTCAGCTTCGATTGATAATCGCCGTGAACAGGAATGCAGGTCGGATGAATCTGAGTGAAACTGGGATTGCCAAAGAAAGCGCCTTTTTTGTAGGCTTTCCAGATGGCGCTGCCATTGGAAGCCATGGCATTCGTTGAGAGGAAAAACACATTACCATACCCGCCGGTTGCCAGCACTACTGCATGCGCTGCATGTCTTTCGATGGCTCCCGTAATGAGGTTTCGCATGATCACCCCGCGGGCACGGCCATCCACGATAACCACATCAAGCAAGTCGCGGCGGGTATACATTTTCACAGAGCCTTTGCCTATTTCTTTGCTCAGGGCGCTGTAGGCGCCAAGCAAAAGCTGCTGACCTGTCTGGCCGCGGGCATAAAAAGTTCTTGATACCTGTGCACCACCGAACGAGCGGTTGTCGAGCAATCCACCATATTCGCGGGCAAAAGGAACACCCTGAGCCACGCATTGATCGATGATGTCGTTGCTTACTTCGGCCAAGCGGTAAACATTGGCTTCCCGGGCGCGGTAATCACCTCCTTTAATGGTGTCGTAGAACAACCTGAAAACACTGTCGCCATCGTTGGGATAATTTTTAGCGGCATTGATGCCGCCCTGAGCGGCAATACTATGAGCCCGGCGAGGGCTGTCGTGAATGCCAAATGCTTTCACATTGAAACCCAGCTCGCCAAAACTGGCAGCTGCCGCTGCTCCTGCAAGTCCGGTGCCTACCACGATGATATCAAGACGGCGTTTGTTGGCCGGGTTAACAAGGTTTTGATGTGCTTTGTAATTGGTCCACTTTTCTGATAAAGGACCCTGAGGTATTTTTGCTTCTAACTTACCCATGATGTTTGCTGCTTAGGAGAAATAAATAACGAGTGGAATGGCAATATAACCAGCTGTGAGAGCGATTGAAAACAAAGTGCCCGCCAGCTTGATAACAGGAGTGTATTTGCTGTGGTTTAGTCCAAGCGACTGAAAAGCCGACTGAAAACCGTGTTCAAGGTGAAAGCCCAGCAACAGGATAGCGACAACATAAAAAACAACATAACCGGTATCGCTGAAAAGCTGCACTACCAGGATGCCCAGATCTTCGTAAGTTCCCGATTCATATTGGATTTCTGCCAGATGACCAAACTTGGCCTTCACAAAGAAATTAGCAAAATGAATGATGAGAAAAATGAAGACAATGGCTCCGGTGTGTATCATATACTTTGAAAAGAAAGACAACTCCGAAGAGCCTTTGTGGTCGTAACGAACCGGACGGGCGAGCCAGTTTTGAATCTGAAGGATCAATCCCACGATGATGTGGATGATAAATCCAAGGAAAAGAACCCATTGAAAGGTTTGAATGAGCGGGTTGGTGGCCATAAAATGAGCCGCCTCGTTGAAAAGCTGCCGGCTGTCATCAAAAAGAATCAGTAGGTTGATGCTCAGGTGAACCACTAAAAAACTGGTGAGAAACAAGCCCGCCAGCGACATGATGATCTTTTTGGTGATGGACGCATACATAATTTTAGTCATACCGTTAACATTTGATTTGTAGAGAGAAGTATTGAACCATTATTTTATTTTGTAGATATATTGCCTATTTTTGTAGCATGTACTGCGTTGGAACAAATGTAGGGATATATTTTATTTTCTGCATATCAAATTCCAACGAAAAAAAAGATTCGACACATTATGCCCAGATATCATCCCGTAAGTCCCGAACTTTTTAAACACAACAGACTCATGTTTAAGCGTTTATTACCCGCTGGCGGTATGGCGCTTTTTAGGGCGGCAGAAAAAATGCCCCGCAACGGTGATCAGTTTTTTGCATTCAGGCAGCAATCCGATTTTTTTTACCTCAGCGGCATCGAACAGGAAAACGCTGTTCTGATGATTTTCCCTGACCATCCCGACACCATTATGCGTGAGCTGTTGTTTATTGAGGCTTATTCAGCCGTGAAGGAAATCTGGGAAGGACATGTGCTCACCACTACAGAAGCTTCGGCCATCTCAGGCATCGAAAGGGTGCTCACCCATGAACAATTTGAGAGTGCCCTGCGCGATGCCATGCATGCGGCCTCCAGGGTGTTTCTCAACACCTACGAATATCCGAAATACCATCCTGAAGCCGAAAGTGTGCAACACCGTTTTGCCCGATCAGTTAAAAAATCATTTCCGCTGCATGACTACCAGCGATCGGCTCCCCTGCTCGAGAACCTGCGTATGATCAAATCGCCTGCCGAAACTGCGCTTATCGCAGAGGCCTGCCGCATCACGGGAGAAGGTTTTGAGCAGTTGCTTCGGTGTGTCAGGCCGGGTATGTATGAATTTGAAGCCGAGGCTGAAATCACACGAATCTTCGGCATCAACCGGGCTGGCGGACATGGCTACCAGCCCATTATTGCAGGAGGCAAAAATGCCTGCACCCTTCACTACAGCGACAACGCCTCACAGCTCGAAGACGGAGCCTTGCTATTACTCGATTTTGGAGCCGAATATGCAAACTACACTGCCGATCTGAGCCGCACCATACCAGTGAACGGCAGGTTCAGCCCGAGGCAGCTGCAATGCTATCAGGCTGTACTTCGCGTTTTTAAAGCTGCGGTGAAGCTTTATGTTCCAGGCAATACAATCGGACAAATCAACGAAAGTGTTTGGCTGATGATGCAGGACGAAATGATCGGTTTGGGACTGTTTACTGCCGAAGATGTAAGAAAGCAAAGCCCTTCGGATCCGCTCTACAAAAAATACCTGATGCACGGCGTGGCTCATCACATTGGCCTTGATGTGCACGATGCGGGTTCCAAATACGTTCCGCTGCAACCAGGCATGGTGCTCAGCTGTGAGCCCGGACTGTATATCAGGCACGAAAACATCGGCATCCGTATCGAAAACGACCTCCTCGTAACTGAAGGCGAACCCGTTGACCTGATGAAAAACATTCCCCTTGAAGCCGAAGAAATAGAATCATTGATGAAATTTAAGTCATAATACCCCAAATTTATGTTCGATAAAAGTGTTTACACCCAGCGCAGAAACCTGCTAAAAAAGGAAATCAGCAGCGGCATAGCCCTGTTTCTGACCAATCCGGAAGCCTCCTTCAATTACCCGGCTAACACCTACCACTACAGGCAGGACAGTCATTTTTCCTACTTCTTCGGTATTAACCTGCCCGGTTTTGCCGGTTGCATTGATTTCGACAGCGGCGAAGAAGTCATCTTTGGTACTGATTTCGACATCGATGACATCATTTGGATGGGCGAACAACCCAAAGTGAGCGAGTTGGCAGCTCAGGCAGGTATCAGTCAAAGCCGTGCATACAGCGGCCTTCATGACTGGCTCCGTGTGGCAGTTTCAACAGGACGTAAGATTCATTTTCTTCCCCCTTACCGCGGCAAAGTGATGATTGAACTCTCGGACCTGCTTTCATTGCCGGTATCAAATATCAAAACCGCTGCCAGCGTTGAACTCATCAAAGCCGTGGTGAAACTCAAAGAGGTGAAAGATGAACTTGAAATTGCCGAGATCGAAAAAGCCGTTGATGTGGCCTGGCTTATGCACACCACCGCCATGAAAATGGCCCGGCCGGGTATCACTGAACAGGCCATTGCCGGCACCATCGAAGGTATTGCCCTGTCGCATGGAGGCGCTGTTTCTTTTCCGGTGATTCTGAGCATGGACGGGCAAACGCTGCACAACCACAGCCATCACAACACCCTTTGCCCCGACAGAATGCTGGTGGTAGACGCCGGAGCTGAACTTCATTCTCTTTATTCGAGCGACATCACACGCACGATCCCGGTAGGCGGAAAATTCAACCCTCGACAGAGAGACATCTACGAAATTGTCCTGAAAGCCAACACCGAAAGCATTGCTGCTATCCGCCCCGGAAAAGAATACCGCGAAAACCATTTCCTCGCCGCACGCATCATTGCCGAAGGCCTCAAAACCATTGGTCTGATGAAAGGCGATGTGGATGAAGCTGTTGCGGCAGGTGCCCACACCCTCTTTTTCCCTCACGGACTCGGCCACATGATGGGCATGGATGTGCACGACCTCGAAAGTCTGGGGGAAAATTATGTAGGATATGATGATGTCACCAAACGTGCCACCGAATTTGGAACGGCCTACCTGCGCCTGGGTAAAAAACTCAAGCCTGGATATGTACTTACCAATGAGCCAGGCATTTACTTCATTCCTGCCCTGATTGACAAATTCAGGTCTGAAGGAAAATACCTCGATTTTGTCAATTACGACAAAGTTGAAACCTTCAAGGACTTTGGCGGAATCCGTATCGAGGACGATGTACTCGTAACCGCCGACGGCCACCGTGTGCTTGGAAAACCAATACCAAAAACCGTTGCTGATGTCGAAAAAACAGCTGAGGGTTAAGGGCTTCGCAGCTATTACATTTTCCGGGAGTTGAAGACTTCACGTGGAAGCGTTAAATAGCCACAAAATGGTTTTCGTATTTTAAAAGTCTGATCTCATCAGTGATTTTTCTGTGCCCTGTATCCTGCGTTGCAAAACGTTGTGGTTACGACATCAGCCATTAAACCAGTTTCTTTGGAATAATGGCAAAGCGGGCGCAGGCATCCGTCTTCAGAGCTGATCATTTTTGCTTCTCAAAACAAAGTTGATCAACATTTACTTTATTATTGCAACATGATAACTACAGCATCAAATCACATGAGGCTAAAAGGCAAAATTGCACTTATCACAGGTGCGGCCCGTGGCATCGGGCTCGCAACAGCAGCCTTGTTCGTCAGGGAAGGTGCCTTTGTTATTTTGAGTGACATAAGGGATGAGGCAGGAAAAGCGGCAGCAGAAAAATTGGGAGAAAACGCCCGTTATCTACACCTCGATGCCGGCAACGAAAATGACTGGATAAAGGCAACAGCCGAAATCATGCAAAGCTCAGGCAGGCTCGATATTTTGGTCAACAATGCCGGTATTACGGGTTTTCTGGAATCAGCAGGGCCCTGGGATGTCGAAAACTGCGATTTGAAATCATGGGAGGAAGTCCATCGTGTCAACGCCACGGGTGTGATGTTGGGTTGTAAATATGCCATCCGCCTGATGAAAGCCAGGGGCGGCAGCATTGTCAACATCTCTTCGCGGAGTGGAATCGTTGGCATACCGGGAGCAGCAGCCTATGCCTCAAGCAAGGCCTCAGTCAGAAATCACACCAAAAGTGTGGCGCTTTACTGCGCTGAACAGGGATTGAAAATCCGCTGCAACAGCATTCACCCGGCTGCCATCATGACCCCTATGTGGGACGCCATGCTAGGTGAAGGTGAGCAACGACAAAACATGATCAATGATATTGTAGCGGGAATCCCGATGGGACATTTTGGCGAACCGGCAGATGTGGCCTATGCTGTTTTGTATCTGGCAAGCGACGAAAGCATTTATGTAACAGGCATTGAACTAACCATCGACGGTGGAATATTGGCAGGCAGCGAAGGAAAACCAAAAGTATCTTCAGAAAAGAATTAACTCCTGAAGATGTTCGCAAATAATTTTCTGACCCTCAACCTGTTTAAAAAAAAGTGATTGTTGCCATGATAGCTTAGTGCAGAAATCAGCAAATGTCATACATTGCGGCTGATTTTTAGCTGATGTGTCCGCATTGTTACAACAATCAGCTGCAAGTCCCCCTGAAAGCATGCTGATAAGTCAGCTTTTAAAAACACAATAATGTAGCCCCTCATGACAAAAAAACTCTTTTTTCTTTTCGGGTTTATCCTGATCAGCCTTTCTGCTTTTACGCAAACGGCACCATTTCAAATTCAGATCGAGCCAATGAGCATCGACGGACTAGGCGGACTACAGGCATACGCCTTTGCACAGCATGAAGGAAAATGGCTCATTGTTGGCGGGCGCCTCGACGGACTTCACCGCAGGCAGCCTTTTGCCGCCTTCGATGTGGCAGGGAATAACAACCAGCTGATTGTCGTTGACCCTGTTACACTACAAAAGTGGTATGCACCCCTAAGCTCTTTACCCGTGGCGATGCAGGAACAGCTAAGTTCGACCAATATGCAGTTTCATCAGGAAGGAAACTACCTCTATGTTATCGGGGGTTATGGCTACCACACTGCAACCGCTTCACGCAAAACTTTCGATAACCTGACAGCCATTCATGTTCCTGCCGTGATTGATGCTGTGATGAACGGCAACAGCTTCAGCAGTTTTTTCCGTCAAATCAGTCACCCGCAATTTGCAGTGACAGGCGGCCATCTGAAAAAAATCTATGATACCTATTATCTCTTAGCCGGCAATAAGTTCGATGGAAACTACAACCCGATGGGCAATCCTACCTACACTCAGGTCTACACCAATGCCATCAGAAAATTCAACCTTTCCGACGATGGAATCAACATCACCGTGACCCATCTACCTGGCATTTCGGATGAACAAAACCTTCACAGAAGAGATTACAACGCCGTTGCACAGATCATGCCTGACGGCGGGCAGGGAATAACGGCCTTTTCGGGAGTGTTTCAGCATGAGGTTGATTTACCATTTCTGAACTGTGTCAACATCGATAGCAGCGGCTATGAAGTAAATAATGCTTTTCAGCAGTTTTACAACCATTATCATTGCGCAGTTTTACCCCTTTACTCAGCTTCAAACAACGAGATGCACACGGTTTTCTTTGGCGGAATTGCTCAGTTTTACGACAGTGCCGGCGTGCTGGTACAGGACAACAATGTCCCTTTTGTAAAAACCATTGCCCGTGTAACCCGCGATCTGGCTGGCACCATGTCCGAATACAAGCTTCCGGTCGAAATGCCCGGCTTTCTGGGTGCCGGAGCTGAATTTATAACAGCCCCCTCCGTTCCGTCATATCCCAATGAAGTTGTTAAACTGGATCACCTTGCAGCCGACACCACACTGGTTGGTTATATCTTCGGCGGGATCAGCAGCACTGCAGCCAACATCTTTTTCACCAACACCGGCTCTCAGAGCAGTGCAAGTAGTCAGCTTTTCAAAGTTTTGTTGATCAGAAGCACCACAGTCGGTGAGGATGAATTGAACGAACAAAGTCTTGGTTCGCTCCGGATGCAGGTATTCCCCAATCCGAGTGATGGGGATTTTGAGGTGAAATTCCACCTGAATAAAGTAACCGAAACAAAGTTCAAATTGCACTCCCTCGACGGCAATGTCATCGCAGAAGAATTGCTGACGGATCTGCGCCTGGGTGAGAACACTTATCACTATGCAATTAAAAACATGCAAAGGCGCGGAACTTACCTCCTGACGCTTGAAACAGCCTTTGAAAAAGCTTTCCGAAAAATAATCATCCAGCCCTGAAAAGCATTTTGTGATTCACAACAACTACGGCTTGTATCTTTTTCATTGCAAGATACTTGAAACGGCATGGCAAGGCAATCGCAACATCGCAGGTCGTTTACCTGAATTCCTGAGGCTTTTTGATGACGAAGGTGCGCGAGATGTTGAAACCAAAAAAGAGATCGCCTTTGGTCCATTTACCTGAAGTCTCGCTGATGAAAGCCCTTTCAAACATGGCGTTGCCATTGCTGATGTGCAATTGAAAAACGTGGCCGCCCGTTTCGATGTCAACACCAAGCGACAGCACATCATTATGTGGCAGGGTAGTTTGATTCTCGGGGTAGTAAAAATATTCGGCATTGATTGAAACCCGCTGGGTAAGTTTGTAACGACCTCCCAATCCAAGAGCGTAGGAGGTATTTTCATCTTTCCGCGTTGGTACGAGGTTTTTGTGAACAACAGAAGGGCTGAGCTGAAGGCTGAAAGCATTGCTGAATTTGCGGGCGATCAGCAACTGATGCACGTAGGAAACACGTGAGCTGAAATGATTGTCGCGATCGGGCTGAGTCCATTTAAGGCTGTTAACAGCCACTGCCCCGACATAGGCCACTGTTAGCGGACTGTTGAATTTACCTCCGGTGCTCTGACGGAGCAGTTTGGCTTTCACGAACCCATCATAAGTTTTCTCCCAGGTGCTGCGGCCCAGCCCGATGGAGACAAAATCGTTCAGCCCGTATTCAAAACCCATCCTGATAGTCGCTCTGTCAAGTCCGAAAAGCTCATAGATTCCTCCATTGAGTGCTCCAAAATTGTGCTGAATTAAAAAAAGCAAGTTTCCCGGAGCGGGGTTTTCAACGGCATGACCATACACAACCCGCGTTGATTTAAAAGTAGCATAAGCGAAATCTTTAGCAGGTTTTTCGTCGTCAAACAGCGCCATCAGGTCATCCTGGGCACGCAATACCATCACGTTAACGACAATAAGCCATGTGGTCAGGATGATAAATTTGATTGTTGGTTTCATGGTAAAAAAGTTTGGATATACATTAAATAGTATGAAGTAAGCATTTTATATCAACCTTATTCAAACCAGAGAGGTTTAATTTGTTGACCGGCCATCACACAGGCGGTGTTTCATAATATCCGGTTGCCGGACTGACAAAACCGGCTACTTCTGTATAAAGCGCTAATTGTTGAGCTTGCCCTGGGCAATCCAGGCATCAATCTGGCTGATGTTGCAATCGCTCAGTTTGCTGCCACCCTGAGGCATAGCCGAGAAGCCGTTTTCGTGTTTGATGGCACCCAAAAACCTGCCACCATCGATCGTTGCAACTACTTCGTTGTAATTACCCAGCCTGATACCACCTGAAGCTCCGGGACCACTGTGGCAACTCACGCAATTGTTGTTTATCACAGGCCACACCGTCTGGGCAAAGGAAACATTTTCGGTATTGCATCCGTTGTCGGGATACAAATCTTCTTCGTTGTCTTTGTAGCAGGCGGTGCTCATCAGCACAACGGCTAAAAGAATGAATAGCCGGGAGAAGCGATTTTTAGTTGTTAGGAGTTCCATTTTCGATCCATTTTTTAATTTGAGTAATTTGACATGCTGAAAGTTGATTTCCGTTTTGAGGCATAGCGGCAAAACCTGATTCCCATCTGACAGCACCCAGCAGCCGGCCCGTAGCGGCAGCCTGTGCCACCTGACTGTGATTGGTCAGCCCAATGCCCCCTGAAGGTGACCCGCCGCTGTGACAACCCAGACAAGAGGTTTGAATCACCGGCCACACATGGTTGCTGAAACTTACATTGGTTGTATCGCAAGATCCTGATTCGCACGAATTATTTTTGGCACCCTGCCGGATCCACTGACTGATGGTTGCAATTTGTTGTGCTGTCAGAGGTTGTCGGGGCGATGGCGGCATTCTGTCCTCAGGATCATCTTCGGTGAGCACCTCCAGCAGGTCACTTTCGCCCGGGTTGCCTGCCCTCACCTTGCCCGAAGCAATCACGGAGGCATAATCGGTGAGCACAATACCGTCGCTCGCTGTTCCCGGATCATGGCAGCCGGCCACACCACAACTCGACACGAGCAAAGGCAAAACCTGCTGTTGAAAATAAGCCGTATCAGGATCACAATCAACCGTTACCGGCGGAATCACGGGAATTTCGGGTACCACCGCGGGATCATGCTTACAAGAAAACAGCAGCAGGGCTGAGAAAAAAACCACAAAGATGTTGTACCTTTTCATACGTAACCTTAATTAGTTTGGCAAAGATGCCCGAGCCAGACAAGCCCCACAAAAGAAAGCTGCTGAAACGGGTGATAAGGTATCCGGACGGGCAGAAAAGAGCCCCGAACAGGAACATCTGCTGCTGCACAGTCTTCTTATTTTCTAACCGAAAATACCCCTCCTTCACAACGTGCTGAACAACATTGCTTCCAACAAATAAAAATCCGGAGTAAAATTTGTTCAACACACATCTAAATATTTATATTTGCCTGAATATCATCAAACCAAAAAAAAACTATGGCCACCATCGTCGTTCTGGGAGCGGGCATTGCAGGTCACACCGCTGCGGCTTTCATCCGAAAAAAACTGAGTAAGAAACACCAGGTTGTCGTCGTAGCGCCGAACGCCTATTACCAATGGATTCCGTCCAACATCTGGGTTGGGGTGGGCCGAATGACTGTGGACCAGGTACGGTTCAGGCTGGCACCGCTCTACAAACGCTGGGGCGTTGATTTCAGGCAGGCCAAAGCCCTGAGCATCCATCCCGAAGGCGAAACAGCTTCGGCCAAACCGTTTGTCACCATAGAATATACCGATGAAGCCCGGCGGGGACAACTGGAAAAAGTGCCTTACGATTTTCTTGTCAATGCCACCGGGCCAAAGCTAAACTTCGACGCCACCGAAGGCATCGGCCCCGGTAAAAACACCGTTTCGGTTTGCTCCTATGATCATGCTGCACATGCCTGGACCAAACTTCAGGAAGCCTTTCTGAAAATGGAACACGGTGAAAAACAGCGTTTTGTAATTGGTGTCGGGCACCCCATGTCGACCTGTCAGGGTGCTGCTTTTGAGTACATCCTGAATGTTGCCTATGAAATCAGGAAAAGAAAACTTTCGCACCTGGCAGAGATTACCTGGCTCACAAATGAATATGAGCTGGGCGACTTTGGAATGGGTGGAGCACACATTAAAAGAGGAGGTTACATCACTTCTACCAAGGTGTTTGCCGAATCCTTCCTGCGCGAAAACAACATCAACTGGATCAAAAGAGCCGGCGTTCTCAAAGTAGAGCCCGGACTGATTCATTACGAAACCCTTGACGGTGAGCGCAAAACAATGCCTTTCGATTTCTCGATGCTCATCCCTGCCTTTGCAGGAGCCGGTCTCAAGGCTTATGATCAGCAGGGCGAAGATATCTCCGTTAAACTGTTTGCACCCAACGGACTCATGAAAGTTGATGCCGATTACACTCCCAAACCTTTTGAAGAATGGCGCATTGAAGACTGGCCTTCAACCTACCGCAGCCCTTTATATCCCAATATTTTTGCGCCCGGAATTGCTTTTGCTCCACCCCACAGCATTTCCAAACCAATGACAAGCAAAAGCGGCCTGGCCATCTTTCCTACCCCGCCCCGAACCGGGATGCCATCGGGTGTCATGGGAAAAATCACCGCACTCAACATCATCAACCTTGTAAACAAGGGCGAGCATGAACTGAAGCACAGAGCCAGCATGGGAAAAATGGGTGCTGCCTGCATCGTTTCCGCCGGTTATGGTATGACGCGCGGAGCCGCTGCTACCATGACTGTCTTTCCAATAGTGCCCGACTTCAACAAATATCCCGAATATGGCCGAAGCATTGGCTACACCATGGGCGAAGCGGGGTTGGCCGGCCATTGGATGAAGTGGTTTATGCACTATATGTTTCTGCACAAAGCCAAAGGCTATCCCTTCTGGTGGCTCCTGCCTGAATAATTTCTCAACCTGAAATAAAATACCGAATCATGAGCAATAAAACCATTACCCCCTATTCCGAAGAGTCGTATCCACCTGTACCAACACGTGCAACCCGATTCTGGCGCAATTTTGTTCCCTGGCAAGCCTTGCGCTTTTTCATCCTGAACCTGAAAATTATCCGCATCGTTGTTGGAGGACACTCATAAAGCCTCGTCAAGAAACATGGAAGCGGCAATGCCATCAGCGAAAAGCTTCCCCCTGTTTGTCAGGAAAAGACGCGTGCCCTCTCTTCTCATAAGCTGAGCATCCAGATGCTTACCGGCTGATTGAAACAGGTAGTCGCTGAAAGCCTCGCCGAACACATGGCTGATGTGCGTTGCATCGCAGCCCCAGGAGGTCCGCAGTGAAGTCATTACATATTCATTGTAACGTTGTTCGATGGTCAGAGTTTCAGTTTCTTCCACACTGGCTGCAGTGGCTGCATCACGGATATAGCCGGTAAGATTCGACACATTCCACTGTCGTGATACGCCATTATATGAATGTGCCGAAGGACCAAGTCCCAGGTAATGACCTCCAAGCCAATAAAGACTGTTGTGACGGGAGTAGTGACCCGGCCGGGCAAAATTGGAAATCTCATAATGCACAAAACCCTGCTTTTCTGTTTCACTGAGCAGGATTTCAAAATGCCGGCTGCTTTGCACTTCATCAACCGCTTCCATCCGGCCTTTCCTGATCAGATGGGCAAGAGCCGTGCGAGGTTCAACCGTGAGTGCATAAGCCGAAAGATGTTGAATGCCTGTTTGAAAAAAAGTTTGCAGGTTTTTCAGCCAACGCTCATCCGTCATGCCTGGAATGCCATAGATGAGGTCGATGGTCAACATATCAAAACCCGCATCCCGGGCTTGCCGGATGGCCCTGAGAGCCTGCTCCCCGTTGTGAACCCGGTTGAGATAGCTCAAATCTTCGTCGTAAAAACTCTGTACACCCATGCTCAGACGGTTCACAAAAGTCGATTTAAGCATTTTTAACAACGCAGGATTCAGATCGTCCGGATTGGCTTCAAAGGTGATCTCAGGATCAGGTGCCAGCACAAAAAATTTCTCCAGGGCTTCCTGAATTTTTTTCAACTCATCTTCAGTCAGCAGCGATGGAGTGCCTCCGCCGAAGTATATCGTATTGATTTGTTGTTGATTAAGATAATCTCGACGTAGCTCCATCTCGCGGATGATGGCAGCAACAAGATCAGACCGGTTTCGCTTGCTTGCAACCGAGAAGAAATTACAATAGTGACATTTTTGCCTGCAAAAGGGTATATGAAGATAAATACCTGCCATAAAATGTGAGTCAGATGAACAAAATTTGAACAAGGGTTGTTTATTCCCGCAGTTTGTATTGCCTCGGTAGTCGGGTGATTACCCCACTCAATGGCAATATGATGAACAAAAGTAAATTATTCACATAAAAATGTCATGTATGAAAAAACTAATGTATGTTTTCTCCGCAGTTATTTTGCTCACCGCCTGTAACGAGGCACCAAAAACAGCCGAAAAGGCTCAGGAAGTTAAAGGGACTTCAGCTGAAGCCCAGGTATTGAATGTTGACAAAGCCGCCAGCACAGTTAAGTGGGAAGGAGCAAAAATTACCGAAACCGTTCATTTCGGCACGGTAAACATCAGCGAAGGCACCCTGAGCGTGAAAGATGGTCAGCTTGAATCGGGTAGCTTTACGCTCGACATGAACAGCATCGTGGCCAACGACCTCACCGAAGACGAAGGCAAGCTGAAACTCGAAGGTCACCTCAAAAGTGGTGATTTCTTTATGACTGAATCATTCCCTACTGCAAAGTTCCAAATCACTTCTGTTGAAGCTGCTCCTGCACAAGATGGTTCAACACACAAAATCTCGGGTAACCTTACCATCAAAGACGTTACGAATGGTATCAGTTTCCCGGCAAAAGTGATTGTTTCGGAAAATATGGCCGAAGCCAGTGCCAAATTTACCATCAACCGCAATGAATGGGGCGTGATTTGGGGCGGAACAAAAACCGAACAAAGCATTAAGGATTTTCTCCAGAACAACCTGATTAAAGATGAAATTGCTTTCGATGTGACTTTGAAAGCTGCAAAATAAATCCGGTTTTTCGGAACAAAAAAGAGACTGTCGCAAATGCAACAGTCTCTTTTTTGTTTCTAAAAACGCTAAACCTCCGACAGGAAAGTGTCGAGATTGTCGAATTTGTGGTGATAATCTTCCATCGACCGGCGAATGATTTCATGTGCCTCATCAATGCCATAAACATGTGTAATCTCAACCTTGCTTTCTTTGCCAGGAAGGTCCTTGTAGGTTAAAAAATAGTGTTTCAGCCTGTTCACAACCTGTTCGGGACAGTCGCTGATGTCTTTGTAGGTTCCATAAACAGCGTCGTTGTTCAGAACGGCTACAATTTTATCGTCGGCTTCGTTGCCATCGATCATCCGGAAACCACCAATCGGCCTCACCCGCACAAGGATATCGCCATGCGTGATATCCTTTTCTGTTAAGACGCAGATATCCAACGGGTCACGATCGCCCAGGATATCTGTGCGACCTGTTTTTTCGTTGCAATAGGCAGCCACACGGGTAGCACAAAAAGTTTGAGGAATAAATCCGTACAAGGCAGGCACAACATTGGAATACTTTTGAGGCCGGTCGAGCTTCAGGTAACCCGACACCTTGTCGACTTCATATTTAACTGTGTCGGTGGGAACCATCTCGATGAAACAAACCAGCACTTCGGGTGCCTCGGGCCCGATTTCCACACCGTGCCAGGGATGTGATTTATAGCGCAAACCCATCAATCTGCCGATGGGATCCATGATTTTTGACATAATGCAATTTCTTGAAAGTGATTTACAAACGTTGATCTGCCTGCAAAAGTAAGGCATTTTGGAGGCTTCCGACCCGAATGGCAAGGAATATTTTGATACTTTTGTCGGGATGGCCGACCTGGAATCAAGGTTGCCAGATGGTGTTTCTTCGTTTATTTTCATCAACACTCATTCATTTGAATCAACAGAAGTCAAATTCAGCAAGGCTGCCGGCCTGCCAACGTCACTTTTCCGGCTTTATCTTTGCAGTCCTGTTTTTCTTCACGTCAACGATTATCCTTGCCCAGCAATCCTCTGTTTACGTTACCCGAGGGGCAGAATCTTTTTCGATGACGTATTTCAAACCCTTCAACAAAACTGTTCAACACCGCCTGATTCCCTATCTGTATCCTGATTTCAGAGAAGGCTATCTTTTGTTTGCCGATGGACGCATGATGGAAGGCCGGCTCCGGCTCGATCTTCACCGCAACGAGATGGAAGCCATTGTAGCTAACGACTCATTACTCGTCACCCAACCTCTCTTACTCGAGGAGGCGGTGATGGGGAATCAGTTATTCATTTTTACACCCTGGGTAGCCGGCGGTAAGGGACAACCCACCGCCGGAATCGGGTTTTTTGAGGTACTAACCAATCGTGGTCAGTTCAGTGTTTTGCTTCAGCGATCCTTGCGTGTCAACAAATCCAGACCTTCCCAGGCCAATGTTCAGCTTGGTCTTCCTTACGAAGAAAAAGTTTCATTCGCCATCGTCGAGAGACTGTTCTACCAATCCGACCCACATCAGGAAGCAAAACCACTGAAAAAAGGCCATCGGAATATCCTGAAAATCTTTCCTTCAGCGGAACACGAACGATTGAAAATCTATGTAAAATCAAAGAAGCTTAATCTCCACCGGACAAAAGATATCATCGATCTCATTAACTTTTACAACTCATGACAGCAAGATTCGGATCTTTCATTTTGTTCCTGCTTCTCGGTTTAGAGGCAACATTGACAACCGCCCAGCAAACACGCTGCAGGGCAGCCGAGCTTCAGTTAAGTGCCCGTTTCGACACCTTGCACCTGCATTTTGAGCTCAGTGGACAAGGCTGTGACAAGGCGGCTCGTCCGCAGCTCTATTTTCACGATCAGGATTTTCAAATTTACAAACCAGCAAATCAAATCACTGACAGCCTGCGTTCATTTGGCGGTGGCAACGACATGCTAATCAGCTGGAAGATCAATCCGTCGAGCTGGAAAACAGACAAGCAGCTACAACCTTTTGTTGTCACAGGACCAGCCAAAGACCATTATTTCGGTATGGGCACCGAGGCCGCCTTGCTGTCGCTGATGCTCCCCGGCCTGGGTGACTATTTCACCGGAAGTACAGCCCGGCAGCGTATCAGGCCCTGGATGAGAACAATGGGGGTTGCTGCATTCCTGTCGGCCGGGATCTATGCCTCCGGACAAAGGTACCGCACCGAACCCAGGTATTTCGACGGACGCATGTGGAGTTCGGGTGAAGTTGTCAATAAATTTTTTCGCAACGATGCCGAAATCCTGATTGGAGCCGGGGTAGCCTTGTGGCTGGGCGACGTCATCTGGGTTGCCATCAGAGGCAATCAAAACCGTCAGCTCAAAAAAAACTTCAACACCCTGATCATTCAGCTGTAAGCGAAGCCTATTTCCCAATATTAACCTGAGCTGGAACAGACAGGTGACCCTGAACAATTTTCCATTCCTGATCCTTGTTCTTTTGCAGGACACCTGTAAACCGGATTCCTTCATAGCTTCGGGCAATGCTGTCGTAGATGAAGTTGTAATTCATCCTTTGAGAAAACCAGGCTGTTTTGCCCGAACAACTCACCCTGATAAACTGATCCTGGATGGAGATAAAAGTCTCATCGATCAGACCAAATTGGTTTTTATAGGCCTGGTTGATGCTTTTCCAACCCATCAGTCGCTCATGCGAATCGGTGCCAAGAAGCATGGTACTGTCGCCAACATCCCAAATATTTTCGATGCTGGCATCATCTTCATTCTCGATGGCAATCATATACTTCTCCAGCAGGTTTTCTATTTTCTCCGTTTCGTCGGCTGTGGAAAGCTCGCGGGCCTTTTGGCTGCATGCTGACAGGAGAAAAATCGTCAGCAGCAACAGCAGTAAGTTCCTTTTCATGATTCGTTTCTTTTCATTTTGTGGTTAAGGCAAATAAAAAGATGAAATTACGAAATAAACGATGCTTTGTCCACAAAGCTTTCTCAATTTAGAAAGATTTTAGATTAGGCCAAGTCGCAAAAGCTTAAAGGCAGGGAAACAAACAGCTTATCAATCAAATTTTTAAGAAAAAGCTTTCCTGTCTGAGGATTTTTGCGTAAAATTGCAGCCAATTTCAGAGAAATACACGATCTAGATAACAGGCCATTATGAGACGACCAAGGATAGCATACATCACTACCTGTCTTTTATTTTTTTTCCTCCTGATAAATACCCCGCAAAGCGTTGCTTCTGAGGCTGTTCATGAAGAGCAAGCTGCCGAGGCGAAGGCATTCAGACCGGGTGATATGATCATCAGCCACATTGTTGATGCCTATGACTGGCACATTGCTGATATCGGTCACACCCACATCACCATCCCGCTTCCGGTAATCCTTTACGATGAAGGAAAATGGCATTTTTTTATGTCGGGCAAATTTGAGCATGGTCATGCCGCCTATCATGGTTTTGAGATCGCGAAAGAAGGTGCTTTGAAAGGTAAAATCGTGCGTTATGCTGCTGATGGAACAGCCATCAGACCCTGGGATTTTTCAGTGACAAAAAATGTTTTCGCCGTATTTATCTCATCCATTCTACTCATCCTCATCTTTTTGTCTGTTGCCAAAGCCTACAAGAAAACCCGAAAGCATGCTCCCAAAGGATTTCAGTCGGTTGTGGAGCCGGTGATTCTTTTTGTCAGAGACGAGATTGCCCTGGCCACTATCGGCAAGAAGAACTACGAACGATTTACACCCTATCTGCTGACGGTATTCTTTTTTATCTTTTTCAACAACCTTCTTGGGTTGATCCCAATTTTCCCCGCCGGAGCCAACATCACCGGCAATATTGCCGTGACCGGCGTGCTGGCTCTTTTTACCTTTGGAATGACACTGATTTCGGGAAATAAAAATTACTGGGCACACATCTTCAACACGCCCGGTGTACCATGGTGGCTCAAGCTGCCTTTACCACTGATGCCGATCATTGAGCTCGTGGGTGTTTTCACCAAGCCCTTCGTTCTGATGATTCGTTTGTTTGCCAATATAACCGCCGGTCACATCATTATTCTTGGTTTCATCAGTTTGATTTTTGTATTCGGACAAACGAGCCTGGTAGCAGGCTATGGTATGTCGGTACTCTCGGTAACGATGTCGATCTTTATGAACTTCCTTGAGCTATTGGTAGCATTCATTCAGGCTTATGTATTCACGCTTTTGTCGTCGATCTTTCTGGGTATGGCTGTTGAAGAGCACGAGCATGAAGAACATCACGAAGCCCATCACTAACAGCAAATTTTTCATCAAAACACAAAAGAATATCATTCGAATTATCAACCCAAATACCTTAAAATCATGGAATTATTAGCCATCTTGTTGCAAGTTGCAACAGACCTGACCCCAATCGCTAAAATGGCTGCCGGCTTAGGCGCCAGCATTTCAGTTATCGGAGCCAGCATGGGGATCAGCCAGATCGGTCGCGCCGCTTTGGAATCCATTGCCCGTCAGCCTGAAGCAACAAGCGATATTCGTTCAAGCATGATCGTGTCGGCAGCCCTTATCGAAGGAGTTGCTTTCTTCGCGATCGTTGTTTGTCTGCTGATTGTATTCTTATAGCCTTCAGCAACACCTGTGCTGTAACCGTGAAGGTTACAACACAGGTTTTTCATGACATTAGTGTAGCAAAATATATAATCTGACAGAGATATGGAATTAGTAAATCCCGGCCTGGGTCTGATTTTCTGGATGATCGTGGTCTTTTCCGCGGTATTGCTCATCCTCAAAAAATTTGTGTGGCCATCAATCCTGCAGTCGCTCAAAGACAGGGAGCAACACATCGAAGATGCCTTACATCAGGCTGATGTGACGCGGGAAGAAATGAAGAAGCTCAAACTCGACAACGAAGCTTTGCTCAAAGAAGCCAAGGAGGAGCGCGAGGCAATCATGAATGAAGCGCGCAAAATCAGGGAGAAAATGCTGGATGAGGCCCGACTGAAAGCCAATGCCGAAGCCGATCGCATTGTGGAAAGCGCCAGGGTACAGATAGAAAATGAAAGAAAAGCAGCCTTGATAGACATTAAAAATCAAATTGCTGAAATTTCAATCGAAGTAGCGGAAAAGATTCTGCGCGAAAAGCTTCAGACTCCCAAAGATCACGAGCAGTATATCCAACGGGTGATCGACAGCAAACAGTTGAACTAACAAGCCTTAACAGCTGAAAAATGAAGCAGATCCTTCTAGCCCGGCGTTATGCCAAAGCCTTGTTTGAGCTGGCCATCCTCGAAAAAACGTCCGATGCCGTGCATGCCGATATGGAAATAATCGCAGCCGTGATGGACGAAAACCGTGAGCTTCGCCGCGTAATGAGCAATCCACTCATCACACCGTCAAAGAAGCTGAGCATCATGCAACACCTCTTTGGTGAACACATCAGTGCCTTAAGCCTCAAATTTTTCGCTGTGCTGATCCGTAAAGGCAGGGAACAACAAATACCTGAAATCGCCCTGCAATATCAAATGCTTTACCTTGAGCACAACAACATAGCTGTCGCTGAACTCGTTACGGCTTATCCAGCTGACGAAAGCATTAAAAATACCATTGCAGCCCTCGTAAAACAAGGCTCCGACAAAAAACTCCTTTTCCGCACCTCTACCAACCCCGGGATTATCGGAGGTTTTAAACTAAAAATCAATGATTACCTGCTTGATGCCACCATCAGCAACATCATCGCCAAACTTCACAAAGAGTTTGATAAAAACCTGTATATAAAACGTTTCTAACGACAACAAGATAGATTATGGCAGCAATTAAACCCGCTGAGGTATCAGCAATACTGCGCAAAGAACTGGCCGGATTCAAAACCGATGCGGTTTTGGAAGAAGTGGGTTCTGTATTACAAATTGGCGACGGCATTGCCCGTGTTTACGGCCTTGGAAATGCAGAATCAGGCGAGCTGGTTGAATTTGAGAAAACCGGCCTTCAGGGCATTGTGCTCAACCTCGAAGAAGACAATGTCGGTATCGTGCTCCTGGGCAGCAGTGGCGGCATTCACGAAGGCGATTCGGTGAAAAGAACCAAACGCATCGCTTCCATCAATGTGGGCGAAGGAATGCTGGGCCGTGTGATCAACACGCTCGGTCAACCCATCGACGGCAAAGGCGAAATAACCGGAACCACCTATGAAATGCCTTTGGAACGCAAAGCTCCGGGTGTTATTTTCCGACAACCTGTAAATGAGCCCTTGCAAACCGGTATCAAAGCCATAGACGCGATGATTCCGATCGGTCGCGGACAACGTGAGCTGATCATCGGCGACCGTCAGACCGGGAAAACTGCCATTGCCATCGATACCATTATCAATCAAAAGGAGTTTTACGAACGCGGCGAAGCTGTATTCTGCATCTATGTAGCTATCGGACAAAAAGGTTCAACCGTTGCCAATATCCAAAAAACACTGGAAGACAACGGCGCTATGGCCTATACCGTCATCATCTCAGCCACCGCTTCCGACCCTGCCGCCATGCAGTTTTATGCTCCCTTTGCAGGTGCAGCGATTGGCGAATTTTTCCGCGACACAGGTCGTCCGGCGCTGGTAATCTACGACGACTTGTCGAAACAAGCTGTGGCATACCGTGAAGTTTCGCTGCTGCTTCGCCGTCCACCGGGAAGGGAAGCCTACCCCGGCGATGTTTTTTATCTCCATTCACGCCTGCTCGAAAGGGCTGCCAAAGTCATCAACTCCGATGAGATTGCACGCAATATGAACGATTTGCCCGAAAGCCTCAAACCTTTAGTGAAAGGTGGCGGATCGCTCACTGCACTGCCCATTATCGAAACTCAGGCCGGCGACGTTTCGGCCTACATCCCCACCAATGTGATTTCAATCACCGACGGACAGATCTTCCTCGAAACAAACCTCTTTAACTCCGGTATCAGACCCGCCATCAACGTGGGTATCTCGGTAAGCCGCGTTGGTGGTAATGCCCAGATCAAGTCGATGAAGAAAGTTGCCGGCACCCTGAAACTCGACCAGGCACAGTTCAGAGAGCTCGAAGCCTTTTCCAAATTTGGTTCCGACCTCGATGCTGCTACCATGGCCGTGCTTGAAAAAGGAAAGCGCAACCTTGAAATTCTGAAACAGGCCCAATACAGCCCTCTCACGGTGGAACATCAGATTGCCATCATCTTCTGTGGAACGAACAATCTGCTGCGCAACATCCCTATCAAATCGGTGAATAAGTTTCAGACATCGTTTCTTCACGAACTCGATGAGAAACATGCTGATCTGCTGAAGGCCCTCAAATCCGGAAAATACGATGATCAGATCGTTGCCCGGTTGAAAGAGGTTGCACAGGCTGTTGCCAGCACTTATGAATCATAACATACTGGTTTCAAAGCAATAAAGCATGCCAAACCTCAAAGAAGTAAGAACCAGGATCGAATCGGTCAACAGCACGCGTCAGATCACGAGTGCCATGAAAATGGTGGCTGCATCCAAGCTGCGCAAAGCACAGAATGCCATCACCACCATGCGCCCCTATGCTGCCAAGTTGCGTGAATTGCTGCAGAACCTTTCAGGCAGTCTGGCCAATACAGGTCAGGACAAGTACACTGCAGTGCGGCCAGAAGAAAACATCCTGATCATCCCTGTGACTTCCAACAGGGGTCTATGCGGTGCTTTCAACACCAATATCATCCGTTACACTGCAAAACTCATCAGCGAAAACTACGCAACTCAGCATGCCGCCGGTAAGGTGTCGTTGTTTTGTATCGGTAAAAAAGGAGAAGAGTTTTTCAGAAACCGCAGATACAACATCATTGGTTCTGACATCCACATCTTCGATCATCTCAATTTCAATACTGTTGCACCAGTTGCCGAAAAATTGATGCAGCAGTTTGAAGAGGCCCGGTTTGACAAAATTATTTTTGTCTACAACCAGTTTCGCAATGCAGGCAATCAGGTGCTGACAGAAGAGCAATTTCTGCCTGTTACGCTGCCCGAGGGCAATGAAGACGACAACTGGAATCAAACTGAATACATTTTTGAACCGGGTAAGCAAGTTATCATTGATGTGTTGGTGCCCCGTATTTTGAAAATGCAAGTGTACAAGATGCTTCTCGACAGCTTTGCAGCCGAACATGGCGCCCGTATGATTGCCATGCACAAGGCAACCGACAACGCTTCGGAAATGCTCAAAGAGCTTAAGCTTAGCTACAACAAGGCCCGTCAGGCTGCCATCACCAAAGAAATCCTCGAGATTGTGGGTGGTGCCAATGCATTGGGCTAGAACAATTGGATTGAACCAAAGACACAGTAAATTGTTTCTTCTAAAGACAATTTAAAATACAAAACCATGATTAAAAAGACCGTAGAATCCGCAATCAACGAACAGATTAAACGCGAGGAATTTTCTTCGCGACTGTATTTATCCATGGCTATCTGGTGTGAATCCAATGGCTATCCGGGGGCTGCCGCTTTCCTTTACCGCCAGGCTGATGAAGAACGAATGCACCAGCTTAAACTTGTTCATTATGTAAACGACAGGGGCGGAAAGGCCGCTCTGATGGCCCTCACCGCACCCGAAAACCATTTTGAAAGCCTGAATCACGTCTTCAAACAGGTGATGGAGCACGAACAATACATCACCGCCTCTATCAACGACCTGTATGAAGTGACGCTGAGCGAAAAAGATTATACCACCGGCAACTTTCTTCAGTGGTATATCAACGAACAGATTGAAGAAGAAAGCACCATGGCCACCATCCTGGATAAGATCAACCTGATCGGAAATGAAAAGGGTGGCATGTTTCATATCGACAAAGAATTGGGTGCCATGGCCGCTGCTGCGCCCGCACCTGCGGCGGAATAAAGCCGAGCTTTAAAAGCAAAAGAAGCCCAAATCTCCAAATAGATTTGGGCTATTTTTTTTGATTTTTAATAGAAAGGATTTGATTAGATGACCATCACTTTTCGTCTTTTATCACAGTAACATCACAGTTTAAACAACGATTAAAAAATTAGTTAAGCTGATACAAACACGGCAGATACGCATTCCAGATAGTCGAAAGCTTAACAATCAACGAAATGGTGAAAATAAGAAATAGCTGCGATTAAGGCAGGCAAGGACTCCCATTGAGAGTGTTTTCGGGGATGACGAAAACGATGGTATCGGAAACAGCAATTTGTGATCGAGAGTCTTCAACGCGACCCCACACCCTGTGGATGCCAGTGCGAATGGAGTCAATCGTAAAGCGGAAGTAAGGTTGGTTTTTTACCAGCCATAAAGTGTCGTTTAAAAAAACTTCACACTTTATAATATTTGCATCGGAAGAACTGCTATAAAAATCGATGTTCACGGTACTATCCTCAGAAAACTGATTGTAGTCAAAAAGAAGCAAGACTCTTGGTGG
>JANJXG010000098.1 GCA_024709145.1 Bacteroidales bacterium | reverse complement strand
CACGTTTTTTACCCAAAGCATGAACACGGAGACAGCAACAACGGTCAACTTTCAGGAAAGTCTGTATGGCAAACAGGAGATCGTACTTCCAGCTGTGGCAGAAAAGGTGTTGTTTGCCCTGTCGGGCGACAGCCTAACAAGCCAGTGCTACCTTCCTGTCAAGATGGTAAAAAAGCAGTTTATCACTGCAGGCAAAAAGTCGGCTGTTGTTCAAATCAGGGAAAAGAGGCCTGAGGCTCCTGTTACGGCCGAACTCGGTGGACTGATCCCTTTTGCCATGTTTGGCCTCATTATCCTGACAAAGGTTTTGTATCCACGCAGGTTTTACCAAATGATTACTGCCTCCTTCAGCAACAATGCACAGTGGCAGCTTCTTCGTGAATGGTATCCGCTGAACAACGGTCTAACTTACTTATATACTATACTTTACTATCTTGGTTTCGCCTTGCTGATCAGCAGCATTGGTACCGCCATCGGCGGTGGATTCTCAATTACCGGAAAATGGTTACCCGACATTCTTATTCTTTTTGGTGGTGTAGCGTTTATCATCAGCGGAAAATATGTGACCATTATGAGTCTGGCAGTGATTTTTAATTCACGCGACAGCGGCGAAAGATATCTTACAAACCAGATAACTTTTTCGTTGATTTCAGTCCTCTTTCTTATCCCGGTATTGCTGTTGCTGCATTTTCAACCCAACGAATTGAGTCTCATCGGAAGCCTGGTTTTGCTTGGTTTTGTGCAAACTGTCAGGATTATCCGAAGCATGCGTGTGGGGTTAACCGAGAAGTCGTTCGGTTTGATTTATTTATTTTTATATCTTTGCGCCCTTGAAATCGTGCCCCTTTTAATTCTGATAAAAAGTTTTTTACTACTGTCAAAGGGAGAGGCTTTCGGTTGATAATGTGTTGTTTAGACAGGTTTTTACAAGATTAACATCGGTAAATATTAGCTTGTCAGACTTTTGTTCCTGTGCAAATAAAAGAATGATATCATACTATTGAAGATTAACTCACAGAGCGATGAAGATAAAGTCAGTTTTAGTTTCTCAGCCAAAGCCTGTTGATTTTGAGAAATCACCCTATGGTGAATTGGCAAAAAAACACAGCCTTACAATCGATTTTTTTAAATTCATCACCATCGAAGGGGTTCCTGCAAGGGATTTCAGACAAGACCGTATTTCACTGGCTGATCATACAGCTGTGATCATGACAAGTCGCAATTCTGTGGATCATTTTTTCAGGATAGCCAAGGAGATGCGCTATGAAGTGCCGGAAACGATGAAGTATTTTTGCATTTCTGAATCAACAGCCTATTATCTTCAGAAATACGTTCAGTTTCGTAAACGCAAAATTTTTCATGGAAAACAAAGTTTTAACGACCTGATCGATATCATCAAAAAACATAAAGAGGAAAAATACCTGCTTCCCTGTTCTGATATTCATAAGGAAAGTATGGTGGATCTGTTGGAGGAAAATAAAGTAGAGTTTACAAAAGCTGTTCTTTACAAAACTGTTGCCAGCAACCTGAGCAGCATCAAACTCGATAATTACGATATGGTGATCTTTTTCAGCCCTGCCGGTATCAAATCACTTCAGAAAAATTTCCCAAAATTCAAGCAAGGCGATAAAATCTTTGGAGGTTTTGGCGAATCAACCTGTGAGGCAATTAAGGAAGCAGGTTTTAAACTCCATATCGAAGCCCCCACCAAATCAAGCCCTTCGATGACGATGGCTATTGAAGAGTTTATTGAAGCAGAAAACAAAAAAGCCCGAAAGAAAACGGTCTGATTCTTTCTTTCAGGAATTAATTTTCCGTCTTCACATAGCAGTTTCGTGTCGCAATTGCAGGGTTTGCATGTACTCCTGTTGCCTGCTGAATTCCGTAAGATAATGTATCTTCCTCAGCAAAGGCTTGTCAGAAATAATCCTATTATTGCAGCATGAAAAAAATCATCTTTCTTTCGCTGCTGGGTTTTATCGGTTTGGTCCAGATTCAAAGTCAAACTGTTAGCAAAACTGTTGAATTACTTGAAGCCGGCCCTGCTTTTCGTGGGATAGTATCGAAAGAGGCAGTGCTCGAAGTGATCGATACTAATTTCCTTTTTGTTGAAGGCCCGGTTTGGCATCCTGAGGGATATTTGCTCTTTTCGGATATACCAGCCAACAAGATCTATCGCTGGCAAGCCGGATCTGGTTTTAATGTGTATCTTGAGCCTTCCGAAAACAGCAACGGGCTCACTTTTGATCATCAGTTAAGGCTTATCAGATGTGCTCACAGCGCTCGTTCGGTTATCCGACATGAAACTGACGGCAGCAAAACCGTTTTGGTAAGTCATTATAACGGAAAAAAATTGAACAGTCCAAACGACCTGGTGCTTCATTCGTCGGGAGCATTGTTTTTCACCGACCCTTGCTGGGGACTGAAAGGTTTGGAAAATTCGCCTGACAAAGAGCTGCCTTACAGTGGGTTATACCTGCTTCGAAACGACAGCCTCTTGCTTATCGACAGCACATTGTGGCGTCCGAACGGACTGGTACTTGCACCTGATGAAAACACTCTTTTTGTGAGTGATATGTTTACCGACAATACGGGTGACATAAAGGTTTTTTACCGCTATCAGCTGGATAAAAAAGCCAATGTGATCAGCAAAGAGCTTTTACATGTGACAAACCCACCGCATGAAATTCTGGGAAAGGTGAATGGATTCGACGGCTTAAAAACCGATGTGGCAGGCAACCTTTATTGTACCGGTCCACACGGCATCGTTGTTTTCGATCAAAACGGCACCTACCTTGGAACCATCGTAACACCACTTGCTCCGGCCAACTGTGCATGGGGCGACGAAGATTTCAGTACACTTTACATCACTGCACGCAAACATTTGTATCGCATTAAGCTGAAAAACAAAGGTTTTTGGAGTCAAGCAAGATAAAAGAAAGAGGCTGTCCCAACAAATGAGACAGCCTCTTTTTTTGATCACCACGGAATGTTATTTTACTTCCACCTTGCTGATTTCCCAGGTTGAAGCAACAGAACTTGTTGATCTGTAACGGAATGCAACGTAAACAGCAGCATTACCGTCGAAAGATGAGATATCGATGTCGCCTGAATCAACGAAAGTCCAGTTACTGCCCGAAGGCATTGTTGGTACGGTGAGTTCGGTCCAGGTTCCCTGTGTATTTGGATTACTGGTTCCATCATAATCAGATGAAATCATTACCTGCAGAAACTCCCACTGACTGCTGACAAAATTAGCAGCCTGCCGGATGGTCAGTTTCGAATCGGTATTTGAACTCAAGTTGATGGCAGGCGAAATGAGCCAGTCTTCGTTGGGGAAGCGGTCGGGATTAACAAAACCTGACATTACTGTACATCCACCGTCGAACGAACCCCAGCCCCACACCTGAGCACCTTCGACGCTGTAGTGGCTGAAGGTTCCGAGGCTGGAATCGAAGTTTTCCGTGAATAGGGCATTGCCACCGCCTCCACCGCCGCCGCTGCCATCAAAGACAAAATCGGCTGCCGTGCCGGCATTATCCCTCAACCCTGCCACGCCAAAATAGGTGCGCAGTGTTCCGGTAACTTTCAGTTCTTTACCCAGATTAGATGGATTGTCGAGCAAGTTGACGGCAGTTCTGAATGCACTGCCGGCAGGCATATTTACGATCACGCATTGTGTATAATCATTGGTTGAGGCCGATGATGCGAGCAACACATTGGTAGATGAAGTGAATGGTGCGCTCCAGTGGATATCATCGTTTGAAGCCACTGAGCTCACGCCCTGTTTCACAGAACCAACAATATAACCTTTCACCCATCCGACAACATAAGGAGTTGCATTTTGTTTCTCAATAGCTTGTTCAACCGTAAACGGATTTTCAAGGGTTCCGGCATCGCCGCCGCCTCCGCCGCCTCCGCCACTCTCAGTACCGATGTAAACATTGTCAACACGCATAGAGGTTGATTGGGTGCCACTTCCTGTATATTTGAATGCGACTGCCAGTTTTTCTTCAGCCATAAAAGCACTCAGGTCGATGTCGCCAGATTCGATCCAGGCATTGTCGGCATCACTTTGTCCGGCAAGGGTGGCAGCAATCGGTGTCCAGGAAGCTGCTGCAACATTTACACCATCAAAGTTCGATGAAACGAGCACTGTCATTGGCAGGTCGCTGCCGTGTTCCCAATAAGCTTTTGCGGTTCTGAAGCGGAGTTTTTTGGCCTGATCCATTTTCACATTGGGTGTAATAAGCCAGGTTACCATACTGGTCAGGTTGGAGTTGTATCCTGATGCCTGAGCATAACCATCGCCGGAGAAAATCTTTCCCTGCCATTTTCTCGTGCCTGCTTCGGCAATATTAGTCCAACCTTCAAATGAAATGTCGGTATTTTCGGCAACGCTGCTGAAGTCTTCATCAACCTCATCAACCGGTTCGCCACCACCGCCGCCACCGCCGCCACAGCGTGTGCTGTCCATCAACACTTCGGCACTGGTTCTTACATAAAGCTGCCAGGTAGAATTGAAAACACCGGCGATAGCAACCATACTTCCTTTGCCGTTAGGCAGGTTTTCGTTGAAAAACCCTGCATAATTACTGGTCCGGACGATCAGGGTTTTACCATCACAATCCTCAATAGTTCGGTTGGTAGTAGCATCAGAGGCAGCATAAGTCAAAGCTGTATCACCTGCAACAAACTGAACATTCTCAAGCTTCACGAGCTTAGCCTGATAAGCACCCGTAAGAATCTGGCTGATCGTAACAACTTCAGGTTCGATAAATTTCTTGTTTGCCAGAATGATGATATTGCTGTCGTTTTGTACATTATCAAGCTGATAGAGGTTGTTATAGGTTGAAAGTATAACGTTCTTCAGATAGACCCGCACTGAATCACCCACACGCAATCCACCCGACTCCTTGAGTCGCAAGTTGATGGCGCCTGTGGCATCCTGGATGTAAGCTGCCTTGTAGATGTTGCCTGACACCTCGTCCATCGTAACAATGCCATAAACAGAAGCGTCTTTGTTAAACTGGGTTGCACCTGAAGCGATGTAAAGAGCTTTTAAATCAGCGATGGTATACACATCACCCACCGGGATATTGGTAATGGGTGGCCTGTCGAATTCCTGCTTCACACAGGATGCCGCAAAGGCAACCATGATCATTAAACTTAAAAATTGAAATAACCTTTTCATTTTCATTGATATATTAATTTTTCTTTATTTTATTACAGACGGAAAGTGAGGCTGACGTAATAGGTAGTTCCATAACCATAGGAATACTTTTCAGGGAAGCGGCCCGGATCGCTGAGATCGGTTCTTAGCTGTTCATAACCCCAAATGATCATATCTTTGTTGTTTAGCAAGTTATTAACACTCACATTTACAGCCACATAATGACCATCGATCATCCATGATTTTCCACCAAAAAAGTCGAGTGTGAAGCCTGGATCGAGTTTTGGCTGGTCGAGAACCTGGTCGATACGCACATCACCTTCCTTGTAAGCAGATAAACTTTCGGCAGTATGGTTATCGGGATTGGGTTCCAGATAGGCATCTGCGAAATAATTTCCGGTAAGGCCGGCAAACCAGTATTTGGGCGAATTGTAGCGTAAACCAGCCGAGGCAATGGTTTGGGGAGCACCTCCCACGTAATAATTTTTTAGATAAACTATCCTGTTCTCGGCGAGAAGTGCAGCATCGTTGTCAACCGATATGGTTACGACTGGTCGGTTGGTATAGATGTTCATGCTTTTTCCAAAAATGGCATGAGCAGAAAAAGTGGGAGATAAATTGGCTTCGATACCAAGTTCGACGCCTTGAGTAATCTGGTCCACATCTTTCATGATGTAATTGATAAAATTGTTGAGATCTTCATGGTAATAGCTTCTGACCCACAAACCGTCATGCACCTGAGTATGATAAAGCGTTGCACGGGCTTTGATGTTGGGAGCACGCAACACATAACTGATATCGCCTGCCATAACCTTTTCGCTTTCAAGGCCATCAACAGCGAAGTCGCGTGTTCGGGGTGAAATGTATGAATCTCTGAAGTTAGGCGCCCGATGCAGGTAAGCACCATTGGCTACCAGATAGTTACGTCCGTTAAAGGCATAAGTAACACCTAATTTTCCGGCACCGTTAAGGAAATTATTCTTTTCAGAATCGCCGTAAGAATGATCAGGGAAGCGGCCATTCTGCATTTTTCCTGTCCGCCAGAAACTGGTATAATTGAGTTCAGCTGCAGCATACACTTCCAGTTTACTGAATTTGTATTCCATTTGTGACCACAGCCTGGCATTGTTCACATTGGCAAGGTAGTCATAACCGTATACATCACCTTCCCTGACAATTTTGTTGGGATGCAAGAGGTCATTTTGAGAAACATCGGTGATAGTCATTGACTCCTGATCGGCATATTTGTCGATATCAAGCCAAAAATCACCACCCAGCAGATCCACCATCCGCTTATGGTGTCTGGTTTTTGAAATGGTTGCCATCAAACCGCCGGAGATACGGGCTGCAGCATTGAGTTGATGCTGAAGGTTAATGGTCAAGCCTTTTTGGTTCTTGTCCATGCGACGATCCTCGACCACGTATTTTGATTTGTTCCCTTGATAAGGTGTTCCGCTACCATTGGCATTGTCGATGGTGGTAAGCTGATCGCTGTTGGCAAAATAGAAATGATCCCAGTTGATTTGTCTGAAGGCTTCATTGTTTTGCCAAAGGTTGGTATATTTTTCATAATTAACAAGGTCGCTGTTGCTCAGGTAATAGCTGGGCAGGTTGCGGTAATAATCTGGACGCGGGTCGTTGGCTTCGGTCCAGTCGAGGGCCGTTGCACCACCTCTGCCAAACCAATAGTAAGCTGTCGTTTGTATCTTCGTCTTCTCTGAGGGTGTCCAATAATGTGAAAGCTGGAACATGGGTTGATGGTAATTGCTTACACGGGCATTGCGGACCTCACCGTTTTGATAACCCCAGTTGGAATTGTAAAAATTATCTCCGCTAAGGTCGTAAGCCTCCTGTACTGAAACGCCGGAATAGGCTCTTTTTGTTGGCGCGGCGAAACCAATAAAACCAATGCTGTGACGGCTGTTGATCTTTTTTTCAACCGAGGCAAAATAAGCCCAGGCATCATAAAAGGTGCCGGGCACATAACCTTCCTGAGCCCACCTGCGTGAACCTGATAGCGTGATCGACCATCCATTATCCTGTAATCCGGTGGCATACAGAAACATGATACGGTTGTTGTAGCTTCTGTTGGAAGCGGCATAGCTCACGCTGGCTGTTTTACGGTAGCTGCTGGCTCGGGTGAGGATGTTGGTAACACCGCCAATACCACCAAAAGCCCAGTCGGATGCAGAAACCATGTTGTTCACTTCAGTGTTGCGCACCGCATCGTTGAGACCTCCCCAGCTTGACCAGGAGGCCCTGCCGGTTTCATTGTCGTTCATCATAATGCCATTGATGAGGACATGGGTATTTTCAGAGTCTAACCCACGCATGCGATACCGAACCGAACCGAAATTGAAGCCTGCAGTCGAAACAAAAATATCTCTCGATGACTGCAAAAGCCCTGAGATTTCGTTTGAGGAGCTGCTTCCTTCAAACTCTGATTCCGATAAAGTAACAGTGGGCAGATTGGATGGCAGCACGATTCTGCTCGTATCGCTTTGCCCCAGTGTGTTTATCGCAATCAGAAGTCCTCCAATAAATAATAGAACTTTGTGCATAATTAAAAATTAGAATAAAAATTATAATCTTGATTTTTAGTTTCTTTCAAAAAATCACTCCGCTATTTGGTACGACTACTTTCAACAGTCACCCAAATGGGGGCACAAAGTTAAGGTTTAAACTGATTGTAATTCAGCCAGGATGATCGATTTGGTTTACCAAAATGTAAAATTTGAGTTTTTTAAGGTAATTGTCCGCAAAAAGTCGGAAATTTGCCCGTCGAAAGATAACTTCTGACAACACATTTTATTAATTGATTTTGCATGAGAAACGCAACACTGAAGGGGTTGGCAGGATTGATCCTGTTTTTTGTCTTCACAAGCCCTGTTATTGCACAGCAGCAACGCAGCTTTAAAGTTGGTTGCATCGCTTTTTACAATTTGGAAAACCTCTTCGACACCATCAATGATCCTGATAAGAACGACGAGGAATTTCTCCCGGATGGCGATGTAAAATGGAATTCGAAAAAATACCTGACCAAAATCGAGCGAATGGCCGAAGCCATTGCCGGCATTGGTACCGACATCACCCCCGATGGTGCCGCAATTCTTGGTGTTTCTGAAATTGAGAACAAAGAGGTTTTGCTCGACCTCGCCGCTTCTCCCAGGCTAAAAGACCGCGACTACAAAGTAATCCATTATCATAGTCCTGATTTAAGAGGGGTTGACGTGGCCTTGCTTTACCAGCCGAAATATTTTAAACCCACTGCTACCAAATCATACCGGTTAAATGTGAAAGACCGCCCTGATTTTATTACCCGTGATCAGTTGCTTGTTTCAGGCATATTCGATGGTGAGCAGATGCATTTCATCGTCAATCACTGGCCTTCGAGGCGGGGCGGTGAAAAAAGGTCACTTCCTTTCAGGCTTGCCGCCGCTGAACTTTCGCGGCATATTGTAGATTCATTGCTCAACCTGAACCCGGATGCAAAAATAGTGGTGATGGGCGACCTGAATGACAACCCGAACAACAAAAGTCTGACCGAAGGTCTCCGTGCCAAAGGCAGCCAGGAAGAACTGCAACAGGGGGATTTGTACAATGCCACATCAAGTCTTTATAAAAAAGGGATTGGAAGCAACGCCTGGCGCGATACCTGGAGCTTGTTTGATCAGCAGATTGTTAGTCAGGGCTTTCTTGGAAATGACTTCTCAAGCTATCGCTATTACACCGTTAAAGTTCACAACAAAGTGGAGCTTACCCAAAAAAGCGGACGTTTCAAAGGTTATCCCTGGCGTACGTATGTTGGCGGAGAATATCATGGTGGCTACAGCGACCATTTCCCATCTTACATTATTATCGCCAAAGAGGCTGAAAAATAAGGCTCAGCATCAGTATCATTTACTTTTTCATTGACAATATTTCCAGATTGGCAGTTTTCAGGTCACGTGAACTGATCTTCAGCTTGATTGTGCCCTCTTTGTTGCCAGCCTTCAAAACAATCACTGCTTTTCCAAAAAACAAGGGGTATTCAGCTGAGTTAAATGATACGAGCGACATTGGATCACCATTGCAAACTCCTGCAATCTGGCCTTCACCTTCAAGCTCAATTTTCAACTGATTCATGGCTAGCGGACAAGGGTTACCAAGCATATCGACAGCCTGTATCGTAACATAGCACAGTTCATCACTTCCGGCTGTAAGCTGGCTTTGATCGGCTGTCAGGAGCAGCGAGGCTGGTTTGCCTGCGGTCGCTACTTTTTGCTCTCCCAGGCTGACCCCTTCTTTCCAGGCAATTACCTTGAGTTCGCCGGGCTCATAAATGACCTCTTTCCATATCAACCGAAAACGTTCGACCGAATTGGAAGACAATGGATCTTTGCATTTCTTTCCCTGTGTTTGACCATTGACAAAAAGCTCAGCACAGTCCCCATTTGTATAAACAAAAACCGGAACTTTCTGACCTTCTTTTCCTTCCCAGTTCCAGTGAGGTAAGATATGCAGGGTATTTTCATTGTTGTTCCAATAGCTTTTGTACAAATAATACCTGTCTTTGGGCAGGCCACAAAGGTCAACAATTCCAAAGTAAGAACTTCGGGCAGCTTCGCGGGCCGAAAGACCGTTCTTTTGTGCCCACTGATTGGTGTATGGCGTAGGTTCGCCCAGGTAGTCGAAACCGGTCCAGACAAATTCTCCGGCCACATAAGGCTCCTCCTGCTGCCACATAAAATCATCATCGGCAAGCTCGGCCCATTCAGGAGCATGAAGGTCGTAAGAACTTAGCTGCTGTTTGTTAGAAAAATCGGTTGGTTTAGCAGGAAGTTCCGTTTCGTAATAACCTCTGCTACTGACTGTTGAAGCTGATTCGCTGATGATTACCGACTTATTTGGTTCCATTTGACGCGCCAGCCGGTAGCGCCTGCCATAATTCCAGCTGTGAACGTCATACAAATCAAAATGGCGCAAGGAGGCACTTTCGTAGCTGTCGCAAACGAGGGTTACCGGCCGGGATGGATCGAATTTTTTAAAAGCATTCACTACAGTGTGCAGGCGGTTGAAACCGCGGTTTTGATTCCATTGAACATCGGGTATTTCGTTGCCTGCACTCCAAATAAAGATGGAAGGGTGGTTCATGTCGCGCTGCACGAAATTGCGAATATTTCGTTCGACAAATGATTCAAAATCAGTGGTATCAGTTATTCCAGCTGTGGAGTCATATTTATCAAAAGCCTCATTGAAGAGCAGGAGTCCCATTTCGTCGCAGAGCTGCGGCAGTTCAGGTGCAGGCATATTATGACTGGTGCGTATGGCATTGGCTCCCATAGCCTTCATGATCTTCAGTTGTCTTTCCATGGCATGCCGGTTAAAAACCGCACCCAAGGGTCCATGATCATGATGAAGGTTAACGCCTTTAAGCTGGATTCTTCTTCCATTCATGTGAAAACCATTGTCGGCAGTAAAGTGTACTTCTCTGATACCAAAAGGCGTTTCAACCCGATCGACAACCTGATTATCCTTCACAATTTCAACGATATATCGGTACAAAACAGGATTGTCAAGATCCCAACGCTGTGGATTTGAAAGGATAAAACTGGTTTGTATCTCGCATTTTCCCTTTTTGAATGTCAACCCAGGGGTTATTTTAGCTGCAACAGGAAGGCCATCCGGAGACAAAACCTTGTGATTCAGGCTGTAATTTTCGTTCAGACCATCGTCCCCTGTGATTCGCAAATCGGCCCTAACTTCGGTGTAATGTGGCTTGATAATGGGAGTGGTGAGTGACACACCCCAAATATCAAGGTGAACCGGATTTCGTACCAGCAATTGCACTTTTCTGTAGATGCCGGCTCCGGGGTACCAGCGACTTTTGTGGGGGCGGGTATCCACATGCACGGCAAGCAGATTCTTTTGATTCTCTAAAAGCCAGGGAGTGATTTCAAGATAAAATGAGTTGTAGCCATAATCCCATTTTCCTGCCAGCTTGCCGTTGATGTATATTTCGGGAAATGCCATAACACCATCGAAAAGAAGGTAAAAACGTTTGCCGTCTAATTCCTCCGGAAGGTTGAGCCACAAACGATACCAGCCTTCATTCTTCCAGGCAAGTTTACCAGTATTGCCGTCACCCTCAGGAATAAAACCCTGACCGATGGCCCAATCATGAGGTAACTCTATTTGTTGCCATCCGGCATCATCAAAATCAGCTTGCATGGCTTCGGGATGATTGCCCGGCGAAAACTTCCAACCTGTCCGAAGTAAGCTGTCAGCAACACCGGCAGAAAACAATGTGCTGGAGGGAAAAGTTATACACAGAATAATAAGTGCCAATTGCTGCAACAGCCTTTGTTCTTTCATCATATTTATCTTTAAACTTTACGTCATCAAAGATAGGTGAATAGAATGAGGTAAAACAAAAAACCGGTCTCCTTATAAAGGAAAGCCGGTTTGAATCGCGGTAGAGAGTAGAGGAGTAAATGGAGTAATTGAGTATATTGTTATCCGGTAACCATCCCGACATAGGTCAGGAATTCTTCCCTTGTTTTTTCGTTTTTAAATTGTCCGCAATATTCAGCTGTTACCGTACTACTTTTTTTATCCTGAATGCCCCTCGATGATACACACATATGCCATGCGTCGATCACAACAGCGACATCTTCGGTTTGGAGTATTTTCTTCAATTCATTGGCTATCTGAACAGTAAGACGCTCCTGAACCTGAGGGCGACGGGCAAAATAATCAACAACCCTGTTCAGTTTCGAGAGACCTATCACCTTGTCTTTGGCAAAATAGGCAATGTGTGCCTTTCCATAAATGGGCAAAAAATGATGTTCGCAGGTAGAATTGAGGCTGATATTTTTTTCTACCAGCATTTGTCCATACCTGAACTTGTTATCAAAAACAGAGATCGACGGTTTGTTTTGTGGATCAAGGCCGTGAAAAATTTCCTTTACAAACATCTTGGCCACTCTTCGGGGTGTTCCCTTGAGGCTGTCGTCTGTCATATCTAGGCCCAAAGTATCCATAATGCTGGCAAAGTGCTTTTCAATAATGGCCATTTTTTCCTGGTCACTGACCTCAAAAGCGTCTTCGCGCAACGGGGTTTCGAGATTGGTGGCCATGTGCATATCGCCCAACATCTCGCTTTCTTCCCACAAATGAAGGCTGTGATTGGTGTGATGCTGGTGATGATTTCCGTTCAGATGACCAGTGTCGAGAACTTTGAGTCCGTTTCCGTTTAGTTTCATATGCTGATGTCTTGAGTTCTTATTTACCTACTCTAAACATAGGGTTGATCATTTTGTTTAATCTTTCTAGTTAAATATTAAACAATATTTTTTAGCTGACCCAATATCAATCAGTTGCAGAAATAAAAAAAACAAAAGAAAAATCAGTCACAGCTCAGTTTTCGGATGATCTGATGTTTTGAAGAATCGACAAAGCCTGGTTGATGGAAGTCACGGCACTGATGTACATCATCAATTTATCGTTGGACTCTTTCATTTTGCAGGATTTTGGGTTTGCCTGAAGGAATTGAAGAATCGTTGTAAACCTCTTTGTTTGAAAAAACGGTGATTGTTGATCGGAGATAAAATAGCCGATAAAGGTTTTATTTCGCAGCACGATTTTTTCAAAACCGAGGTCTCTGGCCACCCACCGCAAACGTATTGTTTGAATGAGGTCGGCGGCTTCGCGGGGAACCGGTCCGAACTGATCAATCAGCCGTTCGGTAAATGCCAGAAGTTGTGTTTCTTCCTGAATGTTATCCAGTTCATTGTAAAGGCTCATGCGTTTGGCAGGAGCATCCACATAGTCAGGCGGCAACAAGATTTCCATGTCCGACTCAATGACGCAGTCTTTGACGAAGTGTTTGGGCTGGTCGAGCTTAAAGACATCGGCAAACTCACTTTCTTTGAGTTCCTGGATGGCTTCATCGAGTATTTTATGAAACATCTCGTAGCCGATGTCGCTGATAAAGCCACTTTGTTCGCCGCCAAGCAGATTCCCTGCTCCGCGAATATCGAGGTCGCGCATGGCAATGTTGAACCCGCTGCCCAATCCGGCAAAATCCTCAATAGCCCGCAGCCTTCGCTGGGCATCGCTGGTGAGAGCAGCCATGGGTGGAGCGAGCAGATAGCAGAATGCCTTTTTATTGGATCGTCCCACCCTGCCCCGCAGCTGATGCAGGTCGCTCAGGCCATAGTGGTGTGCATCGTTGATGATGATGGTGTTGGCATTGGAGATGTCGAGGCCCGACTCGATGATGGTGGTGGCCAGCAACACGTCGAAGTCACCCTCGACAAAAGTAAGCATCACTTTTTCAAGTTTCTCTCCGTCCATTTGCCCGTGAGCCACGCCCACGCGCACGCCGGGTGCGAAACGAAGAATCATATCGTACACATCCATGATGTTTTGTACCCTGTTGTGTACAAAGAACACCTGCCCGCCACGCGCCACTTCGAAGAGGATGGCTTCACGTATCACTTCCTCGCTGAAGGAGCGTATCTCTGTCTGAACAGGAAAACGGTTGGGTGGCGGCGTGTTGATAATACTCAGGTCGCGCGCGCCCATCATGCTGAATTGAAGCGTTCGCGGAATGGGTGTGGCGGTAAGGGTGAGCGTGTCTACATTGGCCCTGAATTCTTTCAGGCGCTCCTTGGCAGCCACGCCAAACTTCTGTTCCTCATCGATGATCAGCAATCCCAGATCTTTGAACTTCACGTCTTTGCTGATGATGCGGTGGGTGCCGATGAGGATGTCGATCTTGCCCTCGGCAAGTTTCTCGAGGGTTTCTTTTTGCTGCGCTGCTGATTTGAAGCGGTTGATATAGTCCACTGTGGCCGGAAATTCGTTCAGTCGGGCGCTGAAGGTCTTGAAATGCTGCAGTGCCAGGATGGTCGTCGGCACAAGCACAGCCACCTGTTTTGAATCGGCTACAGCCTTGAAGGCTGCGCGGATGGCTATTTCTGTCTTGCCAAAACCCACGTCGCCGCACACCAGCCTGTCCATCGGTGACTCCGATTCCATGTCAGCCTTCACATCAAGTGTGGCCTTAAGTTGGTCAGGCGTGTCTTCATAGATAAAGGATGCCTCCAATTCGTTTTGAAGATAAGTATCGGGCAAAAACTGAAAACCCTTGCTGGCCTTTCGTTTCGCATAAAGCTTGATGAGATCGCGGGCGATGTCTTTGACCCGGCTTTTGGTTTTATTCTTGAGTTTGTTCCATGCATTCGAGCCCAACTTACTCAGAGTTGGCTCATTGCCGTCTTTACCACTGTATTTGGCAATCCGGTGGAGCGAGTGGATGCTCACATACAGGATATCGTCATTTTTGTACAACAGCCGAATGGCTTCCTGTTTTTTGCCGTTATTGTCGATGATTTCGAGGCCATCGAATCTGCCAATGCCATGATCGATGTGGCTGACAAAATCACCCGGCTGAAGGTCGTATAATTCACTGAGGGTGAGGGCTTCTTTTCCTGTAAAACCTTCGCGGAGGTGAAACTTATGATAACGTTCAAAAATCTGGTGATCCGTGTAAACGACCAATTTCAGCTGTTCGTCGGTAAAACCGGCGTGCATGCTGTGATAAACAGGCGAAAACAGAGGCTTTTCTTTTTGGTTGCCGACAGGGTGGATATCATCGAAAATGGCAAACAGACGTTCGATTTGTTTGGTATTATCAGAAAGAATAAAAACCTGATATCCTGCCCGTTGCTTCGTAAGAAGATCTTCAAGCAGCAGCTTAAAATTCTTATTGAATGCCGTTTGTGCCAGCGTTTCAAAAGCATGCACCGATTGAGCCTTGAAGATGCTTTTTTGGCCCATTTCAATCAGACGCAACGTGAACAACTCCCCGATCAGGTCTTCGGGTTTAGAAAACAACTGGTCAGGTGTCTGAGCCCCTTTGGTCTCGGTTATTTTTTCAAACACTTCATTGGCCTTATCCCATTCATTCTGAAGACTTTCGGCCAACGAACGCGGCTCGTCGAGCCATACGATGGTGGTTCGGGGTATGAAATCAAGAAATGATTGACGTCCGGCTTCCATGTTGCGGTCCTGAATGTTTGGCAGCAGACTGATGCGTTGCAACGGTTGAATAGAAAGCTGGCTCACAGGGTCGAAGGTGCGGATGGACTCTACCTCTTCCCCAAAAAATTCGATGCGATAGGGATGATCGTTGCTGAAAGAGAAAACGTCGAGCAAGCCCCCGCGGATGGAAAACTGACCGGGTTCAACCACAAAATCCACCCGCTCGAAGTTGTATTCCGCCAGCACATCTGACACAAAATCGAGGGAAACTTTCTCGCCTGTTTTGAGCTTGAGGGTGTTTTTCGAAAGAAAATTTCTTGTTACAACTTTTTCACTCAGCGCTTCAGGATAGGTCACCACAATGGTTTTGCGCTCACTCACCGACCAGCGACCAAGCACTTCAGCACGGGAAAGGATGAAGTTGTTGTCGAGTTTTTCGGGTTCATAAGGTTTGCGATAGGATGTGGGATAAAAAAGCACCTGCTTTTTATTGAAATCCATGTCGCGTTCTTCGAAGAGGTTTTCCAGGTCGTTGTAGCAATAGGCAGCTGCTTCCTTATCGGTACAGACCACTAAGTGTTGCCCGCCAGTTTTGGCAGAAAGGGCAGCCACCGTCAAAGCTTTTGAAGAACCGGTGAGACCGGTGATTAGCAGCCGCTGTTGGCTTCGCAAGGCCTCTGTCAGCCTGAGGAGCTGTGGATGTTCCTGAAAAACGGAATGGAGTGAATGTTGTCCCAAAAATCCTTCGTTTGAGCGGGCAAAAATACAGAATCCCCGCAAGATTGGAGATGAAAAGGGAGAAAATCTGATCTTATATTGTGCCACAATAAAAACAATACTGAATTGTTGGATTTGCAGGATTGTTTTTCAAAGTCAAATTTTCAATAGTGATTTAATTTGTTCATTGCAGTTTTTGCTTCAATTTCAGGATCGAAAAGTCAATCGTTTTAGAGGACAAACCTTTTGATGCCATTTTTAAGCATTGTAACATAGAAATTTAAAATGAGACCCATTTTGAAGTCGCCTAATTTCAAATATGTTAATATCTGAGCTGCATGTACATCTGTAAGATTTTCGACTGTTTTTATTACAATAACAACTTTGTTATTAACCAGTAAATCAATTCGATAGCCGTGATCCAGTTTGACATCTTTGTAGACTATAGGAAATGGTTTCTCCCTCACAACATCCAAGCCTTTTTGAGTTAGTTCATAATATAAACACTCCTGATATGCAGATTCAAGAAGTCCGGGACCTAAATGTTTATGAACTTCAATAGCACAGCCTATGATCATGTTTGAGAGTTCATTTTCTGTTTTATCTTTCATGGGATTTTTAATGAGTTGATTTATGTTTTGAGGCTATTACACAAAGATACACAAAGGCACCTCAGAGATTCACAAAGAGTTAGATTAAAAAAGTTGAAATAGCTGATTTCCCACGTGGTTCTTCGTGGATGCTTGGTGTCACTTTGTGAGATGGCTATTACACAAAGTGACACAAAGGTACCACAAAGATTCACAAAGAGTTAGGTTAAAAAAGTTGAAATAGCTGATTTCATTCGTGGTTCTTCGTGAATGCTTTGTGTCACTTTGTGTAATAGGTTTTCCACTATGTTACACGAAAACATCACCAAGTTTCAGTTTTTGTTTGCCCAATTAGCTTCTGCTTTTGTGCAATCATGTATCTTGCACGTTCAAAGCACGACATTTTTTCAATCCAGGATTAAACATCATGAACGCTGACAAACAATACTTTGCCCACGAAACGGCTGTGATCGATGAAGGTTGCAGCATCGGTGCCGGCACTAAAATCTGGCATTTCTCACATATCATGACCGGCTGCATCATTGGTGAAGGTTGCAATCTCGGCCAAAATGTGGTTGTTTCGCCCGGAGTTGTGCTGGGCCGTAATGTGAAAGTCCAAAACAATGTCTCCATTTACACCGGGGTAGTCTGCGAAGACGACGTGTTCCTTGGTCCGTCGATGGTTTTCACCAATGTGATCAATCCGCGCAGCGCGGTGAACCGTAAAAGTGAATATGCCAAAACCATTGTCAGAAAAGGCGCTTCGATTGGTGCCAATGCCACCATTGTTTGTGGACATGAAATTGGAGAGTATGCTTTTATTGGCGCCGGCGCGGTGATTACAAAAGAAGTTCCCGCTTATGCCCTGATGGTA
>JANJXG010000057.1 GCA_024709145.1 Bacteroidales bacterium | reverse complement strand
CCTTGTGGCAAACGGCGCTTCACTCTATTCTTCGGTTAGTGATAATGACTCCGCCTACTCCTCTATGAGCGGCACTTCGATGGCGTCGCCAAGCATTTCCGGCTCGGCAGGACTGTTGTTGCAACACCAGCGAAACCTGTATGGTGATGTTGTTTACCGTGCTTCCACACTCAAAGCGCTGCTCATCCACACTGCAGATGAAGCAGGGCCATACCCGGGACCTGACTACATGTTTGGCTGGGGGTTGGCGAACTTCCAAAGGGCAGCAGAATTGATGGAATCAGCAGCCAGTGATTGTATCAACATCCGTGAGTTCAGTATGAGCCAGGGCGAAACACTTGAGCTTACCATACTTAAAGAACCCACCAGACCGCTTAGGGCCACAATCTGCTGGACCGACCCGGCCGGCACCCCTCCGCTTCCTGCGCTTGATCCTGATGACCCGATGCTCGTCAATGATATCGACCTCAGAATCAGCTCCGGAGGCACGACTTACTTGCCATGGGTGCTCGATCCGCTCAACCCTGCTGATTCGGCCGAAACGGGCGACAACACTTTGGACAACGTAGAACAGGTGTTTGTGAACAATTCGGACCATAGGTTTTACACCATTACAATTTCACACAAAGGCAATCTGAAAGATGGTGAGCAAATCGTTTCGCTTGTTGTGAGCGGTAACAGCGCAATTAGTTCCAATAGTACTGTAACCAATCAAACCATTCACAGCAATACGGGCTATTGGGCACACGATACCCTCAACGTTTCATCTGCTAATATGGGTGCAGGTGCTGAGGTGGAGCTGCGTGCAGGAAAAAAAATTCTTTTAAAAGAAGGCCTTCTTGTGCATGAAGGCGCACAGCTGTTTGCAAAAACTGATTCAAGCCTGCGATGCAACGAAGGCAGCTATACTGTTCGCAATACGGACGGATCGTCGCAACAAAATCCACCGGCTTTCGTGTACGAAAGGAATATTGCTGACAAAAAGAAAGATTAAAGTCCAGGAAAGACTGAAAGCAATTGTACAGCACACTTAAATACAATAAGATCAATTTTTTATGATTGCCAGAATTCGCTGTCAATCACAAAATTATTAACCTCTGATTTTTGATTGCCTGCATTTTGTATCTACTTTCGTTAAACCAAATTTAAAGCAAAATGCGTTTTCCAAAACTTCTCCCCATGCTCCTGCTCATCCTGTTGGGCAGTTGCAAAACAGACCCCAAGCCAGAAACCGAAGTCGCCAATCCGGTATGGAGCACTGTGTACCGTCATGACAGCATCCTTTGGTTTTCGCTGGGTTTTTCAGATGCTGAAAACGGCCTCATCTCGGGAGCCCGACTCGACCACGAAGGATATCTCAGGGGCAACATACTTATGAAAACCAGCAACAGCGGGCAAAGTTGGGAAGAAGTGCCTACGGCTGACTTTCCTGTGTTTACCGATATTGTTTTCCTTGACAAAAATGTTGGTTTGGCCACTGCCCAAAGCCGTATTTACCGCACATTAGATGGAGGCACAAACTGGGTGAAAGTATATGAAAACAGCACGATAAGCCCTGAAGCCATTGCTTTTGCAGATCAAAGCAACGGCCTTGTTACAGGGCTTTTTGGTGTGGTATTAAAGACCACCGACGGGGGGCTCCACTGGAACCTTCAACCAAGTGGCTATCATTGCCACCTCGGTGACGTGGACATGACAGACAGCAATACCGCTTATGCAACAGGCTATATGAACCAAACCGATCATTTATATGGTGCCATTTTGATCACCCATGACGGAGGTATCAGCTGGGACTCAATTCCAACAGGCCAGCTGATGTGCAGTTCACTGAGTTTCCCGTCCAAAAATGCTGGTTATGTTTTTGGGGCCACCCTCTCAGGAAGTATGCTGCTCAGAACCTCAGATGCTGGCATATCGTGGGAGACCTCCATACAGTCTTCCTTCGCCGGCACCGCTGCTACCAGCTTTATTGACGCCCCCAGGGGATTTTCGGTGGGCCAAAACGGTCGCATCATCCGTACCATCGACTACGGCCAGAACTGGGAAAGCATGCAAAGCAACACCAATGCCTCCCTTGGACGTATCCAAATGATCGACATCAACAATGGCTACGCAATTGGCATTGATGATGGATCAATGAAGGGTGTGGTGCTGAGGTACAGATGATTTGATCTACCTGTATGGTTTGGTGCAAATTTGCAGACTGATAGCAATTCCTCAACTGCATAGCTAATTGTTTTTCAGCAGGTCCTGTCAGGAGTTTTCTATTTAGTGCCTGTCTTTAAAGTTCGATGGCTTCGTTATGTACGTCATTCATGTCAGTCATTTACATTAGTAAACTCCTGACATTCATTCCGTACATGCCTCGCCCTCAAACTTTAAAGCTCAAGCATCAGACATTATGGACAGACACTATCTAATTATCATGAGTTCATGTCGGGAAGTCCCGACCGCATGAATTCCTGATTATTGTATAACGTGCTTTATTCTTTCGTTTCTCTTTCCAGTGATTTCGGGTTCTGACGGTTATCAAAAATTGTAACGACGTAAATAGTTGTATCTGAATATTTATAGAAAACGGTTGTCTGTTTTGTCACAACACATTTTCTTAAACCTCTAATGTTGTCTGATTCAGGAAAACTGTCTGGAAGTTCTTGGATTTGTTTTAACGATTTATCGAGTTTCTGAACAAAATCGTGCTTTACTTTAGTTGACCATTCTTCTTCAAGATAAACCAGAAGACTATCGAGGTTCTTCATCGCTCTCCTGGAGAGTCTTATTGCTCTTTTCATTCACGATGTTTCCTCATGAATTCCTCGTAATCAACAGTTTCTCCATTCTCAATTTCTTCAATTCCTTTAAGGATTTCTTCCTTTTGGCATTGAGGTAAACTATCCCAAAAGTCGACTTTCTCAGAACTTGTGAATATTCGTTTAATAGAGGAAAGGATGCCAGGATTATCAGTATCAAGTATCATTCTAACGAGCTCCAATTTTTCTGCTTGAATATTCATAGTCTATCTTTTCTGCAAAGTTAAAGAATATTCAATTATAAGGCAATCATTGCTTTCAATATACCATGTTTTACAGCTAGCCGCTAAATACCGCTCTATTGCGCGTTTCTTGCCACCTATGGGTAGATATCTGCATTTGGCGAAACCACCGCTTCAATTTTCTTCTTACAATTCAATATTTTCATATCAAAATCATTTTAAAAACTCAAACTCTCAAAACCACAAAAGAGCCATCCAGACACCCCATCAGCATCCATCATAGCTCTTCTTTCTTCCTTTCCGGGTCTTCTACCTCCCGGTTGTTTCTTAGTAATATGTGAAGGCAGCCCTTAAAAATCACTTCACGCCTACTAAAACGGCCGGGATTCAAAGGCATGAATTGATCAATACTTCAGGAACAAACTGCTGTGAGGCAAAACAACCATCGAAAGCCTCGCATATTCATCCCTTCCGGTATTTGCTGTAAATGTAGAAAAGGGCTCTCGAATATCCAACAGTTTTCTTAAGAATTTTCTATAAATAGCTACCAACCAACCTGGAGTTCTTCCAATCGTGATCGGAACGGACGTCCCGACCACATGAACTCCTGATTATCAGCGGTAGTTTTTCTTTTCGTTAATTTCATCTTTAATTCTTTCTCTGATATCAATTTTTGCACCTGTGAAAGCAAATATTGCAGTACCATATTCTCTTGCATATTTGTTAGTTATTGAGTCTGCAAGAATTGAATTTTGAAAAAACGGGGATGTTTCCTGCAATTCTTCATTTACTTCTTCGGCTTCTTTTACCCTCACTACGTTTTCATATTTTTTTGATAAATCAAACCAATTCATATAGTCTGCATTGAACGAAACTGCCCGTAATTTTTGCTTTGTATAATAATTGATTGCTCCTGCCTGTCCATAATTATCGCAAAGAATGAGTGTATTGTTTTTGTTCGGTAAACTTAAATATACACTATCCACTTTTAATGCTAATTCTTTCCACCCAAGCATATCTGCAAAATCCTGGGGCAATAAATGATCTTTACCATCTTCCCATCGCAGCAATCCCAATTTCTTGTAGTTTTCTGAATGTTGAACAATGTATTCCGGGCTTTTATTTGGAAAGGCAACATGATAGATTGGAATAAACAATAGCAAGGGAACTGCAATCAGAACTGGTTGTAAATATTTGGTCCACCCTTCTTTTAAAATGTTCGCAAGATAAACGGAGCCAAAAGCAATATAAATAGGATAAATACCAATGGCATAATAGTCTTTTGCTTTAAAGTAAGTAAAGGCTGCTAAAGTAAAGAAGATAGAGTAAATGAAGAGTCTGTACTTGTTGAAAGGTTTGTAAAAGAGTAAGGCATAGAATGACGCAAAAATTACGATCAGCGAACCTATAAAAAACAGTAACTGATTCTTCAAAAAATCAAATCTGTTTACATTGACCAATTGCGTTTCCGACAATTGTTTTAAGTGATGAAAGACTGGAAAATTGTTCTCGTATTGCCACACAAGATTTGGGGAAACAAGGATTAATGCGATGAAGATAGCAACATAAAAACTGGTCTTTAAAAATATTTTCCGATGTTCTGTAAGCAACAAGGAAGGCAAAAGTCCGATCAATAAAAAAACAATGTTGTACTTATTTAAAAAGCCAATTGCAAATACACATGCCCCAATATACAACCATTTTGCATGATCAGTTTTGATAAATTTCAATAGTATGAAGTATAAAAATGTCCAGGACAGAATATCAAAAGAATTGGGTTGATACAAGGTGTTTAATCGCAAAAGTGCAGAAAACAGAACGCAAGTTGCGCCTAAAATCAAAGCAAACAGGTTTCCATCTAATTCTTCAATGGCTTTCCAAACAAGATAAATTGTCAATGCACCATAAAAGGCAGGGAAGAACTTAATCCAAAAAAATGATTTGCCGAGCAATTGAATGATATACGATGTCCAGGAAGTAAAGGGTGGGACAGAAAGATATCCCCAAGCCAAATGATTTGCCTGGTCAAGATGTAAATATTCATCCCGTTGCAAGTCATACTCACTGCTTAACAGTAAAAATTGCAGCAAAAATTTAAGTCCAATGAAGGCAATTAAAATTGTCGTCTTTTTTGTCATTGAGAACAGCCTGTTAAAATTCTGACTAACGATGTTCTAACAAACTGTATTCGTATAAATTACAATTTACTAATTTGCAGATCATCAGCAGTCAGGGCAAATTTATCGTTTTGTTTTTGAATGCGCTTTACCAAACCAGGTTTTCTTTGCATCGGCAAGCTCAGCACAGCTTTTGGTCTAAAAAGAGTTATCCTGCCGGGTTATAATGGGACACCCCTTTTACCTCCATGTTCCAGATGATGACAGCTAGACTCTGACTATGGCGCTGATGGCCGTGCCGACCACATGAACTCCTGATTATTGGCTGTAGTTGCTTTTAACTCACCCAATAATTTGTAAAGTGGATTATTTCCCAGTCACC
>JANJXG010000032.1 GCA_024709145.1 Bacteroidales bacterium | reverse complement strand
ACATGGGCAGTTTACGCGCAAAATCCGGAGACGTTTACCTTCCGGTGACCTACCAAACCCTTTTGCGTTATGATGGGTCTGGGTTTTATCAGGCTATCAAATCTGAAAAGTTTAATACGGCTTTTTATGTGTATGAAGACCCTGATGATGCTTCCATATACGCAGGAACGAGTTTAGGCCTTTTCAGATTGGTTAACGGCATCCAGGAGCATTGGGATGTGCAGCCGGGCAATGGGAAAAGTAAATCTATCACAGCGATTGTGAAAGACAGTCTTGGCCGCATCTGGACAGGAGGATTTAATGGCCTGAGCTTGCTTCAAAACAACGAGATACGCCATCTGCCTGATGCTGAGATGTCATTCCCGCCATGGCGGGAACGCCCTGCTGCGCGATAGTCTCGGCAACATTTGGATCGGTAATCCGCAAGGATTGTTCTTTTATGATTATAAATCTTTTCTGAAGATTGAACATCCAAAAATAGACAAACTGGTGCTTTCGATGGCAATGATAGGCGACTCTGCCATGCTTATAGGTACCATCAGCGACTTGCTGTTGTTCGATTTGAAAACGTTTTATCAAACCGGAGAATTCAGCATCATGACCATCGGTCCCGACAAGGGCTACCATGCTATCGAACCCGGTCAAAATGGTTTTTACAGGGACACAAAAGGTTATTACTGGCTGACAAATTCTGACCGTGTTATACGCATCGATCCTGCGCAACTTCACACAAATACTATTCCGCCGGAGGTGTATATCAGCAGTGTTTCCTTGATGGATGAAAAAATGAATTGGAATCCACTGGAGCATGATAAAATGCACCAACCGGTATTTTATTACGCGAAAGATGAGAAAAACATCCGGTTTGACATTACGGCAGTGAGCCTCCGCGATCCGGACGGGGTTACTTACAGCCACTTTTTGGAGGGATACGACAAAGGTTGGTCGCCTCCCAATCATGAAAGTGATGCCGTTTATACCAATCTTGAGCCGGGTGACTATTCGCTTTTTTACAAAGCAGCCAATACCGACGGCCTTTGGTCGAAAGAGCAGGTGTACAGATTTACCATCAAACCTGCTTACTATCAAACCTTTTGGTTCAGGTTTTCGGGCATTTTATTCCTTGCGCTCATCTTGTTTTTCGCAGGTGCTGTTTTGACCAATCAGCATAGGAAAAAACAATTGGCACAGAAGGAAAATGACAAGAAAATTGCAGAATTTCAGTTACTGAGCATCAAAAACCAGATAGATCCGCATTTTACCTATAATGCCATCAACTCCATTGCTGCTGCCGTACTGAAAGAGGAGAAGAATGTGGCTTACACTTACTTTGTAAAGCTCTCTCAACTGATGCGCTCCATCCTTCAACACAACGACAAACTGACGCGCAGCCTCGAAAGTGAAATTAGTTTTGTGCGCGACTACCTCGATATTCAGCGCTTTCGTTTCAGAGAGCGCTTCAATTATTCCATTGAGATGGACTCAAACATTGACATTCAAATGGAAGTGCCCCGAATGTGTATCCAAACATTTGCAGAAAACGCCCTCAAGCATGGTATGATGCATAAAACAAGTCCCGGCTTTCTTCAAATCACGATCGCAGAGGAGCAAGAGTGTCTTAAAATATGCATCGAAGATGATGGAATAGGTCGAGCCCGCGCATTGGAACTTAAAACAGCAGGTACGGGAATGGGACTCAGCATTCTTCAGCGCTATACCGACCATTTCAACGAACAAAACCAACAGAAGATAAGCTGGCAAATAACCGACCTTTTCGATGATAAGAGCCATGCAGCCGGGACACGTGTGGATCTGGTTATTCCAGAAAGGTTCAGTTACAGGCATCATTTAAAACAAACCTGACCATGAAAAAACAAGACCAAATTAGCTGTGTGATCATTGATGATGAAGCCGAGGCGCGTTTCGTGCTGGAACAGTTGCTGCTCGAAATACCGGAGGTTAAATTGAATGGGTCAGCTGCGAGTGCCCATGCCGGACTGCAGTTAATCACTACCACTCAGCCCGATGTGGTGCTGCTCGACATCCAAATGCCGGTGATGAGCGGCATTGAACTTGCCCGGGAGCTGCAAAGCCGTCGTTTCAAAGGCAGGCTTGTTTTTGCTACCGCCTTTGATGTATTTGCCATCGAGGCATTGCGACTTGCAGCTTTTGACTATCTGCTGAAACCTGTTGATCCGGAGCTACTCAGGAAGGTGTTTGAACGGATTAAGACACAACAGCAATCGCTGCCAGCACTTGATCAACAATTGGAAATGCTGGCCAAACAACTATTACACGACCACCGCTTGCGTCTGAACACGCGAACGGGCTTCATCCTCATCGAACCCAGGGAAGTGATGGCGGTAATGGCCGAAGGGAATTATTCCAGGGTCATTCTTACCGAAGGCCGCGAAGAAATGATCACCCAAAATATCGGACTTACGGAAGGACTTTTGCCCGAAGGCAAATTCTTTCGGGCATCGCGTTCCTGCCTGATCAACCTCAGTTTTGTCCGCCGTTACGACCGAAAAAAACACCTTGCCCTGCTTGAAAACAACGGCTTCACAAAAGAAGTAAGCATCGCCAGGGAAAAAGCACATGCTTTTGATCTGTGTTGGATGTGAGCAGAGGTTTAGAGTATTAGATAATTCTCTGTGACAATTCATGACGATTCCTTACCGTTAAGGTCAAACGACCTTGCGGCGCGTCCGGATTTTTTCATTGCTCGTCATCACTTTTCTTTGCATTTTTCCATTTTTTTGCAGCATACCCAGCCGACAAAGCCAAAAACAAAAATCCACCTTCGCCAACAGGCGCACTTCCGCCCACGGGACCGCCACCTGAAGCAGGATTATCTGGAGGATCAGGCGGGCCTTGAGCCAGGCTTTGGGAGTTAAAAGAGAGGGCCAGCAGAACGGCAGCGATCAGGAATATCTTTTTCATATGGCAGGTTTTAGGAAGATTTTCTTCGTTGAATTGTTTTGATTGTTTTTGACGGAAACAACAAGCAGTCCGGTAAATCCGGGCACTTTGAGGCTGTTCAGACTGCTGTTGAAGCAGGTTTTTGACACAATCAGCCTGCCCGCCATATCAGTAATGCACACCTCCAGCCTGCTGCCATGAGCCGAAGGATGCGTAAACAAAACAGCATCATCCATGCTCCAGATTTTACAACATCCGGCCTCAACAAAAGGCAAAGCCGTCACCTTGACCACATGCAACACAAAACGGTCAGAGGGGTTAGAAGGCAGATGGTCAAGCAACAGAGAAGGCGTACTGCGCAGGTCATAAACCTGACCCGTCAGAAGATCCTCGAGCAAGAGCTCAAAAGCAGGATCAAAAGTGGCAACATTCACAAACTCCAGCGTCAGCTGTCCATCAACTTCAAGCTGCAAGGAAATTGGAAGACTCACCCCCTCAGCCGGCAGGTTCAGGGCGTTGATGGTCAGCGCTAAGCTTTCCTGCTGGGTAGCACTGAAAAGCTGCGGAGCACTACCGGACCCAAAGAGCTTAGCCACATCCTGCTGCGGATTGTAAGCAGCAGAAGCTGATGGATCAAAGACGATGATCATTTCATCCTCCATGCCATTGGCCAAAGCCTTGAAACGTAACAAGCCCGGCGGGTCACTGTTTTTGAAGAAAGCCTGACTGTTGTGCAGCCTGGCATTGTTGTTGACCGAAAGCACAGGCGAGTCGGCAGTAGCTTTGACAAAGAAAGCCTGCCCTTGCGGGATGAATTGCGTGGCGTTAAGCGTGCCGTAAGCACCAAAGGATGCGTAATTACCTGCCACGGGATTCCATATCCAGAAAGCATTGCTGACATTGGTCTTCGTCCAACCAGTGACACTGTTCCAGTCGATGGCCGAAGGGTAAGGGTTGGGCACCAGATTGAGACCGGAGAACCCGCCGGCTTCAAAGAAACCAACCGACAAGGGAACAATGCCGTTGAGCAATGGACCGCTGAAGGAATAGGTGTGTTCAATGCCGGGATAATACACCATATACCCCTGATCCACACTCAGAGGGGTAGTGGTGGAAGTGCCCATCGATATCCAGGTCTGACCTGGAGCATCAAAGCGGTAAAGGTAGCTGTCGAGCCACCATCCCGATACAGCCCCCGAAGACACAGGCACCGAGACAAGGTGGTAAGACATATCCGTTAAGTTTGAACTGCCGCTGATGTAGCGTTGAACAGTGGCAGGAGTGTCGTGGGAACTGTGAACAAGCGAAGCCGTGGAAGCAGCCGAAGACTGCAGCACCAGCCCTGTATTGCCTGTTTGGTTCACCAAATCACTTGAAACAGTCAGCGAGGCATCATCACTTACTGTAAGCACTGCCCCGCTGTGGATGGTAAGTTTGTTCATCAGGAATGCACCACCATCCAGCAGGGGTTGTCCTTCCCAGACAGAAGTATTGACAGCAGTCGTCCAGTCGGTATGCTGCACATTGTTGACCGAGCCACCGGCCTGAGACCAACCCATGCTGCTGAAGACCCTTCCGGCCTGGAGCATTTGGAGGTCAGGACTCACAAAGAGGTTGGGGTTTTGGTAGTAGGTATAACTTCCCGCTCCGCTGTGATAGGCCTGCTGTCCGTTCATCGAACCCTGAACGAAACCAATGCCGGCGATGGCCGTAGCATCAGAGAGTCTGAGCCGCAGCTTGATGAACGTTTGCCATGCAGTTGTTATCTCTGCCGAAGACTCAGCGCTTGGCAGCTCGCCCAGGATGCTGATGTCGGCAGGGGTGAGGGCGACATTGATTACCAGGTTGGGACTTGCCCCGGTTACGGTGCGGGTGATGGCGTATTTGAAATCAGAAGAGATGTCAGACATTTGTGCACTGATGCCTGCGCGAACGGTAGTCACATCAGCGGCCACCGTACTGAAGGCACTGTTGTTGAAGGTAAGGTTGAACTGCCCCGACCAGAACAGCGTACCGGCCTCGCTGGCTTTGACCTGCACATCGAACTCGAGCCTGTCGAGACCCGAGACCCTGAGGATACGCGGGTTGGCAAACCTCCAGGAGAGCTGGGGCTGCGCCGTGAGTAGCAGGGGCAGCCAGAAGAAAAAGAAGAGGATAAATCGTTTCATAGCTATGAATGTTAAAAGATATTACTTGATTACAGGCACCTGAGAGCGGTAAGGAGTATTCTGCCAAATGCCATTGAGCAGGGTCTGCACCCCGAAGTTGAGCGCCCATTTGTTGAAATCGGAAGCACCCACCTGCCCGTCGAGATCGGCATCAGCGGCATTGAATACGTTTGTCAGTCCAAAACGCATTGCCCAAAGGTTAAAGTCGGTCACACCCACAGCCCCATCAGCATCAATGTCGCCGGCCACCATGCCATATACGCCACTCCCAATCTGTTTATAGCCGGCAGCACCTCCATAGGCTTTGGTGATGGCATCCGTAAAGTCGTAGGAGTAGGTGTTGCCAGAAAGTGAAAGCGGCGCACTGCTCATCACCGAGAGATGGTTGCGGTGGTGGATGACGAGGTAGAGGTTGTTCCCAACAGCCATGCTCATTGTGGGCGTTTCACCAGCAACATCTTTGATGCTGCCGTCCTGCATCAACAGCATGGCTTTGGGCCAGCCGGGTAAAACAGTTGCCTCCGTGGCAAGTTCTGGTGATGAGGCCTGGCGAAGTTCGACTAAAACCCAGTCAACCAAACTTCCAGGAATGTATGTAAGGTTCTCAGTGCCTGAGTAGTTCCAGGGTGAAGCGGAGTATGGCTGCGTATGAGGTATAAACGTATTTAACAATGTTGACATGGAAGTTGATCCAGTATAGCAGCCTTCCAACAGCACTGTCGTGGCAAGAACTTTTGATCCAGCAGTAGTGAAAGTAATCGGTTGCGACCAATTGCTAACATTGTTGCTGCCACAAACTGATCTTACATAACAATCATATTCGGTTGATGAAAATAAACCTGTTAATTTGAAATGATCAACTAAGACATTGGTTATCAAAGTGCCTTCATTGATAGGATTAAAGCCATGCAATCCATAAATAATGTTCCATTTTGCTTCATAGCCATTTGAATGCCATTTGATAAAAGTTGATGATTCAGAAATGGAATCCGCTGAAAGATCAAATGGGATAGTTGGATCACATGAAAGCGATAAATCAAAAAGAGTTTGCTCGTCGGTGGTAGTGATAGTGTCGTGCTTGGTTACCCAACCATCTTTGGAAGCAGTTATCAGATAAGAACTTTTAAACACCTTACCCAACAAAATCAAACCAGTAGTATTGGTCTGTCTTTCAAAAGACTGCCCGTATATGGTATCCAATGCTGTCATTTCGAAATTGATACCCTCGTGCGAATATGCACCATCGAGTGTACAAAGGATATTCACATCAACGAATCTGCTCACCGAGATTTGATTCGTAAAAACAGTATCGCTTTCTCCAGTGTCGTAAACAGCCTGAATAGCATATTGATAATTACCATCAGGCATAATTTTAAGGTTGTCGATAAAACTGAGTGTTTTTATATTGTTTCGAAACAAGGTCATTTCAAAATCATTGTACTTCCGGAATATGTTATAGGAATTGAACAATATGTTTGTTTCAGACGGCAATGGACCATCCCAATTCAAATGCATTCTGTATACATCTTCAAGATTCGTCGTAAAATTATATGGACTAATCA
>JANJXG010000132.1 GCA_024709145.1 Bacteroidales bacterium | reverse complement strand
CAAGCAATATGGAAAGGAAAAAGGTTGGTACAGAGTAGGTCCACTCGCACGACTCAATACTGCTGATTTTATCCCTACACCCATCGCTCAGCATGAGTTTGAGATTTATAAAGCATTGACAAATGGTAAACCAAATAACCATTGCATGCACATGCATTACGCTCGCCTGATCGAAACCCTGCATGCCGCTGAAATGATCAGAGAATTACTAAATGATCCGGATCTACTTGAAGGTGATCTTGTTACAAAAGGTGTCAAGCAAAAAGAAGGTGTTGGACTGATCGAAGCACCTCGTGGGACATTATTCCATCATTACAGAATAAACGACCACGACCAAATTGAAATGGCTAACCTCATCGTGTCCACAACGAACAACAATGAACCCATGAATCGTTCGGTGAATCATGTTGCCAAATCGGTTATGACCGGAAAAGAAGTCATTACCGAAGGAATGATGAACGCCGTTGAAGTCGCAATCAGAGCTTATGATCCATGCTTGAGTTGTGCAACTCATGCTTTGGGCAAAATGCCGCTTGAACTTACACTTGTGGATAAAAATGATCAAATTATCGATCGAAAACGGTCTAACGACTAATGGATAGCGGAGACAAGATATTGGTTTATGGCTATGGCAACCCGGGCCGTCAGGATGATGGCCTGGGAAGCGAGCTTATCCGTATGCTTGATTCATGGCTATTTGACAATAATATTGATCAGGTTACAACTGATACCAATTACCAGCTCAACATTGAGGATGCTGCCAATATTTCCAACTATAAAATGGTAGTTTTTGTAGATGCTTCAATAGAAGATATTGAGCAGTATACTTTTACAAGTGTTTCTCCTTCAGATGCCAGAGTTGAATTCAGCATGCATGCCGTCTCTCCTTCCTTCGTGATTGACTTATGCCAGAAATTATATCAAACTTCTCCGGAAGCCTGGTTGCTGCATATTAAAGGCTATGAATGGGATTTTAAAGAAGAACTCTCCGAGAACGCAAAAAAAAGCCTGGAAGCAGCTTTCAGTTTTTTGATCGGATTTCTGGAAAGTCATCTGTGTTTTTAGTGTTATATTAAAGAAATTAAAATTATTGCATAATGAACCTTTCAACAACTTATCTCGGATTGACCCTGGATAATCCGGTGGTAGTCAGTAGCTCAAAACTTACAGGCAACATCGAAAATGTTAAAGCCTGTGCTAAAGCAGGTGCCGGAGCCGTCGTTCTTAAGTCCTTGTTTGAAGAGCAAATAACAGCGAGGGTGGAAACCAAACTTCGCAAGAATGACATGTATTTTTGGTATCCTGAGGCTTCAGCTTACATTCAGGATATCTCAAAAGGTGCCGGTGCTGATGAGTATCTTAAGCTGATTGTCGAGGCAAAAAAAACTGTGAAAATTCCTGTAATCGCAAGTGTAAACTGCGTTAGTCCACTCGAATGGCCAAAGTTTGCTGCCAAAATTCAAGATGCAGGAGCTGATGGTCTGGAATTGAATATTGCTATTTTCCCGAATAGCAAGGATTTAAGTTCTCAACAGATTGAGGATGCTTACGTTGACATTCTGAAGGCAGTCAAAAAAGAAGTAACAATCCCTGTTGCTGTAAAAATTGGTCCGTTTTTTACCAATACGATGGCTATGGGATTCAGGTTGGCTGAGGCAGGTGCAGATGGACTCGTACTGTTCAACCGGTTTTATAATCCTGATGTTGATATTGCTACAGTAAAAGTTGTCACTGATAATGTGTATTCCAGTCCCGACGAAAAATCGGTTTCGATGCGCTGGATCGCTTTACTTAGTGCAAATGGGATAACCTGTGATTTGGCGGCTTCAACCGGGATTCATTATTCAATTGGTGTTGCCAAGCAACTTTTAGCAGGGGCAACTGTAGCTCAAATTTGCACCACTCTTTATCAAAATGGCATCCCCTACATTTATGAGATCACTCAGGGTTTGGCCGAATGGATGAAAAAGAAAGGATACAAGGAAATTGCTGATTTCAGGGGATTAGTAAATAAAACCCCGGAGAATACGGCTGGTTTCGAACGACTTCAGTATATGAAGAAGAATTTTGATTGATTTTTGCCGAAAGGCCCAACCAGATTAAAGCGAAATCCTGCCTAGCAATAAGCAGGATTTCTTATATAAGTATATTGTTTAGTACAATATACAATCGGAAATAGCAATCTTCAATCATCATCTAGGGCCGCAGGAATAGAATCGGTAAAGGTAGTATGGATTTTTTGGCGTAAGTTTGCCAATCATTTTGCCTCATTTCAATCGTTGCATGAATTACCTGTCAGTAGAGAATTTATCCAAAAGCTTTGGAGATAAAGAATTGTTTGAAGGCCTGAGTTTTGGTATCAGCAAAGGTGACAAAACAGCCTTAATTGCTGTAAACGGGGCAGGCAAAACCACTTTGATGCGCATGCTCATGCGCAAGGAAGAGCCCGACAGTGGTAGTATAACATATGCTGAAGGCATACGTGTCGGTTTTCTCGAGCAACATCCTGATTTTGAACCTTCTCTAACCATTGAATCTCTTATTCAGGGTGAGCACAACGAGGTTCTGCAAGTGATTCGTGCTTACGAAAAAATTGCATCAGAGCATCACGAAAATGGCAACAACGAACACGCTAAACGACTTACCGAGGCATCAGCCCGAATGGATGCTTTTCACGCCTGGGATTATGACAGGCGCTTGAAAGAAATGCTTACAAAATTTGGCTTTTCTGATCTCAGACAAGTAATAGGCAGCTTGTCGGGCGGTCAGATTAAGCGCCTTTCGTTGGCTTTGTTACTCGTGGATGAGCCTGACTTGTTGTTACTTGATGAACCAACCAATCACCTGGACATCCCGATGATTGAATGGTTGGAAAAGTATCTCCGGCAATCGAATATCACCTTGCTGATGGTTACCCACGACCGCTATTTTCTCGACAGGGTTTGTAATAACATCCTTGAGTTGTTTCTGAAAAAGCTTTATCATCACAAAGGGAATTTCAGCTATTATGTTGAAAAAAGCACTGAACGCGAAAAAGCAATCGCTGTTGAAATCGAAAAGGCCGGTCAGCTGCTGAAAACCGAAACTGAATGGATGCGCAGAATGCCACAGGCCCGGACCACAAAATCTAAAAGCCGCATCGAAGCTTTCTACGAGTTGCAGGAAAAGGCCTCGCAGCGCAGGGTTCAACAGCAACTGCAAATCGATGTGAAATCTCAGCGAATCGGAAGTAAGGTGCTTGAAATGAGAAATGTACATAAATCATTTGGTGAGATTAATATTCTCAGTGGGTTCGATTTTATGTTTACCAAAGGTGACCGGATTGGTGTGGTAGGTGATAATGGTGTGGGTAAAACAACCTTTTTGAATCTGATCACCGGAACCGAACAACCTGATAAGGGAAGAGTTATCAGTGGCGATACCATCGTTTATGGTTATTATACTCAAAAAGGGATCGCATTTGACGAGTCAAAAAAAGTGATTGATATTGTCAAGGAAATTGCTGAAATCTTACCATCCGGTACAGGCTCCACCGCAACAGCTTCGCAATGGCTCACCCGTTTTATGTTTCCCCCATTAATGCAAAATCAACCGGTTTATCTGCTCAGTGGTGGTGAAAAACGAAGGTTATACCTACTGACAATCCTGATCAAAAATCCGAATTTCTTAATTCTCGACGAACCAACCAACGATCTCGACCTGCTAACGTTACAGTCTCTCGAAGATTTTATCAACGACTACCAGGGGTGTTTGTTGATCGTTTCGCACGATAGGTACTTTATGGATCAGGTTGTTGACCAGTTATTTGTGTTTGAGGGCAATGGAAAAGTCCGCGGCTTTACTGGGAATTATTCTGATTACCGTAATCTGACTGAAACCAAATTAAAAGAAGAAAAGGCAGTTGAAAAACAGTTAAAATCCTCGTCGTTAGCCTCAGCCCAATCAGTAGGTCAAAATAGGAAGAATAAACGTACATTTAAGCAACAGAATGAATACGAGTTGCTTGAACGCGATCTTCAGGAGCATGAATCGGAAAAGTTGTTACTCATTGCCCAGCTGAGCGACGAAGACAATGATTATCTAAAATTAACTGAAATTACAGCACGAATCAGTCAACTGGACGAGATGATCGAATTAAAGATGTTGCGTTGGATGGAGTTGGATGAGATAGAGTCTTAAACAAGTAAAATATTTTTGAAATGAATGAAGCAGAAATTTTTGAAAGATTTGTCGAGCTGACAATAAAAAATAATGAAGTATGGCTTCTCCAGGCTGTTGACGGCATGTTTGCTATGACGGAATCGGCTGATCGCACCTCGTTTCTCGCAGTTTGGGATTTGAAAGAAGACGCTGAAAAGGCAATTTCCGACGAATGGGCTGAATACAGCCTCGTTTCAATGGATTTAAAAGAATGGATTCAGTGGTTGAATGAAATGCAGGAAGATGATGCATGGATTGGAATAGCTTCCGACGAAAATGGGAAACTTATCCCAATTGATGCAGCTGACCTGCTGAGAATTTTAGTTGAAGCAAAAAAGCAACAATTATAGAATTTACTCTGCAAACCTTATTTTCATTTCATTGAGATCCTCAACGAGTTCATGCGTTGAAGCTTCAAGTTGATCAAATAAAAGTTCCAGGTTTGTATCATCCATATTGGTTCCTTTGGTTTCGAGCTCTTTTGCAAAATTTTGAGGAGTGGCCGCAAAAAAATTCGCTATAACGCCTTTCATGCTGTGTGCATCAAATTTTAATTTGGTGAAATCCCTGTTTGCTATACTGCTTCGGATTGATTCAATGCGTGCAGGGTGCTCTTGGATAAATATATCAATGATTTCCAGTACAATACCTTTATCAAAATATTGAAATGTTTCTGAAAAGGCCTTTTCGTCAATAACTTTCATGCTTGTTGCTTTGTTGTTTAATCGCCAAACTTAATTATCGGTAAAAATAGGCAAATATATTTGACAATCGAATCCTTTCAGCTCAAAGAAAACTTAAAATCCAAGAATACTGCCGACCTGATAAACAGCAAAAGCTGCCAGCCAGGCCAACGCTGTTGTATATACACTTGTAAACAAAGGCCATCTCCACCTTCCTGATTCTTTTTTAAGGGCAGCAAACACAGCAATACATGGGAAATAGATTAAAACAAAGATCATAAATGAAAGTGCAACAAGGGGTCGCATAACAGGCTCACCGGCTTTGGGGCCTGATTCATAACGTTGTTCTTTCAGTTTGTCAGCCAACCCGGTGATGTTATCTTCATCAGGTTCAGCCCGATATAAAACCCCCATTGTTGAAATTACAATTTCTTTGGCTGCCGAACCGGCCAATAGACTAACACCCATTTTCCAATCAAAGCCAAGTGGTTGGATGGCAGGCTCAATAAAGTGACCAATTCTTCCTATGAGTGAGTTTTCCTGTTTTTGCTGTTGTCTGCTCAATTCAAGTTGATGCAAAGCAAAAGCATATTCCTGATTTCCATCGACCAGAATGTTTAGTGCTTCATCAGTCGGTTCCTGACTTCCGGTATAATGCTGATTCAAACTGACTATTTGACTATCAATTGATTCATCAATATGTTTGCCCATCGGGAAATACCCCAATGCCCATATAACAACTGAAGCAGTAAGGATGATCGTTCCCATTTTCTTCAGGTATTGGGCGCCTTTAAACCAGGTTTGCCTGTAAATCGCTTTTATAGTAGGCATCCGGTAGGGTGGGAGTTCCATCACAAAAGGCATTTCTTCTGTTTTGAAAAGTACTTTTTTGAAAACCCAGGCGAGTAATGCAGCAAATGCGATACCGAGCAAATAAATTCCAAAAAGCAAAGTGCCTCTGAAATCTGTAAAAAATGCACTGATTATCAATATATAAACGGGATACCGGGCGCTGCACGACATAAATGGAATGATCATCATCGTGATGAGCCTGTCGCTTTTGTTTTCAATCGTCCGTGTAGCCATAATTGCTGGTACATTGCAGCCAAATCCCATTAGCAAAGGAATAAACGACCTGCCATGTAGTCCAACCCTGTGCATCAACTTATCAACGATAAATGCAACCCTTGCCATATAACCGGTTGTTTCGAGTAAGCTGAGAAAGAAAAACAGGATCAGGATATTGGGCAGGAAAACAATAACACCGCCAACACCGCCTATGATGCCATCCACGACAAGGTCGCGTATCATCCCTTCAGGCAGATGGTCATGCAATTCACCTCCAAGCCATGTCATCAGGAGTTCTATCCATTGCATTGGGTAGTCACCAAGAATAAAGGTTGCCTGAAACATGGCCCACATAACAGTTAAAAAAATTGGATAGCTTAAGTATTTGCTCGTTAATATGTTGTCGATTTTCCTGCTTTTTGTTTTATGCTTTCTGATGACCTCAGTGTAGGTTTCCTTGAGTGCACCTTCGATAAATCCATATTTAGCATCTGTAATAACTGTTTCAGTCTCGTCTTTTAAAACACTTTCAATATTGACAATTTCTTTCCTGACTGCTCTTCGGATTGCTTTTTCATTGGAGCAGTTTTCTATGCGTTTGCTTTCTTCTTTATCTCCTTCCAAAAGCTTAATTGCCAGGTATCTTGGTGAGATAATGTGAGTAAGTGATTCATTGCCCTGACTATTAATAAGATTTTGGATTTTTTTTATTGATTCTTCGATCTCAGGCGCGTAGTGAATGTGAACATGCCTCAAATGAGGATCTTTATCTTCATAAACGGCTATAATTCTGTTGAAAAGTTCTTCGATGCCTTTGCCTTTGGAGCCGATAGTTGGAACGATTGGAATCCCGATAAGTTTTCCCAGGCTTTCATAATCAAATTTGCCACCTTTTTCCTGCATCTCATCAAACATATTGAGGGCCATCACAACTTTGATGTCCATGTCGATCAATTGGGTTGTTAGGTAAAGGTTTCTTTCGAGGTTGGAGCTATCAACCACGTTTAAAACAATGTCGGGTATTTGATCAAAAATAAAATTTCTTACAAAAAGCTCTTCAGGTGTATAACTGCTGATACTATAGGTGCCGGGTAAGTCGGTTAGACTGAAGCTGTAACCGCCGTGATTAAATATGGCTGTTTTGGATTCTACAGTGACCCCGCTATAATTTGCGACATGCTCTCTTGAATTGGATGCGAAATTAAAAATGGTTGTTTTCCCTGAATTAGGATTGCCAACCAGAGCCACGGAGATTTCCCTGGTTTTGACTACAGGCCGAAGTTGTAATGCTTGCTCGATTGTCTGAACACCATAAAAACCCGTGCTATTCTCTTCTATAAAATCTTGTTTGTCAAGCACTTCTATTAATGATGCTTCACTTTTTCGCAATGAAACTTCATAGCCCATAATGTTGTATTCAATCGGATCGCGCAACGGGGCATGTTTGACTACTATAACTTGCTTTCCGGGAACAAATCCCATTTCAATGATTCGTTTTCTGAAAGCACCTCTGCCTTTGACTTTGGTAATTATACCCTGATCTCCAACTTTTAAATCGGATAATAGCTTCATTATATGAATTTTAGACAGACTGAAAAATATCTTGGAAAAGTTTTATACACAGGACTGAAAAAGGCAGCCCAACGTACAAAAGTAGATAGCCTGAAGATGTCATACTATACCTAAATGTAGGTATTCGATAAGAGTCGAAAAAAAAACAAGCAGCTTTCACCAAAGGGTGAGAGCTGCTTAAAGGAAGAATAGCCTGGACTAAAGTGTAACTACATTAATATAAAGGTGATTACAAGGCAATTCTCATATAATCATTTGTTTTTCAGATCCTGGAGGATTTTTTGTGCTTTGGTACGATAAACGCTTCTGTCGGCTGCTATAAGCGAAAACTGTTCCTCTGCCTTATCTGTCTGATCAAGTTTTAAGTAGGTAAGTGCAAGATACCAATGAGCCTGATCTACAAACAAATTATCATTGTGGTTGATGATGGATTCAAAATCCCCGATGGCCAAATCATACTTGCCAAGTTCGATCATCGAGAGGCCTCTGTATAGCTTTCCCATCAGGTTGTCGGGTGCCTTGTTGAAAGCGTCAATGGCATTCTTGAAGTCGCCTTCTTCGTATGACTTAAGACCTTGTGCAACAGTTTGTTCAATGGTTGAATTGTCGGATCGCAGACCAAACGAACCACTTTCGGCTGCATAATATTGTTCAAACAGCTGCTGATGTTGATTGCCCGAATAATTGAGCAGGATACCGCCTCCGATAGTCGCAAGCAGGAGTAAGGCTGCAGCAACGGCACTGTAGACAGGTAAGCCCAGAAATCTTGTTTTCTTGGTTTCGCTTTTTCGAATGTCATCAAGTTTTTGCATCAGGTCAATTTTTTTGGTTTGTACCATCACCCGTTTTAATTCGATGTATGCATGCAAGTCATGAGCAAGCTGCGGATCGGTTTCAAGTGCTCTCTTAAATTCCCAGAGATCATCTTCTTCAAGCTCGCCCTTGAGGTACATTTCAATTTTTCTTAGGTTTTCCATGTTCTGTCAAATTTTTGTATTCAGGATCATCATTAATTAAATTTATCAACTTCTTAAGACATGCGCGTTTTTTATTGTATAGTGCCTGAGAAGATTGTAAATTCATAAGTTCGGCCATTTCTTTGCCCGGAAGTTCTTCGGTCAACATTTTGATCATTTTGATGCAATCAGGCTTCATTTTATTCAAATTCCTCAAATAAATACGAAACAAACTGTTTTCAAAAAATTCCTCATCAAAATCTTTTCCGATCATAGACTCGTAAGCGAATTGATTTCTCGCTTCCAGGTACTTCTGATTCAGACGAAGTTTTTTAAACCAAACATTTTTACACATTCCCAGAAAGAACGATTTAAAAGTATGTTCAATCAGCAATTGTCCATTTTTTCTTTCAATGAGATCGACCAAAACATTCAAGGAGTCCTGAAACAAATCCCAGGCTTCTTCGGGGCGGCCATGATATTTTTTAATCATTTTCTCGACCAAGGGAAAATACTCCTGATAAATATGCCGAAGAATTTCCAAATCTTGCTCTTGAATACCCCGGATTATCTCCTCATTGCTGAAATTTTTACTTTTTTCAAACATTAGTACCATTTAAAACTAAAAACGCATCACTTTTTTCAACTTTTTTTCAAAAAAAAATTAATTAACTGATAATCAATATATTTAGTATACAAAAAAAAGAATGACCTTTATCACAATATGTTGTCAAGTAGCAAACTTAGTAAAAATGAAAGCCTAATTTGTTAAATTTGGTTCAAATTTATAAATAACACGAACTTCAATCAATGATCGCTTCACCTTTTCTACTAAAATATACAATTGTATTATTTATCATAATGATAATCAATAATATACAGTTTAACACTAATTTGGTTGCTCAAAACACCCAGCCAATAAGGATTGCTTTCTATAATGCAGAGAATTTTTTTGATCTTGAGCATGATTCCACTCGTGATTACAATGCTTTTACGCCTGATGGGGAGCAACATTGGAACCTAAACCGGTATCTGCGAAAACGAAACAACCTTTTCAAAACACTTGTGGCCCTCGGAGCCGGAAAGACACCTGCTCTTGTCGGGTTTTGTGAAATGGAAAATGAAAACGTATTTAATGAGCTTATCCGCAACACTCCTCTCCGGCAGGAATCGTATAAAGTTGTGCATTATGAATCACCCGATAGACGAGGGATTGATGTGGGCTTGATTTATTGCTCCGATATTTTCCGATTACTTGTAAGCGAACCTATTTCGGTGAAAGATCCTCAGGATCCGGGATTTTTAACAAGAGACATTCTTTTTGCAGGTTTTGAGTTGTCTTCAGGTGACACACTTTTCGTTTATATCAACCATTGGCCTTCAAGATACGGTGGGCAGCTTGAATCAGTTTCAAAACGTATACTAGCAGCCACAACACTGCGGCGACATTACGACTCTTTGCTGTTGACCAACCCGTTAGCCAAGGTAATCATGATGGGTGATTTTAATGATACGCCTGTTGATGAGAGCTTGCTTAAAGGTCTTCGCGCCTACCCGGTGGATAGTATTTCGGCAGCCGGAGATTTAATACAATTGTTTCATCCTAAAGAAAAACTAGGCCATGAAGGCACGCTTAAACATGGACACGACTGGCAGATTTTTGATCAAATGATCGTTTCCCCTTCCCTTTATCACCATGACCCTATTCAACCTCGTTTGCACTATTGCAAAGGGAGCGCTGCTATTTTTGCGCCTTCTTTTTTACTGACTGTAGACGAACGCTATCTTGGTCTGAAGCTTTTCAGAACCTATACCGGTCCAACTTACATCGGAGGGTTTAGCGATCATTTACCAGTTTATATTGACTTATGTCTTCCTTGATTTTTTTCGTTGCAAAGACTTCCAAGTAAATCAGGAATTTCATTCAGATCTACCACCATGTCTATGCAACCTGTATTGATAGCCGACTGTGGCATTACAGGTACTTCAGCAGATTCGGGACTTTGGGCTATTGTGAATCCTCCAAGTGAGTGAATTTTTTTAATACCTTTCGAACCGTCATCATTGGCACCTGTGAGAACTAGTCCGATCAGGCATTCGAGGTAGACTTCGGCAGCACTTTCAAAAAGTACGTCGATCGAAGGTCTGGCATAATTTACCTTTTCAGAAACACTCAAACTTAAGGTTTCATCCTTTTCAATCAACAAATGATAATTAGCTGGAGCGATATAAACATGGCGTGGACGAATAGGCTCGCCGGAATCAGCTTCTTTAACATTTAGATGGGAATGTTGGTTCAGGTATTGCGCCATAAATCCATCTGATTGTGGATTAAGATGTTGCACTACAATAACAGGTAAGCAAAATTGCGTTGGCAATGCTGAAATCAAGCTTTTTAAGGCTTTAAGTCCACCCGCAGACGTGCCAATAACGAGGGCTTTGTATGTTTTGCAAGGCTTCAATGAGTGATAACTGAAGGTAAGTGTATCCTTTTCTTGTAAATTTTTTCCTTTGCATCAACCACTTCAAAGTGGCTGTATACCTCCGTAAACATCAAATTTTCTTTTGAACCCAGGCCGAGGAATCCGCCTTTAACAAGGCTGTCTGAAAACAGTTTGACAACGGTATTTTGAAGATTTTTGTTGAAGTAGATCAAAACGTTCCGGCAAATAATCAGGTGAACCTCAGCGAAAACACTATCGGTAACAAGGTTGTGTTCGGCAAACACTACGTTTTGTTTGAGGTGGGGGTCAAGAATTGCTGAATCATACTTTGCAATATAATAGTCAGAGAACGATTGTTTTCCACCTGCTTGCTGATAATTAAGGGTAAAATCTTTTATCTTGGAGATGGGATAAATGCCTTTTTTCGCTGTTTCCAGCACAGCAGGGTTGAAATCAGTAGCATAGATTTGAGCCCTGTTATATAATCCTTCCTCTTTGAGCATAATGGCAAAGGAATAGACCTCTTCACCAGTCGCACATCCTGCATGCCAAATTTTGATGTACGGATAAGTTCTCAAAATTGGAAATACTTCGTTCCTAACCGATTTATAAAAGCCTGGATCTCGGTACATTTCCGTTACGTTAATTGATAAATCTTTAAGTATAAGTTGAATAAAGTCAGGCTCATGCAATGCTTTATGTTGCAACTCACTGATGCTGTTCAAGCCAAGCGCCTGTTGACGGTGAATCAACCTTCTTTTCACATGGGCTTTGTTATAGTTTCTGAAATCATATCCAAATTTCCGAAAAACGCCCTCGAGCAGCAAGTCAATTTCAATGTCTTGCGTAACAATTTGTAGCAGAAGGGGGTCGGTTTCAGTCATGGTTTGTTTCAGTAAAGCCAAACTCTTAGAAGTGAAAGTAGTTTGCCAGTGTCAAAAGGTTTTGTAAGGTATTCATTGGCGCCGGCAGCAAGACATTTATCTCTGTCGTCTTTCATTGCTTTGGCGGTAAGGGCAATGATTGGCAGCCTTGTAAATCGTGCATCTTTTCTGATCTCACGCATGGCTTCATAGCCATCCATTTCAGGCATCATGATATCCATTAAGACGAGGTCGGTTTGAGGATTGGCCTGAAGTTTTTCGATGCCTTCTCTTCCGTTTTTTGCAATAATAAGTTTCATGTTAAACTGATCAAGGAAGCTTGTCAATGCAAAAACATTGCGCATATCATCATCCACGATCAGAAGGGTTTTGCCCTCAAGTACATCTTCTCTGGGAAGAACTTTCTTCAGCATTTCCTGTTTTTTTGCCGGTAGCTTCGACTCAACCTGATGCAAAAATAAGGTGGACTCCGACAGGAGTCTTTCGAATGATCTGGCACCTTTAAGTATAATGCTATCAGCATATTGCTGAAGTTGCAAATTTTCGTCCTGACTCATTTCGTGAGCTGTATAGACAATGACTGGAAGTAGCTTGATCGCATCATCTTTTTTAATGTTTTCGAGGAGCTCAAATCCACTCATTCCTTGTAAACCAAGGTCGAGAATCAGGCAATCGAACGGTTCATTTTTTAACACCTCCCAGGCAGCTTCACCTGAGCTCACTGCTTTGATGATCACATCCTCGGCTGACATCAGGTTTGTGATGCTTTTTCGCGTAATTTCATCATCTTCAACGATGAGAAGCTTGCGTGAATGGCTGGCAACAGCCAATTCGATTCTATCGAGAGCAGATTCGAGTGTTTCTTTGGTGACAGGTTTGCGCAAATAACCGATCGCACCTTGCTTTAGGGTATCAAGTGTGCGGTCAGCTGCCGAGACAAAATGCACTGGAATGTGTCGTGTACGGCTATTTTTTTTCAATCTGTCCATTACTTCATAACCATCGATGCCAGGCAAACCAATGTCGAGTATTATGGCACTAGGGAGGTAGAAATCAGCATAATGCAATCCTGCCTCTCCGTCATGAGCAATTAAACACTTGAAATGATGCTCGTTGGCCATATCTTTTATCAAACCAGCAAAACTCGGGTCGTCTTCAATAACCAGCAATACTTTGTCACCTTCGTTGAGTAGATGCCTGTCATCGCGGCTTTCATCGAAGGGTAGGGGAGCAGGGGGTGATTCAGTTTGCACTGTAATCCCAGTTTCCTGTTTTTGGGGAGCTTGAATTGTCTTAGGGGTATTGCTATCTATTTTTTCGGACTCACCGTAGGATTGATTACCTTCCAATGGCAGGTATAAAGTAAAGGTAGTTCCTTCACCTTCAATGCTTTCCACTTCAATCGATCCTCCAAGAAGTTCCGTAAATGCTTTTGAAATACTTAGCCCTAGACCCGTGCCTCCATATTTTCTGCTGGTTGTACCGTCAGCCTGTGTAAAGGCATTGAAAATGAGTTCAAGTTTTCCGGGAGCTATACCGATACCTGTGTCTTTTACTGATAAAGCAACCCACTTTTTTTCAGTATGATCCTGATTGACCTGTTTAGGCTTGTATATGCTGAGGGTAACACTTCCTTTATGGGTGAATTTCAGCGCGTTGGAGAAAAGATTTTTAAGAATCTGAAATACACGCTGACTATCGGTTTTAATTGTCTCCGGAAGGTTCTTGCTGATATGAATAAATAATTCCAAACCTTTCTTTTCGGCAAGCGGTCCAAACGATTTTTTTACGAAAGCAGCAATATCATCAAGGTAAACAGGTTCAACAAAGAGATCAATTTTTCCTGATTCCACTTTACTCAGATCAAGTATTTCATTGATCAACTCAAGTAAATCCGAACCTGAGCTATTGATGGTTCGGGCATATTCAAGTTCCTTTAAATCAAGATGTTGCTTTTTATTTTCAGCCAAAAGCTGTGAGAGGACCAAAATGCTGTTAAGCGGAGTTCGGAGCTCATGCGACATATTAGCCAAAAACTCCGATTTGTATTTCGAAGCCATTTCAATGTCCTGTGCTTTCGTTTCGATTTCTTTGCGGGCTGCTTCGAGTTCGATGTTTTTTTCTCTTATTGCATCTCTTTGTGCCTCAAGTGCTTTTGTTCGTTCTTCAAGTTCTTCATTGGTTACTTTAAGTTCTTCTTGCTGTGCCTGAAGATTCTCTTCTGAAACCCGCAGCGCTGCTGTTTGTTCCTGAAGCTCTTCATTTGCTTGCCTGAGTTCTTCTTGCTGTACAGCTAACTCGTTGGCTTGTTCCTGCGTCTGACGCAGCAGTTCACGAACTGTTTCTGTAGCCTTGGCGGTGCGGATGGCAATAGCAATGTTTACTGATGCCATTTCGAGAAAACTCTTTTTTAACTCGTTGAATCCGCTTGTTGAAAGCAGTTCGATGACTCCTGTGAGCTGTCCTTCGTGAATTAAGGGAAAAACGATACAATCTTTGACTTCGAGGGTATGATTACCCAAATGGATCTTCAGGTTCTGATCGTCTGACTCAATATAAGTGATTTTACGATCTTTGGCTACCTGCCCGATTATTCCATCTCCTTCTGTGATTTTTACAGGTTGGGAGGGGTTGAAAAGCGGAGCACCAAATGTAGACCTAAGCTCGAGGCTACGTTCCCGGTCATCGGTTACATAAACGAAGCCTGCAACTGCTCCTGTGTAACTACCAAGAAAAGTGATTACCTTCTCAACCAATATATCTACTGATGAAACACCGCTTAACTCAGTATCCAACAGATTGATGCCGGTTTTAAGCCAATCCTGGTTGGCGTTGGCAATGGCATTGGCTTGAAGTGTCCGGGTCATGTCGAACAAGGCAATATTTAAGGTGTCTTTTTCGCTGCGTGGAACTACATTAACACTGTAATCGCCGGCTGCTATCCTGTTAGCTTGCGAAACAACCTGCCTGAAACTTCCAACCATTTCGTTCATCGAAGTGCCCAAAACATCTTTCTCACTTCTGATTTCAACCTTTTCGCTGTAATCACCAATTGCCATCAACCGCGCAACATTGGCGTATTTTTGTAAAGCATTAACAAGTCGGTTAAAAGTTCCAACCATTTCCCCAATTTCATTGGAAGGGGCTTTTATATATTTGTTATCAAGCTGCCCTTCAGCAACTTCCTTTGCCCATGAAGATAATTGCTTGATAGGGTTTACGAACCACCGTGTGACGAGAATAGAGATAAAAAAAACAAGGATTATAGTTATAATAAAGGTGATTTTTACAATATCGGAAAGCTTTCTGGCATAGGCAAAAGCTTCACTGTGCTCAATTTCTTCAATTAAAGCCCACCTAACACCAAGTTTTTCGAGCAGGTCGAGGTGTCGGTAAATTCCAAGCACATATTTACCTTCCAGGTCACTGTCGTAAGTAGAAACTTTTTCGCGATCGAGTTCCTTTTCTTCGAGTATCGCCAAATTCGATTTATTTTGCTGGCTAAATAACCAATCTTTAACCTTTTGATTATCAACTTCTTTTGTTAAGATCTCATGATTACCTTTGAACCGCAACGCCGAACGGAGCAATCGGTCATCTGCAACAATGTATGCTTGTCCTGTTTCACCATAACCTGCTTCCTGACTAATAATCTGATTGATGCGTTCCATTGTAATCTGCAAGGCAATGACACCAATCACCTGTCCTGATTCATCTTTAACCGAGATTGCAAAAAAGCCGGTCAGTTTGTTATACGAAGGCTCATAAAACTCCAGATCGGAAAAACGAATTTTCTCATGGTCCAGCACTTCACGCACGGTAGCAGCAAATCTGGTAAGTTTCAGATTCCCTGTTAAAAGGTTTGAACCCAGATCGCTTTCTTGTTTCAGACTGAAAAGTATCGTTCCGTCACGGCCTATGTAATAGATATCATAGAAGCCCTGTCGGTCGGTAAGGTTTTTGTATTCATCTTTATGCTCAGCCGTTAAGCTTTGATATTCAGGTGATTTATAAAATTTGGTAAAATCTCCACCATTGTTTTCAAGACCTTTGGTTAAATCTTTAATGAAATTTACATCTGCCTTTTGGCTGCTGTTAAACTTAAGAAAATCGGTTATTTCATTAAAAAATGTGTTGATATATTCTTCACGAAGTTGCGAGGTTGTTTGAAGCGATTTCTCCGCAACAATTGTTAAGCCATGGTAAGCATTCAGAAAGTTGATAAAACTGATGCTGGCCAATGGTACGATAGAAATGGTCAGGAACCAGATTAACAGTGATTTGCCGACACCGATGTAACGCCACGACCTGAATGAGAATTTTAATTTTTCCCAGGTTGTGGCTTTATTGTAGTCCAGATTTTCCATGTAAAAAATTCAGGTTATTGAAAATGTTAAACCTCCACAGTTCGTTAATGTTGTTAAATGAACATCTTACCCACGTAATTGGCGGCAAATATAACTTTGAAACAAGAAATAGCGGGGTACAGGATGGTTTTTTTCAGTCATACGGCTTTTATGGTCTCAACGAACTTACTTTTGCTGCAATAAAGTAAATTTTTCAATTGTCTCATAAAGTTCAGCAGGATTAACAGGTTTTGTGATGTAGTAATCCATACCGGCAGCCAAACATTTTTCACGGTCTCCAATCATTGCATGGGCTGTCATGGCCACGATGGGGGTGTGATAAGACTTATCTTTTTCTGCAATTCTTATGTTTCGGGTGGCGTCAAAACCATCCATTTCAGGCATTTGAACGTCCATTAAAATCAAATCAAAGCGTTGTGTTGTTGCAACCTCAAATGCAATTTTGCCGTTTTCGACAGCTTTTACAATCCATCCTTTCTTCTCAAGTAGCTGAATAACGATTTTTCGATTAATAATTTGATCTTCAGCAACGAGGATGTTCAATTTGCGTCCGCCAGCGTCTTCAGTTCCCTTTGGTTCTGCAGGTATTTCTTTACCCTTGTCTTTTTTTCCAAATTTATTGATTAGCAGCTTTTTCAGGTTAGATTGTAGCAGAGGTTTTGTAAGAAATTCCTGCATACCAGTATTTTTAACTTTCAAAATTTCGATGCTGGCTTTACTGGGTGACAGGAGCACAATCTCTGGTTGTTGACCTGGTTTAAATTTAGACTTAATCTTTTCGGCAACTTCAAATCCATTCATCGAAGTCAGATAATAATCAATCAGGATCAAATCAAAATTTTCTTTTTCAAGGAGGTTGAAACATGAAGGGCAATCATATGTAAATGAGTGTTTTATGCCCCATTTATGCAACATCTCGGAAATTATGTGTGTCGATTTCTGATGATCATCAATAATAAGCAAATTGTATTCATTGTTGGGTTTGTTCAAAGTGAGCTCCCAGGGGGACTCTCGTTGGTCACCGGTCATCATATTGAGCCGGAAGTAAAATTTACTTCCTTCTCCTAGGTTGCTTTCAACTTTGATGACTCCGCCCATCAGATTCACTAGCTTTTGTGAAATGGTTAAACCAAGACCTGTTCCTCCATGGGTGCGGGTTGTTGAAGTATCAACTTGTTGATAGGATTGAAAGAGCCGGTTTATTTTGTCTTTAGGGATCCCAATCCCGGTATCTTCGACAGAAAATTCAATGCTGATTTGTTCCTCAATGTGGTCAAGCATTTTTACATGAATCCCAACGGTGCCTTCTTCAGTAAATTTGATAGCGTTGCTGAGCAAATTGATTAATATTTGCCTGATTCGCAAAGGATCACCGATTAAGATATCCGGAAGATCGGGTGATATCTCACAGACGAACTCAAGTTTTTCCTGAAACACTTTCACTGACAGAAGGTTTATAATTTTTTCAATCACCTCTCTGATGCTGAACTCTATTTCTTCGAGTTCGAGTTTATCAGCTTCTATTTTGGAAATATCCAGGATTTCGTTGATAATCTCAAGCAGAGATTCTCCTGAAGTTTTAATATCGAGGAGCCTTTCACGCTGTGTTGTGCTCATGCTGTCATCCATCAGGCCCAGATCAGCCAATCCGATAATGCCATTAAGGGGTGTTCTGATTTCATGGCTCATTGTGGCAAGAAAAGCACTTTTTGCCATGGTTGCTTCTTCGGCAATGATGCGGGACTGATTCAGTTCGTTAATGGTTTTTTCAAGCTTACGAGTGGTTTCTTCTAATTTGTTCTTATGTTGAAAAAAATCAATAAATGCCTTAATTTTGCTTTGAAGTATTTCTAAATCAAGTGGTTTGTATAAATAATCTACAGCACCAGATTCATAACCTTTAAAAATATGTTGTCGCTGTTTGCTGATTGCAGTCACAAAAATGATGGGAATATATTTTGTCCTTTCGGTACTTCGCATGATTTCGGCCACTTCAAAACCGTCCATTCCTGGCATTTGAACATCCATCAGAACCAGAGCCACATTGTGTTCAAGCATGATGCTTAACGCCTCATTGCCAGAATGAGCCTTCAAAATGTTGAGTTCATCATTTTCAAGAATCCCCTCAAGGGTCAGCAGATTTTCAGGACGGTCGTCCACAATCAGGATATTGAATTTTGGTTGTTGATTCATAAAACAGTGATTTCAATTCATTTCAAAAGCAAAGATACGATATGTCTGTTCGATTTCAAACAAAAGTATCAATGTAGGATTTTAGGCCGTTTGCAGGTCCTCCTGAAATTGCAATTACGGCAGTGACTGATTTCGGCGGTTTGCCTAAAAGGTATAGATGTATCCAGCATTTTTTCAAAAAGTTGAGAAAGGTTGTGTTGCATGAATTCCATGAAAACATCCTTATCGTCATTCATCAAAAAATCAGTAAGCTGAAGTCCAGTTGATCCTTGTTTTAAGGCGTAAATTCCGGCCTTGGGTAAGTCATTTATTGTTTGATTTTCGAGCAGAAAAAGATAAGTGTAAATTGCAAGCTGCAGGGCTTTGCTTTTTTCAGGCTCGAATAATTCGGAGGTTTCTTTAAGCTTGATCTCTTTCTTTTCAACTCTTCCTGTTTTGTAATCGATAATGCGATAATGGCCATCGGCTAAGTCAATACGGTCAATGGTTCCTTTTAGAATGATTGACATACCGGAGTAGTTAAATTTTTTCGAAATTTTCTTCTCAAGTTCTACAATGGTTATCTGGGTATCAGTGTCATTTCTTTCCGTTTCGAGTAGTTTTTTAATTAATTGTTTAGCAACAATATAACTGACTTTATTCTGACCTTCGTCAAGCAAAACACCTGGAAATACTGTTTTAAACTGATCGTTTAGCAGCTTATCCATCGATTCAAACATGTAGGAATAATGATTGTTTAGCAATTGTTGATTCAAAAACGGGGAATACAATGCTTCAAGGGTTTGATGAATCACGGTGCCTAATTGGTTCGTTTTGATACTTGTGTCTAGACTCAGGCTTTCTTCCGTTTTCAAAATATCAATCAGGTAAAACTTTAGTGGACAAGTCAGGTAACGGGCAATACTAGTCGGAGACAAACCACTCATAAGCTTTTCGGCCAGCTGCTCCATTACAATGGCGGTTTTTGCGACAGAAATTTCCCTTGACTGTTCTCCGGTTGGCAAAGGAAAGCTTGCTATTTCTTCAGTGATGGCAATTTTGTGGTTCAGTTTACTCAGTTCATATTTAAGTTGTAAAATAAACCTGCTGGGTTCACCTCCACCTAACGGATCGGGCTCGGTGTTGTAATACAGGTAGATATCATTTGCACGCTGCAGCAGATGAAAAAAGTGGTAAGCATAAATTGCTTGATTTTCTTGGTAGGTAGGCAACCCAAAAGTATTTCGGATGTCGAAAGGGATGAGTGACTGATTATTCTTGTCTGAGGGCAGAATACCTTCGTTGGCAGAAAGTAGATGAACGGTTTCAAAATCAAGGTTACGGGTTTCAAGAAGACCCATAACTTGCATTCCTTCGAGTGGTTCACCCAAAAAGTTCATTTGAAATGATGGAGAAAGTTGTTTGAGAAATCTCAAAAGATGCTTTATATCAAGCATTTCACCTGATTTATCCATCAATTGCTGCATGCGATTCAAAAGGCTTACAGCCAGTGATAATTGGTTGAACAGCACAACCTGATTGGATGTTTTTTCACCTTTTACAGGTTGATCCGCCAGCCATCTTATCAATTCAAGGTATTTTTTAATGGCATCGGAGGCTGATTCCGGAGATTGAAAAACAATTTTGTCAACCAATAATTGGGTTCTTTTGTCTGCACCTGAAAGCCGTTCACGAATTCTGGAAACCCGAATATATGGGTTCCCGTCGGAGATTATTTTTTGTGTTAACCGCTGCAGATCGTTGATAATTTGCTGATTAAGAATCACAGCCATGAAGTCGTGATGCAGGATTTTTATAAGCCTTGAAAGCTGAAATTGGAGATCCGGAGCCTTATTTCGACTATTGAGATCGTTTTCGGCCAGTAAGATCAGGAGCGAATAAACAGGACTTATCGGAAAAGGAATTCCCATCGTTACGTTAAACTTTCCGATTTGATCTGGAACACTGTTCAATACCGGAAAAAGCAAGCGTTCATCCGCGAGAACAACAGCAGTATTTTCAGGTGACTTAACTGCTTGATGAGATCTTGTGAGTTGGTTTCCCAATGCTTTGGCTTGCCCTATTGTGCCGGGAACACCAATCAGATGGATCGTTTTGTTATTGTTTTGAAGGTAATTGTTAACCCAAAACTTATGAAGTTGAGGGTGTTTTTTTAAAAAATTCCTGGCAAAGTAACCTGCTTCGTGAAACCCAAATTGGTTTTCGTCCATGTAATAGGTATCAAAGTCCCAAACGACCTCAACCCGCCCTAAACGATCGAGTTTTTCAATAATGCGCGTTTCTGCAGGACTAAATGCATTAAATCCTGCAAAAACAACATGGGGCTTGATGTTAAGCTGTTCGAAATCTCTTTCAGGTAGCTCAGCTAGTTTGCGGGAGATAGTACCCAGACTTGCCGTTTTATTTTGATCCATCCTTTCATGAATCTGCTGATAACGGGCCGCCAAAGATGAAAAGAAATTCAGATAATCTTTTTCATAATTACTTAAATCGCTGCCATCCGGATGCCACAGTTCAATGGCCTTGGCTTCTGTCAGGTAAGCAAACAAATCTGAGGCCGATGCAAGAAAATGGTCAATGTCTTCAAAATCACGAACAATTTGGATGGCATATCCGGCGAAATGATCCAGTCCTTCAGCGCTAACTTGATTCTCTTCAATAAATAGGTTGATCAACTCAAAAAGGATGGCCGTTTGATCAGCTGTTTGATAGCCCAGCCATTGGCTGAACAAGTCTTCAACCGATACAATTTCGGGAAGCCAGATAGCTTTTTCAGAATTTTTCGCAAGGTATTTTTTGAGGTAAATGACAGCGCGTTTATTTGGGAAAACAATTGTCAGATCATCTGTCTTACCTTCATATTTTTCTAAAATATACTTTGAAAGGCGGTCTAAAAAACTGTCCTGCATCATAATCTGATAGTTTTCAAATGTTCTTCAATTCGTGGCAGATCATTCACTTTTCCAAGATCGAACCAATAGCTGCAAGGTGCAGTCTGGCATTTGATTTTTTTTGTTTCTGCAAGCTTGATGTAAAGATCAATTACACTGGATGGCTTTAATGGCAGGCCATCAAACAGTTCTTTCTTAAACACATGTATACCGCTAAAAGCCAGTTCATTATACTTTTCTTTTTTGGAGTTGTTAACCCATTTAAATTCATTCGTGCTTTTGTTGGTCCATCCGCACAAAAGACCGTTAAAGTCAGAAAGAATTTTTCGGGCACTTATTCTGTCTTGCGTGACTAACCAGGCATCGTCGTCAGAAAGGTGAAAATTATCATATAAATGCTTCAAATCTATGTTGCTGATGATGTCAACATTGTGAACAAGAACCGATGACCCCGTAGAAAAAAACCGATTTGCCTGCACAATCGCGCCTCCAGTATCCATCAAACAGTTACGCTCATCAGAAATATATATCTTTAATCCAAATGTGTGTGCTTTCAAATAGTCTGTCAGCTGATTGGCGAAATGATGTGTATTGACGATAACTGAGGTAAAGCCATGGAATTTAAGGCTTTGCAGAAGAATTTCAATCAGGGGACGTCCATTGATTTCAACCAAAGCCTTAGGTTTGGTTTTTGTCATGTCACCGAGTCGGGTTCCCAGACCGGCAGCTAAAATCATGGCGCAGGCCTCATTGCTGGTATTCATTAGCTATAGCTTCTCCGGTTTACAAAGTTCATCTTCATGCTTTGCTGACAATCCGCATTTTTTGCAGCTGAACCGGGCTGATTTTTTTTTGCCCGACTGTTTTTCGTTCTCACTCTTGCAAAGTTTTTTAGCCATGGTAGAATGTTATTCCTTGCTCAATGTGTTCGGTTTCGATTTTGAGTTCGTCAAAGTTGCTTTTGAGCCATTCAGTGAGCATCGAGGCACAATAAACCGATCGATGCTGGCCACCGGTGCAACCAAAACTGACCATCAAATCGGTGAAACCCCGATGCAAGTAATTTTCAACACCTTGTTTAATAATTAATTGAACATTGCTCAGAAACTCAGTTACTTCAGGTTTCGCCTTGAGATAGTCAATAACTTCCGGATCAAGTCCTGTTTGATTTCTGAATTTTTCTTCCCTTCCCGGATTTGGTAAAATCCGGCAATCAAATACAAAACCGCCGCCATTGCCTGATCCATCAACGGGAATTCCACCTCTAATATATGAAAAACTTCTGATCTTAATTTTGAGTTTCTTTTCTGCCGGAATTCTTTTGCCGGATTGGTATTTATTGTTTCTGACAAGTTGCCGAAGCAAGTTTTCCAATGCGGGAAGTTCCAAAGGTAAGGGGTTATCTTGCAGGTGGGTTTCTAATTGCCGCAGTGCGAAAGGGATGCTTTCGAGAAAATGTTGCTTCCTTTGAATGATACCCCTGAAACCGTAAGCACCTAGTACCTGAAACAACCGGAGATAAATAAACGCTGAAAGATGTTGGAGGAATTCGCTGGTGTTGAATCCTTTGGAATTTAACTTTCGTGAATAATAGTCAATCATTTCTTCTTTGAATCCGCCGGGCAATCCTGCTTTAACCTGGTAAAGCAATGAAACTACATCATATGCAAAATTTCCTTTTCTGCCTCCCTGAAAATCAATACAATACAACTGATTGTTTTTTATCATCAGATTTCTTGACTGAAAATCCCGGTAAATGAAACAATTCAGGGGAATAGTGGCAATCTGCAAAGATAATGCCTCAAGTTCTGCAAGTAACTTGTATTCATTTATTTCAAGGTTTGGCTGTTGTTTAACAAAGTAGTAGTAAAAGTAATGAAGGTCGGACAGAATACTTCGTTGATCAAAGAATCCAGTTGGCCAGCATAGCCCGTAATCAACTGTTTTATCCACTTCAATCTGCAATTCACCCAGGATATCGAGAGCCTGATGAAACAAGGGTCTGATAATTTCAGTGAAATCTTCATCTTGTCGGTGATGCATCAAGCGATCGAATAAGCTTTCGTCGCCCAAATCTTCCTGTATGCAGGCTTTTTCACAATTACTTACTGCAAGTAACTGTGGTTTGGGAATACCTGCCTGATCAAAAGCATCAGCAATGTGAAAAAAAGCCCGGTTTTCGGCTAAGTTGTTGTTGTAAGAAGCAATAAAAGAATTGTTTTGAGTAAAAACACGAAAATACATTCGTTCTGACCCGCTGTTTTTGATTGGCTGAAAGCGCAAGACTTCAAAGCCAAGTTTTTCGCTAAAAAGAGATTCCAGAAGTAGTTGAATCGTTTCGGTTTGCATATCAGGTGTTAAGCTTGCTGCAAAGGTAAGCTGAAAAATGCTTCAGGCCGTTACCGTGCTTTTGGGTTGTTCGTTCCAAACTTCAGATTTTTTTGTGTTTTAAAAATCATTATTTTTGCAAGCAAAGTAAACCGGAAAATCATTATCCCATGGAATCATCACCACAAGCCATCAATATCTTAAAAACAGCCATTTTACTCGAGCGCAGAGGAAAGGCATTTTACACCCAGGTAGCCAGGCAATCAGAGAGTAAATCTGCCAAACGTATTTTCGAGATGATGGCAGAAGAAGAAGATGCACACATCGACTTCTTATCAAGACAATATGTTCATTATGAGAAAACACATGAGTTTCTCAGGGCTGAAGAACATCAGGATGTGGATGATTCAGATGTGGTAACGATTTTGTCAGAAGAAATTAAAAAAGAGATTTCAGCTGCTAGTTTTGAGGCAGCTGCCATTTCGGCTGCCATTGATTTTGAGAACAGGGCCATTGCCGTATACTCTCAGCGAGCCGATGAAGCTACTGACCCGAATGAAAAGTCTATGTATCAGATGCTTGCCGATTGGGAAAAAGGACATCATCACCTGCTTCACAAGTTAAATGAAGATCTGAAAGAACAAATCTGGAACGATAACAATTTCTGGCCTTTTTAACTTTCCATGCCAATCCAAATTTTAACATAAACCCAACCCTGAGATTTAACTTCAAAAATCTTGGGGTTTTTGATTTAGCATATCATGCAACACGATGACATCGGATTTAATTCCAAAGCAGTTCACGCAGGCATTCTGAGCGATTCTCTCGGTAGTGCAGTGACACCAATTTACCAAACATCAACCTTTAGTTTCGAGGATGCCGATCATGGTGCCCGATGCTTTGCCGGCGAGGAAAAAGGTTATATTTATACGCGTATTGGTAACCCAACTATTAACGAACTTGAGCATGCAGTTGCCAAACTTGAGAAAGGCTATGGTGGTATTGCCGTGAGTTCGGGTATGGCAGCAGTTAATACGGTTTACTTAACTTTTCTGGGGCAGGGTAAACATCTTGTTGCCCACAATGCGCTGTACGGGCCCTCCCGCGCTATAGTTGAAAGTCTTTATGTACGTTTTGGCGTAGAATCAACTTTTGTGGATGCCACCGATCCGCAACAGGTAGCTGATGCTATCCGGCCAAATACAAGTCTCATTTATCTCGAAACACCTGCTAATCCAACGATGGGAATCACCGACCTCGAAGCAGTTGTTGCCATTGCTAAAAAACACAACATCACTGTTTGTGTTGACAATACGTTCTGTAGCCCTTATTTGCAACAGCCTTTTGATTTTGGCGTAGATGTGGTGCTTCATTCGATGACAAAATTTATCAACGGCCATGCTGACATTGTTGCCGGAATGATTATCGCACGTGATAAAGCAATCTACGATCGTCTGCGTCCGGTGATGGTTAATATGGGGTGCAATATGGATCCTCACCAAGCCTGGCTCACACGCCGTGGGTTAAAAACACTTGGTATTAGAATTGACAGGGCACAGGAGAATGCCATTAAAGTGGCCAAATTTCTCGAAAATCACCCAAAAGTGGAATGGATTTTATATCCTGGCCTGGCGTCACATCCTCAGTATGAATTAGGTAAGCGACAAATGAAAGGGCCTGGTGCTATGATTAGCTTTGGCCTCCACGGTGGTCTCGATGCGGGCAAAAGAATGATGAACAATGTGAAGCTGGCATTGCTGGCGGTTTCTCTGGGTGGAATCGAAACATTGATTCAGCACCCGGCAAGTATGACACACTCCAAACTTTCGGCCGAAGCTAAAAGAATTGCCGGTATTTCGGATGGCCTTGTTCGCTTGTCGGTTGGAATAGAAGATGTGGAAGATATTATTTACGACCTTAACCAAGCACTTGCAGCGGTTTAATACCGCTTTGAATGACTGTTTTTTTATTTAATAAAATGATTTGCAGGTAAATAAACTTAATAAAGAATTGTTACCTTTGCACCCCTAATTTGAATGAACCTATATCCGGATGTTGGCTTATTGTATGACAGACTGGATAATTGCTTAACTTTTTATAACCTATCGTAATGGAAAACAAGGATTTGATCAATCTTGACCCGGAAGAAAACGAAAACGGGAATGAGAACGCCGTAGTTAACGCCGCTGAGGTGGTTGACGAATTGACTGCTGCTGAACAGACCGCTGAGCATATCAGCGAAGTAAAAAACCAATTAAATGCTGAAGACAAGGAATTGATTCTTGATTTAATTCAATCTGACAGGTTGCCGGAATCTACTGCTGGTGAGCTTGTTGAAGTTGAAGATGTTGATGAAACCTCCGAAATTGCATCATCTGAAAGCGTTGAAACTGAATCAGTGGAAGAAACTCCGGCTGTAAAAGTTGTAAATACTGAAGAAACTACAACAGAAGCTGAAACTGTTGTTGAAAGCAAGTTTCCATCTGAGGTTGAGGCCGTTGAGCTCGGTGAAACTGTTGTTGCCGAGGTTCAGTCTATTGCGGCTGTTGAGCCCGAGCATTTATTGGACGAAGAAACTGTTGAGGAGTATGAAGCTGTCAGCGAACACGATTTTGCAGGACTTAACAAGCTGCAACTCGTTGAGATGCTTGAAGAAACAGTGACAGAGCAGGATGTGGCAAAGATCAAAAGCAAGGTAGCTGCCATCAAGGTTTATTTCCTTAAACTGAATAAAGAGGATATTGATCATGAACTGGATCAGTTTATCGCTGATGGAGGCGAAAAAGAATCATTCGAGCATCACGACGATCCGCTTGAAGTCAGATTTAAAACTGCTTTCAGCCATTATAAGGAAAACAAATCCAAGCATAACGAATTGCTGGAAAAACAAAAGCAGCAAAATCTTGTGCAAAAGCTGGCAATTCTGGATGAATTGAAAACGCTTATCTCCAGCGAAGAAACCTTGAAGAAAACATATGATGAGTTCAAAATCCTACAAGATAAATGGAAGGAAATAGGACAGGTCCCTGCCGGCGAAATAACAAATCTCTGGAACAACTATCATTTTCTGGTTGAGAAATTCTTTGATAAAGTTAAGATCAACAGAGAATTGCGTGACCTCGACATGAAGAAGAATCTCGAGGCAAAAATTGAGATTTGTGAAAAAACTGAAGAGCTCTTACTTGAAGAATCAGTTATTAAAGCATTCAAACTTTTGCAGAAATATCACGATGACTGGAAAGAAATTGGTCCGGTTCCACAGGATGTGAAAGAGGAAGTTTGGGAGCGTTTCAAAATCGCAACGGATAAAATCAATGCGATAAGAAGAGATCATTATTCCAAGATTCAAGAAGAACAACAGCATAATTATGAAGCCAAAGTAGCTCTTTGTGAGAAAGCTGAAGAAATTGTTTCGGATGCCTACGACAGTATCAATGTCTGGATGAAAAAGTCGGACGAAATGCGCGACCTTTTCAAAGTTTGGAGGTCTGTTGGCCAGGCACCGAAGAAGCAAAATGACGAAGTTTGGAATCGTTTCAAACTTGCTATGGATAATTTCTTTGAAACTAAGAAAGACTATTTCGGAAAATTAAAGGATCAGCAGCTCGAAAACTATAACCGCAAACTTGATCTTTGTGTTCAGGCCGAGGCATTGCTCGAAAGCAATGAGTGGCGTAAAGCTACTGATCAGTTCAAAGCTTTACAGGAAGAGTGGAAAAACATAGGCCCGGTTCCGCGCAAAAATTCTGACAAGATCTGGAAGAGATTCAGAGGTGCTTGTGATGAATTTTTCCGTCGCAAATCAGAACATTTCTCGGGAATCAGGGGCAGGGAAGATGAGAATCTTCAAAAGAAAAAGGATTTGATTGATCAAATTGCTGCTTTCGAGGTTAAAGCCGACCGTTCGGCCAACCTTGATGCCCTGAAAGCACTTCAGCGAACCTGGATGGAAATTGGACATGTTCCGATTAAGGTTAAAGACCAGCTCTACGCCGATTATCGCAAAGCGATCGACAAGCTTTTTGAAAAAATGAAGCTCACAGAGCAGGAAATGGCTACAACCCATTACCGTTCTTCCATTGATCACATGCGCGATGAGCCGGATTCAGGCGACAAAATCAGAAGGGAACGGATGACTTTGGCTACTAAAGTTACCAAGCTGAAGGAAGAAATCATGTTGCTCGAAAATAACATTGGATTTTTCTCAAGTAGCAAACAGGCCGATATCATGCGGGCCGAATATGAAAAGAAAATCTCCAAAGCAAAGAGCGAAGTGAAATTACTCGAAGCTAAACTTAAAATGTTGAAGGATTAACAAATTAAAAAAAGCCGCTTTTGACAGCGGCTTTTTTTATGATTTTATTGGTTTGTCTTCTTCTTTTAAGTTTATTGATTTGACCAGTAACATAAAGGCAATGATCAACAGGCCAGCCCCATAAAGTGCGAAGATGGTAAATTCATCTGTCAGGTTAATGAAAAAATAGAATCCATGAAAAAAACTGGCTGCACCAAGGCCGGTCATTGAATCAATAAACCGGTTGTGTCTGTATTTGCCCATGCCGGTAAAAAAACCCATGATAATCGCAAATGACAAGTTTGCGATCGGAAAAGTGATTAAAAAAGTGAGATCCATTGGTTTCGAAAACCAACCCGACATAAACAAGGGCAGGGTTACAAGCGTAAAGGCAATTCCTATCAATAATCCGTAGATGATCCCATCCAAAGGACCTTTGAAAGATTTTTGGCGTAAAAAATAATAGCGAAGCAGGATGAATTTGCCGAGTTCTGAGCCAAAACCAACTACAACAAATGAGTAAAATCCGGTACGTTTGAGATTACGCAATTCGTCGATTCCCCTGACAGCGGCAATTTGATCGAAAATAAAAAGAAATCCAAAGGTAAAAAGCCCAAAAACCAAGGTCTGTTTAATTAATTTCCACGATTCGATATGGAATTTATAACGAAGGTAAAGTAGCAGGACTGTGCCGATCAGCACAGGTTGCAGAATTGACAAGGTAATTGTTGACATAAGGCTGTTTTTAATTCAATGGCAAATATATTTATTTTTCAATTGAAGTAAGATGAAGATTTATAGAGAAATAAACAAGTTTATGGATGAGCTAACTTTAAAAAATGGTATTGAAATTAATTTGATGTTGTTTTTTATGCCACAATACGACTGTCATCAGGGCAAATTGCATAAAGAGTGGTCTTTTGTGTTCATTGAAAGCATATACGCTTATTTTTGCAACCTATGCCGAACGATTCACTCAATATGGAAAGAGGTGTTGTTACCAGGTCAACCGGGAGCTGGTATCAGGTTTATCTTGACAAAGGGTGGAGTGTGTCGTGCAGGCTCAGAGGTCAATACAGACTCAAAGGTGTTCGGACAACTAATCCGGTCTCTGTTGGTGACCATGTCACCTTACGCTTTGAGGAGAATCAGGAAACAGCTGTGATAGTTGAAATTGAACCGAGAAAAAATTATATAATCCGCAAAGCTACCAATCTTTCGCGTGAAGCGCACATCATTGCTTCCAACATCGACCAGGCCATGATTGTCGCAACAATCGATCAGCCTCGCACTTCGACCGGATTCATTGATCGTTTTTTGGCGACTGCCGAAGCTTACCACATTCCTGTCGTCATCGTATTCAATAAAATTGATTTGTATCAGCCGGCTCACTGGGAATTGGTTCATTATTACCGTGAAGTTTATGTCACAGCAGGATACAAAGTTGAGCTGACATCTGTTTATGAAATGACTGGAATCGAAAAGATTCTTGACCACTTAAAAGATAAAGTAACCCTGATTTCGGGCCATTCAGGTGTAGGAAAATCTGCCATTATCAATGCCCTTGATCCTGAGCTGGATCTGAAAACGGGCGAAATTTCCAACGTACACAACAAGGGAAAACACACCACCACTTTTGCCGAGATGTTCAGACTCAGTTGTGGCGCTTGGATTGTTGATACCCCGGGGATTAAGGAGTTTGGATTGCATGATATTGATGATGAGACACTTGCTCAAAGGTTTCCTGAAATGAGAGCCGTAATGTCTGATTGTCGTTTTGCCAATTGCACCCACCTCCAGGAACCAGGATGTGCTGTGAAATTGGCTGTTGAAAACGGACAAATTGCTGATTTTCGCTATCAAAACTATGTAAATATGCTCAGCGCTGAATAGACTTTGTAAAGATGAAACTATGATAGCTAAAGAATTAATCTCAGATGGAATTCTTCCCTTAAAAACCTCCGATACAGGCAAAACTGCTTTGAGTTGGATGGAAGATTTACGCTTATTGCACCTGCCACTCGTTGAAAACGGAAAATTATTGGGACTGGTTTCGGAGTTTGACATTTATGCCTTTAACCGGTTTGATGAAGAAATGGGCAGTCATTCACTTTCCCTACATAAGCCTTATGTATATGATTATCAACATATTTATGATGTACTGAAATTGGTTCAACTGCACAGATTGTCGCTTGTGCCTGTTGTCGACACCGAAGAACAGTACCTTGGCTCCATTACACTTCAAACACTGCTCGAGCATTTTGCTTTAAGTCTTTCTGTCAATGAACCAGGCGGAATTATCGTGCTTGGAATGAATGTGCACGATTACGTTTTATCGGAGATTGCCCGTATCGTCGAATCGAATGATTCGAAAATTCTGAGTTTAATTGTTCAAACTGAATTAGACTCAACGCGGCTTCAGCTGACACTCAAGTTGAATAAACGCGATATCGCTTCAGTTTTACAGACATTTAACAGATTTAATTACAATGTTTTAGCTTCTTTTGGTGCTGAAGACGACTTCGACGATCTTAAGGAGAGATACGAATCACTGATGACATACCTGCGCATATGAAGCATTGGTTGCTCATCTTTTTGTTTTGCTTCTCAGTGCTTCCAGGTTTCAGCCAGTCAGAAACAATGGGAGGACTTGAAACAAGCTTCGATAGCTGTGCTACGAAGTCTGAAACCAAAAGCATTGTGGTAGGCAATATTTTATTAGAGGGAAATCAGGTAACGAAAGACAAAATCATCCTTCGGGAAATCCTTTTTCAAAGTGGAGACACACTCAGTTGTCGGGATTTTTGCGGGAAAGTGGTAAAAAGCAGACAAAATTTGCTGAACAGATCCATTTTTAACTTTGTTCAGTTTGATACAATTCACGATCTTCAAAAACCTGAAATGATTCATATCAGGGTAGATGTTACAGAGCGTTGGTATATTTGGCCATTGCCGATATTCGAACTTGCCGACAGAAACCTGAATGCATGGTGGGAGACAAAAGATTTCCGAAGAGCGAATTACGGGGTGTTTTTAACTTACAATAATTTCCGTGGCAGGCTCGAACAGCTTAAATTGCTGCTAAGAGCAGGTTATAACCAAAACTATTACCTTCAATACGAGATTCCATATCTTACTAAAGCGCAAACATTAGGAATGGGGATCCAGCTTGGCTATGCCTTAAGCCGCGAGGTTCCTTATATCACACTGAATAATAAACAATTATTTTATCGAAGTGAAGATGGATATGGTCGAAAAGAATGGTATGCAAAAGTTAAATTCAGTTACCGAAAAGGAATCCATAACAGTCATTCCCTGAGCCTTGGTTTCGAAAAAACCATTTATGATGACACCCTGCTCATCATTAATCCATCCTTTATGCAGCAGAGATCGGGCAGAATTCAAATGGTTCATTTGAGTTATTATTTTAAACATGATTTCAGAGACTCGAAACCTTATCCGCTTGAAGGGCATTATGCAGATGTGGAATTCAATCAGTTTGGTTTTGGATTGCTGGAGGATGAACCTTTGATTGCAACAGTGAAAACAACTGTCGATATGTACCGAAAAATCAGCCGAAAGTGGTATTGGGCAGCAAGTCTTTCTGCCAGGATTTCTGCGCCGGGCGAACAACCTTACTTTATGCAAAGAGCATTGGGTTATGGCAACGATTTTGTCAGGTCATATGAGGTTTATGTCGTTGATGGAACAGATTTTGCAGTGTTTAAAACAAATCTGAAATTCGCACTTATCAACCCTCAGAAAAGACAAATTCCATTTATCGGATCCGAAAAGTTTAGTAAAATTCATTATGCCCTTTATCTAAATTGGTTATTTGATGCAGGTTATGCACGCAATCCTGATAAAATACCTGCCAATTCTTATCAAAACCGACTTTTGTATGGCACTGGCGTTGGACTCGACCTGGTTACATATTATGATCTCGTTTGGCGATTCGAGTATTCAGTAAATCAATTTGGAAAGGGAGGATTTTTCATACACTTCGTTGCACCAATTTAACTTGTTTTTATTCCCTGCGAAATGTTTTTTTTAATCCTTTATCCGTGGTTATTCCCACTAAATAATGTTAAAAGCTGCAGCAGATGTTGCTTAATTCGTAATCTTGCACTTTGATGTAATAAGGAGTTATGAAAATTGCCCTATTTGGTAAAACATTCTCGGAAGAACGCGTTCCCTTCTTTTCACAGATGATTAATAAACTGACCGGTAATTCGGTTGAGTTATCAATGTATGCTCCATATTACGAACAAGTTAAACCTTTTTATAAGCTACCTCAAGAGATCACTCTTTTCCAAAATTTTAATGATTTAAATACTCAAACAGATGTCTTGTTTTCGATCGGTGGTGATGGGACCCTTCTCGATGCCCTTCCGATTGTTCGCGATTCAAATATTCCTGTTCTTGGAATAAATATGGGACGTTTGGGTTTTTTATCAAGTGTGTCAAAAAGTGAGTTGGATGAAGCGATTGATCTTATTATTTCGAAGCGTTTTACACTGGAAAACAGAAGTTTACTTCAGCTTTGTGAGCCTGATAAACTTTTTCCGGACATAAACTATGCCCTCAATGAAGTTACTGTTTTTAGAAAGGAAACCACTTCACTGATCGTTATACAGGTATTTGTGGATGATGTGTTTGTGAATTCTTACTGGGCTGACGGACTGATTGTTGCCACACCAACCGGGTCAACAGCTTATTCGTTGAGTGCAGGTGGACCAATTTTAGTGCCTTCAGCACAGGACTTTGTGATTACACCTATCGCAACACACAATTTAAGTGTCAGGCCCATCGTTATCCCCGACAGAAGTACGATCAGGTTAAAAGTTGTTGGTCGACACGCGCAGTACACCTTAAGCATGGATTCACGAACTGTCGTCGTTGATCAGGAAACGGAGGTTTTAATTCAGAAAGCACCTTTTGCAATCCGGCTTGTCAGTATGGAAGGAAAAGATTTCTTTGGCACAATTCGGGAAAAACTGCTGTGGGGCCTCGACATAAGAAATTGATCTGCTAGCTGTTTTAAAAAAAAGGTTAAATTTGCAAACTGAAATGTCGAAAACAATTTGATACTGATTATGAAGTACTTAGGCGTTTTTGTCATTTTTCAGCAAGCTCAGAATCATTAACAATGATCAAAAAACTGGTAATTTTGTTTTTGGTATCCATGTCATCCTTGCAATCCGGAGCTCAAAATCTTGAGCTTGGATTATTTGGAGGTGTAAGTTATTATAATGGTGATCTCAATCCGGCGATTCCTTTCAACAATCCTGAGCCTGTCTATGGTGTACTTGGCAGATATGCCAAAGGTACAAGATGGGCCTTCAGGGCTGCGGTTACAACCGGTAAGTTAACCTATGACGGTCAGTATGCAAGAGTCAGTCAAGCTACGGACACTTCTTTTAGTGTTTATCTAAGCGACTTTAGCCTGATTGCTGAGTTTAATTTCTTCGATTACTTTACTGGAAGTCAAAAAGATTATGCCACGCCATATATTTTCGCAGGAATTAGTGGATTTGGGACAGGGAACTCCATGGGACCATCACTCGGTTTCAATAATCTGAGCTTTCCATTTGGTTTTGGCGTGAAATATAGTGTTGGTAAGCGACTTGGTATTGCAGCTGAATGGCGGATGCACAAAACTTTTACCGATGGGCTAGATTCCAATGCGGCCTTGCCTGAAGGTCAAACCGATATCAATAACAACGACTGGTTCAATTTTACAGGTATCACTTTAACTTATAAGTTTAATCTGGAAAAACGACAGGCATGCAACTCAAGTTCACAATCCAGTTTCGATTAACAACCAATGCATCTTGCCATCCGATATGAGTCTTAAAGATCAAATTAATACAAGCCAATTACCAAAACACATCGCCATCATCATGGACGGCAATGGACGTTGGGCCAAACAACATGGCCAGCATCGGGTGTTCGGTCACCGAAACGGCGTCACTGCTGTGCGAGAATCTGCCGAAGCCGCTGCAGAATTGGGCATTGACTATTTGACTTTATATGCTTTTTCCACTGAAAACTGGAACAGACCCAGAATGGAGGTTAATGCATTGATGCAGCTGCTACTGCAGACCATTAACAACGAAATTACTACCTTGAATAAAAACAACATCAGGTTAAACGCCATTGGTGATTTGGATAGTTTACCTGCTGTTAACCGAAAACATTTACTGAAAGCCATTGATGCGACCAGAAACAACACCCGGATGACACTTACGCTGGCATTGAGCTATTCAAGCAGATGGGAGATTGTTCAGGCAGCAAAAAAATTGGCAGATAAAATAATCCGGGGTGAATGTACCCCCGAAATGGTTGACCAGCAATGCATCGAAGGCTTGCTTACAACCGACGGTATGCCGGATCCCGAATTACTGATCCGCACCAGCGGTGAATTCCGGATCAGTAATTTCATGCTTTGGCAAATAGCCTATGCCGAGCTATATTTTACCCAAACTCTTTGGCCGGATTTCAGAAAAGAAGATCTCTATGCCGCCATCGTTGATTTTCAACACAGGGAAAGAAGGTTTGGCAAAACAAGTGAACAAATTACAAAAGTAAACGATCAGCAATGATTCAAGTAAACAGGATGAATATCAGGAAGTTGTTGTATGTAGTGTTGATGATTGCAGGTCTCTTGACTTCCGAAAACACCCTTTTGGCGCAAATTTCAATCGGTTCGGACTTATCACCATTCGATTATGCACGCCCCAAAGAGTACGAAATCGGTGGCGTGAAAGTGACTGGAATTAAGTATCTTGACGAAAATGTCATCATCATGCTTTCCGGTCTAACCGTCGGTGATAAAATTAAAGTTCCCGGGGACAAAATCACTGAGGCAATCCGCAAATTATGGGATCAGGGTCTTTTTGAAGATGTTGGGATTTCGGCCAGTAACATTCAGGGTGGATTGATTTTTTTAAGTATTGATTTGAAAGAGCGTCCCAGAGTGTCAAAATTTTCCTTCGAAGGCTTAAGGAAAACTGAGGCAGATGATATCCGGACAAAAATAAATCTCTCGCGGGGTGATATTGCCAATGACCATCTCTTTGTTAAAACACGTACCATCATTCAAAAACACTTTGCTGAAAAGGGCTTCCTGAATACCGAAGTTGAGATTGAGCAATTACCCGATGCGAGCAGGGAAAACTACGTGGATCTCAACATCAAAGTGAATAAAAACAGTAAAGTTAAAATCCGTGAGATTTCAATTGAAGGCAATGAGGAACTTTCTGACGATCAGGTGAAAGCTGCAATGAAAGAAACAAAGGAACGCGGGATTTTCAATCCGCTGAGTCCATTGGGTCCATTGGTTGTTGATGTCGGAAAGGACGTTATAACCCTGAAGCCTTACAAAGCCCTTCAGAGGATAGAGAGCTATTTTACAGATAATTACCGACTACGGATTTTCAAATCGTCCAAGTTTCTCGAAGCAAAATTTGAAGAAGATCTTACCAATATTGTTAAAAAATACAATGAAAAGGGTTACAGAGATGCTCAGGTTATCTCTGATTCAGTGTACAAAATCGATGGCGCCAATGTTGGGTTGAAAGTTAAAGTCTATGAAGGAAATAAGTATTATTACCGAAACATTGACTGGGTAGGAAATACGAAGTATGAGGATAAAGCCCTTTCGGCAGTTTTGGGTATTCAGAAAGGGGATGTATACAACAAGGAATTACTTGAAACAAACCTTTCATACAATCCAAATGGTTTTGATGTCAGTTCGGTTTACATGGATGACGGATATCTTTTTTTTAGTGCAGAGCCTGTTGAAGTACTGGTTGAAAATGACTCTATCGATTTGGAAATTAGGATTAGGGAAGGAAAACAAGCCCGCATCAGCAATGTAGGGGTGAAAGGAAATACCAAAACAAATGATCATGTGGTGATTCGTGAGTTAAGGACACGACCAGGACAGATGTTTAGCAGAGAATTGGTTATCCGTACAACCCGGGAATTGGCCAATTTACGCTATTTCAATGCTGAAACCATAGCACCTGATATCAAGCCCAATATGTCGGATGGCACTGTTGACATTGATTACAGCGTGGAGGAAACCTCTGCCGATCAGATCGAATTGTCGGGAGGCTGGGGTTATGGCAGGGTTATCGGGACGCTGGGACTTTCGTTCAATAACTTTTCCTTAAAAAATGTATTTAAAAAGGAGGCATGGAGAC
>JANJXG010000124.1 GCA_024709145.1 Bacteroidales bacterium | reverse complement strand
TTTTTCCTGTGGTGCCTCCAAAGGTAGAATACTCACTCACCGAACGCGGCAGGCAGGCCATCCCTGTCATCGGCAACCTGAGAGAATATGGCTTCCAGCTGATGGAAGATTATGGTTTGGACACAAGGGAGGAAATGAGGTTATAAAAACTGGTGCCGGCGATTCAAACGGCAGTGCTTTCAAGCCGGAACCAATTTCTGAGCAGGCTTTATTTTTTTCTGAATAGCCTGAGAATATTTTTACCAATCTCATCCAGTTTTTCGATTGGTTCGATCATCGACGGGTTGTTGAGGTCGGTCATTTCGGCATCCCCAACGCCTTGTTGCATGGGATATACGAGTATAAAGCTGTTCGACCTGAAATATTTATCGAGATAAACCGGAATATGGTGCATGCTTTCATGATAGGCCAGACCATCGTTCCTGCTCAGGACGATGATCAGGTTGTCGTCGCCTTTAATATCTCTGGCAAGAATGAGAAATTCGTTCCAATCTTCAAACACTTTCAGATCAGCAGAAACGGGATGCTTTTGGAGAATTCTCCTGATGTAAACAAGGGTATTTTCTGAGGCATAAAACACAAGCTTTGCACCTGTATTGCGCGGAATATTCCATATTTTAGAGAGCCAAAATGGAAAACCGATCTCCTTTTCAGCATTTGGAGGTACAATAACCACATGCCGCTTAATGGTGGCCACTGGTTGAATGGCCTTGTATACAAAGGTAGTGGTGTTGCACCGAAGTAAGACACCCTCAGTAAGATGACCCAAAAAAGAAGTTGAAATACCTTTTTTAACATGCAGACCCAATACCAGGTCGGTAATTTGCTGCTCTTTGATCACGCCGATAATTCCGTTTGTAGTATTGAGATCATACCTCAAAAGGTTGTTGAGGGGAATGTCAAAACCGGCAGCAATGTGGCTTGCCTTCTCCATGAGTTTTCGCGCTCTGCTGATGACTTCCGTGGAATCGTCGTTGACGATGTGAATGGCATACAAATCCTTCTTATTGTCTTTGGATTTCAAAATTGCACTGAGACTGATCAGTTCATCGATGGTTTCAGGATTGCTCAGCGGAATAAGTATTTTCTCCGTATCGATCTCTTTGTCGTTTTCTGCGGCAGCAGATTCAACCAGCGAAATATTTCTTCCTCCCTTTTGTGCAACAAAGGATGCAATGGTACATGTAATCAGTATCATCACGATTGTACCGTTGAGCACTGCATCGTTGAGGAGCCTGACAGGTTGCCCGTCGGCTGATTCACCCAGGATAACATTGTAACCTACCAGCACAGCAGCAAGGGTGGCTGCTGCCTGAGCATTGCTCAGACCAAAAATAATCCGTCTCTCATCGGCTGAAAACCTGAATGTTTTCTGAGTAAACCAGGCAGCCAAAAATTTCGCCACGGTAGCAACCACAGTCATCACAATTGCAACCTTGATGGTTTCGGCATCTTTAAAAAAGGCTCTGTAATCAACGAGCATACCGACACCAATCAGGAAAAAGGGGATAAAAACAGCATTGCCGACAAATTCAATCCTGTTCATCAGCGGTGAGGTAGAAGGGATCAGCCTGTTTAGCGCGAGTCCGGACAAAAAAGCTCCGATAATGGCTTCAATACCAGCAGCTTCTGCCAGCACTGCACCCAGAAAAACCATCACAAGTACAAAAATATACTGCGAAACCTTGTCTTCATAACGCTTCAGAAACCACCTGCCAATGATAGGAAAAACAAAGAGCACCGTTAAACCAAAAAGGATGATTGATATACTGAGCCTGGTCCAAAAAAACGCGTTTACCTCGCCCCTTGCCATACCAACGATCACTGCCAATACAAGGAGAGCCAGTGTATCGGTGATCAAGGTGCCGCCAATGGCTACATTGACAGCCCTGTTTTTTGTAACACCTAATTTACTCAGAATCGGGTATGCAATGAGTGTATGTGAAGCAAACATACTCGCCAGAAGAACAGAAGTCAGCATCGAAAAATTCAGCACATAAAGACCAGTGATCATGCCGAGAATCATGGGTATGAAGAAGGTGTAAAGTCCAAAAACCAGACTTTTTCTGCTGTTTTTCCTGAATTCCGTCAAATCTATTTCAAGTCCGGCCAGAAACATAATGTAAAGCAATCCGGCTGTACCTGACAAAATGATTCCACTGTCGCGCAGCAGAAGGTTAAATCCATGAGGCCCGATCACCGCTCCGGCAATAATGAGCCCGAGGATGTGTGGTATCTTGAGTTTGTTGAGAAGAATAGGCGCAAATAATATAATGACCAGAATCACCAGAAATTTGAGTACCGGATTGGCCAGCGGAAGTGTTAATTCAAAGCTACTCAACAACAACATATTCTTATTGATTTGAAATGGAAACAAAATTAATCTGATTTGGTTTGATCAGAGTAAAGAAAAGCTGTTTGCAAGTTGATTCAGACTATTTTAGCCTGATGAAAAACCCCTATGTAAATCAAAATCAATTAATAAAGTCGGGATTTCACATTCTTTGTTCATGCACATGAATCTGTTTAGCTCAAAATGCTTGCATCTCTATTGAAATTCGAAGCCCGGATTGATTGAAAAAGCTTCGGAAGCTTTCTTTCTTTTTAACCGCAAAGACCACGAAGAACGACGCAAAGAAATTTATGATTTCTGTAACCTCGTCACTTCGTTCGCTTATTATAAACGACAATGTGCCAGCACTTTGCGATCTTTGCGCCTACCTCGCGATCTGCGGTTAAACTTATTTTGGCTCAAATTGACGCTAAAACATCAACTTCTCACATTGTGTCAGGTGAAAGAATTTTTGCATCGTCAGGTTCGGGATGTTTTTTAGCAGGACTTATGGATATTCTGAACTGAAGAAATAATTATCCTGCAGAAAGTTCATTTTTTTTCACTGACCCTCAATCACCATAAGGTATTTGGAATACCCACGACAGTTTTTCGCTGAAGAATTACCTCTGTAGTATCACCTGAAGATTTTAGCCAAAGGCTAAGGGCCCGAAAAAACAACCCTCAATCTATCAAAAAATACAGATTGAGGGTTCGTGATTTCAGGCACATGCCTTGTCCTGAATGATAGAATAAAAAGATGTTACATCTTCATCACTTTGACAGTTTGCACCTTTTGTCCGTTTTCCCAAAGCTGGAGCAGAAACAAGCCTGATTGAAGGCTGCTGAGGTCGATGCGTTCGGTCAGTTTTTCGAGTTTGCCTTCGATGACTTTTTTTCCGTTGAGATCGGTAATCACATAGAGCCATTCGCTTTGAGACAACAAATCAGCGTCAAGTGAAAGGTATAAATGGGTTTTTACCGGACTTGGCCAGGTTTTCAGCGTTGAAAGCCGGTCAGGCTTTTCTTCCTGTCCAATAATGAGACTGAATTGCACTTCGATGCTGTGGTTTGACATCACATTGGTGAAGGTATAACTTCCGGCATCACCAATGCTGTCGTTATCAACCCAGAAAGCGTAGACCTTAAATCCTTCAGCAGGCAAAAACTCAAATATCTGGCTGTCTCCATAGTTAACTGTTACCAGTCCGGATGGGTTGATACTTCCGTTGTCTCCTGCAGAAGCGGTAATCACAAACGAATCAAGGGTAAAACTTGCTGCAATGGTGTGATTTGCTGTCACATTGCTGAAAGTGTATGTCGTAATTGCACCTGCAGAAACGCCATCCACCAACACATCAGCCACATGGTAACCGGCAGCAGGAGTGATGGAATAGGTCTGGCTTTCACCATAATTAACCGTCGTCGTGCCTGAAGGTGAGATGCTTCCGTTGGCACCTGAAGTGGCAGTGATTGTATAGGTATTGATGGCAAAGCTTGCTGCAATGGTGTGATTTGCAGTCACATTGCTGAAAGTGTAATTTGTGACAGCACCAACCGAAACACCGTCTACCAGCACATCGGCCACATGGTAGCCGGTAGCAGGAGTGATGTTGTAGGCCTGGCTTCCCCCATAATTAACTGTCGTAGTACCTGAAGGTGAGATGGTTCCATTGTCACCTGCTGTGGCGGTGATGACAAAAGTATCGATGGAAAAACTGGCCGCAATGGTATGGTTTGCTGTTACATTGCTGAAAGTATAACTGGTCAGAGCGCCAACTGAAACACCGTCCACCAGCAATTCAGCCACATGATAACCGTTGTTGGGTGTGATTGTAAAGCTTTGATTGGCACCATAATTTACCGTGACAGTGCCGGCAGGTGAAATGCTGCCATTTGGACCTGCAGATGCGGTGATTGTGAAAAAACTCTGCGCGAAGCTGGCTGTGATGGTATGGTTTGCGGTTACATTCGTGAAAGTATAACTGCTTAAAGCACCCACTGACACGCCATCCACCAGCACATTGGCAATTGTAAAGCCAACTGCCGGACTGATGTTGAAGGTCTGATTTGCACCGTAATTGACGGTCACAGCTCCTGATGGACTGATGGTTCCGTTGGCTCCGGCAGTTGCAGTGATTGTAAAGGTATTTGAAGCGAAACTGGCTGTGATGGTGTGGTTTGCGGTCACATTTGTAAATGTGTAGCTGCTTACAGCTCCAACCGACACGCCATCCACCAGCACATTGGCAATCGTAAAGCCAACTGCCGGACTGATGTTGAAGGTCTGATTTGCACCGTAATTGACGGTCACGGCCCCTGATGGACTGATTGTTCCGTTAGGGCCCGCTGAGGCAGTGATGGTATAGGTATTGATAGCAAAACTGGCTGCGATGGTGTGATTGGCTGTCACATTGCTGAAGGTATAAGTCGTGACAGCGCCTACCGAAACGCCGTCAACCAATACATCGGCCACATGGTAGCCGGTAGCAGGAGTGATGGTGTAAGCCTGACTTCCGCCATAATTAACCGTCGTTGCGCCTGAAGGTGCAATGCTTCCGTTGGCTCCGGCAGATGCAATGATCGTATAGGTATTGATAGCAAAGCTGGCCGCAATAGTGTGATTGGCTGTCACATTGCTGAAGGTATAAGTCGTGACAGCGCCTACCGAAACGCCGTCAACCAATACATCGGCCACATGGTAGCCGGTAGCAGG
>JANJXG010000093.1 GCA_024709145.1 Bacteroidales bacterium | reverse complement strand
TCTTCCGGGTAGATAGAAGTCGTTGAGCTTGGCCAGGCGGCTCTTTTCTCTCGTATGACAGGCAGTGCAGCTAAGAGTTTCTTCTTTTTGCGAAACCATGTGATTGATGGGCCAGTAGACTTCAGTGTCAATAAAATCATATTCACCACTCCAGGGTCTTTCATTGTATGCCATGCCTTGTTTGATGGCTTCCGGCCAGTCAAGATCCTCCCAGAATGCGCCTTCACCCTTGTTGTGTGCAAATAGTTTTACAGATAAGAGTTGATTGTAAACAGGATCATAAGCTTGCCTTCCTCTGTGAACTTTTACGGGCCAGATTTTGGCATTTGGATCTGCATAATCACCAAAAAGACTGTTAATCTGAACGGGTGATTCTTTAATGGTATCATCTCTTAAAAAATGGTTGACAGTTCCATTGAACCAATAATATTCGGGCTCAACCATGTTGTCGAAAACAAAGTGCCCTTTAATACTTAAATAACTGTAGTTGTGATCGGCATCGTACTCCTTAATTGGATTGCCATTCTCGTCACGTCGCCCTGCTTTTGACCAGTCCCAATACAATGTTGTCGCGTTCACTTTGGCATAAACCGGGATGTGACAGGTTTGACAAGCAACTTTATTGTTATGATAATCAAGGATATAATCATTATGAGGGGTTTCGGTGTGACATTGATAACAATGCAGTCGGTTGGTGTTTTCAGCTCCAACGGAGTAAGAACGTCCTTTGATATTGTGTTTTGGTGCTTCATGACAATCGACGCAAACCATATTTGGGCCATCTTCACCCATATGCACATCAACTTTGGTTGTAGTATGGAAAAGTGCTTCTTCCAGGTCACCGTGTTTTACATTATTGCCACCACCACCATAGAAGTGGCAAACACCACAATTGTCCCTGTCAGGATAACCTACATTGGCTGCTACATAGTTGTAGTCAGGAACTGGAAATTCTTTTGTAGCTGTTGCTTCAGTAGCAGGCCAGCCAGCCATACTTTTTTGCTTAAAATAGGTGTCGGTTTTATCATGGCACACCAGACAGTCGATATTTGTCGGGTCGTTGAAATCAAATGTTTTATCTTCCCAGCCATAACCAATATGGCAGCGCATACACGAACCGTTGTTTCCCTGCGCACCGGTGCAGAAATTATTATGGATGTTCATCTTACCAATTTTAACTTTACCCCGGCCGGGTATCTCAGCTTCGCGCTCCCACAGCCAGTGAGTGCTTTGCATTAATTCGTCGTCTCTTTTATTGTGACAAGATAAACAAGCGGCAGTTACATCTTTTGGGTTAACGAAATTCTGTCGGAGGATTTCAAACTCTCCGTGATCAACTTTAGCAGTTGTTTCCGACTTCAATGTAATTTCAACTTTCGCTGGCTCATTGCGTCTCAACCCGAAGTGTACTGTTAAATAAATAACCAACGCCGGCAATACAATCACCACTATAAAGGAAGCGATTTTTTCTAGCGTACTTTTCATACAATATCTTTGTTAATTTGTTCACAGCAAAACTAATTGAAGTTTTAACATTTATTTAAACTTACGGCACCAACCTCATCAAGCATTGATAAGAAGCTCATTCGACTTTTTTTTGATCTGCGTCAAATAATTCCTTGATAATTGCTATATTTGCCTTCCATATTACAAGCCACTTTATGTTAAAAAGCCCTGATGCTCTCAGAAACAGCTGCTCCATTGGAAGTAACTCCATGGAATGTCTTAAACTGCTCTCTGCCGAGGAGTTTAAGTTTTTGACCGATCAGATGGTTGATGTCTATTATCAGAAAGGTGAAATGATTTGTAAGCAGGGAACCTTTGCTTCTCATGTGATGATTATTCAGGAAGGTCTGGTGAAAAGTTTCCTCGAGTGGAATGGTGAAAACCTGATTCTGCAAATCTTTGCACCAATTAATGTAATCGGATTATCAACGCTGTTTGATGGGAATACAGTTTTTCAGCATTCTGTTCAGGCCTACATCGAAAGTAAAGTGAGTTTGATTGAAATCGGTGCCTTCCGGCAAATCATGAACAACAATGCACAGTTTTCATCAAAGATGGTAAGTTTGTTGGCAGAGCAAGGTGCGATTATTAACGGTCGCTTTTATTGCTTAACTAAAAAACAAACTTATGGACGCCTTGCGGATGTTATTATTTGTCTGGCAAATCGCATTTATAAAACACAGAAATTCCCGCTTCACCTTTCACGAAAGGATTTTGCCGAATTGTCGGGAATGTCTATCGAAAGCATTGCCCGTATTCTAACAAAGTTCAAAAGTGATGGCTTAATCGAAATCAACAATGAATATGTAGAAATTATTGATTTTGATAAGCTTAGCATGATCAGTCAAAAGGGTTAGTTCTTTCCAGTATTAGTTTATCAGCGGTTCAACTTGTTTTTAATTGCCTCAGGAAGATGGTTTTTTTATAAAAAATTAAACCAATGGTTGACTTTGAGAATATTTTTTAAAAAGTTTAAAGGTTTCATTTTTTATTTCATCCCTCACATTTCTTGTCCACTCAAACCGGTTGGCGGCATGATTTTCATGACTAACCGCTATAATTTCCCTTTTAAATCCATTGATTTTTGATTTGTTCAGTATTTCTGACTCGCTTTGTGCGATGTTGTCAGTCAGGAAGACAACCAGATCGAAAGTTTGTTCCTGAAAGCAACTTATTATTTTTGGGGAGTATTGTGTTACATCGATCATATCTTCCTGCATGACAGGTACCAAATCGGGATCAATTGTTAAAGCTGGGTTGAAACCTGCTGAAAAAACAGTTTGCTGTCGTGAGAAGGATTTGAAAAATCCCTCAGCCATTTGACTTAAAAGGCTGTTGTCATCACACACAAATAAAACTTTCATTAGTTTTGATTCATAATATTAAATGCTTTGTTGTCAGTATCTTGGACATCCCTTTTGTAATGTAGACCATCAAAAGATTGTTGAATCAAGAGAAATTTGAATTAATCGTGACCTTTTCTTTCGATCGAATGCATGATAATGAAAAGCGGTTGATGAAGGGTCTGCGCTTTTGGTAATTATTGTTTTCTCAAGCGTTTGAATAGCTTTTTCAGGAGTGTTGTTGTGTTCACTCAGGTGAGCCAGGAAAACGTGTTTCAGTCCGTTTCCACGGTGTTCAACCAAAAAGTCAGCTGCCTGCTGATTGCTAAGGTGCCCGACTTTCCCTGCAATTCTGGCTTTCAGGTAGGGAGGGTATGGACCGGCTGCAAGCATTGTTTCATCATAATTCGATTCAAGAATAAGTACTTGTGATTGTGAAAGATAAGGAAGCGATTCCTTGTTAATACAACCCAAGTCAGTGGCAATTGAAAGCTTTTTTCCTTTACTTTCAATGTGAAATCCATGCGGATCTGCGGCATCATGTTCCACAGGAAATGCAGTTATTTTGAGTGTTCCGATGACAAATTCTTTCAATGATATAATTTCGTTATAACAACTCAGTCTGACATGCTTTGTAAATCTGTTCTGCAGAATGGCATCCCAGGTTTTAGCGGTTGTATATATTTTGATACCAAATCGTTGGGAAAGATCAGGTAGCCCTTTGATATGGTCGATATGATCATGGGTTACGAGAATGCCACTGATCTGCCGGATATTTTTCCCGATTTCCTCCAGGTTCCTTACAATATTTCGGCCGTTTATACCGGCATCTACCAAAATGGAGGTATCAGCGTTACCAATGTAGTAGCTGTTACCGGAGCTACCGCTGCCAAAGCTGCAAATATCGAAATCAGTGAGGTGGGAAAAGAGATCCAAGGTCATAATTTTCGCAAAAGTAGGCTTTTTGTCGCTTTTTTTCAGACTTTTGCATTAACAAAATCATTCACATGTTCGAATCTTTCAATCCCAGCGCCGCTGCTACCAAAGATGCGGGTATTTATGGCCTCCCGTTTAACGAAGACACAGCGGGTATTGTAATTATTCCTGTCAACTGGGAATTGACGGTCAGCTATGGTGCTGGTACTTTTGCCGGCCCTGAAGCTGTTAAAAATGCTTCGCTCCAAATGGATCTTCACCACCATGATTTCCCAAATCTGTGGAAGAAAGGTATTTGGATGGATGAGTTTCCACGCCATTTTAAAGTGTTGCATGCCGGTTTGCGCAAAGATGCCAGAATTATCATAGAAGCCATCGAAAGGGATGTGCTGGATGAGAATAAACCGAAATACAAAGAAATTTTTGATCGTATCAGAAAGGCTAACGAAGATGTAAGATATTGGCTGTCAAATCGTATCGCTTATTGGAAAGCCCAGGGAAAAATTGTTGGAGTTCTGGGTGGTGATCATAGCATTCCGTTGGGTTATCATTTATTTTTATCTGATAAACATAAATATGGTGTGCTTCATGTGGATGCGCACATGGATTTGAGGGATGCATATGAAGGATTTAAGTACTCCCATGCCTCCATTTTTTTTAATGCCCTTCAGTTCGATTCAATCACAAAACTTGTGCAGGTTGGTATCAGGGACTATTGTGAAGAGGAGGCTAAGTTTGTTGAAGCGCAGGCAGGCCGTGTGAAAGTTTTTTTTGACCGGGATCTTCGAAAGAGAATGTTTGAAGGGGAGAGTTGGAAGAATCTAACTGAAGAAATGATCAGTCAGCTTCCGGAAAAAGTATATATTTCGGTGGATATTGACGGCCTCGATCCTAATCTTTGTCCCAATACCGGTACTCCTGTCCCGGGAGGTCTTCAGTTTGAGGAATTAATTTATCTACTAAACAAACTGAAAGAGTCTGGAAAAGAAATTCTCGGTTTTGACCTTTGTGAGGTTGCTCCCGGAGAGGACGAATGGGATGGAAATGTTGGTGCCAGGGTACTCTATCAACTGATTGGTGTTGCTGCTGAGTAGCTACTTTCAGCGGATACAAAATTTGGTGTAATAGACAGCTGGCATTTCGGTAACAGTTATTTCCTGAACCCTTGCCCAAGGCGGCCCCTGCCTGACCCAAGTAACAAAATGTTCAAGCTCGGCAACATCACCTTCTGCTTCAATGTAAACACTTCCGTCACCTTTGTTTTCAACAAACCCTTTGATGTTCAGTTCATTGGCCTTTTTTTCGGTATAATACCTGAAACCAACTCCTTGCACACGACCACGCACATTGATTAAAACAGCTTTGGTTGTTATCATGGATTCAATCGCTTTAAAACTAAATTGTTTATTGAATCAAATAATTGATGTGGCTGATAAGCACGCCAATTGAAAGAATCAAATTTTCCACCAAATGCAAGGTAGTAATCGATTCTGGCTTTCACAAAATCATGTACTACATGTTCACGAAAATTGAGGCATGCAATCCAGCCATCGCCTATATTGTCGAACCATTCCTGGTAATAATCATCGCCGTCAGCATGGAAGTTGAGAATGTTTTCCCCGATCAGGATGTAATGCTGAATGCCTTCATCAAGCAATATCTCAATAACATTTCGGTAAAAGTACATGATATCATTGTATAGCAAGTCGTTCCATTCGCCGATCAACTCAATCACACAAAAACTTTTTTCGTAATCACAGTACAGTAGTTTGGTATACAGTGTCAGTGATCCAAATTCATCCCATTGTGGATGGATATAATAATTATAAACAGTATTGGTAAAGTAAATTTCACTATACCTGCGCCCTGCAAAAGGGGAATGGGGGTCGTTTTCGGCCTGGTAAAGATGGCGCCAGCTATAATGCGGTTCTAGCTCATGCATACAATTGCTTTGTTGGTTCAGATGATTTTTGCCAGGTAAATACCAAATACACAAAGTGTAAGTCCGCCAATGTTTTGAAGAGTCAGGTTCAGAAGAAGCAATTTATAAGCTCCCTGGTGAAGGAGGTTGTAGGAGTCGAATGCAAAAGTTGAGAAGGTTGTGAAGCTTCCCAGGATTCCGATAAATACAAAAAGCCTGAAAGCAGGTGGTAATCCCGTTTTTTCGAGTAACCCCCAGATAAACCCAATAGCAAACGATCCGGTCAGATTGACGAGAAGGGTTCCCCAGGGCAAGACTTTGTTCAGGTACGTATCTGCAAACTGATAAACGAAGTAACGAAGTAACGTACCGGTTGTTCCGCCAAGGCTTAAAAGCAGGATTTTGTGTAAAAAAGTTAGTTTCTCCATCGATACCTGTTTAAAGCGCCATTTTGATCCAGGGTAAGGTTTTCAGTTCAAGATACAATTCATCCATCTGATTCTTGTCGATCAGGGTAATGAAAATACTGAAACTGAGGTAGGTGCCTTTGTTACTGGGTTTTACGTCTTCAAACCGAAAGGGGACCTTTTTTCTTTCAAGGATTTCTTCGATCAAACCTTGATGCTGTTCAGGATGCATATTCTGGGTTACCACTACTTTGAGCACATAACTAACCGGAAAATTAATTTCTTGATTTTCAATTGAATTTTGTTCATTATTCATGTGAAACAGTTCTGTTAAAAATTTCTGATGATTCCTATTGTGCCCCAGCGATGATCAACCCCATCTTTAAATTCGGGTGACAAATATATAAATTTCAAACTGAGTGAATTGCGTTTATAAGTTGTGTTAATGCCCGCTTCAACCTGGATTGTTTGCTTAATACGGTCAGCACGCTCAAGCAAATGCGGGCTATCCTGATTAAAGAAACCGCCTTCATAGGTAGCATCATGAAAATTATAACGACCAATGGCTTCCAGACTAAACCATAGCCGCCAGTCACCAGGATATTTGACATACTCCATCGTTCCGGTTTTCGCGATTGTAAACGGATGCCTTCCGGCAGGTATGCGTCCTGTGTTAATACTTATTCCGGCCTCAATATCAGTCCTGTAGGTTCCAATATTTCCGCTTCCAACAAGATTAATTTCATTCCATTCGTTCCCGTATAACTGTTTGGTTACACTGATTCTGTAATTGAAGATAAAATCATCTTTGATCTGATATTGCCAACCGATTGGTTTGGTTTCATGCAGACCACTCTGAATAAATGATGCAAGCGATGACCGACCAACTACGCCCAGCAGAATGGATGATTGTAATTGAATGTTTTTCGCCAGCGAGGTGCTAATTTTAAAAAATTCGAGGTAAAGAACGCCTGCAAAAGGACGGTCGTTTTTAACAATAATATCACTTTCCGGATGAATTGGGGTATACATATTCTGCCTGAGCCCTATACCAAAATAATTGATCGAGTGTCTGCCTGCATCAGGCATCAACCTGTATAAAGGAAACCTGTTGAAAGTTGGCAATACAAGGCTGATTTGCGCTCCGTTGGTAAAATAATAATCAGTTTCTGCAAAAATATCATTGTCAAAATCCAGTATCAGATATTTGTTGTCACTCAAAAAATGCCGAACTTCGTTCTCGGCCTTCCAAGACGAAGTAAGAGGGTTTTTCTTCAAATGAAACGGCAAAGGGCTAAAAAACGGATCCAATATTTGTCTTGACACGATTTTATTAAGCAGTCCCTCTCTTTCGGGTGAATGAAGCATTTCAGTTTTTGAAATTGTTTTTTTTCTCCTTTTATCTTGTTTATATTCAAGCGTTAAAGATGAATCCGGTTTGTCGATAAAAGGACGGGAAGAAGGAGGACTTTGTTGCTGGTTTTCATTTTCATCCAAATCTTCGGTTTCCGGTGTTCGCCGGCATGCCGATAAGAGCAGGGTTAAAAGAAAAAAAGTAATACACAGCCTCTGCATACAAATGTGTTGAGCCTGCAAAGTTATAAAAAGAAAATAACTAACTAAATAACACTATATCAATTAGTTAAAATATCTTAGGGAATTTAGAAGGTGTGTATTCGTGCATCATATTGTAGATGGTGTCAAAAACATCCTCTGCATTTGGGTTCGAAAAATAATCACCATCGGTGGCATAGGCTGCACGATGATCTTTGGCAGTGAGGGTTTTTGGCTCGGCATCAAGGAATTGAAAACCACCCTGGACCTCAATCACTTGTTGCATCATAAAACTAGTAGCACCTCCAGGCACATCCTCATCGAAAAATAGAATTTTATTGGTTTTCTTAAGTGAATTAACGATGATCTGATTTACATCAAAAGGTATAAGTGTTTGAACATCAATAAGTTCAACATCAATTCCAAATTCCTGAAGCTGAGAGATCGCATCCTGAGCAATTCTTACACAGGAGCCGTAAGTCACAAGTGTAATGTCTTTACCATTTTTAAGAATTTCAGGAATGCCGGGTGCAACATTGAATTTGCCAAGATTCAGTGGTTTCTTTTCTCTGAGTCTGTATCCGTTAAGCGGTTCGATGATAAGAGCAGGCTCATCGGAAGAAAGAAATGTATTATAAAAACCTGCTGCCTGTGTCATATTACGAGGTACTGCAACATAAACACCACGAATGGAATTAATTACCATGCTAAGGGGAGAGCCTGCATGCCAGATTCCTTCGAGCCTGTGCCCGCGTGTGCTGATAATAACCGGTGACTTTTGACCGCCTTTTGTTCGGTAGTGCGTAGTTGCCAGATCGTCACTGATTGCTTGCAGGGCATAGAGAAGGTAGTCGAAATACTGAATTTCTGCTATTGGTCTGAGTCCTCTGAGAGCCAATCCTATTGCTTGTCCCATAATGGTCGCTTCGCGTATACCGGTATCACTGATTCTCAGATTACCATATTTTTCCTGAAGACCTTCATAGGTTTGGTTAACGCCGCCAATTTTTCCGACATCCTCTCCAAATGCCATTACTAATGGATTGGTTTCAAATATCCTATCAAAATTATCTCTTAGTATCTCTCTTCCCGGTACGAGCGGACAACTTGCATCATATTCAGGTGGAACAGGATTCACAAGCATGGCTGAATTTTTCGACTGGCTGTAAAGGTGTGAACTGTACCGTTCGTGACCTTCATTCATCTCATTTGCTAACCATTTGGTAACATTTGTTTTAAGCGAATTTTCCGGGTTGGAACAAGCATTGCAGATCAGGCGAAGGATTTGTCGCGCCGAGGCAATGATGTCTTTTCGTATTGGTTCTCCAAGTCTTGAAAGGTCGAGTTTTATGGATTCAATTTTCGCCGTTTTTGCACAATTGCAGGTGGTAACATCAACCAATTTCAAAAACTCATCACGTTTTTGTGTTAAAGGATCCTGGAAATGATTCCAGGCATTTTTCCTGGCTTCGCGTGCGTTTTTTTCAGCAGCTTGCTCCAGCTTGTGAATAATTTCAGGCGTGGCGATGTTATTTTCAAGGATCCACTCCCTGAATTTGATGATGCCATCTTGTTCCTGTTCCCAGTTAAGCTGTTCTTTGGTTTTGTATCGCTCATGTGATCCGGATGTTGAATGACCCTGAGGTTGAGTACATTCTGTAATATGAAACAGAACAGGCACATGCTCTTCCCGGCATTTTTTTATTCCCTCACGATAAATCTCAATTAGTTTTGGATAATTCCAGGCCGGGGCCTGATAGATATAATATCCGTTGGTATGGGCTTCTTTTTTGAAGCCTTTGAGGATTTCAGATATATTTGATTTGGTGGTTTGTACAGAATTGGGAACGGAAATTCCCCATCCGTCATCCCAAACAGAGATTGCCATTGGAATCTGCAAAACACCTGCAGCATTAAAGGCTTCAAAAAAATGTCCTTCAGAGGTTGAGGCATCTCCAATGGTACCAAATGCAACTTCATTTCCCTTGATCGAATATTGCGTAAATTGATGAAGTTGCTCATTTTCACGATAATGCTTCGAGGCCTGAGCCAATCCCAGCAAGCGAAGCATCTGACTTGCTGTAGGAGAGGTGTCAGCTGAGGAATTTTTTTGTTTCGTTAAATCCTTCCAATCGCCATTTTCATCAAGTGAACGTGAAGCAAAATGATTGTTCATTAAACGACCGCCATTACCAGGATTGGCAGCTAAGTCAGTATCCCCGTAAAGCTGAGCAAAGAGCTCTTCGAGTGTAACCATGCCTGCGGCAAGCATAAAGGTCTGGTCTCTGTAATAACCCGAACGCCAGTCTCCCTCCTCAAAAACCTTTGCCATGGCAAGCTGAGGTATTTCTTTTCCATCGCCGAAAATACCAAACTTCGCCTTACCTGTCAGCACTTCCCTTCGTCCAATCAAACTGGCATGCCTGCTTTCAAGCGCTGTTTGATAGTCTTTCAGAATCTCTTCCTTGTCAATATCGAGTGATTTTAATAGGTCAGCAGTTTCTTTTTTCATGGATGCAAGTATATAAAAAAACTTTCAAAATAGATCGCTCATTCGGTTGGTTAAACAAAGTCAATTACCTTTGGTTTGATGCAAACCACATTCTTTTTGCTCTGGCAATTCCCACCACCAGCGGCCTGCCCTGATGTCTTCGCCGGGGCCGATGGCGCGTGTACAGGGTTGACAGCCAATACTGGGGAATCCCTTGTCATGCAAGGTGTTGTATGGAATTTTGTGAAGACTGATATAATTCTTTACTTCGTCTTCACTCCAGTTTATCAGTGGATTTACCTTAATAAGGCCGTTTGCTTCGTCCCATTCTATTACCTGAAGGTTTGTTCTGGTAACGGATTGCGAACGTCTAAGTCCGGTAACCCAGGCTGACAGCCCGCTTAATGCACGCTTCAGGGGCAGGGTTTTGCGAACACCACAACAGTGTTTCCGGTTTTCGACACTATCGTAGAATAGGTTAATACCCAATGTATTAACCATGCTTTCAACAGCTATCTGATCGGGAAAATATACCTTTATTTGAAGCTTGTAGCGGGCATTCGTTTTTTCAATGAGATCATATGTTTCAGGAAACAGTCGTCCGGTGTCGAGTGTGAACACCGGCATTTGCGGGCATACCTCAGCGATCATGGCTGTAATTACCTGGTCCTCCATACCAAAGCTACTAGCAAATCCAACTTTGTCATTAAAAGTTTGGAAAACCGACAGAAGAATTTTCTGCGGTTCAGCAGTTTCAAGTTCAGTATTAAGTTTGTCAATGATTTCTTGATGCATAAATGGTTTGATAATAATTAATACGATCGCAAAGATAAAAAAATGAAGCGGAGGATTGGTCCATTTTTACATGGCTGTACATGGCTTCGGATTATCTTTGCAAAAAATACCGTATGAAAGTTCACTTTATCGCGATCGGAGGAAGTGCAATGCATAACCTGGCGATTGCTTTACACCTAGAACATTATGTTGTTAGCGGTTCAGATGATGAAATTTTTGAACCTTCTGCTTCACGACTTGCTGCTCACGGCCTTTTACCTGCATCTTGGGGTTGGTTTCCTGAAAAGATTTCATCCGATCTCGATGCTGTTATTCTGGGTATGCATGCCCGGGCTGATAATCCTGAACTTATCAGGGCTCAGGAACTTAATCTAAGGATTTTTTCCTATCCAGAGTATCTTTATGAGCAGTCAAAAACAAAAAAGAGGGTTGTGATTGGCGGTAGTCACGGGAAAACTACCATTACGTCAATGATTCTGCATGTTATGAATCAGGCTGGCCTGACAGTTGATTATATGGTTGGTGCTCAGCTCGATGGATTCGATGTAATGGTTCGACTCAGCGATGATGCCGAATGGATTGTTTTGGAAGGAGATGAATATCTTACCTCTCCGCTTGATAGGCGACCTAAGTTTTTACATTACAAGCCACACATCGCTCTGGTGAGTGGTATTGGTTGGGATCACATAAATGTATTTCCAACTTTTGAAACCTATCTTGACCAATTCCGATTGTTTATTCAGGCCATAGAACCTGACGGTTGCCTAATTTATAATACTGAAGATCAAGAGGTGGTTAAGCTGGTTGATGAAGCTGACTGCGAAAAATTGCCTTACAAAACACATCCTTTTGTTGTTGAAGATGAAAAAACAAGTATTATCACTGAGGATGGAAAACCGATTGCTGTGGAGGTTTTTGGCGTGCACAATATGTCAAATCTGGCAGCTGCGGTAGCTGTTTGCGTTCAAATGGGTCTCAAAAAAGACCTGGTCTTGCAAGCATTGGCTTCATTTAAAGGGGCGTCCAAAAGACTCGAATGTCTGGGAGAATCGCCCGGAGCTGCCTTGTATCGTGATTTCGCGCATGCACCTTCCAAGTTGAAAGCCAGCGCAGCGGCTCTGCGGTTAAAATATCCGAAGCATCGGTTGATCCTTTGTTTTGAATTGCACACCTTTAGTAGCTTAAGTGCTTCTTTTATAAATCAATATGCAAATAGTCTATCAGTTGCAGATCATGCTGTGGTGTTTTATGACCATCATGCTGTTGAGCTAAAAAAGCTGGATTTAATGCATCCTGACGTTATCAGAAAGGCTTTTGCACAAGCTGATTTGGAAGTTGTTTCTGAACCAGATGCGCTATTGAATTTACTTCAGTCAATGATAGAATTTCCTGTAGTAATCGCTTTGATGAGTTCCGGGAGTTTCAGAGGACTCCGAATTGAAGAACTGAGAATCAAGATGGGTTTATAAAAAAAACTCCGGTGAAAATCCACCGGAGCTTTTTTTAACCATTCATTGAAATGAGAAACTCTTCGTTGGTTTGCGTGTACCGCATTTTGTCTTTCAGAAACTCCATGGCCTCAATTGGTGTCATATCTGCGAGGTGGTTTCTTAAGATCCATACACGTTGCATGGTGTCCTTATCGAGCAATAAATCTTCCCGACGGGTACTCGAAGATACAATGTCAATGGCCGGCCAGATTCTCTTGTTGGCAAGGCGACGGTCAAGCTGTAGTTCCATATTTCCAGTGCCTTTGAACTCTTCAAAAATGACCTCATCCATCTTTGATCCGGTGTCGATCAGTGCTGTTGCAATGATTGTGAGCGATCCACCGTTCTCGATCTTACGGGCAGCACCAAAAAAGCGTTTTGGCTTTTGTAGGGCATTGGCCTCAACACCCCCTGAAAGCACCTTGCCAGAGGCGGGTGATACTGTGTTGTATGCGCGGGCCAGGCGGGTGATTGAATCAAGCAGAATGACAACATCATGTCCGCATTCAGTAAGTCTTTTTGCCTTTTCCAGTACTATGTTCGCAATTTTCACATGTTTTTCAGCAGGTTCATCAAAGGTTGAACTGATAACTTCGGCACGCACGCTGCGTGCCATGTCGGTAACTTCTTCCGGACGTTCGTCGATAAGCAGGATAATAAGGTAAGCTTCGGGATGATTTTTAGCGATTGCATTGGCAACTTCTTTCAGCAACACTGTTTTACCTGTTTTAGGTTGAGCCACGATCAAACCGCGTTGCCCTTTGCCGATTGGAGCAAATAGGTCCATAATGCGTGTTGACATGGTATTTTCAGCATGACCGGTGAGGTTGAATTTCTCTTCCGGAAAAAGTGGGGTCAAAAAGTCGAAAGGAATTCGGTCTCTTACTTCTTCGGGTAATCTTCCGTTGATCAAATCAACTTTTACCAATGGAAAATATTTCTCGATTTCTCTTGGAGGCCTGATGGTGCCTCTGATGGTATCGCCGGTCTTTAAGCCAAAGAGCTTAACTTGTGACTGAGAAACATAAATATCATCGGGTGAGTTGAGATAATTGTAATCGGATGAGCGAAGGAATCCATATCCGTCTGGCATCATCTCTAAAACGCCTTCTGCCGAAACGATCCCATCAAACTCAAAGGCAAATTCTTCTTTTTTTGGCTTGGGTTGCTGCTGTTCTCTTCTTTGATTATGTTGCTGATCCTGATGTTGTTGTTTATCCTGATGATGTTGACGTTCAGGTTGCTGATTGCGGTCCTGATAGCCCCCTCGTTCCTGATATCCCCCTCGATCCTGATAGGCCTGACGGTCAACATTGGAAGGTCTTTCGGTGAAGGCTGGCTTTTCTTCTTTAAATTTTTCTTCACGTCGTTCCGGCTGATCATTGCGTCTGAAATCACGTCGATCCTGATCCTGTGGCTCACGGCGCTGAAACTTATGTTCCGGCCTGGGTCCTTGGCGCTGAAAATCAGATGAACCTTGTCCTCCTTGTTGTTCATTTGTGGGCCTCGAAAAGGGTCGTGGTTCTTGTCTCACTGATTCTTGTGGCTTCGGAGCTTCCTCCGTAATATTTGCCACTCCCGAAATTGCTTCATCCGGAAGTAAGGTCAATCCTTTATTACTTGAGGCGGCTGCTTGAGGCTTGAGCCTTTTACGATGTCCTTTGTTGTCTTTCTGATTTCCTTCCGAGCTCATTTTAGGTTCCGAAAAGGCGGCTTTTTCTTTCATGCCTTCATTAACCGGCATTGAATTATCCTCTTTTGAAGCAGTCTCATTGGTTTCCACTTTGTCAGGCTCTGCAGCTTTGGGTGTTTCGGGAGCAGCCACAACAACAGGGGTCTCGCTAACAACAGCTGATTTTGGCGTATTTTGCTGTGGTTTGTTGCTTTCCGGTTTCTTATCCTTTGCCCTTTTTTCAAATTTGGGCTTTGGTGGAGCAACTACTGCCTGAGGAATAAGAGCTTGCTGGTCAAGGATCTGGTAAATCAAATCCTGCTTGAGCAACTTATCAACTTTTTGGATGTTTAATTCTTTGGCGATTTCTCTTAATTCACCGACAAGCTTACCATTAAGCTCAACAATATCGTACATGTGATGGATTATTTAATGATTCAATATGAAAATCTTACGAAAAGTAACAGCGCTTTGAAAACACTGCGAAGGGTATAGAAAAAATGGTATCCTTAGTAATTATGCATCGCAAAAGTACAATTTTTTTTCATCAAAAATAAAAATGAAAAATATCTTCTATTCAGATCATCTTATAGCCTGTCGATACTGGTTATTTAAAAACACATTTTTTGGCATTCCACACATCAGTATTGAAATTCGCGGTGATTACCTATCTTTGCCGGTGAAAATCTTTGCAATATGATTCAACGTATTCAGTCTGTTCACATGGTTTTGGCCATCATATCAGCGGCTCTGCTTTTTGTTTTTCCAGTTTCCTGGTTTTATGGTTCCGAGAACACTCTTGAGTTCTTCGTTTTTCAATTAAGGGAACACCTTCCTCAGGCCAAACCACTGGTTAGTGGGTTTTTCCTAATTCCATTGTTGGTTTTCACAGTGGCTCTGATTCTTCTTCCATTGATTTGTATCACGCAATTCAAGAAGCTGCAGTTCCAATACAAGATCATGAGAATTAATATGTTGCTGTCGGTTTTATTGATAGGCGCCTTGTTGTTGTTTTACATAAATACGCTGGAGAAACTTACTTTAACCAAAGCTGATTATGATTTCGGCGCTTTTCTTCCGATTTTCGTGCTGATTTTTTCTTTTCTTGCCATGAGGGGCATCAAAAGTGATATAAAACTATTAAGGTCGGTTGACCGAATCAGATAACGAGGCTCTATTGATGTCCATGACTTCAAGGTCATGAATTTGATTTCCGCTGATGCAAAATCTGACAAAGGTTATGCTGGAGTGAAAGCCTTGAATTCCTGCTGCTCCGGGATTGATAAATAAAAGTCTGTTTCGCTGGTCGGGAATGACTTTCAGAATGTGTGAGTGTCCGGCAATTAACAGATCTGGTTTCGCTTCCTTAAGTATCTGGCTGATACCTTTTGCATATTTACCAGGATATCCGGCGATATGTGTTATCATCACTTTCAAATTTTCGCATGTAAAGTGTTGTATAACAGGATATATTTGCCTCAGCTCGTGGCCGTCAATATTACCATATACTGCTTTTAAAGGTTTATAAGCATTAATCTTGTCGCATACATCTATGTTTCCAATGTCACCCGCATGCCAGATTTCATCACAATCTGAAAAAAAGTCAAACACCCGCGGATGGATGAATCCGTGGGTGTCTGACAATAGACCTATTTTTTTCATTTAAAATGCATAGCTAAGCCCAATACTTAAAACTTCTTTAAACTGAGTACGTGGCCCTTTTTTGCCGTCCTTGTCGGTGATTTTGATGTCATCATCATAAATGAGATGTGTGGAAATATTGGCATTAAGCCATTTGTTGACTTTCATATTCACGAGTGCCTGCCAATCTACATCGACATTTTGTGGGTTCTTAAGGTAATCGGTAAACAACTCAAGTTTTGTGCCAAGGGTGACATTTTTAAAAATCTCTTTTTCAAACTTAACCCATGCTTTAGCGCCGAGTTCAAACCGTGCGGTTTGGCCGGCGTCGACACCAAACGAGCCTGAATCGGAAAGTGCCTGATCGGTGACCAATGTAAGACGTCCGGTGAGCGGTGAAAAGTTAGCTGAGAAATAGGGGAGTGGCTTCCAGTCTAAACCCAGACCAAGTGTGGCATAAGCCGGAGCAAAGAACCTGGAAATAGGGGTTGTTGAGTCAACCTTATAATCAAAACCGTCCGTAAATTGTGATTTGAACGAAAAAGCAATACTGTAAAAAAGCTTTTCAGTGGCATTAATTCCGTAGAGAGAGTTAAACTCAATCCGGTCATCCGTTTTCATGAGTTTTTCTTCACCAATATGGCTGTATCCGAGGGCAAGATCCAGTTTATTTTCCCAGATTCGGTTCACAACCTTGTAATTTAAACTATAATTGATCAGACCCAGGGCATTGAATGAGCTTTGCCCGCCTGCTGACCAGTTTGATAAGTGGCTTTGCGAGAAATTGATACTCACTTTTCCTGCCGAGGTCCAGGGCGAAATGTTGTCGTTTTGGGCATGTACAGCCGCTGATGCGAAAACAAATAAAAGTGCAATAAGTAAGTGGTTTTTCATGGTGATATTAATTGAGGTTTATAAATTTCCGGATTGTCTATTAGGTATATTCTGCTGCTTTTTATCAGATAGTTTAAAAGTTACATCAAGTTGATATTCGGTCCGCACCTTTAATTCATGGATACTTCCTGGCTCCCAACAAACCGTTTGAAGTATCCTGATAGCTTCCTGATCGCATCCGCCTCCAACGCTGTGAAGGATTTCGATATTGGAGGCAAGCCCATCTGTTTCAACAACAAATACAAGCCTGACGGTTCCTTGTATACCTGCTGCTTTTGCAGCTTCAGGGTATTCAAGAACCTCCGAAATATAATGTCCCAGGTTTTTAAATCTTTCATCTATTTTGGGCTTTGGTTGCACGTCGACAAATGCAAAAGTATAAATAAGTCCTGATGTATCAGCGTTTGCACGCACATGGGATGTAGGACAGCCTTCCTTCCCATGGTGTTTAAGATAGTGTTTTGGATTAAATTCTATTTCCAGCTCAGCTCTGCTGCTTGCGGCTCTGCCATTCACCAAGGCTGGTTTCCAACGAATGTTTTTACTTAACCTGATCGCTTCTGCATCCAATGCTTTATCCAATCCATTGATGATAATAAAATCCTTGCTTTCTCCCTTCTCATCCACTGTAAAACCTACGGTTACTTTTCCACCGGTTTTATTCTCCAATGAACTTTGGGGATAATGCATGGCTTTGTCAATATAATACTTATTCAGTTTTTTTGCGGCACGGGGTTCAGCCGGTGAATAAACCTGAGCAACCAGATTTTCGGTTACAAACAGGCTAATAAAAACAAGAGAATAAATTGTTTTCATTTTGTTCCAATTTGATCAAAGTCCTGAGGCAAACCATTTTGTGCCAAAGCTATTATTTCTGTTTTATATTTCAATGAAGAATTTCACGAATTCGATGTATTTTTGAACGTTAAACTTTCAATATGGAAATTTCTGATAACAGTAATGGGTTAATTTTTGGTACACGACCTGTCATTGAGGCTTTGAGATCAGGCGCCGAGATGGATAAAATCTTCCTGCAGGCCTCATCAAGGTCAGCACAAGTTACTGAGATAATGCAACTTGCAAGGGAGTTGGAAGTTCCTGTCCAGATTGTTCCGATTGAAAAACTAAACAGATTAACCAGGAAAAATCATCAGGGTGTTGTGGCTTTTATGGCGCAGGTTAGCTATCAAAAGTTAAATGCTTTGCTGCCAATGATATTTGAGGCTGGATTTGATCCTTTTTTAATAATCCTCGATAAAATAACGGATGTAAGAAATCTCGGTGCCATTGCCCGGACTGCCGAGGCAAGCGGTGTTCACGCTTTAATTCTGCCAACAAGAGGATCAGCATTCATTAATGCCGATGCTGTTAAAACGTCAGCAGGTGCGCTCCACAGGCTTAACATTTGCAGAGAGGATAATCTTAAAAATGCCATTCAATACCTAAAAGAAAGTGGTTTGAAGGTTGTTGCTGTTACCGAAAAAGCCAGTGAATTATTTTGGAATGCCGATTTGAAAGGACCGGTGGTTCTGATATTGGGTTCTGAAGAGCACGGTATTTCAGCAGAATACCTGAAGTTGGCAGATGTCAGAATAAAAATGCCCATGCTTGGCAACATCGAATCCCTCAACGTTTCAGTCGCTGCTGGTGTCGGCTGCTATGAAATCGTGCGACAGCGGACAAACTAAAATAAATGAAAAAAAGTCCCGGTTGAACCAACCAGGACTTTGATCTTTTGACGGTATATCTTATCGACGAGCTTCTTTGATACGTGCTTTCTTGCCTCGCAGATTGCGAAGGTAGAAAATTCTCGCTCTTCTGACTTGTCCCTTTTTATTCACTTCAATCTCATCGATAAATGGTGATGATACTGGGAAAATACGCTCAACGCCGATGTTGTTGGAAATCTTTCTCACTGTAAAAGTGGCAGTAGGACCACCTCCAACACGCTGAATTACAACTCCCTGGAACTTTTGTAAACGTTCTTTGTTTCCTTCAATGATTTTATAGGTAACTGTGATGGTATCACCGGCTTTGAAAGATGGGAAATCTTTGACGGTAACCTGATCTTCGACAAACTGAATAAAGGCGTTCTTGCTCATTTCTAGATAAATATTTATTGAAGTGCTAAACTCAAAAATGAGTGCAAATATACAACTTTATTTGAAATTGAAACATTTGATGTTTAATTTTCTCGAATCCAATCCTGAACCTAACAGGATTTTAATAAACCGAGTTGAGATAATTATTGATAAAATACAGTATATCAACCAGATGAAAAATTAAAGAGTAATCAAAAATTTATTTAGCTACTGCCCTTACAAAAGCATTTTGCGCCGGCAAGGCTTGAAAATCGAAATCCCACAAGGCCTGATTTTCCCAACTCGAGCCATTGCCGGCTTCAGGGCCTTTGGAAGCAACCCATTCTCCACCCCAGTAACACCAACCCTTGCCACCGGCTGAATCAACTTTAAATGAAAGTTCATTCAGAAAATTCATTTGTCCTTCAGGGCTGGCGGGAAAATTGGAAATCGTTTGGTTTGGGCTGCCAATAATATTATTAGTATAGTCAGACCAGCCAAAGGTGAAAGGGTAACTTGTTTCTGCAATAATTACATCTTTTGCAAAACTGTCTGACAACTGCCGGATGGCATTTGACAATTCGCTGAGACTTTTGCCATGCCATATCGGGTAATAGGAGATTCCGATCAAATCATAATCAAGGTTTTGTAACTGATCAAAAAATGTCAAGGCATTTTGATATCCGGCATGATGAAGCATGATTTTCGTGTTCGGTGAGGCATTGCGGCAGGCTCTGATGCCTTCTGCAAGCAAGGCCCTCATTTGGTAGGTGTTTGAGCGCTGTCCCTCAGGCCAAAGTAAGCCCTGATTAATCTCATTACCAATTTGAAGTATGCCAGGCTGAAGTGTTTCGGCTACCTTAAAAGTAAATGCATAGACACTATCTTTCAAGACTTCGAAACTTAAGTTTTTCCAGGCTTCTGGTTTTTGCTGATTGCCGGGGTCAGCCCATGTATCGGAATAATGGAGAGTTATCCATGTCATGATTTTTTTTTCGGTGATTTCATTGGCAAAACTTTTCACTGCTTTAAGACCTGAAACACTGTTATGCTGGTTCCAAAGCCGAAGCCTGACAGCATTCATTCCGGCTTTTCGGAGTGTCTCCAATGGGTCTTCAGCTTGATTGTTAAAATTTTTGTAACCGACTCCATCTTGCCGCATTTCAGGGAGAAATGACAAGTCGCAACCCTTTATATAAGTTGGATAATCAATCGACGGCTGATCAACTATGGGGTCGTCTGTTTCCTTCTTTGTACAGGAAATAATGGACAAAAGAAAAAGAAGAGCGATGATTGTTTGTCTTTGAATAACTTTTAATATATTCATAGTGAATTATTTACATTAATGAAAAAGATTGACCTAAAGGCAGAATATCTATTGAATTAATCTGTAAAATTCGTTTTTTTTATCGAAAAGGAAGCTGTCTGCTGAAAAAAATGGTTTCTTTGATTGGATGCCTTTACTTTGCTGAGCAGGCTAAAACTTTTTTCTCCAAACTGTGTTAACAGATTGATGGATTCAAATAAACTTACTGAATTGAGAAATAGCGGGGCCCCCATTCTCATTTTTGATGGTGAATGCGGCTTTTGTCAGGCTTCGGTGAAGTTTATCCTTTGTCATGAACGGATTCCGCGTCTTCATTTTGTTTCCCGCCAATCAACTATTGGAAAGGAGTTGATCACTGCTTTTGGACACGATAAGCTGCTGGTTGACAGTTTGATGATTGTTGACAATGAAAAAATCTTTCTAAGGTCTGATGCCGTCATTTTAGCCGGAATTTATATGGGAGGATTATGGAGATTATTATGGCTGGGAAAATTTATTCCAAGGTTTATCCGGGATGGCTTATATCAGTTTATCGCAAATCGAAGATTGAAATTTATGCGCCAACCAATTGAATGCCTGATACCTGTTGAAAAGTTTAAATCGCGTTTTATCGATTTTTAGGTTTATTTTATTTGTGTATTATATCAATCTCAAACTCATGCTCCACCATTTGAAGCATTTCTGTGGTATCTTTCATATGATGCAAATCTCCTCCCACGGCCACACTGATGTTACCGGTTTCTTCTGAAATTATAATTGCGATTGAATCACTTAGTTCGGTAATGCCAATTCCGGCCCTGTGTCGTAAACCAGGCCTTCCGGGAAGATCAAGTTTTTGGCTCACCGGCAGGATACAGCCAGCAGCAATAATCCGGTTGTCGCCAATTATCATTGCTCCGTCATGCAGTGGACTGTTTTTAAAAAAAATATTTTCAATCAGGTTCTTACTGATTTTCGCGTCTATTTTTACACCTGTTTGAACATATTCAAACAATTTGTTTTGTCTTCGGAGTATAATAAGGGCTCCGGTTTTTTTCTGACTTAATGAATCACATGTTTCCTTCAGCATGCTAAAATCATTTTCAGTTTCTTCCAGAAACCTAATACCGAGAAAACGTAGTCTGTTTTTATGTTTTCGAACGAAATTGGGTGTTCCGAGGGCTAGCAGAAATTGTCGGATCTCAGGTTGAAAAATAATGATCAAAGCAATAAAACCAACACTAACGAAAGCACCCAGAATCTCACTCAACAATGCCATTTGTAAGGCAGTTACAAGCTTCCAGATAAGGAAAATTGAAACTATTCCCAGAAAAATATTGATTGCCGCTGTACCACGTAGCAAGTAATACAAGGTATAAAGCAAACTGGCAACAAGGAAAATATCTATCAGGTCAACAATTCTGATTTCGATAAAAAGTGGTAAGATATAGCCAGACAATTGTCAAATATTTTAATAATACAGAGGCAAAGATAAGAAAACATTGCATTATGCCCGGATACTATACCGAAGAACCAACTGCTTTCATGCGCTTGCGGCTTTCTTCAATTAAGGCGTGTAAGCGCTTGCACTCAACTGCCTGTTTCACATCATGCACCCTTAAAATACTGGCACCTCGCTGCAAAGCAAGCAGGTTTAAAGCCATTGTGCCATATAATGCTTCCTCGGGAAAAATATTTAGCGGCTTGTAGATCATTGATTTCCGCGAAATTCCAACCAAAAGTGGATGTTGGCCAATTTTCAATTCTTCAAGTGATAACAGTAAATCATAATTGGCCTGGGTCGTTTTTCCAAATCCGAAACCGGGATCCAGGATAATTCGTGATGCTCCTTGTTGATAAAAACGATCGAGCTGCTGCAATAAAAAGTCCCTAACCACCTTGACTACTCCTTGATCTAATGGATTTCGCTGCATTGTTTCAGGAGTCCCGATCATGTGCATCATAACATAAGGGAGATCATTTCTACCGATTATCTCAGCCATTTGAGGGTCGGCTAATCCGCCTGAAATATCGTTGATGATATCAGCTCCTTCATCCATCATGGCGCGTGCAATTCCACTCCTGAAAGTGTCAACCGAAATTAATAATTCAGGAAAGGATTTCCGGATATGTCTGATTGCAGGAAGGAGCTTTTTAAGTTCATCCTTTTCATCAGTGATAATCGCACCTGGCCGTGTACTTACGGCACCGAGATCAAAAATATCAACACCTTCTAACACCATACGATGCGCAGTGTCGGTCAGCTGATTTAGTTCCAGGATTCTGCTGCTTTCATAGAATGAATCGGATGTTAAATTTAAGATGCCCATCACCAGTGGGTTAGCATCGCCAATCGTTTTTCCTTTGATTTCAAACATGTCGGTTCGGTAAATTTGACGTAATTTTATCGCTGTTTTCGGGCCAGCCCCAAAATAAAAATTTCAACAAAAATAGGCATTGAATTCATGAGTAAGATTGAAAATAACACTTCAGAAGAGTTTCAACAGATTATTAAAGCTTGTCGTTCGGTTTTTGAATTGAAAATGGCAGATTATGGTACAGCCTGGAGAATTCTTCGCGTGAGTTCGCTCACCGACCAAATTTATATCAAAGCCAACAGAATCAGAAGTATTCAAACAAAATCAATTCAATTAGTTGATGAAGGGATTGAAAATGAGTTTGTTGGCATTATTAATTACTCTGCTATGGCCATTATCCAACTCAGACGTGGTTTTGCTGAAAATGCTGATCTTACCAACGAACAGGCGCCTGAAATTTTTGAAGGTGTATTGCAGGAAGCTTATCAGCTAATGAACCGTAAAAATCATGACTATGACGAAGTGTGGCGAAGAATGAGGGTGAGTTCACTCACGGATATTATTTTAATGAAACTGTTAAGAATTAAGCAAATCGAAGATAATCAGGGTAGTACAATTGTTTCAGAAGGAATTGATGCCAATTATTTCGACATCATAAATTATGCAGTTTTTGCACTTATTTTACTCAGTTATAAGCAAAATTGAACATGAAGCAATATGTTTTAACCATCAGCAGACTTATCACAGGTGCTGTTTTTGTGTTTTCAGGTTTTGTAAAAGGGGTTGATCCATTGGGGACAGCCTACAAACTTGAAGACTATTTTGCAGCCTATGGCATGTTGTGGGCCAATGATTTAAGCTTGTTTTTATCTATATTGCTCTGCACGATTGAATTCTCGATCGGAATAGCACTCTTGCTTAAACTTAAACCACGGTTGACGGCCTGGGCACTTCTGTTAATGATGATTTTTTTCACTTTACTCACCTTTTATGATGCCTTATATGCACCTGTTCCAGATTGTGGTTGTTTTGGCGACGCTATCAAGCTCACAAACTGGCAAACTTTTTATAAGAATGTAGTCCTGCTCATTTTTACCTTCATTGTTTTTCGACACTGGCGAACTAGAAAGAATTCATTTACAGTCCTGAGTTGGATACCAATCTTGCTCATTTTTGGCATTTTTACATCATTTAGCTGGTTTAATTACCAGCATTTACCGATGATTGACTTCAGACCATGGAAAGTCGGAAACCAAATGAATGGTGATCCATCAGCAGAAACCAAGGTTTTTTTAACTTACCGTCACAAAGTGACCGGAGAGTTAAAGGAATACCAATCACCTGATTACCCTTGGAATGATTCAAGTTGGATTGCCAATTGGGAGTTTATTGACCAGCGATTTGAAACGGATAAACCATTGATCGCTCATAATCTTGTTGCTGAGGATTCGATGGGTAATGATTTGACATACAATATACTGGAATCACAAGCTGTATTTGTCGTTGTAGCATATGATTTGCAGTCCACAACAAACAAGGGAAAACAAAAGATGGTTCGTCTTGTTGATGATATCCAAAAGTTGGAGGCTAACCATTATGTAATTACAGCAAGTCTACCCGATGAAGCCGATTCTTTTTTACAAAAACTTTCGATTCATTCAGACCTGCTATTTGCAGACGAGGTTGTGCTTAAAACAATGATTCGATCAAATCCTGGTTTAGTTTTGTTAAACCAAGGAAAAGTGATCGAAAAATGGCATTACAATGATTTTCCCGATGCGTTGGAGCTGAAAGAATTAATAGAGGAATTAAGGGATACAAAATAACCGGTTAATCAATGATCAGCTTCATTGTCAGGAGGTTTACTTATGGCATTTTGGTTTTATTTGGTGTATTAACCACCGTTTTTCTACTGTTTACCATCCTTCCGGGCGACCCTGCAAGAATGATGACCGGTCAAAGGGGTGATGAAGCAACCATCAGAAATATCCGTAAGGAAATCGGTTTGGATCAACCTGTTTTGAAACAATACATCATGTACCTGAACGACTTGTCGCCTATCTCTATTCATTTTGCAAACGATTTCGGAAATTCACCAACTTTTTTAATGGAGAAATATGGTTTCGTGTTCAAACTGTATGATGGAGACAAAACCACTCTTATTATTAAGAAACCCTATTTGCGACGGTCTTGGCAAAGCAAAAGACCTGTGAGTGAGATTCTGCTGGTAGCACTTCCAAATACCTTGTTGCTGGCAGGTGCTTCGATCCTGTTTGCAATGATTACAGGTCTGATACTGGGTTCATTGGCAGCTTTGATAAACAATTCTATTGTAAATAAACTGATGGTCGTAATCACTTCCATCGGCATGTCGTTGCCATCATTTTTTGCAGCGATCTTGATAGCTTGGGTTTTTGCTTTTTTATTGGCTGAATACACGCATCTCAACATGTTCGGCAGTTTGTACAGTGTTGATCATTTTGGTGAAGGCGTTCAATTAGAGTTAAAAAATTTAATTTTACCAGCTTTCACATTGGGAATAAGGCCTTTAGCAATCGTGACAGAATTAACCCGTACCTCGTTGCAAGAGGTACTTTCTCAGGATTTCATCCGAACTGCTTACGCCAAAGGTCTAAGCAAAAGTAGAATTATCCTGCGTCATGGACTTCGAAATGCACTAAACCCAGTTGTGACTGCAGTTTCGGGCTGGTTTGCTTCTTTACTGGCAGGTGCTGTTTTTGTAGAGTATGTTTTTGATTGGAAAGGTCTTGGTGTAGTGATTGTAAGTGCTCTTGAAAATTTTGACTTACCGGTACTGATGGGTGCCGTTTTATTGATTTCTTCTATGTTGATAATTATTAATATATTTGTTGACATTGTTTACGGACTTTTAGATCCTAGAATTCGCATTACTTAACTTATTATAAACACAAAATCCGAACGTTATGCGTCAGAAAATCGTAGCAGGCAACTGGAAAATGAACTTATGCTTCGAAGAAGCAGAGGAGTTGGTCGAAGAGTTAATCGACCTCCTGGAAGATGTTGAACTGAAAGCAGATGTTATTATCTGCCCCCCATTCCCTTATCTGGAGATGGCATCAGACTATGCTCAGGAGGAACTCTTTAACATTGGTGCTCAGAATATAAGTCCTTTTGAAGCAGGAGCTTATACTGGAGAAGTTTCAGCTTCAATGTTAAAATCTATGGGAGTAACGCATTGTATTATTGGACATAGTGAGCGCAGAAAGTACTTTAACGAAGATGACAAGATGCTGACAGCCAAGGTAAATCAGGCTTTAATGCATGATGTTACGCCAATTTTCTGCGTCGGCGAATCATTGCCTGAGCGTGAAGCTGAAAAGCATTTTGAAGTTGTCAGACGGCAGGTTAGACATGGATTATTCCATCTCGACACAGGAGAATTCTCAAAGGTGATTATTGCCTATGAACCAGTATGGGCAATCGGAACAGGAATCACAGCAAGCCCGGCTCAGGCCGCTGAAATGCATGCCTACATCAGGTCATTAATTGCTGAAAGATACGACGATCAGGTTGCAGGTCAGACCTTAATTCTTTATGGAGGCAGTTGTACTGCAAAAAATGCTGCCGAACTTTTTGCTCAACCCGGAGTTGATGGTGGCCTAGTAGGCGGCGCTTCGCTTAAGGCAGAAGAATTTGTTGAAATTTGTAAATTAGCTATTTAATGGCTTATCTCGAACTCTCCTGCGCGTTACCGGTTGATGAAGATTTATCAGAGATCCTCATAGCCCGACTCTATGAATTAGGTTTTGACAGCTTTTCGCAGGAAGACACAATCCTAAAGGCTTATGTTCAGGAAAAGGATTTTGATGCCGAATCATTGAAATCAATTCTGAATGAACCTGAGTTCAGTGAAGTACGTATACTCTCGCATGAATCTCTGGCTGAGCAAAACTGGAACGCTTTATGGGAGTCGAATTATCAGGCTGTTATCATCAATAACAAATGCAGGATCAGGGCGCCGTTTCATGCTGCTGATCCTGCTTTTGAGTTTGATTTACTCATCGAGCCTAAGATGTCTTTTGGAACAGCGCATCATGAAACAACTTCTCAGATGCTTGAAATGATGCTTACACTCGAATTCAGGGACAAAAGAACACTTGATATGGGGTCAGGAACAGCTGTCCTGGCAATCCTTGCACGTAAAAAAGGTGCATATCCTGTTGTGGCTATCGACAATGACGAATGGGCCTTCAACAATGCGCTGGATAACATCAGACTTAATGATACCAACGATATCAAGGTGGTTTTAGGCGATGCAAAAGCCATTGGTAATCAAATGTTTGATATTGTCATCGCCAATATCAACCGCAACATTCTCCTTCAGGATATGTCCCATTATACCGCTGCTTTGGCTCCCAATGGATTGTTGATGATGAGTGGATTTTATGAAGATGATTTACCTTTAATTCAGGCTAAAGCCAGGGAGCTTGACATGACTTATGTCCGTCATACTTCAGTCAATCAATGGGTTGCTGTTTTATTTTCGAAGTGATTTTAATGATTGGAAGCTAATTTGATGAGAATAACTGATTTATTCCCGGTAACTTCTTCATCAAAGCTTTGGTTAGGTCAGCTTTCAAAGCATTTTTTGGTTAGCTTAATATTTTTTCTTTTCATCTGCTTATCATCAAGCGCCCAGCCTCAGAATCCCTTCGGTGGTGAGTCAGATAAATATCTCCCCGAGCTTACGTCTTATTTCTCGCAACTTGCGAACAATCAGGATAAGACAAAGGCTGAGCAATTGCTCGAAAAATTTCAGTATCTATGGGAATCCAGGCTTGAAAAGGAAGATCAGGACCAGCTGGCGCGCCTCACACGTCAGATGTTTGATTTGAAAATAAAATCACACAAGTATTTGTATTTACTGCTGGAGTCTGTCGTTTTTCTTGAAGAAGGACCCCGAGGTTTCAGCAACAGAAAGTATTGGACTCAGTATGCCTTTAAAATGATAGACGAAAAGCGTGCTGATGATTTTGAGAAGCTGCTGCAATCTACTGAAGCCTGGTTGCGCATGCAGAAAGTGGGTGGAAAAGGCACAGTGTCATGGTATTTAAGAAACGCTGACTGGCATTTTGATCTGGAAAACAATGAGCTTTTTCTATATGCCAAAGGAACACTCATAGGAGCCAGCAGGAAAGATAGCTCTGTAATTCAGAATACATCAGGCAAATTGGTGTTTGCTTCTGATCATTGGCAAGGTGAAGGTGGAGAGCTTTATTGGCAGCGTTTTGGAGGTGGGGATGCCAATGGATTCGTTCGCTTTTCAAACTATAAAATCGATTTTAGTTTATTTTCATTTTCAGCTGATTCAGTCGTCCTTAAGTATCCGGCTTATTTCTCATTTGCAGTTATTGGCTCTTTTCAGGATCAGATTTTCAATAGTTCACCTGGCGAACGGACTAATTATCCAAGGTTTTATTCTTATCGTTCCGATTTGCAAATCAAGGAGATATTTCCAAATATTGAATACAATGGTGCTATCAACTTTGAAGGGAAACAATTCCTGGGTCAAGCTGCTAAGGGAGAATTGGCACAGGTTACCTTTAAAAGGGATAAACGTGAAATTTTAACTGTACGTTCCGATGTTTTGGTGATTTCTGCCGAAAGAATCCAATCGGAGAAAGCGGCAGCGAGCATTTATCTAGCTCAGGATTCTGTGTTTCACCCGGGTCTTTGGTTCAGATATGATCATAAATTAAAGAAAGTAAGCCTTTTAAGATCAGAGAAAGGAATTCCTGATGGTCCTTTTTTCAACACTTTCCATGAGGTAAGCATGTTTGCCTCTGCCTGTGAATGGAATACTGAACAAGATGAAATGACATTTCAGCAAGCACGAGGATTACAAAGTCAAAGCGAAAGTCATGCTGAATCATCAGCTTTTTTCGATCGAAAGGCCTATGACAAACTTCAGGGCATTGACAATGAAAATCCACTTGCTGCCTTGTTTCGATATAAGAATGAGTTCAATATTGACCGTGAAGTTAAATTGGGTTTTTTGTCAGAGTACCTGAAAAAGCCACCAGAACAGGTTGCTGCTCAACTGCTTAAGCTTGCTTCTCTCGGTTATCTGATCTATGATGCCAAACAGGAAACAGCCTGGCTTACCCGAAGGTTCGACGCTGTAATGGGTGCCCGATCCGGAAAGTCGGACTTCGATGTTATTAGTTTTCATTCCAATACAAGTTCATCTGTTTCCAATATGTTGCTAAACATCTCAAACAACGATCTCCAAATCAATGGAATTAAAGAGGTTGTGTTGAGCGAGAATCAGGGTGTGCAGCTTTTCCCTGACAAGGAGCAAATTGTCCTTAAGCGGAACCGTGATTTTGTGTTCTCTGGTTTAGTTAGGGCCGGACTATTTGATTTTTATACCAAAACGGCAAGCTTTGAATATGATTCCTTCAAGTTGAATTTTTCCTTCGTTGATTCTTTGGCTTTTGATGTCCCTTCCCGTGATCAAACCAACGCTCAGGCGCCAAAAGAGTTTGTCAGGGTACGCAATGTCATTGCAGATCTCACCGGAACCTTGTTGATTGACGAACCTTTCAACAAATCAGGAATGAAACAATTGCCTCGTTTTCCTGTATTTACGAGTAAAAGCGAAAGCTACGTATATTTTGACAGAAGCGATATTCAGAACGGTGAACTTTCAAGAAATGAGTTCTTTTATGTGATCGACCCTTTTGAAATTGATAGCCTTGATAATTTTTCAACGGATAATCTCAGGTTTAACGGATATCTGACTTCAGCCGGTATATTTCCTGTTTTCAGGGAACCGCTGACTGTAATGAAGGATTATTCGCTTGGTTTTGAACACACTTTACCTGAAAAAGGTTATCCTGTATTTGCCGGATTAGCGCATTACTTCACTGCTCTACGTTTGTCAAACCAAGGATTTCAAGGTTTGGGAAGACTCGATTATCAAACTGCCACGGCCTATTCAAAGGACTTTCTGTTTTCTCCGGTTAGGGTAACTGCCAAAACAGAAAAGTTTGAAATCAGGGAGCGGTTACAAAAAACAGAATTTCCTGTCGGCAAAGGTACCCACCTGGATCTGAATTGGTCATTAGATAGCAATCAGATGATACTTAATACTGATACTTCAGACTTCAGGATATACGCTGATGCGAAATTTTCAGGAGTAATGATTATCCAGCCTGACGGAATGACTGGTGATGGGCAATTGGCTTTTGATCAGGCGGTTGTAAGTTCGCATTGGTTTAATCTGAGAAGCAGGTCATTCCATGCCGATACCGCTGATTTCAGACTTTTAGCCGATTCTTCTGAAAGAGAAGCCTTTTTGGCGAATGATTATCAAACATCAGTAGATTTTGAAGCACGAAATGCCACCTTTAATTATATACATCAAAACAGCCGTCTTTCTTTTCCTTTTAACCAATATGTTTGTACTTTGGATGAGGCATTCTGGGATATGAATAAGCAGACTATCTCCCTTAACAACAACAAAATAGACAAGATATACGACTTTTCAGAACTTGATTTCAAATCCTTGATAGGTTTAAACCTGCGTGGTTCAGAGTTTATGTCAGTAAATCCAGTCCAGGATTCGCTGTCGTTTTTCTGCCTCAGGGCAGACTATGATCTGAAGGATTATCTCATCCTTGCAAAGGATGTAAAGATTATCAGGGTTGGAGACGCTGCCATTTTCCCCTCAGATACTGTTGTTGCTATTGGAAAAGATGCCGAGCTCAAACCTGTTGAAAGTGCTGTGATCATTGCAGACACTATTAAAATGCAGCATGTTTTTACGGATGTAAAAGTACACATCCTCAGCAGAAATCAATTTAAGGCCTCGGGGAGCTATACATATATCAATTTGAAAGGTGAAAGTACATCAGTACTTTTCGATCGAATAGCTTCTGATGATGACGGACGGACCATCGCCAGTGGCACCATCAAACCTGAAGATAATTTCTTCATCCATCCCTCTTTTGCTTTTGCCGGAAAAGTGCATGTGATGCCGGGTGAAGAGCTTTTGAGATTTGAAGGGGGTTACAAACTTGTACATCAGTGCCTTGGAGATGGATTACCCTATGTGGTTTTTGATGCATTCATCGATTCGAAGAATGTTAGACTGCCTGTTAAAAAAGAAAATACCGATTTAAACGGGATGCCGGTTCGAAATGGTTTTTATTATGCCAGCCTCACTGACAGCTATTTTGGTGCTTTTCTTCAGCAACAAAGGGCAGCATCAGATGAGGTGCTTTCAGCTTTTGAAGGTTTTGTTACCGCTGATCTCTCTGGTGAAAGCTACAGGATTGAACCCCTGTCCGGTCAAAACTCCCGCATTTTCCTTACCCTCGACACAAAAAGATGTATTGTAACGGGCAAAGCTCCGATTGATCTTGATTTAAGGCTTACCCAAATAGAGTTTCAAACTGCCGGTGCTTATACTTATAAAATTATCCCTGACTCATTGTATCTTGATCTTTTTGCTTCATTAAATTTTCATTTCGAGGATAAACTGCTTGAAATAATGCATGATAGCTTGAATAAATTTGGAATCCCAGGCGGAAAAGGGATGGATGAATATTATCTCCTTGCAGCAAAAGAGAAGATGGGCGATTCAGATTTCGAAAGGCTCTCAAACGAAATTGCTTTATATGGTTCACCACGAAAAGTGCCTGATATTATGACTAAAAAGCTGGTATTTAGTCACTTAAAACTAAAATGGAATCAACCTACCAGGTCGTTCATTAGTCAGGGGCCAATTGTTGTGTCGAACATTGGAAAAAACCAACTGAATAAAGCTTTCAGTGGTTTTATGGAATTTGAAAAGAGCAGGTCAGGTGATGCCTTTTCCGTTTATCTAATGGCTGGTAGTAAACAGTGGTACTATTTCAATTTTAAAAGTGGAGTGCTACAAACATTGTCATCTTCAGATGTTTACAATGCTGAATTGATGAGTATTAAAGCCGAAAAGAGGCTGTTAAATGATCCTGAAAAAGGTGGCAGGTATGAGTTTACTATTTCCACAAGGCGTAAAATGGTAGATTTCCTGAGGAAAATGCAAAGTATTGAGTAAAAAAAATAAATATGACCGGAATGCTTGTTTCATTAATAATCGCTTATCTGGCAGGTTCTGTTCCCACTGCTGTTTGGGTTGGCAAATGGTTTTATAATGTCGATGTAAGAAACGCCGGATCAGGAAATGCCGGAGCAACCAATACCATCAGAGTTTTGGGTGTTAAAGCGGGTATACCGGTTTTAATTATCGATGTCCTCAAGGGGTATTTTGCTGTTTGGGCAGTTCAGCCAATCATGACCTTAACTGATTCGGGTGAGGCTTCTCCGCTATTGATGATAGGTGCAGCAGCGGCTGCGGTTATCGGACACACCTTGCCTGTTTTTGCAGGATTCAGGGGTGGAAAGGGTGTGGCAACCTTGTTGGGAGTTGGGTTAGGGCTTTTCCCTGCAGCTGCATGGGTTGCAGTGGCATTATTCACCACATTGATTGTAATTTTCAGATATGTTTCACTGGCAAGTATTGTAGCCGGCATTACCTTTCCATTGGTTGTTTTCTTTGTCTTTCCCTCTCCTCATTGGACTTTTGATCTGCTGGCTGTTTTTGTAGCCTTATTCATTCCTTTCACTCACCGCAAAAATATTGTCAGGCTTTTGAATGGAACCGAATCAAAAGTTCACTTTAGAAAGCGTGATAGTCAGAAATAATCTTTTAAAGGAATTATTTTACACTGTGTTTGTTGATTTTTCTCTAATTTTACACGGCGAAAAAAATATCAAACCATGAAATTTATCATCACAAGTCTCAAACTTTTGCGTAGTCTTCAGGCTCTGAGTGGCGTTCTGAATTCCAGTAATACCTTACCAATTTTAGATGATTTCCTGTTTAAATTGGAAAATAATGAGCTCATTATCACTGCCTCAGATCTTGAAACAACCATGATCATTTCATTGACTCCTGACCTCATCGAAGGAAGGGGGGAAGTAGCTATCCCGGCAAGGATTCTGCTTGACACCATGAAGACATTCCCTGATATTCCTGTTACATTCGAGATCAACTCCGATAATCTTACGGTGGAGCTACTTGCCGGTGAAGGTAAATTCAAGTTGGCGGGCCATCGCAGTGATGAGTTTCCGAGGTTGCCTGTTGTGGTGGATGCAAGCCGAATTGAAATCAAGGCAGAGGTTCTTGTCAGTGCTTTTGAAAAAACTGTGTTTGCCACCGGTAACGATGAGTTGCGCCCTGCAATGTCAGGAGTACTATGCGAGTTGCGCGACGACAACGTGACATTTGTTGCTACAGATGCACATAAACTCGTAAGGTACAGAAGATATGACGCAAAAAGCGAGTTAAATGCAGCTTTTATTTTGCCGAAAAAGCCAATTAATCAGCTGAAGAATATTCTTTCATCCAAGCAGGAGGAATCTGTTACCATTGAGTTTAATCAAACCAATGCCTATTTCACCTTCAGCAATGTTAAAATGGTATGCCGCCTTATTGAAGGCAGATATCCAAACTATGAAGCAGTAATCCCTTCACAAAACCCAAATAAATTGACCATTGACAGGGCTGCTTTGCTAAATTCTTTGCGGCGTGTTGCTATTTTTGCCAATCAAAGCACCCATCAGGTTCGGTTTCGAATTAGCGGACAGGAATTATTTCTTTCAGCAGAAGACCTTGATTACGCGAACGAAGCAAAGGAAAGACTCAGCTGTTCTTATGAAGGTGATGACATGGAAATTGGCTTCAATTCAAGGTTTTTTCAGGAAATGCTCAACAACCTTGATCAGTTTGAAATCAGGTTGGAAATGTCGGCTCCCAACAGGGCCGGAATCCTTTTCCCAGTTGACAACGATAACGAAAACGAGGACATTCTGATGCTTGTTATGCCTGTGATGCTTAATCAGTAATCAATCAAGATTTAACTTCAAAGCCTTGCAAATGCAGGGCTTTTTTTTTGCCTATGGTGAACATGAAAGTGTATTTTTTGTTTACACACCAAAGACAAAACGTATGAGAAAAGTTATAGGTTATTTCATGATTATGGCAGCTGTGATGCCAATAATCTCATCCTGCCAAAGCAGTAAATTGGGAACGACGCAACAGATTGACAAAACAATCATCCAGAAGCAATATGGGAGTGGAGGCCCGTTCCTTGAACTTGAATTCATTGCAGGTAAAGCGCATAACCATCCAACCTTTGCAGTCTGGCTTGAAAAACCTGATGGTGAAATGATTCAAACAATTTTTGTTACTAAATCACTGGCAACAGGCTATTATCAATATGGAGATGCGGGAGATGGTAAATGGCTTAAAGTACCCGGAAAATCAATCAGGCCGGCAGCACTGCCATATTGGTTGCATAAAAGAGAGATTGGATTGGGTCCTGATTTGATGCCATCACCAGAAAATCCGGTTGCAGATGCTTTCACCGGTGCAACACCAAAGGGTGACTTTACACTTGAAACGAGTACAGCAATGCCCTTGCCGCGAAAATTCAGAATTTTGGCAGAGGTGAATCAACCATGGGATTGGAACGATTTTTGGAATAACAACAAATTCGCCAACGATCCCGATTACCGAACCTCTGCACAACCCTCACTCGTTTATGCCGTCGATGTTAACCTCGACGAGCTCATGAGTAATTACTCTTTGAATCCGGTAGGACATGGTGCAGCTTCCGGTCAAGACGGTAAACTTTACACCAATATTTCTGGTCACACTACAGCCTTAAAAATATTCAGCTCTATCAGCCTTAAGATTAAGTAAATATGAAAATAGTTAAATCATTCCTAATATTCCTAATCGTCTTGACATTTCATTCTGTAACCTTCGCACAAAACGGACAGGTACAGGGTAGGGTTATTGATCAAACAAATAATGAACCGCTTCCTTTTGCTAATGTCATTGTAAAGGGTACGACAATAGGTGCAACTACTGACTTTGAGGGTCGGTTTCTGATTACAGGACTCAATCCTGGTTTTATAGTACTTGAAGCAACCTATGTTGGGTATAAAAATACTACCTCGGCTGAAGTTCAAGTTACCAATTCAAAGGTCGAATTCATCGAAATCCGGATGCAAAATGCTGGTATTGCCCTTCAGGAGGTTGAAGTAAAAGCAAATCCGTTTGTCAGAACAGAAGAAAGCCCGCTGTCACTTCAAAAATTGGGAGTTTCCGAAATAGAGACTAGTCCTGGCAGTAACAGAGATATATCGAGGGTTATTCAATCATTGCCCGGAGTCGGGTCTGGCGTTTCTTTTCGAAATGATGTAATCATAAGAGGCGGTGGGCCCAGTGAGGCAACTTTTTACCTTGATGGCGTTCAAATCCCAACCATCAACCATTTTGCAACACAAGGATCATCTGGCGGAGCTGTTGGTATTCTCAATGCCGACTTCATCAGTTCAGTTGATTACTATTCCGGTGCTTTTCCTGCTAACAGAGGTAATGCACTCAGCGGTGTTTTTGAGTTCACACAAAAAGAGGGTAACAAAGAGAAAATAAAATTCAGAGGAAGTCTTGGGGCTTCTGAAGTAAGTATGACGGCTGATGGTCCTGCCGGCGAAAAATCCAGTTTTATAGTCTCAGCAAGAAGGTCGTATCTGCAATTTTTATTTGACGCGATTGGCCTGCCATTTTTACCAACTTTCAATGACTATCAGCTCAAATGGAAAACCCGGTTTGACAAAAGAAATGAATTGACCATCGTAAGTATCGGTTCCTTAGATCAGTTTAAACTCAACACTGGCATCAAAGAACCAACAGAGGATCAGGAGTATATATTGTCATTCCTTCCTGTCAACGAACAATGGAGTTATGCCATCGGAGCTGTATACCGCCATTACAAAACAAACAGCTTTCAAACACTTGTTCTAAGCAGAAACATGCTGAACAACATAAGTTATAAATACCCTGAAAATGATGAGAACCAGGCACGAATTCTTGATTATGCATCCCGGGAAATTGAAAACAAACTAAGATTTGAAAACAACATCCGCTACGGTGATTATAAGTTTGTGTATATGGTGGGTGCTGAATATGCCAAATATAACACAACTACTTTTCAGAAACTCTTTGTCGGCAATGAACTCATTAATCTTGATTACAAATCAGATTTAAACCTGTTCAAATACAATGCCTCGGCTCAGCTTAGCAAGAATTTTATGAACGACCGACTCACTTTGTCAGCAGGATTAAGAACGGATTTCAATAATTACAGCAGCTCGATGATGAATCCGCTTGAACAGCTGTCGCCAAGGGTATCTGCTTCCTATGTGTTAACTGAAAAATGGGCTGTAACAGCGAATGTTGGCAGATATTACCAATTACCGGCCTACACAACCCTTGGTTATAGAGATACTAATGGTCAACTTGTGAATAAAGACAATGAAATCAAATATATTGCAGCAAATCATTATATTGCAGGTATTCAGTATATCCCCAGGGATGAGTTGTTTTTTTCAGTGGAAGGGTTTATAAAACAATATGACAATTACCCTTTCTCTTTGAAAGACTCCATCAATTTGGCAAATAAAGGTGCTGATTATGGTGTTCTTGGAAATGAAGCTGTAATTTCTTCCGGTAAAGGTCGTGCCTTCGGATTTGAAGTTGTTAATAGAAGTAAGTTAAAATCAGGAACAAATCTCATCGTTTCTTACACTTTTGTGCGGAGCGAGTTTGAAGATAAGAACCAGAAACTCATCCCATCCAGCTGGGATTTTCGACATATCGGCGTTATTACCCTGACTCAAAACCTAAAAAAGAATTGGATTGTCGGTGCAAAATGGCGTTTTGACGGAGGACTTCCTTACACTCCCTATGATCTTGAGAAATCAGCCCTTATCGAGGCATGGAATGCCCAAGGTGGAGTGTATACCGATTTCAACAGGCTGAATGAAAAACGTTTGGATCCTTTTAATCAGCTCGATATTCGTGTTGACAAAAAATATTTTTTTGAGCAATGGAGCCTGATGGTGTACCTCGATATTCAAAATGTATACAACTACAAATCAAAAGGTCAGGATAATTACGTCCGCGAAAAGGATGACAATGGGAATTTTATTACTACAGATAACAATACAAAATATGTGCTGCGGGGAATTCCTAACACAAGTGGAACGGTTTTGCCTACAATTGGTATAATGGTTGAGTTTTAGATTGAATTAACTCACAATCAATACCTTTTTTGGGTGGGAGGGTCTTAAGTTGATAGCCAGTTTTCCCGGTTCGAGGTCTATAATATTGAATTCGATCGGTTGAGAAATCTGAAAGTCATCCTCCTTTTCAATAATGTCGAAACGTATAATTCTGCCTGTTTGGTCTTCCTTCAGAAAACCATAGCCTTTTTTAACTGAAAGTTCGATGATGATTCCTGTTGCCATTGCTTAATACTGCAAACGTTTGCGAAATTAGATGGCTTATGTTAAATACTTGTCAACGAAACTTTAGCAATCAATTAATTCCATAAAGGTGTATATTTCTAATCCTGTTGATTCTATTTTCTGTTTGATGTGGCTTTTGTTGACCTAATTGCAGTATTTGTTTAAAAAATCTTCATATCTTTTTTTTAATGAGGAATCTAATTAAGATCTTTCGGTTAATTTTGTGCTCCGGTTAGCTAATCGGCATGAACAAAGAATTTCAGTATCTGATTCAAAATGAAAGAACCTCTGTGTTCTTCTCAAATTATCATTTTATAAACGACGGCAATAGCCGTCTTTTTTTTGCCTGTTTGAATCAATTTTTAATCACCATAACAAATCATACATTCAATGAAAAACAGAAGTCTTGTTTCTATTAATGACTATTCCAAAGAAGAGATCATCAGGATTCTTGATCTTGCAGAGGAATTTGAGAAACAACCCCGGCAGGAAATTCTGAAAGGCCGTGTGGTTGCATCTTTATTTTTTGAACCTTCAACCCGTACCCGTCTTAGTTTTGAAAGTGCTGCTCAGCAATTGGGCGCAAGCGTGATTGGTTTTAGCAGCGCCGCAACCACCAGTGTTCAGAAAGGCGAAACGCTTAAAGATACCATTTTAACCGTTAGCAATTATTCTGATTTGATCGTGATGCGTCATCCGGTTGACGGCTCTGCCAGATATGCTAGCGAAGTGGCACCTGTTCCAATTATCAATGCAGGTGATGGTGCTAACCAACATCCCACTCAGTGTTTACTGGATCTGTATTCCATCAGAAAAACCCAGGGAACGCTTGATAATCTTGATATTACCTTTGTTGGTGACCTGAAGTACGGACGAACCGTCCATAGCCTAACAATGGCTCTTTGTCACTTCAATACCAGATTTCACTTGGTATCTCCTGTTGAACTCAAATTGCCAAGTGCAGTCAAACGTCATATCAAGGATGCTCAGTTACATTACGAGCAGTATACCGATATGTCTGAGGTAATTCCAAAATCCGACATTTTGTATATGACGCGGATTCAGCGTGAAAGATTCCCTGACCCACTTGAATATGAGCGTGTTAAAAACTCATACAACCTTGTGAATGCCATGCTTGTTGATGGAAAATCAAATCTCAAAATTCTTCATCCGCTTCCCAGAGTCAACGAAATCAGTACCGACGTTGACAGCAATCCAATGGCCTATTATTTTCAACAAGCCCTCAACGGGATTTATGTACGTCAAGCTTTGATGGCTTCAATTTTGGGTTTTAAATAGCATTATATCAGTTACAATTATTACAGTCATGAGCGATAAAAGAAAAGAACTCATCGTTTCTGCCATAAGCAATGGCACGGTGATTGATCACATTCCAACAGAAACTGTTTTTCAGGTAATTAAAATACTTGGACTTGACAAAACAAAAAATCAGGTTTATTTTGGAACCAACCTCGAAAGCAAAAAGTTTGGATCTAAAGGTATTATCAAAATCAGTGGGAAATATTTTGAACACGAGGAAATTAACAAAATTGCACTCGTAGCTCCATCTGCTACGTTGATTGAAATCCGCGATTATGAGGTTAGTAAAAAGTCAACTGTTCATATTCCAGAAAAAGTTGACAAAATCGTGAAATGTTTCAACCCTAATTGTATCACAAACAAGGAGGATGTTTCAACTCGTTTTGATGTTTTCTATGACGACAACAACAACCTGAAACTTGCATGCCATTACTGCGAGAAAAACACTTCTAAGGAAAACATCGTATTTATTTAAATGCTTTGTTCTGAACCTTAAAGCTGTTTAGATTGTATCATATTGTTAATATGATAGTTACATTTTGCATATTTATTTTTCAAATGGCAGATCTGTGCTTATTGCTCGGATCTGTTTTTTTATCATTTATTGCGATAATTCTATGCATTTTGGTTTAAGGTTTTAATGAAGTGGGTCTTGGGTTGAACAGATCTCTTAATGGCTTGTTAAGTAACTACATGCGATAAAGCAGTATTTTTGTCATTTAAATAAAACATAAACTATGTCGGAGTACATAAGGAAACTTATCGCTCAAGGTGAAAATCAGCAATTGGATTTCAAATTTGAAATTTCCGACAGCAAGAAAATTGCCCGAACGTTGGTTGCATTTGCAAACACTGATGGTGGCAGATTGCTTGTTGGCGTAAAGGATAATGGCGCAATCGCCGGCGTTAGGTCAGAAGAAGAATACTATATGATCGAAGCGGCTGCACAGTTGTTTTGTAAACCAGAAATAGTGTTCCAAACAAAAGAATGGGATGTAGATGGAAAACTGGTGTTGGAAGTCTTTGTTCCTAAGAGTAGGAAATTAAAGCACAAAGCGCCTGCTAAGGAAAACGATTACAAAGTTTTTGTTCGCGTTAAAGATCAAAATATCCTAGCTGATCCCATTCTTTTACAGTATTGGAAGCTTGAGCAATCTGACAATGTTGTGAATATAAACTTTACCGAACCCGAAATGCTGCTGTTGCAATATGTTGATCAGCATGGCAGTATTTCCCGAAATGAATTAATGAACACCGCAGGAATCGGTAAAAAACAGGCAGAACGCATGATTCTTAATTTCATGCTTATGGGAATTCTAGAATTAAAACTCACTGAACGGGAAACCAGATTTGTGCTCGTTTCACACGACATTCTTAAAAGCATTGCAACACATTTTAAATGATGGTATATAATAAGGTGTAAACCGATTAAATATTCTTATAATGATTATGATACTATCTCCAGCAAAAACGCTGGATTTTGAAACATTGGCTCCAATTACCAGGCATACAATACCCTTCTTTGAAGAAGAAGCATCCGGAATTGCGAGAATTATCAAAAAGTTGAATGCTGAAAGTATCGCAAACCTGATGTCATTGAGCAAGGTTTTGGCAGAGTTAAATTATGAACGGTATCAGCATTGGGAACAGAATAGTGATCCTGCTCATCGAAAGCAGGCAATATTCGCCTACAAAGGTGATGTGTATATTGGATTGGATGCCTATTCCTGGAAGGAAGAGAAAATTGACTTTGCGCAGAATCACCTTCGAATTCTAAGTGGTATATATGGCTATCTGAGACCTTTAGATTTGATTCAGCCTTACAGGCTTGAAATGAGCACCAAGCTGAAAATTAAATCCGCAAAAGATTTGTATGAATTTTGGACAAAAAAAAATACAAATGCCCTCTTGGCTGACCTTCAGCTCCATCCGTCTAATGCTCTAGTCAACCTGGCCTCTCATGAATATTCGGCTTCAATCGACTTTAAAAAACTGAAGGTTCCTGTTATTAGCCCTCAGTTTCTTGATTACAGTAATGGTGATTACAAAATGATTAGTTTCTTTGCTAAACGAGCCAGAGGAAGTATGGCCTCCTATATATGTGATCATAAATTATCTGATCCAGCAGATATTATCGGGTTCGATCGGGATGGTTACTACTATAACACCAACCTTTCATCTCAATTTAAACCAGTTTTTACAAGAGATATTCAAAAAAAATAATCAATTTGTACAATCAATTAAAATTTAAGTTAAATTTGTAGTCCATTTTTTATTCAAGAAATCGTTCTTAGAAAAGTTGAGAATTTCTAAATGGTGAAAAAAACAGGTATCAGGGTTACCAGTCAATCTGATTTTTCAAGGAATAGTTTAGTCGAATCAAAATTTTTCATTTTTTTTCATTTTTAAATACTTGAAGATCAGACGGAAATAATTTCGGATAAAATTTTTATTAAAAAACATTTGGAGGAATAAAAAAAGGTATT
>JANJXG010000084.1 GCA_024709145.1 Bacteroidales bacterium | reverse complement strand
AACTACTTCGTTTATTCTGTATTGATTCACAAAATCATTGAAGTTCATTTTAGCATTTTCATTAACGATTTTTGAAACATAGTTTGGTGTTAAAGAAATTCTGTTTGCCACATCGGTAATTCTTAATTCGCTCTTTAAATAAATCTTCTCAAATTCGAACAGTCGTTGAATGTTTTTAAAGTTTATGTTGGTCTCGGGATTGAAACTGTTTGTTTCTTTCGCAGTGGCAATGGCAGCGTTTACCTGTACATTTAAATTACGCAGACCAATATACACCACGAGCAAGGAACCGACGATGGCCTGAAGAATAAACAAGGCCAGATTCTTCTCCATTAAAAGCCGGGCAAATTCAGGCAAAATAACAACCACAATCAGCAAGGCTATTAAAATGATCATTTCACGGATCCATTTCAACCTCAGCTTATCATCATTCGTTCTTGGCTTATAGGATACTGATTTATTTTTCAGGTGCCACAAAGCATATACGCCTGAAGGCAGTAAAATAATGACAAAGAATCGCTTAATAGAAAACACAAATGCAATCAATTCATTATTAAACTGATTCGTGTAAATCCAGGCGCCTGTCGGCAATAGATTGGTAAGTATTTCGATCACAGCAACCATCAAAATGCTATTCTCGAAGAGCTTACCATAAACCTGAAATGATAAAAACTTATCAAAATAGCGAACTAAAAAATAAAAAGGAAGAAATACCAAATTTAAGGGCAGAAGAATGAGTGGGTTGTATTTCGTTTGAAACAGGACATTAATCAACAAAATATGTAAAACACTTAGGCCAAAAAGCAGGATAAAAAGGCCCAGAAAAAAATTGGATTTACATTTTGGTTGCTTGCTAAAATGGATAACACCCAAAAATGTGGTTAAAACGAATAATATCAGCAAGATAACCTGAAATTCTATATTCATTTAATAGCAGTCTAAAATTCAAAAGTAACACAATACAGCAATTACATGGGCTCAATTGATGACTTTGACAATTCTTTTTTTCAGTGCCGGAATCCGTTGCTGAAACAAGCTGTGCCCTGTAGCCGAAAGTGATATTTTTTTTCGAGGAAGACAAACAGGAAGTTCGTTTCCCGCTAATCTTCAATTAGCCGATCCAATCAGAAAACATTAAGTCTCAGTGCAGTTGAGGTTAAAGTAAAGAGGAAAGATAAAACTTATTAAAAAGCCGACTTTCGGTAGTTCATACACCCGGTGGCCGTGGTTAAATTAACACCACACATCACCCGTCACCCATCACCGATCACTAATCGCCGATCAATTCATTCGGCAATAAACTTGACATTACCAGCTGGTTTTTGTAAATTTGGGGAATATCACATTCCTACAAACCAAATACATATAACAAATGAAAACTTTTTTTTATACACTACTGCTGGTAGCCGGGACAATCTTGAACGGATTTTCGCAGGACTGCCACAATTTCTGGGTTGTTGTTTCTCCTGATGGAAATTATCTGTATTTCTCTTCCGACCGGCTGGGAGCTGGTTACGACCTTTACCGCTGCAATAGCGATGGATCTAACCTGATGCTGATTTCGAACCTTGAAGGAAACGACTTTTTTCCGGCAGTCAGCCCGGATGGCTCGACCATCGTTTTCCAGAATGGAAACTACGGGACAACCACCGAAATCTACAAAGTAAACAACGACGGAACAAACCTCACCAGGCTCACCAACAATGATGTCTATGATGGTTATCCCAACTACTCACCGGATGGACAAAAAATTGTTTTTGCCGCATGGGATCTCTCTCCTTATCCTGAGATCTTTATCATGAATTCTGACGGCAGCAACAGAACGCAGCTTACTGACCAGGCCGGTGCTTACTGGCAGTCAGCACCAAAATTCAATCCGGCAGGAGATAAAATCTATTTTCAGGCCGGCTTTAACGCAGATGACCATCTGGCTACCATTGATGTGAATGGCAGCAATTGGGTGGATATCACCCCGGTAAATACTTTTGGTTATACTGATGCCAACCTGTTTTTCAATCATGACGGCACAAAAATAATCTTCATGAACACCGACCGTCTTGGCTACAACAACGGCAGCGACCTTGTTGTCGCCAACCCCGATGGAACCGGATGGGATTATCTTAGCAATGCTGCTAATGGCGAGTCTTATTATCAGGCTTCCTTTCATCCTTCCAACAACCTTATTTACCTCACCTGGATGGCCTCAGCATCAGGTCATTGGAATATCTACAGCATGAATCCTGACGGTACCAGTAAAATACCGCTCTCCAATTGCAGCGCCGCCGGTATTGAAGATTTTCCACAAGCAGCTTACGTTCGGATCTTTCCGTCTCCTTCTTCAGGAACCCTCAACATCGAATTTCCTGCAACAAATTCGGAATGCCGGCTGCGTATTTACAATACCTTTGGCGGGATGGTCTTCCAACAAATTTGGTCTCAGGGAAAACATCAGGGGCAATTACAACCCGGTCAACTTGGTGATGGAGCTTATTTGCTTGAAATCTCGAACGGATCACAGATTTTCACCAAAAAATTTGTCATAAACAAATAATTCACCAAACCCAAAACTTCAAGATTGCAGGTGTTTTTAAGTCAGGTCATTTGAATTATAAATTTTCGACCAAGGGACTTTGGTACCAAGACGTAATCCCTGTAACTTTCCTTTGTTAGGAAAGAAGAAGATGCTGATTTACAACTTCACTCCTGCTGCGTGACTCATCCGTGCTCAGTAAGGCAATGATGGGACGATTTTCTCTAGGTACGCCGAATTTGTTCTATTTTCACCAATTACTGAAGACTGATGATTGCGCACTTTTCAACACCTTCACAGCAATGATTAAACATTACTGATCACTTTTCAACGATCGCTGTCACTTGTCACGGTCACTTGTCACTCCTCCATTGAGGGACAAGCCTCCGGGGTCAGGTGGCACCAATTTATTGTCTACCTATCACGCTTCACGAAAACCCCTCTACACCTCTTCTACTTCAGCCAGCGGTCGAGCCAGTTGAAGAAGGTGCGTTGCCAGAGGATGCCATTTTGTGGTTTCAGCACCCAGTGGTTTTCGTTGGGGAAATAAAGGTATTGGGCCGGCACTCCTTTCAGGATGGCAGCGTTGTAAGCAGCCATACCTTGTGAAGCCACGATGCGGTAGTCGAGCTCACTGTGGATCACGAGCAAGGGGGTGTTCCAGTTTTGAACAAACTTATGCGGTGAGTTGGCATACGACCACTGTGCCACCTTGTTGTTCTTGTCCCAGAAAGGACCACCGAGATCCCAGTTGGCAAACCACATCTCTTCTGTTTCGAGGTACTGCTGTTCGAGGTTAAACATGCCGTTGTGGGCGATGAAAGCCTTGAAGCGGTTTTGATGATTGCCCGCCATCCAGTAAACAGAGAAGCCGCCATAGGAAGCTCCCACCGCACCCAGTCTGTTGGCATCCACAAAAGGCTCCCTGGCCACTGCATCGATGGCGCTGAAATAGTCTTTCATATTTTGTCCGCCATAGTCGCCGCTGATCTGTTCCAGCCATTCCTGTCCAAAGCCTGGTAATCCGCGGCGGTTGGGTGCCACGATGATGTAGTCGTTGGCTGCCATCATCTGGAAGTTCCACCGGAACGACCAAAACTGACTGACCGTACTCTGCGGCCCTCCCTGACAGTAGAGCAGCGCCGGGTATTTCTTTGCCGGATCGAAATGAGATGGATAGATCACCCACACGAGCATCTGCTTGCCGTCGGTGGTGGTGATCCAGCGTTCTTCGGCCTTGCCGAGGGCCAGCTGACTCAGCATCTTCGTGTTGATTTGGGTGAGTTGTGTCTGCACACCACTGTTTTCGTCCACAGCAAAAACCTCAGTGGGATACGACATCGACATCCGGGTGCCGATGAGGCTGTTGCCTGCCAGCATCACCGATGTGTAGTCGTGCACACCTTCGGTGATTTTACGTATGCTGCCATCGGCCATCCCGATCGAATAGATTTGGTCGAGGCCATGCCAGTTGCTGGTGAAATAGATTTTGCTTGCATCGTCGCTCCACACCAGTCCATGCACATTCTGATCAAACGATTCGGTGAGGTATTTTTTTTCGCCGCTGGCGAAATCAAGAACAAAGAGTCTGATTTTATCTGCTTCATAGCCATCTCTTTCCATGCTTTCCCAGGCCAGGTACTTTCCATCGGGCGAAAAAACAGGGTTGTTGTCATACCCCATCATCCCTGCGGTGAGGTTGGTGGTTTCACCGCTGGCCAGCTGATACTGATACAGGTCGGAGTTGGTTGAAAGGCTGTATTCTTTTCCTTTTTTCTTGCGGCTGGTGTATACGATGCTTTTGCTGTCGGGGCTCCAGCTGATCTGCTCCATACCACCGAAAGGCCTCACCGGCGATTCCCATTCTTCACCGGCCATAATGTCTTTAATGTTTGTGAGTTTCACGCCATCGTAGTCGGCAACAAAAATGTGAGTATAAGCATCGACCCATTGATCCCAGTGCCTGTACATCAGGTCTTCGTTGAGGCGGCCTGTTGTCTTGTCAAGGTCGGGATGCAGTGTCTGAACGATGGAGGCTTTGGGCACATCGGCAATGAAAAGGAGCTTTTGCTGATCTGGGGCGTAGGCAAAGCCACCGATGCCAGCTTCAACCTGACTGATCTGCTTTTTATCGCTGCCGTCGGGATTCATTTCCCAAAGCTGCATGCTGCCACTCTCGGACGACATACAGGCAATTTTTTTTCCGTCGGGACGCCAGCGCGGGTTGTATTCACCTGCAGCGGTATAGGTAATCCGTTTAAAATCCGAGCCATCGGCTTTCATGGTATAGAGCTCCGCATTGCCTTTGTTTTCGTTGATATCGTAATAGGTAATCGTGAAGAGCAGCGTCTGACGGTCGGGTGATACGGCAACTTCACCCAGCCGGCCCATCGACCAGAGCAGCTCGGGTGTCAGGCGATCGCTGGTAAGACTGATCTCTTTTGGCCCGATCACAGGTGCTTCGGCTGTTTTGGTTTCGGCCACTTGTTGTTTGCAGGAGGTCAGGCCGGCCATTGCCAGCGCAACCATGGAAAACAGGATTCTTTTCATACACATTGATTTCTGGATTGAAGGCACTAAAGTAAAGAAAAAGCACTTCACCGGCTGCATTATTCCTGTCAACGGCGGGATAATTTAAGAAAACGAGGCAGAGAAGTTTTAGTTCTGTGTGATATCAAAGGCCTGCTGACAGGTTGAGGTCGCCTGCCACGGCGAAATAGATGTTGAAATGGTGTGTCCCGGCTTCAAGCGGAGGCAGCACTGCCTCCTGATATACCGAGGAGGCCGGAGCATCAGCGGCATAGTCGCCAAAGGGCTCAAAGAGGATGGTGGGTGAGTCGGGAAAGACGGTACCGTTGACCGCGCTGTCGAAATGTCCGCCGACGACAAAATTGGTTCGCCCTCCCGGAAAAGGGCTCATGCCGGGTATGCCTGTGAGCCGGTACATCAGCAGCAGCGCATCGAGGGCCGACAGACTCTGACTGTTGTTGACGTCGGCCAGACGGACAATAAACGGACCGGGCTGTTCGCTGTCGCTGATCCAGGCAAGTTGTTCTGCTACAGGACTCTGCACCACCAGGTAACTGATAAGCAGCGCGTCGAGGGCAGTGATACCATTCCAGTGATTCCACATCCAGCTTTGAGCAAGATTACCGGTGACGGTCTCTTCCCAGATCCTGATTTTACAGCTTTGTCCGGAGGGCAATGAATCAAATTCAAACTGAAGTCCGGCTTCTTGTAGCTGAGGCACCACCACTGTGCTGATAGCCGAGTCCTGCAGGTCGTAAAGTTGCAGTCGCAGGTCGGTGGCTGGCAAAGGACTCCCTGTTGGGCTAAAATAGCGCAAATGTCCCTTCATACCGACGCTGTTATTGCCCGTAACACGGATAAAGACAGGCCGCTCACTGACCCTGAATTTCACCTTTCCGTTTTGCAGGGAAAGGGTTTGACTGTATCCTTCAGGCATCCCGAAGGTGGGCGTTATAAGACTGACGCTGCCCTGTCGTCCCAGGCTGAGTTCAAAGTCGGGTACAATTGTATTGGCTGAGGTTGGACACCAGACCACATACACAGTAGTATCAGCCCTTGCCGATACAAACTTATACACATTCACAGCGTCATGACCCGATACCTGCTGTCCGGCAAAGCGGGTATTGCGCAGCTGAAGGGTGAGGGTGTTTACATAATACCACGATTTCTTAGGCTGCTGCCCGTGCCATTTCTCGTTGGTGAGTCCTGAGCTGTTGTATTTGTTGGGATCTGGCGCATTGGCATCGCGCAACATAAACACAAAGGCCTTGTCGATACCGGCAGCGGCTGCGGCCAGAAAGGACCGGAGAATCCACTGTCCCTGTACCTCATAGATATCGTTGGTATCGATGGCCACAGCGGCCTGAGTGCTTTCGGGATTGGTGTCGTAACCAAATTCAGATAGCCAGATCTCTTTGCCGGGAAGCCAGGTGTTGCGGTAATCGACAAGTGCTGTCAGCTTTGCCTTCAGGTTATCCGCTTCAGGGCTGATACCATGACTGCCGTTTTCGGAATAATGATGAAAATTTAGCACATCGGCCGGAAAGCCTCCCTGCCGGTTGTAATCGCTCCAGAGTTTCATGCAGCGCACATACTCCAGATTGAGACTAGCGAGCCCGGCCATAACCATCCTGATCTGCGGATCGGCATTTTTCAACCCCTTGGTGGCTCCAAGTGCTCCTTCATGTCCGTCGTAATCGGCACTGCACATGGCTGCAAACTCATCGGGTGTGAAATAGCCACCGCGTGTAAACCACCATTTGTCGGGCTCGTTCCAGTTTTCGAGGTATTCGGTTAGTCCCAGACCTGACAAACGCGGCTGTCCGGCTCTGAGCTTAAGGAGCGTGTTGCTCACGGCGGTTTTTCCATACCTGGCTGCAAACTGAAAAAGATAGTCGGCATGCTCGGTATAGGAAACAGGATTCCTGGGATCCTCATCCGGACTGATCGGCTTGTGTTGCACGAGTGAATCGTTGAAGTCGTGAATATACAAGGCTGAACCCTGAAGGTCGGGACTCACACGGATGCCGGCAGATCTGAGCTGCTGATAAAACTCGTCGAAATAAAAACCCCAGCCCGGACCACTCACCCAGCTCGGGTTCCAGGCACAGGCATTGTTGGGATAGCCCGGGTAACTGCTATCGAGGTTGCCTTCGTCCCAACCCCAGTTGTGGTATTCACGCAGCAGGCCTGCACAGCTCAGCTTATCCAAAGGATCGTCGACAAAACCATTGACACCAATGAAGTTCTGCATCATCGGAAACATTGTTGCCGCCGGTACAGGCGTATTGCTGCCGGCACCGCTTGCTGTTCCATAAAGCACCATTTCGGCCACACGTGTTGAAGGCCCGGGGATGCGAAACATCAGGAAGCGTGTGCTGAGGTCGAGAGTCACCTCCCGCCAGCTGTTGTAAGTGTTGAGTAAGATTCCTGCCCGCCTTTGCCACTGTGCCGGAGTGCCGCTGAAGATGATCAGGCTGTCACTGTCGTTGGCATCAAAAAGCCAGACTGATGAAAGTTGATAAGTCCTGCCCAGATCAAGCACCACCATGGCGGGGTAATAAATATCAGCATTCACCCAGCCGGGTGAGAAAACTGTCGTAGGTTGTCCGCCGCTCCCTCCGGCCGGGTCGCCGGCAAGTTGCTGCTCGTCAACCCAGAGACCAGCCTCGCCTTTGGTGCTGAAGTTGTAAAACATAGAGGCATCCAGCACGATCTTCTGCTGGGCTTGAAGTAGATGCCCTTCCGGGTAAAAGCCGGTGAGCAGCAGCAATAAGAAGGTGCAGGCTTTTTGAACTGTCATAATTCTATTTTTTATTCACAATCAAAGCTGCCAGCACCCCCGGAATCCATCCCGCCAGGGTGAGCAGAAACACGATTAAAACCGAACCGCATCCCTTGTCAATCACCGCAAGCGGCGGGAAGAGGATGCACAACAAAACACGCCAGATCGACATTTGAACAAATATTAATGGTGTAAACGAACAAAATCTTCTATTAATTGCTTTCCTGATGGGAACAAAAGTAAATCAAAACAATCGGGTAAGATGAGCCAATAAATATTATTTTCGTCTTTTCAAATCGTTCTGTTGTTTTCGTTCATCGCTGTTTAAAATACAAAAAAATGAAAATGAGACTTTTACTGATTCTTTTCGCTTTTGCCTTCATGCAGTTGCAGGCACAGGATACTTTCTCGATCGTAGCCGTTGACACCCTCACAGGTGAAATCGGCAGTGCCGGTGCCAGCTGCATCGACAACACAGCCATTGCCGGAGGAGCAAAAATCATCAGTGATGTCATCCCAGGTCGCGGAGCCATCCACACCCAATCTTATTGGCTCGCTGCCAATCAGCTGAATGCCCGCACAAGGATGCTCGCCGGTGATTCACCCCAGCAAATCATCGACTGGCTGGTGGCCAACGATGCTCAGAACCTGCCGGGAAGAAGGCAGTACGGCATCGTTGATTTCGACGAAAACGGTCACCCCCGCTCTGCAGCCTATACCGGCGCCACAAGCATGGACTGGAAAGGTCACATCAGCGGTGGTCATTATGCCATTCAGGGCAACATCCTCCTGCACGGCGGCATCCTCGACTCGATGGAAGCCCGGTTTCTCAGGCAGGAAGGCACCCTTGCCGACAAGCTGATGGCAGCCCTGCAGGGCGCCAACGTACCGGGAGCCGATCAGCGTTGTCTCAATGAAGGTGTTTCTTCCCTGTCGGCTTTTATCCGAATGGCCCGTCCCGATGATCAGGCTCAGGCCCTTTTCCTCGATCTCAATGTACCTCAGACTCCCTATGGCGTTGAGCCCATCGATTCGCTTCAGGTGCTTTATGACCAATGGAAAATGATCACGGGAATCAAATTAAACAACGATGCTTCTTTCGGAAATTGGCAGCTCTTTCCCAATCCTGCCGGCGATTTTTTAATCATCAGCGGGCTCACCAGCACCCACGAAATCCGGGGCATCAGCATCCTGAATGCAGCAGGGATACTTATCAGGAGTCTCAACAACCCTGACGACAGTCAAAGGGTTGACATCGCCGACCTGCCCCCGGGGAAATATTTCCTTCAACTGAAAAGCAACAAGGGAATAAGTTCGGCCAGACCCTTCATCAGGCAGTGAAAAACATCGGTGCCTTTTTGAATCAAATTAGCACCGAAGCCCAGCCAAGATCACGCAATAAAGCTGAAATAAAACCGTTAAAACAAGGTTATAAAACAAAGCATGCTGAAAAAAACTTCTTTACACACGCTTCTTCTGCTCATGGCAGCTATGTTGGTTACACAGGCTCATGCCCAGGTCGGCGGCAGAGGCACCTACGATTTTCTGAACATCGCAGTGGCACCACGCGTGGCCGCTTTGGGTGGCAACGCCCTGCCGGTGAACGATAACGACATACAGCTCACCACTTTCAACCCTGCCCTGATCAACCCTGCCATCAGCAGTCAGCTCAGCCTGGCCTATGTGGATTATTATGCCGATCTGGGTTTCAGCAGCGTGCAGTATGGCCGAACCATCGGTGAAGCCGGTACCTTTGTGGCAGGTCTTCAATACTTTAATTACGGCAAATTCGACTACGCAGATGAAGCGGGTAACCGCGACAACACCTTCGGGGCAGCCGATTATGCCCTCTCACTGGGTTGGGGTCGCCAACTCGACAGCAGCTTCAGCATCGGGGCCAATGCCAAACTGATCGGATCGCAGTATGAAAACTACAACTCCTTTGGCATTGCCGTGGATGTTGCCGGAACCTATCTGAGTAAAACAGGCTGGCTTTTCTCACTCACAGCACGAAACATCGGTTCCGAACTGAAATCCTACCTGCCCGGTGAAGCCTCTGCCATGCCATTCTCGATGCAGATTGGCGTATCCAAACGCCTCGACCACGTGCCTTTCAGGGTAATCCTGATCTACGACCACCTTCAGAAATGGGACTTAACTTATGACGATCCCATCGACCTCAAAGGACGCATCGACCCCATTACCGGCGTGCGCTCAGAACTGAAAGGTGTGGAGAAATTCGGCGATCAGCTGATGCGGCATTTCATCATCGGAGGTGAGTTTTACATCGGTAAAGGATTGGCGCTCAGGGGAAGCTACAACTACAAAAGACGGCAGGAGATGCAGATACCCGACAAACTCGCTATGATTGGCTTTGCCTGGGGTGTGGGATTGAAAATCTCCCGCTTCCAGATCAATTACGCCCGCTCAACATTCCATGTGGTGGGTTCACCCAATTATATTTCCATCTCAACCCAACTCGATCAGTTCAAACGCTGAGGATTTCAGGTCTTTTGACGTATCTTTGTGATGCCAAAAACAGAAGACCATGTATCTGGAGCACCTCAAACTGTCGGATTTTAAAAACTATGCAGCTGCCGAACTGGCATTTTCGGAGAAGATCAATTGTTTTATCGGCAACAATGGCGCAGGCAAAACCAACCTGCTAGACGCCATCTACTACCTCTCATTCTGCAAAAGCTATTTCAACCCCCTCGATCAGCAAAACATCCGGCACGGAGCAGATCTTTTTGCCGTTCACGGCCAATATCGCCGCAACGGAACTCCCGATATGGTGAGCGTGGTTCAAAAAAAACAACACAAAAAATCCTTCCGGTTCAATAAGAAAGAATACGACCGCCTTGCCGATCACATCGGAAAAATTCCCCTCGTGATGATCTCACCCTACGACCGCGACCTCATCAACGAGGGCAGCGAGGTACGGCGTAAATTTATCGACGGAGTCATGTCACAATTCGACCCCGTCTACCTCGACACCCTCATACAATACAATAAGATCTTGCTGCAACGCAACACCTTGCTCAGGCAATTTGCCGAAAACGGACAACACGACCGCTCCCTTGTGCAGCTTTGGGACGAGAACCTGGCAAGTTTTGGTCATCTCTTATACGAAAAAAGAAAAAGTTTCCTCGAAACCTTTATCCCGCTTTTTCAACACTATTACGCTTTTGTGGCCGGTACGGCCGAAAAAGTAGACATCCGCTACGAAAGCAGTCTGACCCACACGCCACTGGCTCGAAGCTTACAGGCCACCTACGACCGCGACCGCATGCTGCGCTATACCTCCACCGGTATCCACAAAGACGACCTTGACTTTGAAATCAATCAATATCCGCTGAAAAAATTCGGCTCGCAGGGCCAGCAGAAATCCTTCATCATTGCCATCAGGCTGGCACAATTCGAGTTCACCCGCAACATCATGGGCTTTAAACCCATTCTGCTTTTCGACGACATCTTTGATAAGCTCGACGATCAACGCGTGGGCAGCATCATCAGGCTTGTAGGCAACGACAGTTTCGGCCAGGTGTTTATCACCGACACACAACAGCAACGCATCCAACGCCTGTTTCACCAAAGCGAGATTGACCACCGCATTTTCAGCGTAGAGGCCGGGTATGTTCATTCTCAACCTTTTATAAACTCATGAGCGATCCCAACCAACAGCCCCTCGGCAACGCCATCGAGGAATTTCTGCGTACCTACCATCTGCAGGAAAAGATTGACGGCATCAGGGTGATTCAGGCCTGGGAACAAGTTGTGGGCAGAATGATTGCCAATCACACCACCGACCTCTACGTGCAGAAAAAAACCTTGTTCGCCTACATTGATTCACCAGCCATCAGACAAGAACTCAATTATGCCCGAAGTCAGATCGTTCAAAACCTTAATAAAATCGTTGGCAAAGAGGTGATACAGGAACTGGTACTCAGATAAAGGCATTCACTGAAGTACATGCTTGACATCCAAGGCATGAAGCAGCTGTTTATATTTATTGGTTTATAGCTCCAGGTTTGGTATGGACAAATGAAGAACAGAAAACACTTAGGTAAAATCTATCAATAAACATTGACAAAAGCCCTTCAAGAGCTTATATTTGTTAGCGTGTCACAAAAGCTGAACAAACTTTTTTTATAGAAAAATATAGTTTTTAATTCTACAGTAATCAGCCAGAATCCAAAGCGAAACAATATAAGTAAAAATGCTTACAATGAGCACATTACTTACGTAGTTCACCTTATTGCAGCACAGAATCCGACCCTGTATTTTTGCTGAGAATTAAAAGTTAAAACTAAGTGTTCATGGTGAGCGAAAAGCAACATACGAACTTCTCATTGTTTACGCAGACTTGCAGCCAATTTGGCATGCTTTTGAAACAACCCGCCGGTTCACCTTTAAGTTTCCAACATCCTACCCAATGAGCGACTCAGGCCTTCAATTCTTTTACAAGAGTCCTGCACCCACTTTTCTGGTGCAACCCCACAGCTGGCAAATAATCCTTTATAATCAGGCGGCACTGCGACGCTTTCCCTCACTCGGATTGCAACAACAAAGCCTCTGCAATCTTTTCCACCTTGGCTTTTGTAATCCTGATGACGGTCTTACCGATTTCCATCCCTTACAGTTTATTGATGGAGAAACGATCAAAGTATTTGAGAAAGATAACCTGAGTTGTTTTGACTTGCATCCGGCGCTTATTGACTACAACAACAAAAAAATCTGGATGCTCAGCCTGATGCCGGAGCTTTCACTGCAACAGGATGATTTACTTTCGATGCTCAATGTGCAGAAAGAAATTATTTTCAGGTATACACCCGACACCCGTCTGATTTTTGTAAACGATGCCTATTGTTCCTATTTCAAAACGAGCAGGCAGCAGATGCTTGGTAGGCCATTTCTTTCCATTGTGCAAGAGACAGAACATCAACGCATACTGGAACATATTGATTATCTGATCAAAAACCCCCGGCCCTTTAATTATGAATACAAGGAAACCTTTGCCGATGGTCACTATATCTGGTGGGAATGGCACGACTACCCCATCGTGAACGACAAGGGTGTTGTAGTAGAAATTCAAACAGTTGGCCGCGATATCACCTCACGAAAACAAGTAGAAGAAAAGCTTGCCGTGAGTGAAGCTACCAACCTCAAAATATTAAACACCCTTCCAGATCTGGTTTTCAGGATTGATGCTGAAGGCACTTATCTTGATGCCTACACCGATAATGAATCTGTCTTTTATGTTCCAAAAAGTGTTTTCATCGGAAAGAAAATTACTGACATAATCCCCGGAGAGGCAGCTTTGAAGGCTATGAAAGCCTTACACAAAGCAATTACGACACAGCAGAAAGTTACTTATGAGTACAAGCTGACAGTAAACGGTAAGGACAACTTCTTTGAAAACCGCATCCTGCCCATATCAGGTAATGAGGTTCTTTCGGTAATTCGCGACATCACGGCTTCCCGCCTTTCGGATGAAGCCATCCGTAACAACGAGCGATTCCTGAGAAAACTGCTCCACATCATCGATGGCGCACTGAATCTCACCGACCGCGCAGACTTACTCGAATACCTGGCACAACAGACCAAAGAAATGTTTCGTGCCGATAATTGTTTTGTGACTGCCTGGGATGAAGTCCAGTCGCTGACGATACCGATGACTGCAGATGACCCGTCAATCGGCTACCAGCACCTGACCGGTGAAAAAAATGAACTGACACTCACTGCCTCACTCATGGAAGAAGGACAGGCCATCACGGTGGAGGATGTTTTCAACAGCCCTTTCCTTAGTCCTGAGATCGCGAAAAGTTTTTCCAGCCGCTCACTGCTTGGCATACCAGTGATCGGCAAAGAAAAGAAATATGGAGCTCTGATCATTGGTTTCAACGAAACCCATGAGTTTTCAATAACCGAAATCGAACGTGCCAACCTCACATCCGGGATCCTGTCGCTGATTGTTGGGAAAAATCAATTCGTGAATGATTTGAATGAAAGCGAGAAAATGCTTCGCTCCATCATTGAGCGGGCTCCCGTTGGCATCATGGCGGTGGATCGCTTGGGTAATTATGTGATGACCAATGAGACTTCGGTAAAACTCTTTGGTTACGAACCAGGTGAGATGGAGGGCATGAACCTGATCGACATCGTGCATCCTGCTTCTGCCCAGGCCGGAAAAGAACACTTCGGAAAACTACACGCCAATTTATCGGCAGTTGCCGAGTTGCAGCTTGTGCGCAAAGACAACAGCTTGTTCTGGGCTTCTGTTCATGGCGTCAAAATACATGATAACCTTTTTATCGCATTCATGTTCGATATCACCGCAGGCATTGAATCTAAAGCAGCACTGGCTCATGAAAAAGCACTGCTCAGCGGATTATTGAAATCCATTCCCGACATCGTATATTACAAAGATATTGATGGTGTATACCTTGGCTGCAACGTAGAACTGGAGAAAATGCTTGGTTTACAGGCATCCGATATCATTGGAAAACGCGATTTTGACCTTTTGCCACCCGATTTGGCAGGTAATTGTCTCCGTCAGGATGCCATCGTTCTGACAACAGGTGAAAACCATTTGTTTGAAGAATTGGTAACCTATGCTGACGGCAGAATTATCCCACTCGAAACCCTCAAAGCCCCCTTTTATGACCTGGGTGGCAAACTCATCGGCATTTTGGCCCTGAGCCGGGATATCAGCCTGAGAAAACAACAGGAG